>JABDCA010000010.1 GCA_013288345.1 Bacteroidota bacterium | reverse complement strand
ATTATACCAGCCGATGTTAACCAGGAATGGTGGGATAAAATATATGGCTCGGGCAAAGTAAATAACGTAGAAGATTTCCGTAACCGTATAAAACAGGAACTTATTTCGGTGTATGGCCCGCAAGCCGACCGCAAGATGCAGAATGAAATGGTGGAGTATTTAATGCAGAATACAACCATAACAATGCCTAAGGAATTCCTGAAGAAATGGCTGAACATGAGGCAAGCTGCACCTTTGGATGATGCACAACTGAATATTGAATTCGAGGTTTATTCGCAATCGCTTAAATGGAGATTGATCGAGGATAAAATATTTAAAGACAACAACATTAGTATAACCCAACAGGAAGTAATTGATTATACCCACGCACTTGTGCATGGTTATATGGGCCAAAGCGGTACCGAAGAACAGGTTCATGCTATGGCACACAGGGTATTAAAAGATGAAAAAGAAGTAAATCGTATTTACGAACGTCTGTATGATATGAAGTTGCTTGAGCTTCTTAAAAAGACTTATACAGTTGAAAATAAAGAAGTATCGCGTGACGAATTTGAAAAACTAATGGAAGGTACTAAGTAAAAACTAATTTAAAAACCATTGATATGTTTAAACAAGATGAATTTCGCAAGTTCGATGTAAAGCACCAGGGCATCAGCGGAGCTAACTACGACAGGTATTCAGGCTATTTTAACCGCAACTTTACATCTATGCCCACTAATTGGGTATCGCCGGTTATTATTGAAGAGCGCCAGTTAAACGTTGCTCAAATGGACGTGTTTTCTCGCCTTATGATGGATAGGATCATTTTTTTAGGTGCGCCTATCAACGATGAAGTTGCCAATATTATTCAGGCACAACTTTTGTTCCTTGATTCGGCTGACGCTAAAAAAGATATTTCTATTTACCTCAACACTCCCGGTGGTTCAGTTTATGCAGGCTTAGGCATTTACGATACCATGCAATATGTATCGCCCGATGTGGCAACTATTTGTACCGGTATGGCTGCCAGTATGGGAGCTGTATTAATGTGTGCAGGCGCTGCTAAAAAAAGAACTGCACTGCCACACGCACGTGTAATGATTCACCAACCTATGGGCGGAGCAGAAGGCCAGGCATCGGATATTGAAATTACCGCAAAGGAAATCATGAAGTTGAAGAAAGAACTTTATGATATTATTGCAAAGCATTCGGGCCAAACCTATGATAAGGTATATGCTGATAGCGACAGGGATTATTGGATGACCGCGCAGGAAGCTAAAGAATATGGTATGATCGATGAAGTTTTGAATAAGAGCAAGTAATCAGAGAAGCCTTTTATAGAAAGCCCTGCAGAAATGTGGGGCTTTTTTATTTACATGCTCTGTGTTGTTCTTACTATATTCGTATTTATTAGAAACCTTAATTTTTTTGTATGAAAAACAGATTCTCTCCTTCAAAAGCAATTCCTGAAAATAAGAAGGCCAAATTAAATACATCAAACGCAACTAAGATAGTTCTGTTTAAAAGAAGATCATTTCAATTTAAAGCAAGTGATATGGAACAGAAAAAGGAAAAGTTCAACAATATAATCTCCTTTAAAAATCCAGATAAAAAAATGATGTATCTTTTTGTTGAGAAAATTTATTGGGAGCTCTCACAAGCATTAAATGGTGCGACAGTTAGTATCATTGTATCTTATCCTGATGGTACGGGAGATACACTATATAATTCAAGAAAAATCCCGCAATTGATAAAAGGTGTACGTAATATAAACCTGACTTACATAATAAAAGAGAACGCTGAAATTAAAGTCAGTTTTGAATGTGCAGGTTACGATATGATGTACCCAAATTATTTCCTTGTATATAAGTGGCTCGATCCTCAGTCAGGAAGAAAAGTAAAAGAGTCTTTGTCTAGATAAAATTACGCAACGTAAAGCTTAGGAGAAGCAGAATAAGAAAAAGCTTGATTCTTCAGTTTGTTTCGCAACAAATTACGTGCTCTTAAAAACTGAGATTTAGATGTGCTCTCAGAAATATTGAGCATTAAAGCAATCTCTCTGTGCTTATAGCCATTAATAGCATACAGGTTAAATACTGATTTGTAACCTTCAGGCAATTCTTGTATAGTCAGTAGTAATTCCTTTAACGACATTTTACTATGCGCATCATAATCACTTTGATACGTATCCTCCAGGTATTCTACATTGCCCGATTGAAAGAACTTCTTTTTACGTAAAGCTTCTAAGGCAGAGTTTTTCATTATCTTGCATATCCAACCTTCGAATGAACCGGAGCCTTTGTATTGGTCAATATTATTAAATACTTTTATGAAACCTTCCTGCAAAATATCTTCCGCTTCTTCTCTGTTGTCGGAATAGCGCAGACAAACGTTATACATCTTTCGCGAAAAAAGCCTGTACAGCTCTTTTTGAAATTCTTTTTTACCGGCTTTGCAACCTTCCACTATGTCAAGCTCTCTATACATCTACTACAAAGTTCATTGTATAAAGCGATTGATCAATGCCCAATGAGTATTCGCTGAGAACAAATTATTATTCGTAAAAATGTGTGCATGGCAGCCCAAAAATCAGTAAACATATTCATAATCAATTACTTATCATGGGTTGACGCGCTTTTGGCCTTATTTACAGCTAAACTATTGTAAATCAATACTATATTAGGGTTGACATGCCAAAAAGTGTCAACCTTTGTCAACCCTCCTATTTAGAGTTACTGAAGCCAGAATATAGTGGTGGACAATGATTTATTCCTGACTATTAAACTGCAAAATGACGTATCTTTACACTTGATATGAGTAAGAAAGGGAGAGTTTTAGTTGCTATGAGCGGAGGAGTTGATAGCTCTGTAGCAGCTTTGTTATTACACGAACAAGGCTACGAGGTTATTGGCATTACCATGAAGACATGGGATTATGCTTCATCGGGTGGTAATAAAAAAGAAACAGGCTGTTGCAGTCTCGATTCTATTAACGATGCCCGCCATTTGGCTGTAAAATGTGGTTTTCCGCATTATATACTCGACCTGCGTGGTGAGTTTGGCGATAGCATTATCAACAATTTTGCAAGCGAATATATGGCAGGCCGCACACCTAACCCTTGTGTGCTTTGCAATACTTACATCAAATGGGAGGCATTGCTCAAGCGTGCTGATATGCTGGAATGCGAGTTTATTGCTACCGGCCACTATGCCAGCGTAAGGCCTGAAAATGGAAGGTATGTTGTATCGAGAGGTATTGATCATAATAAGGACCAATCGTATGTATTATGGGGCCTTACACAAGATAGTTTAAAGAGGACCATGTTTCCTTTAGGCAATTTTCATAAACCCGAAATACGTGCATTGGCTGAACAAAGGGGCTATTCGGAATTAGCGAAGAAAAGCGAGAGTTACGAAATATGCTTTATACCTGATAACGATTACCGTTCCTTTTTGAAAAGAAGGGAAGGAGAAGATAAATTTAACGAAGGTGATTTTTTGCTTGCTGACGGCACTAAAATAGGCAGGCACAAAGGCTATCCGTTTTATACCATTGGCCAACGTAAAGGCCTTGACATAGCAGTCGGGCATCCTTTGTTTGTTACAGAAGTAATACCTGAAACCAATACGGTTATATTAGGTACCGAAGATGAATTGCAAAAGCAAAGCATGACCGTTGGGCGTTATAACTTAGTTAAGTATGATAAGATAACTCCGGATATGCAAGCGCATACGAAAATACGTTATAAGGATGTAGGCGCACCTGCAACTATTAATGAGGTTGACGGAAAGATAAAAGTATTGTTCCATAAAAAAGTAAAGGCAATAACACCGGGGCAATCTGCTGTGTTTTACGAAGGCGAAGATTTGCTTGGTGGAGGCTTTATTGAATTACAGCCAAAATGAAAGGAAGAACTATAACATATTACTTTTTGAGTATTGTTATAGCGTTCGTATTTATATCCTGCAAAAAAGATAAACCCGGTTACATTTATCAGGGCTACGACTATTTTCCAAACAATGTTGGCCATTGGGTAATTTATAATGTGGATTCTGTTTATGTTAATCCACTAATTGCAAACCATGCTGATACATTTAATTACCAGATAAAAGAAGTAATAGATTCATTCTATACCGACAATACGGGGGCAAGAACGCAGGTTATTGTAAGATATAAAAGAACGTTGCCAGATTCTGTATGGGCCTATCAGAAAACATACACCGGTAGTCTTACAGCAACTGAAGCACTTAGGACAGAAGATGGAATAAAGTATGTTAAGCTTACATTTCCTATAGCAACCAATGCTTCATGGAATGGAGGTGCTTTTAATAATAGTGCAGGTAGTAATGCAGTTTTTCCTGACTGGAACCAAACAAACTTTCAGTACACATCAGTTAATACCCCTACTTATTTAAACTGGCATAATTTCGATTCAACGGTTACTGTTTTACAGGATTCTGATCGCATTATCAATTTAATCACACATCAGTTCTTCCTGGAAGTATATGCTACACACATAGGTCGTATTTATAAAGAGATAATTAATCTGTCATCGTCTGGTGGTACAATTGGTTTTGACCCTGGGCCACCTATAAGAGATTCTCTATATTCACCGGCAGATTACATATATTTGATTAAAGCAAACCAACTGGCACAGGGTAGTACAATTTATACCGAAACGTATGTTTCATCAGGCAACTAAACTATGACAAAACTTAGCGTAAACATTAACAAAATAGCCTTGCTGCGTAATGCACGTGGTGGCAATATGCCCGATTTGTTAAAGGCAGCACAAGACTGTGTACGATTTGGTGCACAGGGCATAACAGTCCATCCGCGCCCTGATGAACGGCACATTCGATATCAGGATGTAAAGGATTTGAAGCCATTACTTTCGGTAGAGTTTAATATTGAGGGATATCCTTCGAAAGAGTTTTTAAGCTTGGTAGAGGATGTAAAGCCGAATCAGGTAACATTAGTACCCGATGCCCCCGATGCATTAACATCGAATGCTGGTTGGGATACTATTGAGAATAAAGCATTCCTGAAAGAAGTTATCGACTCATTGAAAAAGCAAGGTATACGTACATCTATTTTTATTGATACCGACCTTGACCAGATAGAAGGTGCGGCGGCAGTTGGTACAGACAGAATTGAATTGTATACTGAGGCGTATGCCAAAAATTATAGCAAGAATCCCGAAGCAGCTATCGAGGCTTATAATAAAGCAGCACACCGGGCGCATAAATATGGACTGGGTATTAATGCCGGCCACGATTTGAATTTAGATAACCTTGCGTACTTTCATAAAAATATCCCTCACCTGCTAGAGGTATCTATTGGCCATGCCCTAATAGCTGATGCACTTTACCTCGGGCTCGAAAATACCATACAACTCTACCTCAGGCAGCTAAAGTAATTTATGAAACTGGCGTATCGAAAGCTAGGCAACGGCAAACCTCTATTTATTCTTCACGGACTTTTTGGCTCTGCTGATAATTGGCAAACGCTTGGCAAGCAGTTTGCCGAACACTTCACTGTTTATTTTATTGACCTGCGCAATCATGGGCAATCGCCGCATAGCAGCGAATGGAACTATGAAGTAATGAGTGAAGATATTAAAGAGTTGATGCAGGATGAGGGTATTGACAAAGCAATATTGCTTGGCCATTCTATGGGAGGAAAAGTAGCTATGCAACTTACTGTTCGCCATCCGGAAAAAGTAGAGAAATTAGTTGTGGTAGATATTGGTCCTAAAAAATATCCTGTTACCAACCAATTTGTAATCGATGCTATTGATAGCTTTGACCTAAGCGCAGTTAAAACCCGTAAGGAGGTGGATGTTCTTTTAACTCCTCGTATTCAGGATTTTGGTACAAGGCAATTTCTGTTGAAGAATTTACACTGGAACGAGGAACAGAAACTGGCATGGAAGTTTAATTACGAGGTAATAAAGCAGAATATAAAAATAGTAGGAGAGGTAATTCCAATGCCAGCTAACCCTATTGAAATACCTGCGCTATTTGTAAAAGGAGAAAAATCAGATTATATATTTCCAGCCGATATAAAGCTTATTACTTCTATGTTCTCAAATGCTAAATTAGTTACTATAGCTGGTGCAGGGCATTGGGTGCATGCAGATAAGCCAGTGGAGTTTTTTAATGCTGTAAATGAGTTTTTGATAAGTGATGAAAGTGTTTAAAACTTTTTAATTCAATTATGGCCTTAACATATTCACATACATACCTTTGTAATCCTATTAGAAAGCAATGATTGTAGATATTTTTATACCCTGTTTTATAGATCAGGTGTTTCCGCAAGCGGGAATGAACATGGTTAAGGTGTTAGAGAAGGTGGGTTGTGATGTGAATTATAACCCCGAACAAACTTGTTGTGGCCAGCCTGCTTTTAATGCGGGTTACTGGGAAGAAGCAAAAGTTGTCGGTGAGAAATTTATTAAGGAATTTCATCAGGACAGGTATGTAGTTTGTCCTTCTGCATCATGCGTGGGTATGATAAAGAACTACTACCCCGAAATGTTTTACAACTCTGCCCTGCATAATGAATACAAGCAGTTGGCTAAGAATATTCATGAGTTCAGCAGTTTTTTGGTGAACATATTAAAAGTAACCAATCTGGGCGCTAAGCTTGATGGTATTGGTACGTATCACGATTCATGTGCTGCATTGCGCGAATGCAAGATAAAGCAAGAACCCCGTACCTTATTGAAAAATGTACAAGGGCTCGAAATAGTGGAAATGAAAGACACAGAAACTTGCTGCGGTTTTGGCGGCACCTTCTCTTCTAAATTCGAACCGATAGCCGTGGGTATGGGTTCCGATAAAGTAAAACATGCTCAGGATACAGGTGCACAATATCTTATTTCAACCGATCAATCATGCTTGCTACACCTTGATGGGTATATTAAAAAGCAAAACATGGATATTAAAACCATGCATTTGGCAGATGTGCTTGCCAGTGGCTGGTAGTTGAGGTTGTTAACAGGTGTTAGTAACATAGTGCAACAAAATTCCGTTGCCTTCGTACACCATTGAGTAACCTCATAAATAACCTCACATGATAATAAGCGATACTCCCGTAGCTATAGAAAAGGAAAGTATTTCCCAGCTTCGTTTCCCTTTAAAAGAAGTTCTTAAATCTGCCCTCGAAATCGGGCAAAGGATGGCTGACTTGCACCGTGGCCTGTTGCTTGGCAACATACATAAAGGTAAGGTGAAGATAATATTTGAAGATGGTGAAAACGTGCGCCAGGTTGAAACAACTATTTGGGCGCTTACTGATAATAGAGTAATACTAAAGCAAGGGCTTGGAATACCATTGTGCCGTATTCATAAGGTAATGACCTGATTGTAACCAGAAGGCTTACCAGGATACGTTCGAAAAACTACCTCCTGCAACTTTAACTACACCAAGTGTATCGGGATAGTTTTTCTGTGCTTCAAAGCTAAAAGTACCAGATATTAGTTTTGTTGTGGAATTGTATGCCGAAATAAGTAATGTGCCGGTATAAGGAGATTTACCTGTGGTGCCATATGAAGTAGTAGGGCCTGATGTTCCATAAACCCCGGAATTGCCGGAAGAACTGCCAAGCTTGTATGTGCCGGTTGATGTGGCAGATATCTGAAGCCCAACTGTTACACCACCGGGTGCCGAACCATCAATAATAATGAAACCTGAACTTACGCTTCCTGTTACGGTCCAACTGCCGGGGTCGGTTCCATTTACAGTTACATTAAATGCAGGTATGGGTGATGTAGTACTTGCAGTACCACTATTTATCTGGTCTGAAGATGCTTTGGTGCACGAATAAACACCAATCAAGGCAAAAGAAACAACAAAGGCAAAAAGTGCTTTTGTTTTGTAATTTCCTCTGCGTAACATCATAATGTTTTATAAGTTTTGCCGCTAATACTTCATCAACTACTACCAAAGGTACGAAATTCAAAGCTATCAGCAAAATTGAGGTGGCTCAATATATTATTACGAAACCTAGGAAGCTACTTTATACTTTCCCCATTCTTATAGTGTTCTATAAGGGTTGTATTGCCATTGTCGTCGCAATACTTCCATCTTCCGGTCTTTTTACCGTTTATGTATTTCCCTATTAGCTTTAACCACCTGTCCTGATAGTATTCTATCCATTTGCCCGATGGTGCTAGAGAGCTATTATACAAAGAAGTTCGTTTTACATTTCTATTTTTCCAAAAAGCCTTTACCTCATATCCTTTTTTTGTACCAAGCTTTGTTATGGCAATAGCTACTCTTGTAGTATCATCTTTATAAAGCATGCAATAAGATGTATAATCAGCATTGATCAATATTACATCATGTAGTAAAATGCTGTCGGCAATACTATCACCTGTATAATAGAAGGTAAGTATATAGCTCTTCTTTAAGAGTTTGTTCATTTGCTCTTCTGTCTCTTCAGCGGTGCTCATTGCCGAAGGGCCAAAGGCAATCCGAATTTGAGCGTTAGAACAGAGGCTTAGTAGAAAGATAAAAAATAGAAGAAAGCTCTTTCTCATTTTTAAAGCGTTAACAATGCTTAGCCATTACAAATTTAGGTCTTTATAGCAGCAATTAAAGTGGTGAAATGAAAAAAGCCTCAACTGATGAGTTAAGGCTTTTTAACGTTGCCCGACCTGGGTTCGAACCAGGGCTCTTCTCCTCCAAAGGGAGACGTGTTGCCAGTTACACCATCGGGCAATCAAATAATGAACTTTCAAAGGGAGCGCAAAGATAAAAAATATTTCGTGCCACCAAACTCCCTCCCAACCCCTTATTATTTGCTATTTTCGCTCAAATTCCCAATTTTTCAATGTCAAACGGCTCCCAGCAGCTATTTTCACCCAAATATGCCCGTTATAATAACCTCTTGGGGCTATTGGTGTTTTTTATTGCAGCCTGGGTATATTGGGCTACAATCGAGCCTACAGCCAGCTTTTGGGATTGCAGCGAGTTCATTTCTATAGATTATAAGCTACAAATAGGCCACCCACCCGGTGCTCCCTTTCTACAATTAATAGCTCATTTAGTATCACTATTAACCTTTAGCGATGTACATAAGGTAGCACCCTATATAAACCGTGTTTCAGCCACTTGCAGTGCACTAACCATTATGTTCCTCTTCTGGACTATTACATGGTTTGCCAAAAAACTGGTACAAAAGCAAGGTAGCATTACTGATGGTAAGATGTATGCCATATTGGGTGCCGGCTTAATAGGTTCATTAGCCTATACGTTTACCGATTCTTTCTGGTTTTCAGCAGTAGAGGGAGAGGTTTACGCTATGTCATCGTGCTTTACGGCTTTGGTCTTTTGGTGCATAACCAAATGGGAAAGATCAGAACATAATGCAGAAAGATGGATTGTGCTAACCTTTTATCTCATTGGCTTATCCATAGGTGTTCATTTACTTTGTCTGCTTGCTATTCCTGCTGTGGTATTTGTATATTATTTCAAACGTTATCCCAATGGTATCAACTTTCGACTTACTTCTTTCATTACCCGAAACCCAAGGGAACAGGGAGCTATTTTAGCGGGTATAATAGCAGTTGTTTTATTAGGTTCTATACAAGCGGTTATTATTCCTTACATATTGCAATGGGCTGCCTCGTTCGAAATATTCTTCGTGAACAAACAAGGCATGCACTTTAACTCTGGTATCATTATTTATGCTATCACACTTACTGTTATAATACTTGCGGGATTATTTATTACCAGGCGGTTTAAGAAACCCGGTTGGAATATGGCCATTCTATCATTTGCTATGCTTATCGTAGGTTATTCTTCATTCCTCATTTTGGTTATCCGGTCCAATGCCCATACACCTATGGATGAGAACCACCCCAGCGATGCTATTAACCTGCACGCTTACCTGGGTAGGCAGCAGTATGGCGACTGGCCTTTAGTTTATGGCCAATATTATAATGCCCCGCTCGATACTGCTACTCCTTACAAAGATGGAGACCCTGTGTACACGAAAGATGAAAAAACCGGAAAGTACATTGTTACGAATGATATGAAGAACGCAGTGCCGAAGTACGATTCGCGTTTTTGTACTTTCTTCCCGCGAATGTATGATGGCAACGAGGGACATCCTGATGGATACAAGAACTGGGGCGATACAAATGCAGAGCGCATATTATATGTAGATAAAGGCGGGCAAAAGCGGATTGTGGAGAAACCAACTTACCTCGATAACATAAAGTATTTTATCCGGTATCAGGTAAACTTTATGTTTTGGAAATACTTTATGTGGAATTTTTGTGGCAGGCAGAACGACATACAAGGTTATGATAGCGATGATAAATTGCATGGCAACTGGATAACAGGTATTTCATTCATCGACTCACTCTTAGGTATTCCGCAGCAGAATGTTCCTGCTGAGTATGCCAATAACAAAGCAAGAAATGTAATGTATGGTTTGCCATTACTGCTTGGCTTGCTTGGCTTCATTTACCAATTCAGGAAGGATAGCGCTAACTTTTTAGTGGTTGTTGTCTTTTTCTTTTTCACTGGGCTTGCCATTATTCTGTATCTCAACCAAACGCCTTACCAGCCACGCGAAAGGGACTATTCCTATGTTGGGGCATTTTATGCATTTGCAATTTGGATAGGCTTGGGTGTAATGGCAATTGCAGATTTCATAACTGAGAAAGTAGTAAAAAATAACAATGTAAAAGGTGTTGCTGTTGCTTCTACATTGCTTTGTTTGACTGTCCCAATTATAATGGCTCATGCCGAATGGGACGATCATGACCGTTCGGGCCATTATATATGCCGCGATATGGCCATCGACTATCTCGAATCATGTGCACCCAATGCCATTTTGTTTTGTAATGGAGATAATGATACATTCCCTTTGTGGTATGCGCAGGAAGTAGAGAGCATACGTACCGATGTGCGCGTGTGTAACCTTAGCTTGCTTGCCGGCAGCTGGTATATCGATCAGATGAAACTGCGAACCTACAAATCGGCTCCATTACCTTTTGCGATGACTCATGATCAATACGTCGATGGAACCCGCGATTACCTTTTAGTGCTAAACAGAACCGATAGTAGTATTGATGTGCGTGATGCTATGAGGTTTGCAAGTAGCGATAGTGAAAAGTATAAGTTAGAGATGGGCAACGGAAAATTCCTGAACTATATTCCATCAAAGCACATGGCGCTGAAAATAGATAGGCAACAAATACTGAAAAATAATGTTGTACCTACTGCCCTTACCGATAGCATAGTTCCTGCTATTGAGTGGACTATACCCGGGAATTACATCGATAAGAATACGATGATAGTAATGGATATACTCGCACACGATGACTGGAGCAGGCCCATTTACTTTACCACCTTTGCAGGTGCCGATGCATATATGGGCATGCAGAAATACTTTCAGTTAGAAGGCCTGGCATATCATTTGGTGCCATTAAAGAATCATACTGCCGACTTGGGTGCTGAAACTCGCGTAGGTATTGATATTATGTACGATAACGTAGTAAATAAATTCCGTTGGGGTAATATGGGCTCGGGTGTATATTTAGATGAGAATGCCCGAAGAATGGCTATGCAATTAAGGAATAACATCGGTACGTTGGCACAATCGCTTATTGATCAGAATAAAAAAGATTCTGCTTTGAAAGTACTTAACATCTGTATTGATTCCATACCCGATAAGAGCTATCCTTATGATTCGCCTATGGTGCTTATTGCTTATTGTTATTATGAATTAGGAAAAGATGCACAGGCAAATACGCTTGCAAAAAAGATGTTTGACGAAGGAGAAAGCAAGCTCAGATACTTTAATACTCTGGCTAGCGACTCCCGCAACTATTACAGCTACGAAGGACAACAGGTAAGTCAAACTATGCAAAAACTAATATTACTTACGCGGAGTTTTAATCAACAAGATCTTTTCAAAGACTTCGAGGTCCGCATAGACGATATGCAAAAGGCGGGAGTTATAGGTAAGTCTTAATAGAGGGGGTGGACACTTTTACCACCCTATTACACCTCAACTTATTGGTTATCAATAAAAACACTTAAAATATTTTTGTTTTTTTGTATACCCCTTATTGTCATACTGAGCCTGTCGAAGTATCTCTTCCATATAATTGGCGGAAACTGGCGGTTTTTGGCGGTTCAGAGCTTTTTTTTCTTCTCCTTTACAAAAATAATCAGGTAAAAAGCGGTTTATTATTTCAAAGAGCATGCCCATTACAAAATTAGTCTTAAAATTAACTATATGTAATAAAATAGTAAATTAGTTTTAAACAACCCTTGCTTGAATTATTAAAAAAACCTCCCTGCTAATTAAAGCAGAGAGGTGGGAAGCGACAGTGGGCCGAAAGAATTTATTTTATGATGGTTACCGAACCTAGGTAAGAATGAACGTTGTGCATAAAGTCGGTTACTTTAATTATATATACATAAGTATCTTCCTGTGATATTTTTGTGCCTCCATTTACTGTACCATCCCATCCCGTGTTAATGTCGGTTGTTTCGAACAGGAACATACCCCAACGGTCATATATAACCATATCGAAGGCAATTATTCCAATACCTTTTCCGGTAAAGTAATCGTTTACACCATCGCCATTAGGGCTGAATGCATCAGGAACATAAAAGGTAAACTCTGGGTCGATACGAACTACATGGTCTGCCGTATCGGCACAACCGTATTTGTTATTTGAATAAAGGTGAACAACATATGTTCCGGTATCGGCATAAGTATGTATTGGGTTTTCTTCAAACGAAATAGATGTGCTGCCTTTTCTATCTCCGAAATCCCACATCCATGAAGTTGTATTTACAGAACCATCAATGAATGAAATAATAGGATTAGAAATAGGTGCTTCATTAGGGTCTTCGGTAAACTTAGCCTTTGCAGTTGGGTACACGGTAACGTTTGCCGTGGTAGTATCTCTGCTGCTGCAACCCTGGGTAGAAGTAACAAGTACAGTTATAGTATAAGTGCCTGTTTGTGTATAGATGTGTGATATTGGATTTGTGTTGCCTGTAGCGCTGTCACCAAAGTTCCATAAATAGTTAGCGCCTTTATTTGCCGCAGACGAATCGTGATAAGTAAATGTAACGCCTCTGCATGATGCTGAACTTTGAACAGGTATATTTATTATAGGCAACAGATGTACAGTTACAGGTATGGTTTTTACTACCATGCTTCCACATTGGTTGGTTACGGTTATTGTAAATGATGTATCATTATGGAGTAGTAATTTAAATGGACCTGTGCCATTAAAGCCATTGTTCCACTGAATATTTACGCTGCCCGAATTGGCGTTAGTAACAGTTGCAGAAAGTGTTACTGAATCGCCCTGGCAGATGGTTTGTGCAGGGCTTACGGTAACATTTGCAGGGCCGAGGTTCCAGGTATGTATAGTTACCGTTGCAGGCTTACCAATACATCCGTTGCCATCAATTGCTGTAATAGTATAGGTAGTAGTATTTACTGGTGTAACGTTTTGTGTGGCAATAGAACCAGTGCCTGTACTCCATTGGTAGTTATATGTTCCGTTTCCTCCATAAGCTGAAGCAACAATAGTAACTGTAGTGCCGCTGCAAATACTGTCAGGTGCTGTTGCTTGCGTAACAACCTGTGTAGGTTGTGTAAGGGTTACTATCTTGGTTATAGGGCAATTATTAGCGTCAACTACATTTACGGTGTAGGTACCTGCTCCTAATTTAGAAGCTGTATAACTAGTTTGTTTTGGTGTTGTGTTCCATGAATAAGTGTAGGGTAATGTTCCTCCGCTTACATACACACTGGTAGAACCATTGGTATCGCCATAGCAAATAGGGTTAGTTGTATTTACAATGCTGGCAATAAGTGCAAAAGGCTGTGTGACTTTTGCGGTATCTATTTTAGTACAACCATTGGCATCGCTTACTAAAACTGTATATGTACCAGCACCAATATTATTTATATAATACGTGTATGTAGGATTGGAAGTGCCCCAAACATATTTATAAGGAGGCACACCACCCGATACGGTTACTGATGCTGAGCCATTTTGCAGGCCATTACAGGTAGGTGGTTGTATAGTAGTTGTAGCAACAATTGCTTTAGGTTGACTAAGTGTAGTGTTTATTGTATTGGGGCATCCGTTAGCGTCGGTAACAGTTATTGTGTAAGATCCGGCGGGAAGATTACTTGCAGATACACCATTACTTACATTAGGCTTCCAGGAATAAGTATACGCAGGTGTGCCGCCTGTTGCAGCTATTTTAATAGAACCATTGGTGCCACCGTAGCAACTGATACTACTGGTTGAAACTATATTACCGGCAACTGCAGTAGGTTGTTGTATGGTTACTATGGTATTGGTGGTGCAACCATTTCCATCGGTTACTGTAACGGTATATGTACCTGCTTTAAGATTATTTGCAGAGTTTGTATTGCTCACTTTGGGCACCCATGAATAAGTGTAAGAACCTGCTCCGCCTGCTGCATTAATAACTGCACTTCCGTTATTTGCGCCATAACAATTTACATTGGTAAATGATTTTACGTTTGCAGTAAGCACTGGTGGTTGTGTAATGGTTGATACTACTGTTGCAGGGCAGTTGTGTGCATCGGTAACAGTTACTGTATATGTACCGGCCGGTAAATTATTGGCTGCAAAACTTGTTCCGACTTTAGGAGACCATGCGTAGGTATAAGGAGGTACTCCGCCTATTGCTACCACAGATGTGCTTCCGTTATTTCCGCCATTACAACTAATATTACTAGAAGGCCCTTGTGTTGCAATTACCAAGCTTGGTTGTACAATATTTATAGTTGCTGTCGTGCTGCAATTGTGTGCATCGGTTACTATTACTGCATAAACTCCTATAGGTAAATTTTTAGCGCTGTCGGTTACACTCACATTTGGTAACCACGCATAACTATAAGGCGTAATACCGCCTGTGGCAATTACTTTTGCTGTGCCGTTGTTTCCGCCACTGCAACTAACATTCGAAGAGAAGTTTAATGCGCCTAATATTGCAGGTTGCGTTACGGGAACAGTAGTTGTATTCTTGCAATTATGCCCATCGGTAACAGTAACTGTATATGTGCCTGCGCTAAGAGCATTTGCTACAGAACTATTTCCGCCGTAAGGTGCCCATGAATAAGTATAAGGCAATGTTCCGCCATTTGCAATAACCGTTGCACTACCTGTTATACCGCCATAACAACTTGCACCTGATGAAGATGCAGAAGTAGTAATAGCGCTTGGCTCTGCAACATTTAGTGTAGAGATTATAGGGCATCCGTTAGCATCTGCTGATGTTATGGTATAAGTGCCCGAAATAAGATTAGTAGCTGAAGAAGTATATCCGCTGTTTGGTGCCCAGCTATAATTGTAAGGCGGTGTTCCACCGTTAATTACTACTGCACCCGAACCATTGTTGCCACCATTGCAGCTTGCAGGTGTTGCTGAAACACTTGACGATAATGCCGTAGGTTGGGTAACTGTTACATTCACAATTTGAGTGCAACTGTGTGCATCAGTAACGGTTACAGTATATGTGCCTGCACTAAGATTATTTACTGTGGCTGCATTACCCACATTTGGTGTCCATGAATAAGTATAAGGTGTTGTACCTCCGCTTACATTAATGCTCGCACTGCCTGAATTACCACCATTGCATTTTGCAGGAGTGCTTGCGGTAGTAATATTTAATGCTGTAGGTTGTATAAGGGTTGTTGTTGCAGTTGTTTTACATCCATTTGCATCGGTTACGGTTACACTATATGTACCGGCAGATAAACCGGTTGCTGTTGCATTTGTTGATCCGCTTGGCGACCATAGATATGTGAACGCACCAGCACCACCACTTCCGGCAGCCGTAGCAGTACCATTACTTCCGCCAAAGCAGCTTATGTTGGTTCCGGGCTGTGTTACAGATACTGTAGGAGCTATGCTGCCTGTTACTGTATCTACAATAGTATCGGAACAACTGCTGCCTATAACACTGGTAATGGCTACCTTATATACACCGGGGCAACTTACTGTTATGCTTTGCTGATTTGTAGGGCCAACTATACATGGCCCCATCCAGTTATAGGTAGATGCACCTGCAGGAGCAGTGGCAGTTAAGGTTGCAATATTGTTGCATAGAGTAGGTAAAGAAGTAATGATACCTGCTAAACAGGTTGCATCGAAATAGGCATAACCAAAGTGTCCGCCTAAAGAACAGTCAGACACAGTTACAACTATAGTTACGCATTGGCCAATGTATGCTTGTAATGGCACATACACCGTGGTCCATGGTTTGCAGTAAACGGTATCGTTATCACTTGGGTAATATATAGGAGTATAGCCGGGCAAACCGGGACCCGATACTACAGAATAACTACCGCAGTTTGGTATAGGGTTGCCATTCTGGTCGAGCATTTGTACATTGAAATAAGGTTGTTGTGTGTATGCATGGTTTGGGTTTTCCAATACTACTGCATACATATAAGTAAAGTTTGCATTTGCTTTGGTAACATTAAAGCTTTGCTCTAAAATACCTATCTGTGCACCGTTGCGCGTGCTATCGCCAATACGGCAGGAGTAAGAACCGCCGGTAGGACAAACTACTGGTATCAGCGAACCGGCAACGGGGTCAGTACCTGCACCCGATGTCATAGCGACCTGGTAAGTATTTGTATTAGGGTCTAAGGCAGACCGTTGAACTGCACCACATGCGCCACCTGTAGGTGTTGTGGTAGAAAATGTGCTTGTACTTGATGTATTTTGAGCATAATATGCGCTCCATGCATTCAGGTTTCCGCTTTCAAAACCTATATTATCGCAACCCGGGTTACATGCTGCCATTGGCGCGTGTGTATTATGGCTGCTGTATTCAGTAATGCTGCTTGGGTAATCTTTTTCAATTCCCCTAAATACAATGAACAAGTTTACATATTCATCAATTTTCTGTTGGGCATATTTCTGAATATCGGCATCTGTTACAATTTGTTTGTTCTCTACTTGCTTCCAGAATGTACTTACATCGCTGGCAAATAATTTATCGTAGTAATAGTTTTGGAAGAGGTTCATCTCTGCATCAGATGCACCGGTTTTTTGCTGAACAGTAAACAGTATATGGTAAGCTTGCAGCTTAATAGAGGCAATCTCTATCTCTTCGCCCGGTTGGGGCTTGCCTGCTTGAGTGGTAAAAGGGTGTGCTGCAATTTCATTTATTGAAGTAGGGGCCTTAAGTTGTTCGTAGTTGTTTTGATGTGTGTTGTAGTTTTTTGTTTCATCATTATTGTTTGCTGTTTTTTCAAAAGCCATATCCGGTGTGGAATTTTCCGGAGACATACCCAGGCTTTCGTTCATTACGGAAGGTATGCCCCGGATACCGGCTGCGGCATCTTCGGTTGACGGTGCTTTATTTTTTATGTTACGTGCTATACTCGTATGGTAAATAAATAAACCTGCAATTGTTGTAAGCAACACTATTCGTATTCCGTGCAAAAATCTGCTGAGTATGTATCCTGTAAGGGTAGTTATAGGCTCCATGTAAAAATCTTTGTTAGTCCTCTCTATATCTAAACGATGTAGATAGTGTGGGGTTACACATATTTCAGCCTGTTTGCAGAACCATCAATAAATCAATCAGTTGCAAAATGTTAAATAATTCAGCATTCATCTAAATCGTTTAGATTAAAGGATATTGGTGAATATGTTTTTAATAAAACAGCCCGGAAAACGTAACCTTTTATATGTTATTCGTAGAAGGGCACTTTTCAAAGATAATTCAACAGGACTCCATTCCCTTTGCTGTAAAGCAATACAAGGCTTTTACGAAAGCGTGAACCGGATAGCAATTCCTCCATCCATTGTTGAAGTAGGGTAGGATGATGAGATGAACGGGGTGTTAATAATCTTATCGAAGAAAAGCCTGAAACTAACACGCTGGTTTATATTGTATTCCGCCTGCGACTTGATTGACAGGATAGATGTTCCGCCTGTAACCTGGTTCGACAGGTTCTCTGAATTACGAAGTATAGTTTCATTCTCCCGTAGCGAGATATCAACTTTAATGGTCAAATCATTCTTAAGTGGTTTGCTGCTTATTTTTATAGGGAAGACAACGTTTTTAATTTTATACCCCAAGCCAGCAATATATTCCTGCCCATGCACTTCGTTGATACTCAGGTCACTCATATTCATAGCAATTTCCCTGTCAGTACGTATTTCAATATTCGACATGATATTGCTCTTTAGCGTAATGCCAATTTTTATCAACGGAGAGAACTGTTCAGTAAGCGCCACCGATGGTATTTGGTCCTGAGGGATAAAATCGCCATTTATATTGCGTGACCAGGGAGTAGTTGGATCTTGATTATACAATAGGTTATAGTTATAGCTTCCTACACTGTACGATGAAGTATAGGCGCTACTGATAGTAACACTCTGCGTATTATTCTTTATCCATGGAATAAGTTTAGGTAAGCCTGAATAAGATATGGTCCAGTTCGGGAATGGTATTGCAGGGAATGCAGTAAGTGGTATTGTACTTGCACTTTTGCCTGAATAGGCGGCAAGAAATGCCGGTATAGCTACGTTCTGAGAAGTTAAACTATAGCCGTCGTAATGTGCTGCTAATGTATCGTGCGTTGGTACAAACCCATTTGACTGACTACCTTTTGCCAGGCCAAGTCTCCTGGAAATAATAGATCTGTTGCTAAGGTAAGCATCAAATAAACGTGTATCGCCTGCGGTATTGCCTTTAAACATAGTAGGCAGCATAAAATATGACATGCTGAAATTACCGGCCTCTGTATATCCATTAATTAAAGTGTATTCAACGTTATTAGGCACATCAAGCGAGTCGTGAATAAATTGACTGGTGGTCTGCGATTTGGTATGTGTAGCAGTAAGGTCTAATTTAAAATCGGGTATAGGCTCTAATGATGCATGTATGCTGTATGTTTCAGTATATATAGTAGTAAATGGTGTATATATATTGCTTGCAGTATCCATCCATTTATTCCGTATCACTTGTTTAATAAATTTTGGAACACTGTGGATTGAATAAGTCCCATTCGGGTTTTTTAAGTGAATAGTATCTAATTGTTGTCCGCCTCCAAATACAAATGCTGGTCCGGGTATCCATCCATGGCGATCGTCCATACCAAAAAAGCGTGTAGAGTCATTATAGCCCGGCAATACCATGCCCTGGTTTTTGCTGTATGTAATCGATATGTTTTTTACCGAAGTAATTAAATGAGCAAGGTATTTAGTTACATAGTATCCTGTTGTTTGCGTTGTATCGCTGTTTGCGCGTTTTATGCTATCGAGTGTATGTTGGGTTTGCACCACAGGTTTCTGGCCTTTGTTCAAAGGGCCTGTTCTGCCTGGCTGCGGCCTGCCACCACCGGGCTTTTGTTTATCATCTTGCAGGTATTTTTTAAAGAAAGGAATTTTATTATAAAGCATGGTCATATTTAGCTGCCCGTTTATTTGCTGTGTGTTCGAATTCTGAATAGTAGATCCAAGGTCAGGTTGTGCAAACGGTGCGTGCATCCATTCGTAGTTGGCGGTATAGCGTGCGCTTGCTGTTATAAAATCGAGGTAAGGCAGTTTGTTTATGGGTATATCATAACTTAAATTTTCAGTTTGCTTAAAATCGGTATTCTCCTGGCGTGTTAAAAAGGCCTGCTTTACACTATCCCTGTCTGATTGTTGTGTAATAGGCCTGCCCTCGGGTTCCATAACACGTGAATCGTTGGTGGCAGTGTAATCGAACTTTATAGATTTTGTAATTGGGTAAACAAAATTATAATTACGTATTAAGTTAAATGTTTTACTCACGTCATCGGGCAATACAATATCGGCCCCGGGTATAATAACCCGTAACTGAAAGTCATTATACCCTCTGTCTATATTCGCTGATACACTCAATTTATCAGGCATTGGGTAGAAATTAAAATCGCGTATTAAAGCGAGGTATTTGCTCTTTTTAAAGAACTCTGATTTTATGAGTGGTTGTATAGCCTTTGGTTTGAAGGAATAGGAATAGGTAAGTGCACCTTTATAGTCTCGCGTATAACTGTGTATGGTATTTATATCGGTATGATCCTGTTCGGTATAGGCATAGGTTGCTGCAAAATTCTGAATGTCGTAAAAATGGCTCTTCTTGGCATTTTTACCCTTGTTTACATGCACATTGGTAAAGTTCACACTTTTTTGGGTGGTTATTGTCAACACCTCGTTACTTAAATTATTGGCCGAATCTTTCGACAAATTAGCAAGCGACTGGCTTAATAAAATATCAGGATCTAATGGATTATATTCAGGTATTATATATTGTCGCCCATAACTTAAATAAGTAGGTATGCTTATGTTCAAGCTTGGCGGAAGCAGTTTGCCCATTTCAAGGTTTGTAGCAACTGTATAGCCAACATCTGTTTCACGACTCAAATTGCCCACTGTAGTTTCTAAGCTTCCAAACCCCGGTGTTGAAATGTTTCCTGCTACAGATAGTGTACCCCAGTCAGCCAGTTTGGCTGTTTCTCTTGTTATAGCGGCCCATCCACCTTTTTCAGAGAAATTGGTCATGCGCAATTCATCAAACCATACTTCTGTACATTTAGGTTGACCATCATCCCCCACTGATGATGATGTTTGCTTGGGGTTACGTACACCTAACATTATTACCTGCACGTTACTAATGGTAGGGTTACCTACAACGGTTATATTATTGTTGCCATCTTTAACAGTGTAAGGTATTTCAAGCGACAATGCCGACGTATTGCTACCCATTGCAGCATCGCGCTTAAGTTTTGCATTCTCAAGGTTGGTAAGTATAATGTCCATTTGGTTTGCCTGTGGCCAAACAGATTCCTGATCATTTGCATTATTGGTACTGTAACTACCTGTTGGTGTAACCTGCAATGGCACTTCGTATTCGTAGTAGTTATTTGTAAAATCGCTTCCTATCCGGATGAATGCAGTTACATCTCCTGTCTTTAATAAATGTGCAGGGTCAGCCGATTCGCAGTGAACAAACATTTGCAGATTTTTGTAAGCGCGTAAATCGAGCTGCACATTTTTATATACACCGCGTGCATCACCGTCTTGCAAATTACAAAGTTGTAATGCCAATGATCCTTCATTCTCCTGCACCAGGTTAGCAGATTGCAAATTCAACTGCCTTTGTATACCCGGCGGAATTACATAGTTTACAGGTGTACGGCTGGCATTCTCTTCGAGGTTAACACCATACATATTAAATGTGGTAAGGTTGTTGTTGTTTGGCAAATAGTTGCCCGGGGCTAATAGGGTGCCTGAAAATTTGCGCCAGTCATCACGCACTAATTCCAGTTTTGCAAAGCGGCACATTACCGGTTTATCAAAACCTTTAAAATACATACGTATAAAACGTATCGATTTAAAATCGGATATAGGGCCTACCTTAGTTACAAACTCCGAAATAGGAATTTTGAACTGGTACCAGTAAACCTGCTTGTTGCCATTGGGGGTTGATGCAGCCGGCGCTAAAAAAGCATTTGTAATAAAGTTATTACCCACATTAGCGGGGTTTATATCTCTTTTATCAAATTTTACCTGGTACTCATAATAGGTTTCATCGGTACTTAAAGTATTATCCTGGTTAATATCCTCGGTATTGGGCAGGGTGGTTTGTGTTGTAGGATAACCACCGGAGTTTTGACTTACATATTGCCCTTCTGTTGGTGAGTTGCCCTCCATTCCGTTATAGGCCATGTAACGGTTCAATACAGTTTTAGCAGTATTGTCATAATCATCTCCTCTGTAGTAATGGTAATCGTCGGATGATGGATCGTTATTTGCATTTATATATGCGGCAGAAGAAGTTCCGTACATCCTGGCCATTGTATTCAGATACTTACCAAAGAAAGACTGCTCCTGTGCATCTGATAAACCATCGAGCCCGATATCCTGAAATGGACGCGATGCAGTGTTATTGTCAAATGCATTTACCAATGAAGGATTTACCGGAACATGCCCCCATTTTGTTTGTGTCCATGGGTTATTAATATTGGTAGAATCGGCTGCATCGGCTGCATTGGTGGGTAATCCGTTTTCAAAACTTTTTAGCCCATCGGGTATCACATCTTCCGATACATCACCCAGATCGAAGTATAATGAGCCGCTGTTATTTGGCCCTTGTAGGTTGCCGCCTGTAGCCGTAGCACTGTTATCAGAGTTATACGGGTCCATCATCCAGAATTCAATAAACCCAATATTGTTTGCTTCAAAGTCTGTCTCCTGTATTGACCGCTGTATGCCGCCCCATTTGGCTTGAGTATTCAGGAATGTTCCATCCGCCGGATTTACGTTCGCAGTATCATAGTTATATGGCCCTCTGTATTGCGGATAGAATCCAACATTCAGCGCAGCAAGGTTAAGCGGCGTTCCTGTAGCCGATTGCTCGTTAGGGAAAACTTCAGTTTGTAATATCATACGGCTAAAGTTGTCAGACATATCTGTTGCTGTTTCGCTACCCGGAGTTAGCCCTGCTGTCTGCTGTTGAAAGAGTGGATCTACTACATACCATGCCACCTTCGACCTGTTAAACCCTGCTGAAGTATTGGTGGTGCTTATGGGTGCAGCTTCCGGAAATAATGTTGGCTGCCCTTGCGGTATACTGGCAATAGACCACGAATAGGGTTGCGATATATCAATAAAACTTTCGCTTCCTTCAAAGTTGTCAATGTAAGCATTGCCTGTGGTACCAATATATGCCGGGTGGCCGGGTATCATTGCTGCAATCTCTGTGCTTGAAGTAATTTCTGATGGTGCTTTGGTTCTTATAAAAGGTAATTTATCTATTGCATCGGTAAGCCATGGTGCTGGTGTTTTAAAATCTTCATTAAGCCCTATCATGGTATTTGAAACAGGCTCCTGCCCAATGCTTACAATTTGTGTAAGCGGGTGTTCGGTATAATTTACAACCGTAGCGCCAAGGTTAAAATCTTTCGATACCATGTAATCGAAGTGCTGCCCGAAATAGGTTTTAGATTGTATGCTGAACAATGCATTATTCTCTAACGATACCTGTATAGGCGTGCCCGAACTCAATAAGCCCTGGTTCAATATTTTTACGCGGCCCAATGTGTAGTCAACAGTATAATCAACATTCTCTGTAAGTTTTATTCCGCCTGCTGTAACCAACACCGAGCCCTGAGGCACGTTTAATGCACCGAGCGATATGTCGGAACTGACCGAGGACTGGAAGGAGCCCCGTATCCAATATCTGTCAAGGTTAGGCTGCTGTTGCGCTGCCGTTAATACCGAGTCATACAACGATTGAAAGATGTAAGGTTGTGCATCGGTAGTAGTATAATGATCGGTAGCAAATTTTTTGCTCAGGTACGAACCAAAGGGTTCAACGCTTGGGAATATTACCAAACCATTTGCAGCATCAATAGTTACTCCGTTTACAAAGTCAAATACTCCATCCGGAACTTTATCACCTTCTGCATCTAACTGATCGAGGCCCATTACTTGTAATAGTAAATTACCCTTCAAAGGGCCCGATGCCACCGGCAGGTAAGGTATATCTACACCGGTTGCAGGGTTTGAGTACCAAACCTGCAACATGAAATTCTGCGAATTTATCTGGTATGATCCAAGCGGGTAAATGTTTTTCATCATTAACTGCCACATAGGAGTAGTAGGACTTACGTTAGTGCTTTTAAGCATTTTCACAATGAGCTCATTAGTAGTAGGCACACCGTCTGTTGAAAATTGTCCAACCTGAAAAACACCGCCGTTGTAGGTGTACTGGTATGCGACAGCAACCACCTGATCATAATTGAGAGGTTGCTTTAATGATATATAACCAAGCTTAGCATTCAGTGTGTATTCTGAAGGTGATAACATTCGAGCCAGATCTATTTTTTCGAAATCGGTAACTTGTGTAAGATGAGCTGAAATAAGCCCGCTTACTGCTGTTACCGGAGTTTTTATGCTGGGGTATGTTCCTTCAAGCTGGCTTGGATTTTCAAAATTTAATGTATCAGCAGGGGGGTAGATATTTGTTGAATTGTATTTAGGGTTCATTGAGACGCTTCCTTTGTTGGTCAAATATGGTTCCGATTCACCTAAGTCTGTAAGGGCAACAATATCGCGTGTGTTCTGTGTGGCACTCGATGTGTTGGTTATCCATACCTCAATTTTTGTAATAGTTACACCTGAGTTTATAATGGGAGGGTTCGATAATGCCTTATCGTATTGGTCCCTAAAAAAGTGCGATAAGAAGAAGTGCTGGTTAGCCATGTACTGATCGCACTTTACATTGAAATTGGTTGTTTGTGCGCCATTTTGTACCGAAATGGTTTTCTTATTTCCTTGCTCCTGCGCATACACAGTAGTTGATGTCAGCCTTCCGAATTGTGTTTTAAGTTTTACACCAAACAAGCTCTGGCTGCCTGTTATAAGGGTTCCCGGAAGGTTAAAGGCTATGTTACCTGCATCAATGCTTTTTATAATATCGTCTTCGTGGCCGTTAAAATTCAATTTCATCTGATTTTGGAAACTGAATGTGGCCTTGGTATTGTATGTGGTAGATAGTTTGAGCTTATCTCCAATTTCTCCCGTAACATTCAACTGTATATTCTCATCGAAGTTAAAAGTAGTTAAGCTTCGCTGTATTACCGGTAATGCCGGATTCTCTAATATAGAATTAGTAAACCCGAAAGTAAGTTCAGCAGAACCTTGCGGGCGTATATTCACATAAGGTGTTCCAAAGATGTCGGTAAATAATTTGCCGCCAATTTTTATAGGTGGTATAAGTCCTTTTTTCTGTTCTTCTTTAGCTGTGGTTTTTACTTTCTGTTCAAAATAACTATGCTCCGATTTACGGTTCATGTAATCCATAAACTGGTCCGAATCCATTTCGGTAGGCATGCGGTAATCTATACCACCTATTTTCTGGTAAATTTCGTACTTACCTGTTTTAGGGTTGTATTCTATTTCTGTTTTAAGGTTCGATGGGTTCGATAACATAAACCCACCATCGGGTACATACAGCGGCATACCGTTTCCTGATTGATCGGTAAAAGGGAATGGTAAGTTTAATGGTTCATTATTGGTTTCCGGAGGGGTATCAACCACCAGTGTAACGCTGTATTTTGAAAATGCAGGTGCCTCACTTTTTGCCCACGTTTTATTGAAAACGAGCAAAAGCATTACTGCTACTGCAACAGGCAGGTATTTTTTTGATAATGTCAACGGGTCTCTTATCTAAACAAATAAAGAGTAAAATTGCTGCATCAAAAGAGTCGGTTTAGCTTGATTATTAAATTAATAAGGGGAACGAATTTAGAAATTTTTCAATACTCTTTTAACGAGATCTTCCAAGGATAAGGTATCCCCTTCATCGCGAATGGTTTTATCAATAGCTTTTTCGGCAACATTTCTTGCATATCCCAATACTTCCAATGCATTTAACGCTTCCTGTTTCAGTTTATTGTGAGGGCCAACGATGCTTGGCGATATTCCAAAGCTTTCTTTGCCCATTTTGTTACGTAAGTCAACAATAATGCGCTGTGCAGACTTCTCGCCAATACCTTTTATTGATTTAAGTCTGCTTACATCACCATTTACTATGGCTTGCTGTATTTCACCCGGGTTCATAGATGATAGCATCATGCGGGCAGTAACTTCTCCCACACCCGAAACACTAATTAGGTCTCTAAACATCTGACGTTCAGATGTATCTGCAAATCCAAACAGCACATGGGCATCTTCGCGAACACTTAAATGGGCATAAAGCTTGCATTTACCGCTTTCGGGTATTTTGCCAAATGTGTTTAACGATATATTTAAGAGATATCCTACCCCGCTGCATTCTATAACAGCATAAGCAGGATTTTTTTCTACAATGGTTCCTTCGAAATATGCGTACATAACCTCAAATCATTTATCCTATATGCGATAAATATAAGGGTTTTTACTTTCCCCTTGTTTGGGCATCCACTACGGCTATGGTAACCATGTTCACTATTTCCCTTACCGAACAACCCAATTGCAATATATGCACCGGTTTTTTCATGCCCAATAATATTGGGCCAATGGCTTCAAGGCCGCCCATTTCCTGCATTATTTTATAGGCAATATTGCCCGAAACCAGGTTTGGGAAAATAAGGGTATTGACGTTTTTATTTACCAGATCAGAGAACGGAAACTGTTCTTTAAGTAACTCGTTATTCAGGGCGAAATTTGCCTGCATATCTCCATCTACTATCATACCCGGATATTTTTCGTGGAGAATGGCAGTTGCCTTAGCTACCTTTTCGGGTATTTCTCCTTTTACTGAGCCAAAGTTTGAGTATGATAACATGGCAATACGTGGTGTAATATTGAACTGACGGATGCTATTTGCAGTAAGGGCAGTAATATCTACCAGGTCTTCTGCCGAAGGATCAACATTCATAGTGGTGTCGGCAAAAAAGAATGGCCCCTGTTTGGCAAGCAAAATGTACATACCGGCAACCCTTTTTGCATCGGGATGTACACCAATGGTTTCGAGAGCAGCCTTAATTGGGTCGGCATATTTGCGCGAAATACCCGATATCAATGCATCAGCTACTCCTGTTTCAACCATCATTGCGCCAAAATAATTCCGCTCACGCATCAGTTTGCGTGATTCAAATTGGGTATATCCTTTTCTTTTCCTCTTTTCGTATAAAGTATCTCCAAACGAATTACGCCTCCCTTCTTCTTCAGCAGAGCGCGGATCTATAATTGGTACATCTTCCAGGTTCAGATTGTATTCTGCTATCAGTTTTTTTATGTTTTCAAGGTCACCCAACAGAATTGGTTTGGCAATGCCTTCATCTTTTACTTCTTGTGCAGCTTTTAATATTTTGTAATTATCGGCTTCTGCAAAAACAACACGTTTAGGATTGCGTTTTGCTTTGGCCGTAATGCTCTTCAACAAGTCATTATCCAATCCCATACGCTTGATAAGTTCTTGCTTATAAGCGTCCCAGTCTTCAATATTGCGTTGTGCCACACCCGATTCAATAGCTGCCTTGGCTACTGCGGGAGGCACGGTAGAAATAAGTCGTGGGTCAATAGGTTTAGGTATAATATATTCCGGCCCGAAGCTAAGGTTACGCGAACCATAAACCAGGTTTACTGATTCCGGTACAGGTTCCTTTGCTAGCCCTGCAATGGCATAAACAGCGGCCATTTTCATAGCTTCGTTAATACATGTGGCCCTTACATCAAGCGCACCACGGAAAATAAATGGGAATCCCAAAACGTTATTTACCTGGTTAGCATAGTCAGAACGCCCTGTAGCCATAATAATATCTTTACGAGCTGCCATGGCATCAGGGTATGCAATTTCGGGGGTGGGGTTGGCAAGTGCAAATACAATAGGGTTTTCCTTCATGCCCATAAGCATATCAGGTGTAACAACATTTCCTTTTGATAAGCCTACAAATACATCAGCGCCTTTCATACCATCGCCAAGGTCCTTTGCTTTTTTATCGGTAACAAAAAATAATTTATCTTCCGAAAGGTCTTTCCTGCTTTTATCGAGCAAGCCTTTGCTGTCGAACATCATTATGTTTTCTTTTTTTGCACCTACAGCAAGGTAAAGTCGTGCACATGATATAGCGGAAGCGCCGGCACCATTTATTACAATTTTTACTTCGTCAATTTTTTTACCTGCAATTTCTAATGCGTTGATCAATGCAGCAGCAGATATAATGGCAGTACCATGCTGGTCGTCGTGCATCAGCGGAATATTCAATTCTGCTTTCAGTCTTTTTTCTATTTCAAAACACTCGGGTGCTTTAATATCTTCCAGGTTAATGCCTCCAAAGGTCGGCGCTATGGCTTTAACCGTTTGTATAAACAATTCGGGGTCTTTGGCATCTACCTCTATGTCGAAAACATCTATATCAGCAAATATTTTAAATAGAATTCCTTTGCCTTCCATTACGGGCTTAGATGCCTCAGGGCCAATATCGCCAAGCCCGAGCACTGCGGTTCCGTTACTAATAACTGCAACCAGGTTTCCTTTTATAGTGTACTTATATACGTCGTCCTTATGTTCTGCAATCCTTAAACAAGGCTCAGCAACACCGGGTGAGTATGCCAACGAAAGATCTCGTTGCGAGCTGTGTGGCTTGGTAGGTATTACTTCAATTTTGCCTGGCCTTCCCTGTGAGTGATATTCAAGTGCATCATCATTAATATTATTTGCCATAAATTTTATTGTCGTTTAGTATGATTAACAAATATAACAAAGAAGTTTGTGAGTGCATAATGCCCTATATTTTCAGGTGCCGCTTAAAAATCGAGGCTCAGCGAGAAGTAAGCCACAGGAGTTTTTGCAATGTTGCCGTTGCTTATTCCCCATGCATCATCGAAGCGTAAAAAATACCCTAGTACACGCGTGCGTAATCCAAAACCCATACCTTCAACAAATGGGTCTTGTAAGGTAGATATGGTAACAGTTATAGGGTTGCCTTGAGCACCTACAATGGTTTCGTTAAGCGAATTATCGCTCGAATATGGCGTTGCACCTGTCCATGCTGTGCCTGCATCAAAGAATCCTATTACCTGAAAGTTGTTGAAGAAGTCTGATTTAATTGGCCTATTTATAAGGTAATGGAATATAGGGAACCTTAATTCACTGTTGAACAACACAAAATTATTTCCATTGCGTATGTTCTCGTCAAACCCGCGCAATGGCACTGCCAAAGTCTGGTAGGCATAGCTTTGCGGATTAGATACGCTAATGTCATTGTCGAACTGCGGGCCTATCCATCCATCTTCACCGCCCATATAGTACAGTAGTTTCTCCGACCCAAATGATGTTCCTCCTGAAATACGATTGGCCCATATAAGGTCGCGGCTTATTTTTTGGTAGTAGCGTGCATCAAAGCCAAGTATATAAATGTTTGAATTAGCAGGTGTTACCACATTACCCGGTCCGCCCAGGTCGCGGAAATACTGTGCAAATACTTTGGCCTTGAAACCATAATTAATATTTAATTCTACAGGTATTGTAGCATCGTAAACATAAGCAGCTTCTATTTTTGGCATAATATCATACTGGTTGGCTTGCTGCAGGCTGGGCACATCTTGTGAAAGCTCCACACCTTTGGTTTGCAGTATAGAAGCGCTTCCTTCAACACGTGCTACTTCGCTAAACGGCCATCTTATCTGGTAGGTAGCTTCGTGTGTATAAATATTTAAAGGATAAAACCCTGTTGGTGCTATATCTAAAAGCGCTTGCCTGTAAAGTATAATTTCCTTATCGAGGCGCTTTGAAAGGTCGGAATAGGTAAACATATATTCGTTGCTGCTAAGGTCGAGCGCTATGCGTGCACCACCTTCAATCTGGTAATCTTCAAACAGGTCAGATAGTTTTGCTTTTACAAATACACTTACCGACGGCTGCTGATAAGATGGAGGCGTATTTTGAATGTAAGGCTGGTATGTTGCATTTAAAAAAGAATTGTTGACCTGTGTTAATACGTAGTCCGGCGAAAAACTGATATGGTAATCCTGTCTTTCAAGCACATGTTTTCTGCCATGATTGGTATCGCGCTTTGCTGTGTCTTTTACTATGAGTGCCTGTGGCATTGGCTGCTGTATAACTTGCGGTTGTGGCTGTTGCACTGCAGGTGTAGAGAAAACAGTTATTTTTAATTGAGGCGGACTGTTATCAAACGAGTAATCATTTATATCGACAGGCGTATGACCAGGATCGAATTTTACGGTATCTGTTTTTTTAATTACAGTGTCTTTAATTGGAGCTATCGTTAATGGTGAAGTTGAAAAGGTAACTGGCGGCGGCATTTTTACAACAATAGCAGCTGATGTATCATTTTTTGCAAGTAGAGCGAGTGAATCATCTTTCGCCTTTTTCTTACGTGCTGCAATCCATCCGGCCATAAAGGTGGTATTGTTTGGCATGGTAGGAGTATAGGCTCCGGGGTTTAACGACATAGTATCATTATACATCCAATATCTGCCTTTGTAATAAATTACCTCGGTATAGTTTTGTAGTGTATTGGTTATATCCTGCTCAATTATGTTGCGTGCATAATCGGTAACAGGGAATGAATGAACTATGTAACGGTAATGTGCTGAGGTATCTACAAAACTTATAGTACTGTCTACCGATGCAAGGTACCTGTTTGTAATACCCGATTCATTGCTCAGGTATGATACATAAGTAGAACTGTAAGCCATAGGTTCTGTTTCATCGGCAGTAGGCGTGTTTGTAATGCGGCGCAGAACTGCAGAATGAGTTACATAATTGTATTCGAAAATATCGTGATGCTTTTGCATGTTCTTATAGTCGCCGCCAAGCCTTAAAGTATCATCAGGGCGATTCGAACTGAAAATTATTTTGTTTGAATGGTCTATAAATCGCGGAGTAAGGTCATCGTAAACATCATGTGTTAATTGCTCAAATGCATTTGATGCTGCGGTAAAAACATATATATCGGTTTGTCCGTCCTGCACTGCCGACATAGCAAACTTGGTGCCATCATCGGCATATGAAAAGTCAAGTATCTTCTGGAAGTTTACAATACGCCTGCCCTCTAATTTTTTATCGGCAACAGTATAGGTATATAACATCAGCTTACCTTTTTCTTCGAGAATGATAGAGAATAATTTACTTGTAGGGTGCCATGCTGTAAGCGGGTATGAGTAATCGAGCACGCGATTAATTTTATGCCCTTGCTTGAATATTTTTGTACGCTTGTGTGTTTGCAGATCATACAACCACACTTTCATTTGCCCCAGTTCGTTGGTCGAATAAACTAGATACTTTCCATCGGGGCTGGCATGTAATTGGTAATAGGTACGGGTATTTTTTGGTTTATTTAAAATAGGTTTGCCCTTGGGAACTACAACTGCTGTAATATCTTTTTTGTACTGGGCCTTGTAGTAATTGAGCCAATCGGTAGTGAGCCCTTTAAGGTTGGTACCAAGCACAAATAAAAAGGCGCTTTCGATGCTGCGGCTGGTGCGTGTTAAATACAGTACGTTAGGTATAACGGTCTCTCCATAGGTTTGTGCAATGTAGTTCCATATAGATATACCAGCGTAGGTGGCATCCATTCCGGTAAGGTGGTTGAATTTTTTGTAGCGCCCCGATTCAATACCATCGCGCACATGGTTGTCAATTTCTGGTGTCCAGCCATTGGCGGCGTAGTTAACAAAACCCTGTTCAAACCAGGGCGGTATATTTAATAAGGTAGAACTTCTCAGTACATTAGTAATACTGCCTCCAAACATCATTTCGTTAAACATTACCTCTGCAATACCTGTGCGCATTTGCTTGTTCAGGTCCTCGTGGTCGCCATTAAAGTAGAGGATAACTTTGTGGCCAACAATTTTGTTTACACCGCCTGTGTTGTACTGATCATCAGAAGAGAGGCCAAGGTTGCTCTGTGCATATTCCGATTCTTTATTGAAAAGTATAAATTCAATTTTGTTCTGCAGTTGATAATCAATAAAAGCAGAAAGCTGGCTGATGAATTCCTTGCCTTTTTCGCCTACATAGCGCGCAGTTTTATCGCCACCCATGTAGAAATAAACTTTGTAGTCGGTAAATTCAAAATAGTTCCAGTCAAAAGGTTGGTACTGCACCCTGTTTTTACCGAACTGAAGTTGCGAGCCCGAATAAAATTGCGAGTTGGCAGAAAAGTGGAGAGAGAAAATAAGTATGGCTGTAAAACAAAACCTTTTTGTGCGTAACACTGCTTACCTATATTAGAATGCTAATTTACTATTTTTGCGCTAAGTACAATAGTATATGCTCAAACAGAAAAGCTTTGTTTTTAATATATTCAGCGAGAATACCTACATACTTTACCTCGAAACCGGTGAAGCTGTAATAATTGACCCCGGTAACAGCGATGCCGCTGAAAACCGTAAGCTTGCCGATTTCATTTCTACTAACGGGCTTAAGCCTGTTTTATTACTCAATACCCATGCCCATATTGATCATGTGCTGGGTAACGACTTTGTACACCAAAAATATGGCCTCTCACCTCAAATGCATCACGCTGACCTTCAGATACTTGAAGCCTTAGTTTACTCCTCAACATTTTACGGGGTAAATGCCACTGCCTCACCTAAACCGGAAGCCTTTCTGAATGAGGGAGATACGGTTCGTTTAGGCGATGAGGAATTCAAGGTAATATTTGCCCCGGGCCATTCGCCAGGCAGTATTTGCTTTTATTCCGAAAAGCATAAGATATTATGGGGTGGTGATGTTCTTTTCAGAGAAAGTATTGGCAGAACGGACTTGCCCGGTGGTGATTTTGATACCCTTGCCCATCATATCCATACTAAGTTATTTACCCTGCCTGATGATGTAACAGTTTATTCGGGCCACGGCATACCAACTACCATAGGCCACGAAAAAAAGCACAACCCTTTTGTAGGGGAGCAAGTTAAATAAAATAGGATAGTAAATATTATTGTACTGTCGTACTGAGCTTGTCGAAGTATATTCCATCTGTTTTACACTTCGACAAGCTCAGTGTGACTGAACTATTATAATCTCTTTTACTGTTTCTCAGGCATCAACACAAACTTGGCATAATTGTTCATGTTAAAGTAAAGCTTTGCCAGGCGTTTAAAATCATCGCTTGTAAGGCCATCAACATATTTATTGAATTCCAGAATATCTAAAATATTTTCATTGTTCTGGTAGTTTTGTGTAATAGCCGATAGCCAGAAATTATTGTCCTTCAAATCAACCTCGCGCTGCCTTTTAAAGGTCTCTTTTATTTTTTGCAGGTTAATATCGGTGCAACCAAAATTCTTTACCGAGTCAATTTCTTTAAATGCCGCAGTAAGCAGTTCTTCTACTCTTTCGGGTGCGCAGCCAAAGTAAATGGCAAACTTATATTCTTGCTTTGGGTAATGTGTAGCAGAACCATTTGCTCCAACACCATATACTCCGCTCATTTCTTCTCTTAACTCCTCGCGTAATTTTATACTTAGCAATGCTGATAAAGCCTGCATATCCATCCTGTTCTTGCGGGTATATTCAAATGGCCCGGAGAAAATAAGTTGAACCGTTGCCTTAGGTTCTTTACCACGGTTTACTGTTTTATTTATAAGCCCTTTAGGTGTAACTACTCCTACATCTTTCCACATTGGGTTTGTTTGTTTTGCAGGCAGACTTCCAATATACGTTTCAACCAATGCCTTTAATTCAGCAGGTTTAAAGCTTCCTACAAAAAAGAAGGTATATCCTCCCGCATCAGCAAACCTTTCTTTGTAAATATCAAATGCACGGTTCAAATCAATTTCACTTAATGTGGCAATGGTTGTAGGCCTGTGGCGGAAGTTATATGAACTCATAGTTACACCCACTGTATCGCTGAATGCACTGGCAGGATCTACGCTGCGGTTCTCAAGTAAGCCTTTGTTTTGTGATATGTATGCATTGAAAGCCGTATCGTCTTTACGTGGCTGTGTGAAATAAAGATTTATTAATTGCATAGCTGTTTCCAGATCTTGCGGAGAGCATTTGCCCCTGAGGCCTTCTGAAAGTTCACCTATGTTTGGTGAAACAGATACTATCTTTCCACTCAGCATTTTTTCCAGCGAGGTTGAATTGAATTGACCTATACCCGATTCATCAACAATGGCAGCAGCGTTACTTGCCGACATGTAATCCTTATCGGGGTATAGCGAAGTGCCGCCCCAACGGTATGAGTTGTAGGCTATTTCATCATTTTTAAAATCGGTAGGTTTTACAACCACCTTTATTCCGTTCGATAAGGTCCATTCGGTAATGCCAAGTTCTTTTATTTCTTTTTCGGCAACAACTTTACCCGGTGCAGGCTTGGTAGCCATAAGCGGTTTGTTCGATGTTTTATCTACATAAGGTTTCAGTTCTTTTTTCTGCACGCTTTCAAAAACCGAACGGATAGTATTATCAGATGGCATAAGTGCGCTGTCCTTGCTTGGTGATTGTATAACTATAACTGCATTTTCTCCGTTACTGGTTATCCATTCTTTGCCAACACGGTTTACGTCATCTAACGTAATGGTGCCAATATATTGCTTGTAGAAGTCGTAATTGAATTTTGCACTGGCCACAGGCTCATCTTCTAAAAATGCCTGCACATAATCACCTACATAGTTCTTCGATTCTGTTTTATCTTTTTCTTTCGCTTCTTTTTCAGCGCGGCGTAATAATTTCTTCCCTTCTCTGTCAAGTTCTGTAGCAGTAAAGCCAAAACGCTTTACTCTTTCGCATTCGGTAAGCAGGGCTTCAATGCCTGCCATCATGCCTGAATCTTTTACTGCTGCATATCCTGTAAAAGCATCTTTTGTTCTAACTAAACCACCAATACCAGCATTAGCAAATAAAAATGGCGGGTTCGATTGTTTTTGAAGTTCTTGTAACCTGCCATTCAGCATGCCCGAAAACATTTCCGATATCATATCTCTTTTCATATCAGCAAGTGTGCGGGTATGTTGCTTGGCATGTTTATATACCAGTTCAATAATGTTGTAAGGGTTTTCTTTATCGGTAGCTTTTGCAATCAGTAATGATTTGCTATCGGGTACATCATAAAAGGTACGTGGCCTTTCATCTTTTCGGGCAGGGATTGCACCAAACTTTTCTTTTATCATTTTCTCTACTTTGTCCACATCAAAATCTCCAACAGCTATTACAGCCATTAAATCGGGCCTGTACCAGTCTTTGTAAAACTGTTTAAGTGTAGAGTGTTTGCTGTTTTCGAGTATATCTAGTTTACCAATAGGCACCCTGTCGGCATAACGTGAGTTTTGAAATAATATAGGCCAGTATTCATTTTGCATACGTTGGAATGCACCTAAACCCAAACGCCTTTCAGAAATAACTACTCCACGTTCTTTATCGATCTCTACTGAATCGAAGCTTAAATTATGTGACCAGTCTTCTAAGATCTGAAATCCTTTGTTGAATATTTTTTCAGAATCGGTAGGTACCTGCAGCATATATACAGTTTCATCAAAACTGGTATATGCATTCAAATCAGCGCCGAATTTTACACCCGATAGTTCAAGGAAGTTAACAATGTCGTTATGTGCAAAATTCTTTGTTCCGTTAAAGGCCATGTGCTCGTTAAAGTGAGCAAGGCCCTGCTGGTCATCGTTCTCTAACACCGAACCTGCATTGACAGCAAGCCTAAGCTCAGCGCGTTTTTCAGGTTTTACATTCTTACGTATGTAATACTTCATTCCGTTGGGCAGGGTGCCTGTACGCAATAATGAGTCATTCGGAATAGGCTTATCTAAATTTTGTGCAACAGCAGGTTGAACAAGTGCCAATAGAATTACTGCAAGGGAAAATAGCGAGAAGATTTTTTTCATAGGAATGATATAGTAGATGAATAAATTTTACCAAATCTATCTTTTATTTCTATAATCACTAAAATATAACGCATTTGTAGGATTAGTAAGTGAGGGATTTGTACGTTGCGTAGGTTGACAATTTGGTTATTTTTACTATCTATAATTGATATGTAAATGGCTGAAAAAAAAGAAGATGGCTTCAAATTTGGTGGCGTTGGAGTTTTTATGGCTTGCCCATTTACTAATCTGCAAGTTAGCGCCGTATCTAGAACTGAGGATAATTTCTACCAATATGATTTAATGTATAATAATAACAATTATACAATTAGGTTAGGTGATTTGGACTTAGTTAAGGCAAGCATAACTGAATCAAACAAGTGGGTTTTTCAGGCAATGCTTTTTAATAATGAATGGCAAATTGATAAAGAAACGATAATTACCCCTACTTTAATTGAACATATTGTACGATTAGCAGATTACCCAAGAGATTTTGAATCAAAATGTGATTACTATTTATTGAAATGCTATAAGGAAGGCGGAGCAGTTGTTAAAAACATTTCCTATAAGATAACAGAGTATTTAAAAGCGTACTGTATAGATGAAGATGAGTTTAATAGAGTACTTAAGCTATTGAAAATAAACGGAAATATAGCTTTTCAATATCAAACTATAGATAAAGGATCAGTTTCATTTGAGGAAAAAGGACTGATACATGCTAAGGAACTACTAAGAATTGAAAAGGAGAAAAAACCAAGACAAACAAAACCAGGTCTACATCCTAATATATTAATAATCACAACTGATACAGATAGGTTATATCTAGATAGGTTGAGAAATTTTCTTGATGATTATGAATTTGCAATATCCCATACTGAACCAATAACGGATGACAAAAATGGCGCAACATTTAATACGGAAAAATTATTTGAGGATGAAAATATTAATTATGTAATATTTATAAAAAGCCAATCGAGTGAAAGCAATAAGAACTATTTGCGCGTCGAAAATACTGCAATGCAAATTCATAAAAGAACTGAAAGAAATGCAAATAGTTTTTTATACTTTGCGGCGATTGATGATGGACCATTTAATTTCCCCAGCCATTATGCATATTATGATAATAGACTATATGATTTCAGAATTATCTCAAACAGACGGAGGATTGTAGCAGATATACTAGAAGATTGGAATAGGCAATTGACTAAAACTACAAAAAAGACAGGGGAAATTCCTGAAGGGAAAAAAATCTTCTCTTTTCCTCCAGTAATACTTAATAAAGACGATGAGTATTGGTTAAATGTTGCTTATTCAAATTTCAAGGAAAATAAAGGAGGGCGCGAACCTTCATATTCGAGAATTATTTCAAGGCATTGGAATAAGCTTCCTAGGGATTATGATCCCACATTAATTGACACAAATCTCTTGCAAGGAGGCAGCCTTATTACTTTTTATGGCATTTGGACTATTGATCCATATTCTAATTATATAAAAGGTGTTGAGGACACAATTTTTGCTATTAAATCAATTTTAGAAAAAGATGGCAATGATGCGCCAATTACTGACACTATGCTTAGTAGGGCAAGTGGATATGGAATAAGCGAGTTAATAGATTTTATTGTTCTTCTGAGCAGATTTGATGGACTTTTTAAGGTTATACAACTCGGCGATGCTGAATTTAAAATTCAGATTCCTGATATCAAAACAATGAATTTATATAGAGACTTCAAATCTTTAGAGGATTTGTTGAAAGATGCACTATCAGTAGATAAAGATAATGTGGATCATGTTATACCAAAAGAAATTGAAACGCTTGAATCAAAAACTGATTTTAATGTTTTACATGCACATAAAACTAGTTTTTCAATGCGAAATGAAAATATTGAACCCGCAATGGGAGTTGCCGATTTGGCCTCTGATCTGGCTCAAATTATAGATGATCTTCCGGAGGAAAAAGGGCAAATGGTTGGCATTTTTGGAAGATGGGGACGAGGAAAAACGTATTTAATAGAACAAATTAAAAAAGTACTTTCCCTTAAAAAAGATAAGGAATATATCTGGTTAACTTATCATGCATGGAAATATCAAGAGGCTCCAGCTTCATGGGCATATTTATATGAGTTATTTGCCAAAAATTATCTGAATAAAGGTGAAAGCTTTTTCGGTGGATATCAATATTGGAAACGATTATTAAAATTAAATACTGCGAGACATGGTAAGTGGCCTATATACTCATATTTATTTCTTGTAGTCTTCACTCTTGCATTTTCGATTATGTACTCTTTTTACAGTAAAACAGCATATTCTTTAATTTCCATTCCAATAGTTGTTCTTTATGTGTTAAAAGATACTTATAAAGAATACTCAATAAAAGCGATTCATCTTATAAAGAAATATAGTGCAAGACATTCTTATAAAGAATCATTGGGCATACAGGCTGACATACAGGATGAAATTATTAAATTATTAAAGGTTTGGATTCCATACTCTGGAACAAAAAGGAAGAAAATAATTTTAATTGTTGAAGATACTGATAGGTGTACAGAAGATAAAATAATCCAAAATATTGATGCTTTGAGGGTTATGCTTGAAGATGAGGAGATATGTAAACGCTTAATAATAGTAGCTCCAATAGATGAAAGAATATTAAAAAATGCAATACATATTAAATACTTACATTTATTTAATAAGACTCAAATAAAAGAAAATATTGCATTCGATATTAAGGAACTCACCTCAGAATATCTTGATAAAATTTTCATTTCTGCTATTAAACTTGGAATACTAACTGAAGAACAAAAACAAGAATTTCTTTTTAAGCTTTTAAATAAAGAGGTTGATGAAAAGACAATTAATCAAGCGGAGGATTTAAAAATTAGAAATGAGATGAAAAAAAGCGGAACAACAGTTTCAGGAGATGACGTTGAATATGTAAAGTTTCATAAGGAATATTTGAGAAGCAACGCAGATAGTTCTGATATACCCGATCAAATGGGCAAACTGAACTTAGATATTCTATCTAAAGACGGTAGTTCAGTTGCAAAAGGGGGAGACTTTATACTACGTGAAAGAAATGGTAATATCACCTCGATTCCAGAAATTAAGAAAGCTAAGGATGAAAGGGTTTTATTTCAGAATCAATTCAGTAAACTTACAGCAAATGAAATTGTCACGCTCTCAGAGATTACAAAAAAATGGACTGATGCAACGCCAAGGAAAATAAGAATCTTCTATTATCGGTATTTACTTTGCAAGAATCTGCTTATAAGCAAATATTCAAAAAATGGGAGAGCAAATCCATGGCAAAATGAACCTGGGCTTACAATCTTAATGGAAACTATGCTATATTATATAAATAGGCAGGATTCTGAGCTGATTTCAAAAACAAAAAAGGAAATGCAAGATTCTAATGAAGCGTATTTACGTATCCCTGGTATTGAAAGTGCTGTTCCTTTTACAAAAACGAACTGCGTATTTTTATTGGAAATATTAGAATTAGTAATTGCATATTAGAGCAATTGGAAATTCATAACAAGCCCTTCCAGATTTCTCTGAAAGGGCTAATTGGGTGATCCTCCTTTGTTACTGACCTAAAATCCGCCTATGTTTATCCCTAACACGTATGGAGGTAACTCCGGAGGACCAGAAGTTGCGCCGTTGGTTTCTTTGAAGAGCTTGGCCAATCGGTAATTAAAATATAAACAAACCCCGTTTTTTGAACCTACCCTGAACTGCAGGCCATAATCTGATGGGTTTACGAAAGATAAATTCTTGTCGATTGTTTTGGTTGACGTTGCACCGGCAGCATTAGGCGTGGTATAATTATCCCAGGTTACATGGCGGTTGGTAAATATCCAATCGTAATAAAATCCGCCATCAAAAAACATTTTTCCAATAAAGAACCTGTCGAAAATTAAACCACCGAAATTATTGAAGGAAATTTTTTCTCCTCCATTATGCAACACAGTATTAGGTAATATCTTGGTTGAATCCTGGTTCAGAAAAAAGTCAGTCGATTTGTAATAGATATCAGCACCGATACCGTTCCATTTAAAAAATTTATAGCCACCGCCAAATCCGATATTAAATTCCCTCGATCTGCCATACTTTATAGTTGCACCTGCACCGTCGGGGCCAAGTACATAACCATAACCAATATACTCATCAGAGAAACCATGCTTTAATCCTGAAGAAGTAGAAGTCGAGTCATCATCGTTGTCAATATCTTTTCCTTCATCTTTAGATATGCCGGAAGTAACAGTTTCTCCATCGTCAGTTTTTACAAGGCCTGCATCTGTAGCTGAAGTATTTTTATCTGTTGGTGTTCCTTTATAGCTTATCACACCTGAATCGGTTGCTCTTGCACTTATCTTGCTTTCAGCCCATGTCTTTATTCGTGCTGCATCATGTGCCAATGCTGTTACTGTTGTTGCTTTTAAATCGACAGCTTTTACTGTAGAAGCATCAGAAGCAGAAATATCAAGGTTGTCGGTTGTGCCCGAAAGTTTGAGTGTACTGGCATCTTTAATAACGGCTTCCACCGATTTTGCCGCAAGGCTTAAGTTAACTGTGCTGGCATCAGATTCTGTTATTTTTAAGTCATCTACATTTAATGTGTTGTCAGACTTAACGGTTGCGGCATCTCTGGCTATAATACCCTTAAGTGCTTTTACCCTAACGTTGCAGGTAACATTACCTGTTGAATGTATGCGCAGCACACCATCTTCTACTTTGGTAGATATAAGATGCAGGTCGCCTTTCGATTCAACAGTTACGAAGTCGCTGTCGGACTGGCTGATGTTTATAGTGGCAGCTGTATTTACATCAATGGTACTGAAATCGCCCAGGTTTCTTTTTTCGCTGCTTTGTGCATGGAGTAGCACAGAGAGGCTGAGCATAGTTGTAATGGAGAGTAATGTTTTCATGTTCTAATTTTTAATTGGCTTGTTTGACGTATGACGTTTAGCCCCGGTAAATAGTTACACAATATTTCAATTTTTTTTCTGTAAGCCCCAAACCCCTAAAGGGGCTTTAAATTACACGTTTGGTTCTAAAGCCCCTTTAGGGGTTTGGGGCTTACGAAGTGTTTTAGCAATACACACTAGTACAAACTATTTTTTCGAGCAAGGGTATAACGGTTATCGCCAAGGGTGACCTGGTAGGCAATAACTTTGTTTGAATCTGTTTTGCTGTAATACTTACTGAATTCAACGCCGCCGCGTTTGAATAGCTTACCAATTCCTTTAACTGTGTTAGAAGCCAGTGTAAGTACAGATCTGTTTTCTTTTTTATCCTTATTCAGGTTTGCAGGAATTTGTTGTATGGTCGGCTGTTGTTGAGCAACCGCTTTATTCGTAGTAGTATCTTTAGGTTGAATTGCTACAAAGTTATTCTCGGTATGAGATACTGCTGTATCGTGTTTAAGTATATCTAGTGCATGTTGCAATGCAATGATTGTTGCAGTGTCGTGGATTACAGCTATTGCACTGTTCTCTTCTGTGGTTGTTGCTTTTGGTTTAGAGCGGGCTTTGTGTGTTCTATTATTTTCAGACGCAACAATATCTGAATTATTGCTTGCAATATTTTGCGGTGCTAGTGTATTATTTGTAGCCGGTTCATTTTTTGTAGTAATATGGCTTGAGTCAACTTTAGTAGTAATTGCAGCAATAGTTACTGAATTTTGTTTGCCTGTGTTAATTATAAAATAAGTAGCAACAAGTATAGCTACCGATGCTGCTGCCGACCAATAATAGATTACAGGACGACGACTTCTTCTCTTTAAAGAATTTTTGTCCTCAAAAAAAACTGAAGTGTCGGGAGTTAGCTTGGTAAGCTTGTAAGTGTCTAATTCACTTTGGTAGGTTGGGTTTAACTTTACAAAAGTTAAAAGCTCAGCAGTTAGTGTAGAGTTTAGGGTGCCTTCAATATATTGTACTGCTATTTCATCAAAGTTTGAAGCATTTACCGGCGCAACAGATCTCTTCAGCGATTCTTTATTCTCAAATTTTATTTCATCAAAGTCAGTCAACGAAACAGATTCGAAGTTTTCAAATTCCTGCTTCAGTTCGGGATGCATTGCCAAAAAATCCATCAGCTCCCGGGTTGCGTCTGCATCCAGTCTTCCCTCGTGGTAATCGAGAAAATATGCTTCGTAGTTATATTGACTTATGCTCATTATATTACTGCTTCAATTGAACCTATGTAATTCTTTAAAAACTTCCTGGCCCTGAAAATATATACCTTAACCTGCGATTCATTCAACCCTGTTATTTCTCCAATCTCATTATAGTCGTATCCTTCGTAATCGCGTAACATGATAACTGAGCGTTGTATTTCGGGCAATTTATTCAGAGCATCATTCAATACTTCTTTCGCATCGCTGTATGTTTTGTTATGGCTCACTGCAAACAAATGAGATTCTTCTAATCTGTCTTGCTTCTTGTCGCGCCTCATCATATCTATCATGGTGCGGTAGGCAGCAGTGAACATGTAGCTTTTAGCATTGGTACATGCTACATCATCTATTCTAACCCACAACTTTTCATAAGTATCCTGCACAATATCTTTGGCCTTGTGCACATCCTTTACGTTCTTTAAAATGAAACGGTAAAGGTTGTCCGCATGTAAGTCAACACAATTATTAAATTCTTCCGCAGTCATTACTTACCATTTGTGTTAGGGATACTAAGCTAAGCATTTGTCGTAAGACGAATGAACCTGGTTAGAAGTTACAGGTGCGACTAAATATTTTAATTGTGATTTGATTATCAGTGACTTATGTCGATGAGAATGAGGCCTATTTACCCTGAGCTTCCTTAATAGTTATCCTTTTTTTGCCTTTAAAAGCAACTATAAAAGCGTCTACATATCCCTTGTCGCGCAGTTTCTTTTGCAGGTCAACAGCATCTTTTAGTACTGCAAAACAACCGGCAGTGTATTTGTAGGTTTTATTGTCTAAGTAAAAATCTATGTCGGTTAAATTATCAAAACGTTTGTCGGTTTTACTTAAAACATGGTCCGATAGAATGAATTGCACTTTAAAGCAAACCTTGTTTGTATCGGCAGTGGGTATTTCCTTTTTATGAATTGGCTCTGTTTTTTTTGTCGTTGTATCAGTAATTTTCTTCGGCTTCACAGCAACGGTATCCACTTTTTTTGGCACAACCGAATCGACCTTTAAGCCTTTTAAAGCATCTTTCATTCGGTTTACTTTTGCGCTGTTGCTATCTTTTTTAACCGTTGCCTCCTTTACTTGGACAGTATCCTTTTTAATATGTTTTTGATTTTTAGGTTGCTCTTTTTTTACTGCACTATCTTTTATCGGCTGAACTATTGCACTATCTTTTTCAATAGTGTGCAGCGTAGTGTCTACTTTAGCAGTATCGGTAGTTTGTACAATAAACTGTTTAAACGAAAATGATTTTGGGTCGTACGTAGTGTTTTCTTTTTCCGATTTATATTGTTCAAATGCCAAAAAAATACATTTTGCAATTTCATCTTCTCCTTTTTGGGTACCCATAAATTTCTCCTCATCAGGGTTGGTCAAAAAGCCTATTTCAGTAAGTAAACTTGGCATAGCTGTTCTCCATAATACCAGGAACCCGGCCTGTTTTACCCTATTGTCCTTCCTTTTCTCTAATTGAGCATATTCATCTTGTATTTTGGCTGCAAGGTCGAGACTTTGAGTAAGAAACAGGTTTTGGTACATACTTAAAATTATGGCACCCGAAGGTGAATTGGGGTCATAACCACCATAAGTAGTTTTATAGTCTTTTTCAAGCAAAATAGATGAGTTTTCACGTTTTTCCACTTCCAGGTTTGCATCTGCTTTTCCCATCCTCATAACATAGGTGGCAGAGCCATTGGCTTCGTGGTTAGGCGATGCATTTAAGTGGATACATATGAAAAGGTCGGCATGGTTTTTATTGGCAATTTCGGCTCTGTCGTTTAGGGGAACAAAAACATCGGTAGTGCGGGTATATACTACTTTCACGTTTTTATCGTTATCCTCTAAGTAATGACCCAGCTTAAGCGACACAGCCAGTGCAATATTTTTTTCTTTAAAATTTTCTCCGTGGCAGCCGGGGTCCTTACCACCATGTCCGGGGTCAATAACTATAACCCATTGCTTTTTATCGGTGCCTGGGTGCTTGCCACTAAAGCCGTATGCAAACAGGGCAACGCAAAAAATCAATATGTATGAGGCCCATTTATACATCAGAAAGCATAATTTTGTGGCAATCCAGACAAAAATATCATATAGAATTGCGTCATTTTAAGCTATTTACACTTTTTTTTATCCTTGCTTTGTTAATAACGCACTCTTCGAAGGCTGCTGTATATGCTGTAAGCGATACGGCTAAGGATACCAATAAGCAGAAAAAAGCTGACAGCAGTAAGGTTAAAGTTGTATCTAAAAAAACGCCGCTCAATTCAAAGGTCGACTACCATGCCCGCGATTCGATAAGACTGGATGCCAAGAAACGCAAGGTATACCTGTATGGTGATGCAGATGTGAAGTATGAAAACCTTGAATTAAAAGCTGCGTATATTGATATATCACTCGATAGCAATATTGCCTTTGCCACCGGAATACAGGATAGCGGCAAAACAATAGGCAAACCTGAATTTCATCAGGGCAGTGATGTGTTTCATGCGGAACAGATACGGTATAACTTCAAGTCAAAAAAGGGAAGGATAAACCAGATAACTACCAAAGAGGGAGAAGGATTTATACAGGGTAAAATTGTAAAGAAGGATAGCAGCAATGTGTTTTATATGAAAAATGGCAGGTACACTACTTGCTCAGAAGAGGCGGATCCTCATTTTTTTATTGCAGCTTATAGGCTAAAGGTAATACCTAATAAACAAGTAGTTACAGGCCCTGCAATGCTGGTTATTGAAGGTGTGCCTACACCGCTGGCAATACCTTTTGGCTTCTTTCCGCTTACAAATGGCAGGCACTCGGGCTTAATTATTCCATCCTATGGCGAATCGCAATCGCAGGGCTTTTATTTGTTAGATGGAGGTTATTACCTCGGCTTAAGTGATCATTTTGATATGCAGGTTCGGGGTGATATTTATACCAATGGCAGTTACGGCATCAGGGATATTGTTGACTATAGCAACAGGTACCATTATTCGGGTGAGTTTAAAGTTGGATACTCCGATACACGTTTGCAAATACCAGAATCGCCAGCGTTTTCAAACACGCCCAATTTTTTGGTCCTTTGGCAACATACACAGGATAGTAAGGCAAGACCTAATAGTAATTTTAGTGCCAGTGTAAATGCAGGTACCACTAATTATTATACAACCAACTCATATAGCCCGGATGTGTTTTTGCAGAACACAATGCAGTCGAATATTGCTTTCAGCCAAAACTTCCCTCAAACTCCTTTTCACCTTACATTGAATGCTGCCAGCCAGGAGAACACTATTAATACCAGTATACAGGTTACCTTACCTGAGCTTACATTTACTGCCGATAGAGTTTACCCTGCCAAATTGATTGAGAATTGGATGGGCACTCCACCATTAGGCAATGGATGGCTTATTACTGCAGCTAACAGTGTTTCGGTAGCATTTTCTACCAATGCAATGAACAGTGTTACCGCCCCTGAGTCTACATTCCTTAAGGAAAGCACGCTTAAGCATATGCAGAATGGTATTAATTCAAGTATTCCTCTATCTGCGAATGTTCAATTTTTTAAATACATTACATGCAGTCCCAATCTTACCTTTTCTGCTGTAAATTATTTTCAGTATACCAACGAACGCTGGAACCCTATTAATGACAGTATAAAGATTGATACCTTGCATGGGCTCAGGACTGCACTTACCTACAATTTATCTATACCACTCACCACTAATATTTATGCCACATATTCACTGGGTAAGAAAAAAGCTGTGATAATAAGGCAGGTATTTTATCCTACTGTTTCGTATAACTACCACCCCGATTTTGGCGCTGCATCATACGGTTATTGGAAAAAAGTGCAGGAAATGCCTCCATACGGCCAGTATCAGCCATATTCTATTTTCCAAAACGGAATTTATGGTGGGCCAGCTACCGGAAAGTATTCGGTTTTGGGCTTTAGCCTTGCTACCAATTTAGAAATGAAAGTGCGGGTGCAAACAGATTCGGGTACTGTGTATAAAAAAATAAAATTATTGGAGCGTTTCTCTATTAGCAGTGGCTATAATCTGGCTACACCCGATAGTATGCCCTGGTCTGATATAACCTTAGCAGGTAGTACCACCTTATTTAAAAAACTAGCCATTAACTTCAGTGGTACTATTGATCCATATGAGTTGGACTATCAGGGGAATAATATAAATGCATGGGATTTTTCTAAAAGCCTTGGCAGACTCATCAATGGCGAGCTATCTTTCAGCACTACGCTATCAGGGGCTAAAGGTGGTACAAAGAATAAAGACCAGCAAGGTAATGCTACCGCAGCACAAAATAACAGCGGCTTACAGCTTAGCTCTCCCAACGATTACTTTACATATGAACAGATGCATCCTATGTATTGGGCCCCAATCGAAATTGCTCCATGGTCGTTAACTATGTTCTATAACATGTTGTATGATGTGCAGGGCTTTGCCAAGACTACCACCCAAACTGTAATGTTCACAGGTAGTATGCAGCTTACTAAGTTCTGGTATTTCTCGGTTAATTCGGGCTACGATATATCGAATAGCCAGTTTACATCTACTGCCCTCTCTGCCCGTAGGGATATGCACTGCTGGCAGCTCGATTTTAGTACTGTGCCATTTGGCTTTCACCAAAGCTTTACCTTAAGTGTGCATGTTAAAGCGTCGGTATTACAAGATCTGAAACTGCAACGTACAAGGGGCTGGACCGATACCCAGGTTTACAGCCAATAAAAAAGCAGGAACTTTTCAATTCCTGCTTAAGTATATTGCTGTGTAGCTATAAACTATTCCTGAGATTCAACGTACTTCTGGCGAAGAACAGCTTTAAGCTTCCTTTGTCTGCGCATAATAGATGGTTTATTGTAAACTTTTCTTATACGAAGCTCCTTTACAATACCAATGCGATCAAACTTCTTTTTAAAAGCTTTTAAAGACTTTTCTAAATTTTCACCTTCTTTGATCTGAACAATAATCATGTTAATTCTTGTTTTATAAGGGCTGCAAATATAATGCTTTTCCAAATAATTATAAAAAATGAGCCCTTTTTTCAACAATTCATAGTGGACAGATATAAGATTTTGAGCCCCTGCCACGTTGTTTCTTTGTAATTTTGGGTCTTATTTAAAGAAAAGCATTAATGGCCAATACCGATAGGCAAAGATTTAAGAAATACATTCGCATCTTCTGGATACTTGTCCTAATTCCTATATGTTTACTAATTGGTTGTGTTTTAGCGGCTTCGGCCGGTGTTTTTGGTAAGCTACCTACCTTTAATGAGCTTGAAAACCCTCAAACCTATCTTGCATCGGAGGTTATTTCGTCAGATGGGCAGGTTTTGGGCAAATATTACGTACAAAACCGCTCAAACATTCAGTATAAGGATATAAGCCCTTATTTGATAAATGGCCTTGTAGCAACTGAAGATGCCCGTTTTTATGACCACTCAGGTATTGACCTTCGCAGCTTGTTCAGGGTGTTTTTTAAGACTGTTATTGGCCGCAAATCATCATCGGGTGGGGGTAGTACCATAACCCAACAGCTTGCCAAAATGTTGTTTCCAAGAGACCCTAAGGCAGGTAAGATAAAGCTGATGTTCATGAAGTTTAAGGAGTGGGTAATAGCAGCTAGGCTCGAAAGGCAGTACACCAAAGAGGAGATTATTACCATGTACCTTAATAAGTTCGACTTTATTAATAACGCTGTGGGTATACAATCTGCATCGCGTATATATTTTGGTTCTACACCTGATTCACTTAAGATAGAACAAGCCGCCATGCTAGTAGGTATGGAAAAGAATCCTTCATTATTCAATCCTAAAAATAGGCCTAAGATTGCTACCGAAAGAAGGAATGTGGTGCTTTCGCAAATGGCAAAATACAATTACCTGGCAGAAAAAAAGCGCGATTCGCTTGAAAAATTACCATTGGCCCTGCACTTTAGAGCCGAAAACCCGGATGAGGGACTTGCTTCGTATTTCAGAGAATACCTGAGAGATAATTTTTTACGAAAATGGTGTGAAGAGCACCCGAAACCTGACGGAACGAAATATGATATTTATAAAGACGGGCTGAAAATTTATACGACAATCGATTCGCGTATGCAGCAATATGCTGAAGAAGCATTGGAGCAAAACTGCAAGTTCCTGCAGCCTTATTTCTTTAAAGAATTGGCGCATCGCAAAAATGCTCCTTTCGATTTCAGGATAACAAAAGAGCAGACAGAAGATTTGATGAATAGTTCTATGCACAGGTCTGACCGCTATATGAGCCTTAAGCGTGCAGGCGCTTCAGATGCTGAAATATACAAGAGCTTCCATACACCAATACCTATGACTGTGTTTACATGGAAGACAAAGGATCATGCGCTTGATACTAATATGTCGCCATATGATTCTATCAAGTACACCAAAAGTTATTTGCAGGCCGGCTTTGTTTCTATTGATCCGCACACTGGATTTATAAAAGCATGGGTTGGTGGTATCGATCACCGGTTTTATAAATACGATCACGTAATGGTGGGCAAAAGGCAGGTAGGTTCTACCTTCAAGCCATTTATATATACCATGGCAGTGCAGAACGGATATTCACCGTGTTACCAAATGCCTAATGTGCCTGTTACAATTCCTAATGGCGACCAACCCTGGACACCTAAAAATGCCGATACAAATGATGATGGCAGGATGATGACACTAAAAGAAGCGCTTGCTAAATCTGTCGATAGGATTGCAGCTTCACTAACTTATAAATTCTCACCACAAGCAGTAATAAGCATGGTGCGCCACATGGGTATCAGCGATAATATTGATGCAGTTCCTTCGCTCTGCCTGGGTACTTGCGAAATACCTGTAAGCAGTATGGTAGGTGCATATTGCACGTATGCCAATAAAGGAATATGGGTACAGCCAACTTTTGTAATGCGTATTGAAGATAAGAACGGCCGCATACTCGACCAGATAAAACCAAAGACAGATGAGGCTTTGAGTGAGCAGGATGCATACGTAATGATAAATATGATGGAAGGTGTGGTGCAATACGGTACTGGTGAAAGATTAAGAGGCAGTAAATATCATTTGTTGAACCCTATTGCAGGTAAAACAGGTACAACACAAAACTGTTCTGATGGTTGGTTTATCGGCATTACTCCCAATTTAGTTTCTGGTTGCTGGGCTGGCTTTGAAGACCGTGCCACACACTTCGAAAATATGGAATGGGGCCAGGGTGCAAGTGAGGCATTACCTGTATGGGCCGTGTATATGACTAAAGTATATGCTAATGCTAAATTAGGTGTAAGCACCGATGATGATTTCGAAAAACCTAAAAAGCCAATTACGATTGAGTGCGATTGTCCCAAGTACGATAAACAGCATAAGGACAATACGGGAGGAAATCCGTTTCAGTAAACAACTACTGTAAGCAAATTTAATTCAACTTCATTTCCGGAATATCGCCTTCAATAATAAGCTTACCTGCTGTTTTTGTTTTTATTTCATCAACTGATACTCCGGGTGCACGCTCCAATAGTTTAAATCCTTGGGGTGTTACTTCTAATACCGCTAATTCTGTAACTATCCGTTTTACACATTTAACGCCTGTTAAAGGTAGAGTACATTTCGGCAATAGTTTCGATTCTCCCTTAGGGTTGGTGTGCTGCATGGCTACAATAATGTTTTTTGCAGCAGCCACAAGGTCCATTGCGCCACCCATGCCTTTTACCATTTTACCCGGAATTTTCCAGTTGGCTATATCACCTGTTTCGTCTACTTCCATTGCACCTAATACTGTAAGGTCAACTTTTCCGGCACGTATCATGCCAAAGCTTTCAAACGAATCAAAAAAAGAAGCACCGGGCAGAACTGTAACAGTTTCTTTTCCGGCATTTATAAGGTCGGCATCTACTTCACTTTCTATAGGGTACGGACCTGTGCCCAATATTCCATTCTCCGATTGAAGGATTATGGTCATTCCCTTTGGAATGTAATTAGCAACCAACGTTGGAATGCCTATTCCAAGGTTTACATACATTCCATCTTTTAATTCCTGTGCAATGCGTTTTGCGATACCGTGTTTATCTAGCATATCGTTAATTTGATGATTTGGTGATTTGAAAATTTGGTAATTATCTGGTTGACTTGCTGGATGAAATTATTTTTGATAATATTTTATGAATAGATTCTATTTGTTCTAAAAGAGTATCAGGATTAGGATAGTTTGCTGCATTTTTACATAATAACAACCAATATTCTGTTTCATCAGCTTCTTTTGGTGCTATTTTCATTTTATGGATAAAATCATTTTTACTTTCTGCATTTTGTGCTTCTCGAACATTTGCGCCAATTGAAGTGCCACTTCTGAATAACTGATTAGCTAATGGAAATTTCTTCTTTTGCTCTAGTAAGTCAATAAATTCAATTATTTGGAGTGAAAAATCAAATGTTTTCTTTACAATTAAATTCTCTTTATCCGTTCTCATTATTTAATGTATTTCATCATCAAATTTTCAAATCGCCAAATTTTCAAATCATTAAGTGGTTAAATTGAATTGAAAAGAGTTTTCCGCTCAATTCGTTTCTCGTAGTTCTTTCCTTCAAATATTCTGTGTACATAAATTCCGGATACGTGTACACTATCCGGATCGATCTCGCCCGGTTGCACCAACTGTTCTACTTCGGCAATAGTAATAGTGCCGGCTTTGGCCATTGGCACACTATAGTTACGTGTGGTTTTTCTGAAGACCAGATTGCCCAGTGTATCACCTTTCCATGCTTTTACCATTGCGAAGTCTGCAGGTAGTGCCAGTTCCATCAAATATTTTTTGCCGTTGAACTCACGTATTTCTTTTCCTACTGCTACTTCGGTGCCATAACCTGCACCTGTAAAAAAGGCCGGAATGCCCAGGCCTGCCATAGCTATGCGTGTGGCCAGTGTTCCCTGAGGAATCAAGTCAACCTCTAACTCTCCGCTTAAAAACTGGCGTTCGAATTCAGCATTCTCACCTACGTAAGAAGACATCATCTTTTTAATCTGTCTCGTTTTTAGCAACAATCCAAGTCCGAAATCATCAACCCCGGCATTGTTCGATATGCAGGTGAGATTTTTTACACCCTTTTTTAATAAGGCTGCAATACAGTTTTCCGGTATGCCGCATAAGCCAAATCCGCCCAGCATTAAGGTTGCATTGTCCTTAACATCTGCAATAGCTTCGTCAGCATTCTTATATACTTTATTCATAAATAGAAGTATTTGATTCAATATAAATTCATGGCGAATTTAAGTAAGTTTTGATAGCCTTGACAAGAGAATTACAGCCTACTTTTTGCTTTCGCTCAGTAGCTTGTTAAAAAGGTTGAGGTATACATCTTTCTGTGAATTGACAGAGTATTTTTCTACTACTGTTTCTCTTCCTTTCAAGCCTATTTTCCTTCGCAGTTCAGGCGATTCTATCAGTTGCGAAATTTTATCTACCCATTCCTGATTTGTTTTGGCAAGCAGTCCATTTACACCATCCTGCACAATTTCAGAATTTACACCTACAGGAGATATTACAGGCGGAATACACAGCGACATATATTCAAGGCTCTTAAGCCCGCATTTGCCTTTGCTCCATACATCATCGGGTAGTGGCATAAGCCCAATATCAATTTCCTGCAGGTCGAGTACTTCTGTATCCTGGTTCCATTTAATGCCCTGTATGCCAAGTTCAGGTAGCGAGTATGTGCTGTCGCCTATTACTTTAAAATATATCCTGTCGCCATATTTTTTCTTCAATTCTTTTAAAAAAGGAATTGCCAATGCGAAATGCTTTATAGTGGTGTGGCTACCTGTCCAACCAATGCATACTTTGTCTTTTACAGGTGAATTCTTTAGTGGTAAAAACTTATCCGTATCCACTGTAGTCGGAATAATTTGAACATTGGGGTTATAGGTCCGTGCGTATTCTGCCAGGTAGCTGTTGCCTGCAATAACCATATCCGACATGGCTATTATTTCAGCCGTTTTGCTGGGGCGCTTAATCCACGAAAAACGCTTATTCACATCCGAAACGTTCATAAGCCATATTGCATCGTCAAAATCAAATACAATTTTTGCTCCCGATCTTTTAAAGCTCCTTTCAAAAAGAGTAGTGCCTATTAAATAAGCCTCGCGTTGTATGAAAATAATATCGTAACTTGATGCCAAGCGTAAATTCCGCAGCCTCCGGAAAAAGCTTTTTATTATTACGAGGAATTTTTGAAAATACTTTTCTTCGGCATACATCACCTTGTCATCGGCTTCGGTAACTAATGGAGACAGCTTACAGCCAAAACTATTCTGTATAAAGTAGGGTATATATTGTTCAAAGCGAAAACGCTGGCTGGGTGACCTGTTGAGGCGGTGAGAAGCAATGAATAATATTTTCTTCATCCCGGCCATTCTATTTAAAAAGAAGATAAACGGCCAATATAAGGCAGCCAAAACCGGCAATATGATTTAATTGCAGCAAATTGGTTTTAAATACCACTGCTGAGAATACCACAAACACAGTTAGGGTAATAACCTCTTGTATTACTTTAAGCTGCAATAATGTAAAAGGCCCGCCATTTTCACTAAAGCCAATTCGGTTGGCAGGTACCTGAAAGCAATACTCAAATAAGGCAAGCCCCCAACTAATAAGTATAATAGCAAATAAGGGCAGGCTGTCCATGCCTTTTATCTCTTTAAACTTAAGGTGGCCATACCAGGCAAAGGTCATGAATATGTTAGAAAGAACAAGAAACAGAATGGTTAGTAATGCCTTCTTCATAAGGTGTTTAGTTTTTCAAGCCAAAATTAGGGTAATCGCGTTTGGTTGAACGTATTGAAATAGAAAAGGTTTCAATAATATTCAAACAAGAAATGCCTTATGTATAAAATGGCAGGTATCTTTTAAAATGGGCTTATAGGTTATGCATAAAATATATACATTCGTGGTTCCATAAAAACTGTATGTATAAAAACGGGTCATTTTTTGTGTTATTATCCTGTGTTGCAGCCATTTTCTGTTCCTGCAATAAGGGTGTTATATTCCAAAAATATACCAGCATACCTAATAATACATGGGTGGCTAATAAGCCGGTAACATTCACTGTTCCGGTAGACGATACGATTAACCCTTATAATGTGTTTGTGAATATACGCCAGGCAAACGATTACGATTTCGGCAATATTTACTTGTTTATTGATATTACGGCCCCTAATAACCAAACCGAACATGATACTATAAACTGCATACTGGCCGATAATACCGGCAGGTGGTTGGGTAACGGATTAGGCGATATTTGGGATAACAAAATATGGCTTAAGCGTAATGCAAGGTTCCACAAAGGGGAATATAAATTTACCTATACACAGGCCATGCGTGTAGATACTTTGCAGCAAATAATGGACGTGGGCCTGAGAATAGAAAAAGCGCAGGCTGAAAAATAAATGAACTTTTTATTGATATGAAAGTAATAGACCATCTTAAGAAATCGAAATCGACCTTATTCTCATTCGAGATATTGCCACCGTTAAAGGGTAAAAGCATACAATCGATAAATGAGAGTATTGACCCATTGTTGGAGTTTCACCCATCGTTTATAAATGTTACTTACCACCGTGAGGAATATATTTACAAAAAACGCGAAGGTGGTTACCTTGAAAGGATACCTGTGCGTAAACGTCCGGGTACGGTAGGTATTTGCGCTTCAATTATCAATAAGTATAAAATAGATACAGTACCTCACCTTATATGCGGCGGTTTTAGTAAAGAAGAAACCGAGAATGCACTTATCGACTTGCAGTTTTTAGGTATTGATAATGTATTGGCTTTGCGTGGCGATGCGGTAAAATCTGAGGCTCACTTTGTGCCTGAACCAGGGGGCAATGAACATGCACTTGACCTGGTAAAGCAAATTATGGAACTGAATAGCGGTAAATACCTGAATGAAGAAGCATCGGAGGTTAACAGCCACCTCGATTTTTGTATTGGCGTTGCCGGTTACCCTGAAAAACATTTTGAATGCCCGAACATCCGTACTGACCTGAAACATATGAAAGCAAAGGTGGAAGCCGGTGCTGAATATATTGTTACCCAGCTTTTTTATAATAACGAAAAGTATTTCGAATACATGAAGCTGTGTAAAGAACTTGGTATTAATACCCCTATCATTCCGGGAGTAAAGCCACTTTCAACTAAAAAGCAATTGCAAAGCCTGCCTAAATTCTTTCATGTGGAAATACCTGAAGAATTAGCAGATGCTATTGATAAATGCAAGAGCGATGCTGAAGCTAAAGAAATTGGAATTGAATGGAGTATAAAGCAGTGCAAAGAGCTTATTAAGGCAGGTGCACCATGTATTCACTTTTATACCATGGGTAAATCAGAATCGGTAAAGAGGATAGCGAAAGCTATTTTTTAGACCTAGACAGGTACTGCACCACGTATTTACCGAGTACATCATATTCTACATTCACCTCATTTCCGGGCTTGATGTTCTGAAAATTGGTATGCTTGAACGTATATGGTATAATAGCAACTGAGAACCCTTTTGCAGTAACATTGGCTATTGTCAGGCTTACCCCATTAAGCGCTACTGAGCCTTTTTCTACAATATAGTTGAGGTCGTTTTTGCTGCAGGTAAAAGTAAAGACATGGCTGCCTGCCAGTTTTTTTACCGAAGCGCATTTTACAACACCATCTACATGGCCCAGTACAAAATGCCCATCAATGCTACCATTAGCAAGCATCGAACGCTCTAAATTTAGAGTGTCTCCTTTTTTAAGATGTTTTAAATTGGTGCGGTCCAGTGTTTCCTGAACTGCCATTACCCTATATTGTTTTTTAGTAAAGGGTATTACCGATAGGCATGCTCCGTTGTGCGATACACTCTCGTTGAGTTTTAACTTTGAAGTAAACGAAGCCTCAACCGTAATCAACAGGTTGCCTTTTTCCTTTACAATATCTTTTACAATTCCCGGTTCTTCTATAATGCCTGTAAACATGCTGAATGCTTTTCTTATTGCAAAAATAGGGTTTTATCCCACTTTTATTGTAATAGTATATAGATGAGTAGGATCTCTCACTTCGTTCGAGATGACAGAATTGACTTTATCAAGAGAGGGGAGGGTGGCGCGGGCGAAGCCCGCGCCACCCTCCCCTCTAACTGCCTCAAAAAACCTGTCATTCCGAATGGAGTGAAGCGTAATGAGGAATCCTACAATCTTGCCGAGACGCTTTTATAAATGTATTCCTGCTATTTTTGATAAGAAATAAAAATAAAGCCTTGCCTAAATACCTCATCATACGTTTCAGTTCAATAGGCGATATAGTACTTACCAGCCCTGTGGTGCGCTGCATTAAAAAGCAAATACCCGGCGCGCAGGTACATTATATAACTAAAAAGGCTTTTGCATCGGTAATACAATCGAACCCGCACGTTGATAAAGTATATACGATTGAAAAAGATGTATCGGAAGTTATTGATGAACTGAAGAAAGAGAAGTACGATTTTGTTATAGACCTGCACCATAACTTACGTTCGGCACAGGTAAAGCAGGGCTTAAGGAAACCCTCAGCTAGCTTTCCGAAACTGAATGTAGAGAAGTGGCTGAAGGTGAATTTTAAAATAGATAACCTGCCTGATGTTCATATTGTGGACAGGTATTTTGTTGCAGCCAAAAAACTAAGTGTAAAAAATGATGGCGAAGGATTAGATTATTTTATTCCTGCTAAGGATGAAGTAAATATTTCAACTCTGCCTGCTTCCCACCAAAACGGATATATAGGATTTATAATAGGCGCAAGGCATTTTACCAAGCGCTTACCTGAGCATAAAATAATAGAGATATGTAAACGTATTGATTCGCCTGTTGTATTACTTGGCGGACCCGATGATGCGGAAATTGCAAAGCATATTGAAGAAGCAGTAGGTGGAAATATATACAATGCCTGCGGTAAGTATAACCTCAACCAATCGGCATCGTTAGTTAAACAAGGAAAGAAAATAATCACCCACGACACTGGCCTAATGCATATTGCAGCAGCCTTCAAAAAAGATATTATATCGGTTTGGGGCAATACTATACCTGAATTTGGTATGTACCCCTATAAGCCCGGTGCCAATTCACATATAGTAGAAGTAAAGAATTTGAGCTGCCGCCCTTGCTCAAAAATTGGCTACAAAGCCTGCCCCAAAAAGCATTTTAAATGCATGGAGGAAAATAGTGTGGAAGAAATTATTTCTAATTGTAAATGAGGACAAAATTAATTTTACTTCTTAGTTGCATTACTTTAATTGCTTGCGAACAGCAACAGAATAGCTTCACTAATAAAGCTGAGGCTGAAAATAAATTAGCAAATGGGATAAAAGAAGGTAAATGGGTTGAATATATAAGTAGTGGTAGAGATACTTTTAGTTACGTACTTATTACATATAATGAAGGTAAACCTATTGGAATTGAAAGAGAGTTTTATTACAAAAGTGGGAGACTAAGGAGTGAAATTGCCTGTGTTGATGGCAAAAAAAATGGCTTGCTAAAATGGTACTATGAAAAAAGTGGAAACATAGAGGGTGAATGCAATTATTCGAATGACAAAGAAAATGGTGAAGCAAAAGAGTATTATGAGGATGGGGCATTAGAAAGTATATGTTTAAGAACTAATGACAAAACAAATGGAATAGCAAAAGACTACTATGAAAGTGGAAAATTAAAATCTGAACTGACATTTGTTGATGGGAAGGAAATGGGAGTTGCAAAAATGTATTATGGGAATGGGCAGTTAAGCTCTGAATGCCCTTGGACTGATGGTAAAATAAATGGAATAGTAAAGGATTATAACAGCAGTGGAAATTTAGAAAGTGAACAAACTTTTATTAACGATAAAAGAAATGGAGTAACAAAAGAATATTACGGGAATGGAAAACTAAGGGATGAAATAGTTTATGCTAGTGACTCGATAGTATCGAAGAAGCATTTTAATGAAAAGGGCAAAGAAATCAAATAATTAACAATTCACCATTAATTAAGCTGCGTCTTTCACTGCCTTACCACTTGACTGTTTCTTCTCTTTAATATACGGCAGATAATACTTTTCGTAAAAAAGCTGCTTTGAGTTGTTGAAGGATTTTATTCCACCAAGCATATTTAGCATATATACATAACACCAAGCCAAATCTAATTGGTGTGGTAGAAAGCCTGCACGTGCACTATTTGGGAACAGGTGGTGGTTATTGTGCCATTCGCCGGCTACATAGCCCGGCCAGTATTGGTTAATCGACATATCATCCCAGCAAAAATCAACACCTTCCTGGCGCTTGTCTTTGCCTTTACCATGTCCTTCGAAGTTAAAAGTACGCACACCCACTGCCCATAATACTGCCCATCCGAAAATGCAGCAAGCAAGAGCATTACCGCCAATTAAATAGAATGTAGTGTACCAAAATGCCCAATTAAGTAAAGTAGCGCTTATGGTGCGGAAAGGATTTGCAATGGTTCCCCACTTTTGGTATTGCTCGTAGGTGTTAGGTGTAACTCCTGTATGGTCAATAAATACTTTAATGCGGTCGTATTCTTCTTTACTCAGGTTTTTAGCAATGCTCTGGTGGTTGGTATCAGCCAAAAAGCAATATAAAAAGCCGCAGTTTGCATTATAAGGATCTCCCGGTTGGTCCGATTTGGCATGATGCACGTGATGTGATACAATGTACATTTCCTCAGGTATAACCTTTATAACCAGGTTTTGAGTGATAAAACGCCAGAATTTATTTTTAAAACTATAAGCCCTGTGTGTGCCATAGCGGTGATACCATATAGTACCATGGCTACCCATAAGTACCATACTATACAGGAAGCCTGCAAGGCATAGCCACCAACTAAAGTATTTTGCAAAGAAAATAACAAGGAAAGGTGTAAGGCAAATAACCCAAAACCAACCCAAAAAATTCATCCAGTTCTTTTTGGTGCGGAAAATATTCTGACGGTAAAAGAATTCTTTAAGTATCTGGCCATTAGTTGGCTTGATCAGGTTACCGTTTTCATCTTGCCAGCCGTATCCTGGCGGCTCCAAAACTATGTCAATAAATGCCATTTATATTGGATTAAGTGTGCAAAGGTATACTTTATTATAGTAACCTCAAAATGTCAATACAGGCCACTAATTTCACGAATTAATCTGTGAATCTTTGGCTACCTCTCATTCCCTATCTTTGAGTACAAAATAAAGCACTATTAAAAAGTACGGCGGTTTTATATACCTTTTTTTATTTGCTCTGATTATTATAGCAGTTTGCCTGGGTAATTATTTCTCTCCATCCGGTAGTATTAAAACCGGTAAGTGGGAATATATTACAATAGGCTTTATTGCTGAAATAATTAATGGCACCCTGGGCATGGCCTATGGTGTAACTACTATAGTATTACTATTGGGTACAGGTATTGCCCCTGCCATAACAGTCATTATAGTCCATATTTTAGAAATATTTACGGCCGGCGCAACAGGTTTAGTCCATTTAAAAATGGGTAACGTAAATAATAAACTATTCCGCAAACTTTTAATTCCGGGTAGTATAGGTGCAATAATAGGGGCCTTTGTTCTGTTTCTGTTTAAAGATTACCTGCAGGTTATTAAAACCGTAATATCTATATATACCTTATTGTTAGGACTTATTATTCTGTATAGGGCAGCAAAGAAGATCGTTAGAATAAAGAAGATAAAACACATATACCCGCTTGGTTTTATTGCCGGCTTTCTCGATTCTATAGGCGGCGCAGGCTGGGGCACCATTGTATCGTCAACACTTATTGCGGGTGGACGAAATGCCCGTTATTCGATAGGTTCAGTTGTTCTTTCCAGGTTTTTTGTCGCTCTGGTAAGCTCTGTTACCTTAATTACCCTTATTGGGTTTACAAATTGGTATATAGTGGCCTGGCTTGCTGTTGGCGGCCTGGCAGGTTCACCTATTGGCCCTTATCTGGCTAAACATATTCCGGTAAAGATTACTATGATACTGGTTGGTATTGCTATAATATTGATAAGCTTAAAGCAGATTTTATTTTAAACTAAATGGCCACAGATTCACAGATTATTAAAGAAGGTTTTAAAAATTCAAGAAATTGTGCCTGCGTTCATTATCTGTGAATCAGTGGCGGATTTTTTCTACTATCTTTGAAAATCATATTTTTCAATTATGGAATTATCAGAACAAGAACAGATCAGGCGCAATAAATTAGATGAAATAAGAAAGCTGGGAGTAGAGCCTTATCCTGCAGAGCTTTTTGAGGTGAACGCCAATTCGGCCGATATACTCGAAAATTACGAGCGCGATAAACTGAATTATAAAAACATAAGCATTGCCGGCCGTATTATGGTTTTGCGCCAAATGGGTAATGCTGCTTTTGCCGAAATACAAGATGCCCGTGGCCGCATACAGATATATGTAAAGCGCGATGAGATCTGCCCCGGTGAAGATAAGACCATGTTCAATTCTGTTTTTAAGAAACTACTTGATATTGGCGATATTGTTGGTGTTAAAGGATATGTATTTACGACCAATACCGGTACAATTTCTATACACGTTACCTCATTTACATTGCTTACCAAATCGCTAAAGCCTTTGCCGGTAGTGAAGGTTGACAGTGAAGGTAAAGCCCATGATGAAGTTACTGACCCTGAATTGCGTTACCGCCAGCGTTATGTTGACCTTATTATCAACCCTGAAGTAAGGAATGTATTTGTACAGCGTACAGTTATTATAAATTCTATGCGTACCTTTTTAAATGAAAGAGGTTACCTGGAAGTAGAGACACCTATACTGCAATCTATTCCGGGTGGCGCTGCTGCAAGGCCATTCGTTACGCACCATAATGCGTTAGATATTCCATTGTACCTGCGTATAGCTAACGAGCTTTACCTGAAACGCCTTATTGTAGGTGGCTTTGATGCGGTATATGAATTTGCAAAAGATTTCCGCAACGAAGGTATGGACAGAACACACAACCCTGAGTTTACACAAATGGAGTTGTACGTTGCTTACAAAGATTACGAATGGATGATGGGCCTTGTGGAAGAAATGCTTGAGAAGATTGCAATGGACTTATACAGCACAACTAAAGTAGCTGCCGGAGAAAATACACTCGATTTCCATAGGCCATTTAAGCGTGTAAGGCTTTTCGATGCTATTAAAGAACATGCAGGGGTTGATGTATCGAACATGACCGAAGAAGAATTAAGAAAGGTTTGCCAAGAGCAGAAAATTGATGTTGCCCCTTCAATGGGTAAAGGCAAATTGATTGATGAAATATTTTCAGCCAAGGCGCAGCACCATTACATACAGCCAACTTTTATAATGGACTACCCTGTTGAAATGTCGCCATTGTGTAAAAAGCACCGTTCTATACCAGGATTGGTAGAACGCTTTGAGTTATTCATTAACGGAAAAGAATTGTGCAACGCATATAGCGAGTTGAACGACCCAATTGACCAACGCGCCCGTTTTGAAGATCAGATGAAGCTAGCAGAACGTGGTGACGATGAGGCAATGACCATTGATAATGATTTTTTGCGTGCTATAGAATACGGTATGCCTCCAACATCGGGTGTGGGTATTGGTATTGATAGGCTCACTATGCTTATGACCAATTCTGCTTCAATACAAGATGTGCTTTTCTTCCCTCAAATGAGGCCTGAAAAATTTTAACACCTAAAATGAATATGCTAATGGAAAACTTACCGATATACATTAGCATAGTCTTTATTCTGACAACATTTTTGACTGTAGGGCTCTTTTATAGGGCAGCCAATAATTCAAAAATCACATTAGCAGTTTTGTTGCTTTGGCTTACGGTGCAAACCATGGTTTCATTATCTGGCTTTTATACTATAACCAATAATTTTCCGCCCCGGTTTATTCTTTTAGTGCTGCCAACTCTACTTTTTATTATTGCACTTTTTGCAACAGCAAAGGGCAGACAATATATAGATAGCCTTGATGCAGGCAGGCTGACACTTGTACATATTGTAAGAATACCTGTCGAACTTGTTTTGTTGTGGCTGTGCATTCATAAGATGGTACCACAACTTATGACCTTCGAAGGTCGTAACTTCGACATACTATCGGGCCTTACTGCACCTGTCATCTTTTATTTTGGTTTTGTGAAAAAGCAGATAAATAAAAATTTAATACTGCTTTGGAACTTCCTTTGTATCGGACTTTTATTCAATATTGTTATTAATGCTGTTCTCTCTGCTCCGTTCCCATTTCAACAATTTGGGTTTGATCAACCCGATATTGCAGTTCTTTATTTTCCATTTGTATGGCTACCCTGCTGCGTTGTGCCATTAGTCTTGTTTTCGCATTTAGCAACGATCAGGCAGTTGTTACGTAAGGGCGTTTAGTGAACGCTGAACAATAAGTTTTATATATCCTCGTTTTTACTGATATATAACACAACCGCTTTATGAAACCATTTAGAATCATTCTGTCATTATTTGCATTACTATTTATTACCCCCTCCTGCCATAAAACAATAGTGGTGGTGCCATTTGCCCGTATGACCTTGAGTGCGAGTACTATTCATTTAAAAGATACGCTAGTAATAAGCAATTACTCTAAAAGCGACGAAGCCCTGGTCTTTCTGATTGACTCAGCGCAAGCCCGGACTACTTCTTACTTGCAGCATACAGGCACCGATTATCTGTTCGACAAAACCAATAAGTTACAGTACGTTTTTACTAACCCGGGTTTTTATCACGTTTATCTGCAGGCAATAAATGAAGAAACATACGCGCCCGTTAAAACAGATTCAGCTACAGTAAGGGTATTGCCATAAATAGATAGTTCCAACCCTCTCCTTGTACAAGGAGAGGGAAGCCTGCTGATAGGCAGGTAGGGTGAGGTGAATTGTTATTTATTTGTTCACAAGTTTTTAATATCTGTACGGTAGCGTTTTCATAATTTTGGGCTAACCTAATTCCCCGCTAAAAAACCATTATGAAAACAACAAATTACATTCTTAAGTTAGAAGAAGTCGGCCACGAAGATGTGCCTATTGTAGGTGGTAAAAATGCATCACTTGGCGAAATGCTTCAAAACCTTACAGAGCTGGGTATTAATATTCCTGCCGGGTTTGTAGTGACTGTAGCTGCTTATAAAAAATTCATTGAACATAATAAGCTCGATGATATTATAAAGGAGATCATCAACAGAATAGATTTGAACAATATTGAATCGCTGCGTAGAGGCGGTTTGCAGGTGCGCCAGTTAATCAAGAATGGAAAATTCCCTGATGAAATTGAAAAACAAATTATAGAAGCATATACTATACTTTCAGCTAAATACAAGCAAGAGATAACTGACGTTGCAGTGCGTTCTTCTGCTACTGCCGAAGATCTTCCGGATGCATCTTTTGCCGGACAGCAGGAAACATATCTGAACGTTCGCGGGCCTGAATCATTAGTAAACTCTGTGCGGAACTGTTTTGCTTCTCTCTTTACCGACAGGGCAATTAGCTACCGTCAGAATTTTGGATACGATCATTTTCAGGTTGGTTTATCGGTATGCGTGCAGAAAATGGTGCGCTCCGATCTGGCTGCATCAGGTGTTGCTTTTTCATTAGATACCGAAAGCGGATTTAAAGATGTGGTGGTAATTAATGGCTCTTACGGTTTGGGTGAAATGATAGTACAAGGTTCTGTTTCGCCTGATGAGTATATAGTATTCAAGCCTACACTCGATACCCACACACCTATTATTGAAAAGAAGATGGGTGTGAAGGATAAGAAGATGGTGTATGGCGATGACCCCGATGAGCGTGTGAAAATTATCGCTATTGATAAACAAGCGCAACAGAATTTTTGTATTACGGATGAGCGTGCATTGCAGTTGGCACAATGGGTTGCCAGTATTGAAAAATATTATTCGAAGCTGAAGAACAAATGGTGCCCTATGGATGTGGAATGGGCTGTCGACGGCCTATCGAACGAATTATTTATTGTGCAAGCAAGACCGGAAACCATTCACTCGCAAAAAGATAATGGCAAGCTTACCGAGTATAAAATGGATGATGAAAGCCGTGGTGATAAAGTATTACTGAAAGGGATTGCAGTAGGTGATAAGATTGCAGCCGGTAAGGTAAAGATCATGTATTCGCTCGATGGACGTGCAGGGGGACTGGATGGAAATGATTTTATGGCTGGCGATATATTGGTTACCGATATGACCGACCCGGACTGGGAACCTATCATGAAAAAGGCTGCTGCCATTATTACCAACAAAGGCGGAAGAACTTGCCATGCTGCTATTGTAGCAAGGGAAATGGGTGTACCTGCTATTGTAGGTTGCCGCAATGCTACCGAAATACTTGCCGACGATCAGTATGTAACTGTTTCGTGTGGAGAAGGTGATACAGGAATTATTTATAGCGGAAATATTGAGTACAGAAAAATAGAAATAAACGTAGCTGATTTCCCTAAAACAAAAACCCCTATAATGCTGAATGTGGCTTCACCTGATATGGCGTTCCAGTTTTCACATATTCCGAATGCAGGTGTAGGCTTAGCTAGGGAAGAGTTTATTATTAATAATTACATACAAGCGCATCCTCTGGCTCTATTACGTCATCATCAATTGAACGATAAGGAACTGTCTGCTAAAATTGCCCAGCTTATTGTTGGCTACGAAAATGAGGAAACTTTCTTTGTTAAGAAGTTATCGTACGGTATAGCTAAAATAGCAAGCGCATTTTATCCGAATAAGGTAATTGTACGTTTCTCTGACTTTAAGAGTAATGAGTATAAAAATTTGTTAGGCGGCAAGTATTTTGAACCCGATGAAGAGAATCCGATGATTGGTTGGAGAGGTGCATCGCGTTATTACTCGAAAGATTACAAAGAAGCATTTGGCTTAGAGTGTAAAGCTATACGTAGGGTACGTGAAAAAATGGGATTAAAGAATGTAGTAGTTATGATTCCTTTCTGTCGTACGGTTGAAGAATTATTGAAAGTACAGGAGGTGATGTCGGAATATGGATTGGTACGTGGTGAACTAGGATTGGAAGTTTACCTGATGGCAGAAATTCCTTCGAACATTATACTGGCTAAAGATTTTGCAAAACATATCGATGGGTTCTCTATCGGGTCTAACGATCTTACTCAATTAACACTGGGGCTTGACAGAGATTCATCTTTAGTAGCACACTTATACGATGAGCGTAACCCGGCGGTAAAAGCTATGCTGAGCATGCTTATAAAAACCGCAAAAAAGGCAAAAGTAAAAGTGGGTATATGCGGACAAGGCCCTTCTGATTTTCCTGACTTTGCTAAGTTTTTGGTAGAAGAAGGCATTGATAGTATTTCGGTAACACCTGATTCTGTTTTCAAAACCATTAATGCAATTAACAGTGTGGAGAAGCAGATAAAAAATAAAGTTTCGGCGCTGACTGAAATTCAGGAATAGAAACATCACTCATGCCTTTCTTTGTTAAAGGAGAGGGGTAAGGGTTAGTTCATTTTAACCACCATTTTACAATAACCGGCCCGTTATCTGTATCAGTCTGTTCGTCATCAGGGTATCCTTGCCAGCCATTCTTTCTGTATCTCTCATTGGGTGCTATATCGCCATCTCCGGTATCGAAATCGAATGTAAAAGGTAAGCGGCCATTACCCCAGATACATTTTAATGGTTTAGTAGAGTTATATTTTACCCAGGTGCCGACAAAAGTATCATTGGCATAATCATCGTCTCCAATACCAACAACAGTATCAGAAGTAAGCTGTTTGTGAATAGTATCAATCTGGAAAAGTGATGATTCAGTTCCTGCAAATATTCCGGTATTTGGCAGCTTATTATCTTGTTGAAAATGATATTTGGTATAAAGGTAGCCATGTGTGGTAGAATCTATTTCAGTTGGATCGGAGTTATTCATAAGCGCTTCAATTACTTCAATGGTGCCTGTAAAATCAGTAATGGTATCTCTTAATTTAGACTTTCCTGTAATGTGATACAAGTAAGGGTTATGCTTATCCTTTTCTGCGCCTATAATTACAAATTGTATTCTCCAGTAATTATTTCCAAGCACCCCGTCTCGGCCCCAGCCATCTCTCCAAATAGGACTACAATCAAAATTCTTAAATCGTGTTTTGATATTATCAGGTCCCATACTTTCTTTTGAGTATGGGTTAAAAAATTCGAGACTGAAATCTGCCTGGGTAGAATCGTAATGGCTATCAATATAATCCTTTGATTTATTGCACTGGGCAGTCAATGCCGGTAGCCCAACTACTAAGATAAACAATATTAAAAAATACTTTCTGAAACGCATTAAGTGATTTTTAATTGCCACGACCTTTAGGTCGTGGTGTATGCTAATTATATGAATTGGCTTTAGCCTAACAAATCTAACACATTTTGGCTAAAGCCTATGAGAGGGTGCGTTTTTATCCACGACCTAAAGGTCGTGGCAACAGTGCAATAAATCTTTTCTTACCTTCGTTGTAAGCTGATAAAGGTTTATGCGCTAATATGAGGATTATTAAACCACTTTTCATTTTTATTTCTGTTGTAATGGCTTGCCGGGCTTATGGCGCAAGCCTTACGGGGAAAATAACCGACGAAAATAACCAGACCCTTCCTTTTGTTGTAGTATATATTGATGGTACTACCAATGGCACTACTGCCAATGTGGATGGCGATTATACCCTTGAGCTCAAACCCGGTACTTATACGGTAGATTACCAGCTTATAGGATATACCCTGCACAGGGAAACAGTAGTAATTGGTACTGCGAATATTACCCGCAATGTGCAACTAAAGGCAGAAGGTATAAAGATGAACGAGGTAACTGTGAATGGTAATGCCGAAGACCCTGCCTATGCCATAATGCGTCATGCAATAGATAAGCGCAAGTTTTACCAGGACCAGGTAGATGCATATTCATGCGATGTGTACATAAAGGGCTTGCAGCGTATTACCAAGCATCCAAAAAAGATATTTGGCAGAGAATTGCACTTCAACGAACTTGATTCTACATCGGGTATTATATACCTGTCAGAGTCTGTTTCGAAATTTAATTTTAAGCAACCGGGTAAAATCAGGGAGGAGATGATATCCTCGAAAGTTAGTGGTAACAGCCAGGCGTTTAGCTATAACCAGGCATCTGATATGCTGATAGATTTTTATAAGAACGATATACAAATTGATGTTTTGAGCGAACGCGGATTAATATCGCCCATAGCCAATAATGCCATGTTCTTTTACAAATATCATTTAGAAGGTTCGTTTGTTGAGAATGGCAAAGTGATCGATAAAATTCAGGTTATACCCAAGCGCCAGTTCGACCCTGTTTTCAGGGGATATATTTATATACAGGAAGATACATGGCGCATACACAGCACCGACATGTATTTGATCAAAGATGCCCAGATAAATTTTCTCGATACTATTTTCATTACCCAATCGTACTTGCCCGTTAACCCCGATGTGTGGCTCATATTCTCGAATAAGTACAAGTTTGTGTTTAACATACTGGGCATACAGGGCAATGGTGTATATGTATCCATAAATAAAAATTATGCTATTAATCCTGACTTCCCTAAGAACTTTTTTAATGGGGAGTTATTAAAAATTGATGATGGCTCCAATAAAAAAGACAGCACCTACTGGAACCAGGTGCGCCCTGTACCGCTTACCAAAGAAGAGAATAAGGACTATGTAAGGCGAGATAGTATACATGCTAAACACGAAACAAAAGAATACCTCGATTCAGTTGATGCCCGAAGAAATAAGTTTAAAATATCTACTCTTTACCTGGGTTACCGTTATTTCAACAGGTTCAGGAAGCAATCGTTTTTTATTGGGCCTATTATACAGACGGTTGGGTTTAATACAGTACAAGGGCTTAATGGAGGATTAAGAATTGGGTACAATAAAGAATATGAGAACTCTAAGCGATTGTCCATTGTTGCATCGGGTGGCTATGGTTTTTCGGATGAACGATGGTATGGAGATGCGAACCTTACCTATACAACAAACCCTGAAAAATTAGCATTTGTAAAAGTGGGCGGAGGAATTATGCCTGTGCAATTCAACGAAGAGAATCCTATTACTCCTTTTCTGAATACCCTTTATACATTAATAGAAGACCAGAACTATATGAAGCTGTATCAAAAGGCAAGCGTGCATGCTTCGTATGTTACTGAACTGGTAAATGGTGTTTTATTTACCGGAGGTGCAGAATATGCCGATAGAAGTCCGCTGGTGAATACTACCAGTTACAAGCTTATAAAAATGGGTAACAGGGAATATACATCCAATAATCCGCAGCAAAATGATTCAGTCTCTTTCCAGTCAAACAAAGCATTTACTATTTCAGCACAATTAAAATTTAGTTTCAAGCAGGAATTCTATACACTGCCGCATCAAAAATTCATCAGCGATCCTAAATACCCTATACTTATTCTCGATTATAAAAAAGCAATTGGCGGTGGCTCTAACCTGAATGCTAATTATGATTTTGCCAAAGCAACGTTGACGGGTAAGTTTAATTTGAAGCAATTAGGTAAAACAGAATACAGTCTGTCTGCCGGTAAATTCTTTTCTGAAAAGGAAGTAAGCTTTATGGATTACTACCATTTTTATGGCGACCAGATAATCTTTTCATCGTTCGGGTTAAATACATTTCACCTGCTCGATTATTATAAATACAGCACCACGGGCCCTTTTTTAGAAGGGCACATACAGCATAACTTCCAGGGCTTTATATTGAATAAGGTGCCGCTCCTTCGCAAGCTGAAATTAGATGAATTGGTAGGCGCCAACTATATGCATACCGAAATTATGCCCCAATATGTAGAGTTATTTGTAGGCCTGCAAAAGTTCCAGGCCTTCCGCATTGATTATGCTGTATCGTTCGCTCAAAATGCAAGGGTAGGGCAGGGAATCAGGATTGGGATAGGGTTTTAAGCCCAAAAAAGCCCCATTTTTTCAGAAAGCGTATCTTTGCAGCCATTTTAAATGTCATGACTAAAAAAACAGACTTCTTCTATACCCAGGAAAAGGATATACACTTTATCCGTCCTATTGAAATAATAAAGGAGCACCCTGAAGTAAGGGGGCTTATTGGTAGGAACCCATATACCATTTTTGCCATTATCGGGCTTATATCGCTGCATGGCTTTTTGGCCTATTTTACATCGCAACATGCATGGTGGCTAGTGTTTTTGGTGGCCTATTTTGTTGGTGCCTTTTTGGTACATGCACTTTTTGTTATGGTGCACGAATGTTCGCATAACCTTTTGTTTCAGAAGAAACAAGCTAATATGCTTGCCGGTATATTGGCAAACACAGTTATGTTCTTTCCTAGTTCGGTATCGTTCCAGCGTTATCACCTTAAGCACCATGCACACCAGGGCATACCTGAATATGATGGCGATTTACCATCGGAATGGGAAGCAAAGCTTTTTAACAGCAGCTTTTTTGGTAAAGCAATGTGGTTGCTTATATATCCTATAGTTCAAACCCTGCGTATCCCCCGCTTGCGCGATATCAAACCATTTGATAAATGGGTTGCACTTAACCTTATTATAGTTATTGGTGTTGATGTGGCAGCATGGTATTTCTTCGGAGCTAAAGCATTTGTTTACCTGTTTTCATCAATGTTCTTTTCAGTTGGCCTTCACCCATTGGGTGCACGTTGGGTACAGGAGCATTACCTTACCAGCGACAATGTACAGGAGACACATAGCTATTATGGCCCCTTAAATATTGTGGCTTTTAATGTGGGTTACCATAACGAACATCACGATTTCCCTTCTATTCCGTGGAACAATTTGCCTAAAGTACGTGAGGCAGGGGCCAAATGGTATAACAAAATTGCATATCACAATTCATGGACATTGCTCTGGCTGCGTTTTCTCTTTGATAAAGAAATATCAATATACTCGCGTATGTTGCGCAAGAGGCACGATAAACGTGTAAAGCAATAACGTAAGGAATGGCGGATAATAAAATAGCCATACTTGGGGCAGGTAGCTGGGCTACCGCTTTGGTAAAGATCCTTTCGAACAACGACCTGCAGATAAACTGGTGGGTAAGGAAAAAGGACAATATTGAGTACATTAAAAAGTACAAGCATAACCCTACCTATTTAACTGAAATTGAGATTGACCTTGCAAAGGTTACCATGCATACAGGCTTAAGAGAAACTGTTGCAACGGCCGATAAGCTGATTATGGCAGTGCCTTCTGCATTTATGAGCGAGGCTTTGGTGGGATTAAAGAAAGAAGACCTGAAAGGCAAAACAATATTTTCTGCTATAAAAGGAACTTTGCCCGATAAAAAAATGATGGTAAGTGGTTATCTGAATGAGAGTTTTGATGTGCCACTTTCATCTATTGGTATTATTGCAGGCCCTTGCCATGCTGAGGAAGTAGCTATGGAGAAATTATCATATCTCACCGTTGGTTGCCCTAATGTAACCGAAGCCGACTGGATGGCCGAAATGCTTACCTGCCGATATATAAAAGCTGGGACCTCACCCGATATGCAGGGCATTGAATACTCTGCCGCACTTAAAAATATTTTTGCAATTGCCAGTGGCATCTGTCATGGTTTAGGTTATGGAGATAATTTTCAGGCAGTGCTGGTAGCTAATGCTATACAAGAAATAAAACGTTTTATTGACAGGGCCAACCCGGTGCAGAGAGATACCAATGCATCTGCTTATTTGGGTGATCTTTTGGTAACTGCTTACTCCCAATTCAGCCGTAACCGCACTTTGGGTAGTATGGTGGGTAAAGGATATTCGGTAAAATATGCACAGTTAGAAATGAATATGGTTGCAGAAGGCTATTATGCCGTTAAAACCATTTATACCATTAACCAGGAATACAAAGTAGATATGCCGATAACTGAGGCAGTTTACCGCATACTATATGAGCAAATGTCGCCGGCAGTAGAAATTCGTTTACTCGCATCAAAACTTGCCTGATGGAAACGCTCACCAATTGCCCCATATGTAATGCTACTTCTTTTACTCCGTTTATAGAGTGTACCGATTATACCGTTAGTAAGGATAAATTCAAAATAGTGCAATGTACTTGCGGCTTTAGGTTTACAAACCCAAGGCCTGAAGAAGCTGAAGCTGGAAAATATTATAAATCGGAAGACTATATATCACATTCAAATTCTAAAAAAGGAGTTTTGAATAGCCTTTACCAGTTTGCCCGCAAGTTTACATTGAAACGTAAATTGAAACTGATAAATAAAGTAAGTGGAAAGCAAAAAGGCAATTTGGTTGACCTTGGTTGTGGTACTGGTGAGTTTATGGAAACCTGTAAGTGGAAAGGATGGATGGTGCAAGGTATAGAGCCATCGCCCGAGGCACGTGCCTTTGCCGAAAAGGAATACGGATTGACAGCTTACGATATGAACAGATGGGATCCGTTCAGTGATGCATCTATTGATGTGGTAACCGCATGGCATGTGTTAGAACATGTATATCAACTGGAAGAAACTGCTAAGAAGGTAAAAAGGATATTACGCGCCGATGGAACGTTTGTGGTTGCACTGCCCAATTGCAGTTCGGCCGATGCAGATTTTTACAAGCAACACTGGGCAGCGTATGATGTGCCCCGACATATATGGCATTTTACCCCTGCTGATGTAAAAAGCTTTTTCGAAAAGCAGGGTTTTATATTAAAAGAGGTATTGCCTATGCCTTTAGATGCTTACTATATATGTATGCTGAGTGAGAAATATAAAGCAGGCAGTATCAATTACGGAAGAGCTGCTATACATGGCTGGGCATCGAACAGCCAGGCGGCTAAAACAGGCAAGACCTTCTCGAGCCAGATATATATATTGAAGCCTGCAAAGTAAAGACCCATTTTTATTTTAGTTACTCTTTACCCCAAACCCCTAAAGGGGCTTTGAACAAATTGGCGTCATGTTGAGCTTGTCGAAACATATTCCAATTAAAAAGGTCTTCGACAGGCTCAGACTGACAAGTTACAATCAAAGCCCCTTTAGGGGTTTGAGGCTAGCGAAGCCCTATAAGTATAGAAGGATTCAGTAGCTAAGTATTTCCGCTATATTTGTTCTATAAATATCCGGCAAAAATTCCCTTATGAAAAGTAAAACGCCTAAAGAAAGCTACGCCATATCTACCCACCTTGTATTGCCAAACGAAACCAATTTGCTTGGTAATTTAATGGGAGGCAGGCTATTACATTGGATGGATATTACAGCCGCTATTGCAGCACACAGGCATTCGCAACGTGTAGTGGTAACCGCTTCGGTTAACCATGTATCGTTCGAAAAGGCAATAAGGCTGGGTGATTATGTAACAATAGAAGCCAAAGTATCGAGAGCATTCAGTACATCAATGGAAGTGTTTTTAGATGTAACCGTTGAAACCGGCTTTACCGGAGAGAGAGTAAAATCGAATGATGCTACTTATGTATTTGTCGCGGTTGATCAGATAGGGAAGCCAATAGAAGTGCCGCAGCTTACACCAGAAACTGACCTGGAGAAGACAAGATTCAATACAGCTTTGCAAAGAAGGCAGCTAAGTCTTTTATTATCGGGTAAGATAAACCCGAATGATGCCCCTGAATTAAGAGACCTTTTTTTAGGCAAGAAATAAAAACAGAACATGGCACTTAAAATATATACGAAGACCGGCGATAAGGGACAAACATCTCTTTTAGGCGGTACACGTGTACCGAAGCATCACATGCGTATTGAAGCGTATGGTACAGTTGATGAACTTAATTCATGGATTGGCCTTTTGCGTGACTCGGTTACCGATGAACATACCAAAACCATATTGATAGATGTGCAGGACAGACTCTTTACGATGGGCTCATCACTAGCATCTGATCCTGTAAAATCGAAAGTGAAGATACCGCTGTTAAGCGAAGATGATATTGTGGTTTTCGAAAAAGAGATAGATGCGATGGAGGCACAATTGCCACCCATGAAGAATTTTGTATTGCCCGGCGGGCATGTAACTATTTCGAATTGCCATATTACCCGATGTGTATGCCGCAGGGCCGAACGCAGGGTTATACATTTGGCAGAGAACGAACCGGTAGATGACCTGGTAATTAAATATCTCAACCGCCTTTCTGACTATTTATTTATGCTTGCCCGCAAGCTTACAAAGGACCTCAATGCTATTGAGACTCCCTGGAAACCCAAAATGGGTTAATAAGACTATCACATGTCTCGCATTGCAATCCTCGACCTTGGCACAAATACTTTTAACCTGCTGATAGCAGAAAAAGGGAAAGAGGGAACTCCAGTATTTATTTATTCGAAGGAATTGCCGGTAGAACTTGGCAAAGGTGGCAT
>JABDCA010000009.1:20218-73727 GCA_013288345.1 Bacteroidota bacterium | reverse complement strand
AACGTGCCAAACTGCATCTGGCAGCTGTTTTTGCTAATAATTTCACCAATTACATGTACACTGTTGCTTACAATATTGTTGAGAAAGAAAACGTGCCTTTTGATTTGCTCTTGCCTTTAATTCAAGAGACTACAAATAAATTGCAAGGGCAAAATCCGGCTAAAAGTCAAACTGGCCCTGCAGTTAGAAGGGATGCGATTACTGTAAAGAAGCATGAAGAACTTCTTAAAAAGAATTCTCAATACCTTGCTGTGTATAAGCTTTTAACTAAAAGTATTCAATCGTAAGCCTATGCAAAAGAACTTTAAGGAGTTATTGAACCAGGTTAAGGCTATGGTTTTTGATGTGGATGGTGTGCTTACCGACGGCAACCTCATACTTATGCCTAATGGAGAATTAGTGCGCACCATGAATATTAAGGATGGTGTTATTATGAAAATGGCGGTAAAAAAAGGCTATCATTTATGCGTTATTACAGGTGGAAGCTCAATTGCGGTAAAAGAACGCCTGAACCGGCTTGGTATTTCGGATGTTTACCTTAAAATATTCGATAAATGGGATGCTTTAAAGGAATTTGCGAGTATTTATGAGCTTAAAATGGAAGAAGTGCTTTATATGGGCGATGACCTTATAGATTATGAGGTGATGAGCAAGGTAGGGGTACCGGTTTGCCCAAAAGATGCTGTAACCGAAATAAAGGAAATTTCGCTATATATTTCTGATAAAGAGGGCGGAAAAGGGTGCGTTCGAGACATTATTGAGCAGGTAATGAAAGTTCAGGGAAAATGGAGCATACCCGATTTTAACAAATAATTCAGATTGTGTTAACAAAAAATAGTCGAAAAAGAGTAGCCCGTATTTAAATAATGTATACTTTAGTCGCTCAAACTTTAAAATTAATACCAAAAAACTATGAAAAAGGTTTACCAATTAATTGCAACTGCTACTCTTTCTATTATAGCTGTAGGAGCATTTGCACAAAACACGACTCAAATAGTCGCAAATAATAATACCCACAAAAAAGCTCACGCTCCGGCTTTCAATCACACTGCAAAGAAGCCATTGGGTGCTACATCTTATGCTTTTTTAGATTACCCGGTTTCTGACTCAGTTATGAGCTCTCAATTCGGTAATTCGTACTTAGGTAGCCCACTTACTGGAGGATTTTATATTCAACAAATGAATATGCACTATACCACCGTTGATACCGGTGCTGATGGTCAAAATGGCCAACCTTTAAACGATGCATTATTAAGATACGTATCGGTTGCTTTTGATACCTTGATTGATGCTAATACCCAAACTGGTTATTCTGGTCAGAACGTGGTTGTGGATTCTCTTATCATCCCTATCGGACAAGAAAACTTATCTGGTTTAAATGATACTCTTATTGTTCAAATCAATGCGGTTGGTAAATATGGTGTACCTACAACATCTAGCTTCCTTTGGGATACTGTTATTGTAACTAAGACCGGTTTATCTGGCAATACAAGAGGCAGCTGGCTTGGTGGATACAACTTGATGTTGGCACCACATAAGGCTTTAGTTGGTACCAGCAAATTTGCTGTTACTTTAAAGTACTATGATCAAAGCAAACAAGATACTTTCGGTTTCCTTTATGGTTCTCCTTCTTACAACTGCGTAGCAGCTGGTGGAGCTTATCCTGATACAACTTATATTGGCCAGGTTATTCCTTTTACTACTCCTGCAGGTAAAGTTTTGGCAAATAGCTTCTCTGACGGATGGGAGTATTTTTATGGCAAAGCAGCCGGCTTTACTGGCCCGCCTCTTTCCTTACCAAATACAACCTATGGATCTTTCCTTTCATATGGTTGTGGTACCGGTAGTTCTATTGGACTTGACTGGCAAGATATTGTTATCTATGCTGAAGTATCATTTACTGATGTTACCGGTGTAAACAATATTGCAAGCAATGGATTATCGATTGGTCAAAACTTCCCTAATCCTTTCAACAAAACAACCCAAATCAACTATAGCGTAACAAAATCTTCGGATGTTGTTTTCTCTGTATATGATATGGAAGGCAGGAAACTTGTAGCTAATACCTACTCAGAAGTTGCTCCTGGCCAACACACAATTAGCCTTAGCGCTAACCAATTTACTCCTGGTGTGTATTTCTACACATTCAATGTAAATGGAAATGTTGTAACCAAGAAAATGGTTATTACTGAATAATAAGTTTTGGTATGATTTTAGAAAGCCCCGCAATTTGCGGGGCTTTCTTATTTATAGGAAATGAGTGATAAGGAGATTTGTTAAAATCAATAATTTTGTAGGAAGGATATACATAATGAAAAAAGCAATCTTTAAATCAATGCTCACTTTTAGCCTTAGTATATTGGCTATTGTTGCTTTCAGTCAAAATTATAATGCAGTTACACCATTAAAAACTGTACCTCATCATTTTTGGTCGTATTATAAGCCTTTACAGGTGTTAAGTGATACCAATACTTTTATTGTTAATTACGATTCGGCAGATGCCAAAATATGGGGAAGTGCTTATTTGCATAACCAGTCCCATCTAATGAACATGCATTACACCAAAGCAGATAGTTCGGCAGGGAACAATAATGTTGTTAATTATGTTACAGTAGCATTCGATAGTCTTGTAGATCCATACACAAATAAGTTTTATAGCCCTGATTCAATAGGTGGTATGGCAATAGATACATTAATAATCCCCTTAATACAGGTTAACCATAGTGGCATAAATGATACGCTCGATGTACAAATTGATGCTGTAGATGCCAATGGATATCCTACTTCAGCTATTCTACAGGACATAATGATTATTAAAAAAGTAATGGGCGATGCTAATACCAGTGCTTATGCAAGTTTTATTAAAATACCGGAAAATTATAGTTTGACTTCCGGTACACGATTTGCAGTTGCCGTAAAATATTATGGTGCAAAAACAGATAGTTGCTGGTTTATATATGGCTGCGGTAGCTTTGTTGGTACGTGCGGTGGTGCAGGGCCTTATACCCTTGCCGAACCAAGTAATTACTCAAAAGTTTCAACTAGTAATGGTGGTTTTATTGCCAACAGCTTTGTTTTATATAATACATATAAAGCGAATGGCTTATATCCTACGGCTAATGGTAATGTGTTTTACTATGATTGTAACCACGATAGTACATATGAGCAGGGAGTAGATGGAGTCTCTTATTTCCAGAACATAAATGTGTATGCAATGGTTACATCGCTTCCGCTGGGCATTAATGGATTGAAGTCAATGAGCATAATGGTTTCTCAAAATTATCCTAACCCTTTTAACCAGGCTACACAGATCAATTATACTATTACCAAACTTTCAAATGTTGCTTTTTCAGTAATTGATATAACCGGAAGAACAATAATAAACAATACATATTTTAAAGTTGCCCCAGGGCAACACATAATTAGCCTAAATGCAGCTCAATATCGCCCAGGTGTATACTTCTATACACTTAATGTAAATGGTGGCTCAGTGACCAGGAAAATGGTTGTTGTCGAGTAATAAAAGGCTTTAGCACTGGCTCATTTGTTGGTAAATTCCCTATAGGTGTTTAAATCTTATTTCGTTAAGGCCTTATAGGAGATAAGCAAAAGCTTACTTTTGCCGCACTTCAAAAAGTATAATGGACGATAAAGGAAGAAGAGACGACGACGAACCAAAGGGGGAATTGCCTGGTAATGAGGGTAATGATAACGCCCAGGGAGGAGATGATGCAACGCGCGTAATCCACCTTCCTCAGCTTTACCAAAACTGGTTCCTCGACTATGCATCTTATGTAATACTAGAACGTGCCGTACCGGCCCTTGAAGATGGCTTAAAGCCTGTTCAAAGGCGTATACTCCATTCAATGATGGAGTTAGAGGATGGCCGTTATAATAAAACAGCCAATGTAATTGGTAATACCATGAAGTATCACCCCCACGGCGATGCCTCTATTGGCGATGCTATGGTGCAACTCGGCCAACGTGAACTATTAATTGATACTCAGGGTAACTGGGGTAATATATATACCGGCGATTCGGCTGCTGCACCTCGTTATATTGAGGCACGCCTATCAAAATTTGCCCTTGATGTGGTGTTTAATGATGAAACCACCACCTGGCAAGCAAGTTACGATGGTCGGAATAAAGAACCTGTTTTGTTGCCTGTTAAGTTCCCTTTATTGCTTGCACAGGGTGCTGAGGGTATTGCAGTAGGCCTTGCATGTAAAATATTACCGCATAACTTCATTGAGCTTATAGATGCATCGGTAAATGTTTTGAAAGGCAAAAAGCCTCATATATACCCTGATTTCCCAACAGGTGGAATGGCTGACTTTTCAAATTATAACGATGGACTGAAAGGTGGAAAGGTTATAGTACGTGCCAAGATCAACATTACTGATAAAAAAACATTGGTAATTACTGAAATACCATTCGGTACCACCACCACATCTTTAATAGATTCTATTGTTACCGCTAACGAAAAAGGAAAGATCAAGATAAGGAACATAGAAGACAATACTGCAGAGTTTGTTGAAATATTGATTCACCTGCCTTCAGGCGTTTCGCCCGATAAAACTATTGATGCACTTTATGCCTTTACCGATTGCGCCCTTTCTATTTCGCCTAATTCATGCGTAATTGAAAACGACAGGCCTCGTTTTATCGGTGCAAGCGAAATGCTTAAGATAGCTACCGACCGCACTGTTTATTTGTTACAGAAGGAATTGGAGATAAAGAAAGCAGATCTTACCGAGCAACTGCATTTCGCATCTCTTGAAAAAATATTTATTGAAAAGCGTATTTACCGCGATATTGAAACCTGCGAAACCTGGGAGGAAGTATTATTGGCTATTGATGCCGGTTTAAAGCCCTATAAGAAGAAATTTCCGCGTGAAGTAACCCGTGAAGATATTATTAAGCTTACCGAAATAAAGATCAAGCGCATTTCTAAATTCGATGCATTTATAGCTGAAGAGTTTATGAAAAAATTGCTGGATCAGATGAAAACCACCCAGCATCATTTAGATAATATAATTGAATACGCTATAGAGTATTATAAGGAACTGAAGAAGAAATACGGAGAGGGTAGGGAGCGCAAAACAGAAATAAAATCATTCGATACTATTGTTGCTACACAAGTTGTTGCAACTAACCAAAAGCTATATGTAAATCGAGAGGAAGGCTTTGCCGGCTATAGTATACGTAAAGATGAATATGTATGCGATTGCTCAGACATTGATGATATTATTGTTTTTCGCAGAGACGGTACCATGTTGGTTACCCGCGTTTCTGAAAAAGCTTTTGTTGGAAAGGATATAATATATATCAATACGTTCAAGCGCAATGATGAACGCACTGTATATAACGTTGTATATCGCGATGGAGCGAGAGGAACAACTTTTATGAAGCGTTTTTCTGTAACATCTGTAATTAGGGATAAAGACTATTCATTGACCCGAGGCAACGAAGGTTCAGAAATACTGTATCTCACCGCTAATCCTAATGGAGAAGCTGAAGTAATTACAATAAACCTGAAGGCTACAACTACTGCCCGTGTTAAAATATTCGATGTGAATTTTGCCGACTTAGCCATTAAGGGCCGCGATGCTATGGGTAATACAGTAACCAAATACCCTGTGCGCAAAGTAAACCAAAAGGAAAAGGGTATATCAACATTAGGCGCTCAAAAAATTTGGTTTGATGATACAGTACACCGCCTTAACACAGATGACAGAGGTACCTTTATAGGTGAATTTGCCGGCGATGATAAAATACTTGTGATAACACAAGATGGAAGCTTCCGCCTGAGTAGTTTTGATTTGACCTCTCACTTCGAGGAAGATATTGTTCTTATAACCAAGTTCGATGATAAAAGAGTTATAACAACTGCATATTGGGAAGGTGAGAAAAAGAAATATTACATAAAACGATTCGTACCCGAGCTTACTGATAAAAAAGTAAAATTCATTTCGGAAACAGATGCTTCGCAATTAGAAGCAGTGAGCGACCAAAATAATTTGATAGCTGAAATAAAATTCAGCAAGGATAAAGGCAAAGAGTTGCCTGATGAAAAATTAAATTTAAACGAAGTACCTGTAATGGGTATGAAGGCGCAAGGCAAACCACTTAATTACAGCAGAGTAAAAGAAGTGCAATTGGTTGTTGACCCGAATGCGCCGGCGGACTTACCTCCTGCCAGTAACAAGGTGGCACCTGCACCGGATGATTTTGAAGAAACTGAATTGTCTCCTGTTGAGGAACTTAAATCGAAGGCAATAACCGCATTTCAAAAGGCTAAGGGAGAGCCTAAGCCACCTGCACCTGCCAAGGGTGATGATAAGCCTAAAAAGCGCCGTGGCCCAAGCCAAACATCGTTAGATTTCTAACAATATTCCTTGCATAAGCTTATAGGTTTAAAAGTATAAGCCCATTTGCATATTTTACTAAAAGAAAAACCCCCGAACGTTTGCACGACGGGGGTTTATATAATTCAATTAATTACTTATTCAGATACAACTTCAAAAGATACTTCAGTAGATATTTCCTTGTGAAGGCGAACATTAGCTGAATACTTACCTGTTGTCTTAATATGATCTGATGCAAGGTCAATGTTCTTTCTTTCAACAGCATAACCAAGCTTTTGTAATGCTTCAGCTAATTGAACAGCGTTAACAGAACCAAAGATCTTACCATTTTCACCAACCTTGGTAGGTATTTTAATAAGTACATCTTTCAGTTTCTTAGCAGCAAGTTCAGCAGCTGTCTTCGCCTTTTCTTCTTTATGAGCCCTTTGCTTAAGCAACTCAGTTAAAGATTTACGGTTCGATTCGGTTGCAAGTTGTGCAAGGCCGCGAGGTATTAAAAAATTCCTGGCATAGCCTGGGCGAACCTTTACAAGTTCATGCTGGCTTCCGAGGTTTTCTACGTCTTTGGTTAAGATAATGTCCATGGCTAAATTGCTATTAAATTATTTTATAAGATCGCCTACAAAAGGCAATAATGCTATGTGTCTTGCTCTTTTTACGGCCTGAGCAACTTTACGTTGGTATTTTGATGAATTACCTGTAATACGTACAGGCAATAATTTACCTTGTTCGTTAATGAAATTCTTTAAAAAATCAGGGTTCTTGTAATCAATATACTTGATACCGTATTTCTTAAAGCGGCAATACTTTCTCTTCTTTACCTCTATTGGAGGAGGAGTAAGGTAACGTACTTCGTTTGCTGCCGCTGATGTGTTCTCTGCCATGGCTCGTTATATTAGTTTAATGTAGATTCTACTTTTTTCTTGTGGTCGCCTTCTTTTCCTTTTCCAAACCTGGTCTTCCTTTTCTCAAGGTATGTAAGAGCATGCTTATCTAATGCTACTGTTAGGTAACGAAGGATACGCTCATCCCTGTAATAGGTAATGTCTAATTCTTTTACAGAAGTAGAAGGACCTTCAAACTGAATTACATGGTAAAAACCGGTGCTCTTCTTTTGAATAGGATAAGCCAATTTTTTTAGGCCCCAATGTTCTTCATTGGTAATCTTTCCACCGAGGTCCTTAATGGTCTTGCGGTAAAAATCTACCGCTTCCTTGGTTTGATCTTCCGACAGTACCGGAGTAAGGATAAATACGGTTTCGTATTGCTTAGTTATCTTCATGTTTTTTAAAATGGACGGCAAAGATAAGAATATTTATATTCCGAAATAACCTAATTCAACATTTTTTCCTTGATAATTGCCTTGCCTGTTTTAGGGTAATTATTATTAAAAGCCTTGGTTTCAAGAAGAATTAATGATTTTTTTGAAATTTTCCGCAACAAATAATTTCGTATTTTATTGATTATCAATATGTTTAATGGTATTGGGTCTGTGTTATCCTAATTGGCAATTATCTCCGCCAGTGCTTTTACCCATTCGTCATTATCATTAAGGCTTTCGGCAAGGTGCAGGTGTGTACCGCCATGTTTCTGGAAAAGGTGGTTATATTCAATACGTATTTCAAATAGCGTTTCAAGGCAATCGGCTACAAAAGCAGGGGAGAAGGCCAGTATTTTTTTAACTCCTTTTTTAGCAAGTTCTTCTATTGTTTTGTCGGTATAAGGTTTTATCCAGGGGTCGAGGCCCAATCTGCTCTGGAACGCAGAAGAATAGGTGCCTTCCTTCAGGTTTAATGCTTTTACAAATAACCTAGTAGTTTCAAAACATTCTGCCCGATAGCAATTGAAATTTTTGGCGGTAAGTTTATTGCAGCAATCACCAAGATTACAATCCATACCACATTGCGCCGATCCTTTCATAATATGCCTTTCGGGCAGGCCATGGTAACTGAATAAAAAATGATCGTAGTCTGCTATATTATTTTGTCTCTGAATTATTTTAGCGAACGCATCTATATAAGATGCATTATTAAAAAATGGGCCAACTATAGTTGTATGCGGTATTATTTCCTTGGCTTTGAGCAACTCCATTACTTTTTCTACTGTAGAGCCTGTGCTCGATGATGCGTAATGAGGATATAATGGCACTATTATAAGTTTTTCAATTTCACCATTACCTGTTAGTTTATCAATTGCGACCTTTAGTGATGGCTTTTGGTAGCGCATAGCCAACTCTACAATGTAATTATCTCCTAAGTGTTTTTGTAGCTTATCTTTTAGCTTCTGTCCATATATAAGCAGCGGAGAACCTTCTTTAGTCCATACCTCTTTATACTGTGCTGCAGATTTTGGTGCACGGGTAGGGGCAATAATAAAGTTCACCAATAGTTTTCGTTGCAATGCTGGTATATCAATTACCCTTTTGTCATTTAAAAACTCAACCAGGTATTTGCGCACATCAGCCGTTGCAGGGCTATCAGGCGTGCCCAGGTTAACTAATAATATTCCGGTTTTTGAATTAGTGCTCATATATAGTTTACATATTCAATGCTCTCTTTCCGGTTGCATCCAGGCAAGCTTCTTTAATAGCCTCCGAAAATGTAGGATGAGCATGACATATACGTGCAATATCCTCAGCCGATGCCCGGTATTCCATAGCCACCACTGCCTCACCAATCATATCTGCTGCGCGCGGACCTATTATATGTACACCTAATATTTCATCTGTTTTAGCATCGGTCAGTACTTTTGCAAATCCATCAAGGTCCATACTTGCACGTGCACGGCCACTTGCCTTAAACGGAAAATTACCTGCTTTGTATTCGGTCTTATTTGTTTTTAATTGTTCTTCGGTAAGGCCAACCGATGCTACTTCGGGCCAGGTATAAACCACACCGGGTATTAAATTATAATCGATATGCGGTTTTTGGCCTGCTATTAATTCAGCCACACAAACACCTTCCTCTTCGGCTTTGTGTGCAAGCATGGCTCCACGTACCACATCGCCAATAGCATAAATACCTTGTACGTTGGTTTCCATGCGGTCATTTACTTCAATAAATCCTCTTTGGTTTTTGGTTACGCCTGCTTTTTCGAGGCCAAGGTTATCGGTATAAGGTTTACGTCCCACTGCAACAAGGCAATAATCTCCTTTAAAGGATACACTCTTTCCATCCGGATCTTCAGCAGTTACCGTTACTTCTTTTTCTTTAGCGCTGACATTGGTTACTTTATGTTTCAGGAAAAATTCAAAGCCTTCTTTTTGCAAAACTTTTTGTAATTCTTTTCCTAAGCCTTTGTCCATGGTTCCAATAATGCCATCGGTAAATTCTACCACCTTTACACTTGCACCTAATCTGGCATATACCGATCCAAGTTCCAGCCCTATAACTCCACCGCCAATAATAATAAGGTTCTTAGGTACCTCGGTTAAATTCAATGCCTCGGTAGATGTTATTATACGTTGCTTATCTATTGTTATTCCGGGTAGTGAAGATGGTTTTGAGCCTGTGGCAATAATAGTTTTTTCAGCTTCTATTTCAGTTTTCTTTCCATTGTTATCTATAGCAATTGTATTTTTTCCGGTAAAGGTTCCATGGCCTGTGTAAACAGTAATTTTATTTTTCTTCATCAAAAACGCAATGCCATCGCAGGTTTGTTTCACCACTTCGCTTTTGCGTTTTATCATTTGTGTAATATTCACTTTCAGATCCTTTACATCAATACCGTGCGTTTTAAAATTGTGAGCAGCATTAAAATAATGCTCCGATGAATCGAGCAGCGCTTTCGATGGAATACAGCCTACATTAAGGCATGTACCGCCTAACGAACTATACCTTTCTACAATAGCAGTTTTCATACCCAGTTGTGCACAGCGGATAGCTGCAATATACCCGCCCGGCCCCGATCCAATAACAACAACATTATATTTTTCCATGATTTTGAATATTGAAGATGCGAAAATACAATTAAAAATTTGCAATATGTGTAACATTCTGTTTATCGCATGAAATATAGGATACAGAGGATAATGAGTACAGAAATACCTGCCCTTCTTAACATTATGTTGTTAGTAAGTGCAGCCTTATTTAAGGGATTTGACTTTTTTTCCCTAGTACTTTTGCAGTAATGAGATTTAAAAAGATTATATTTGCGATGGACAAAAAGTCATGTTTTGTCGACAATAAACCAAGATTCATCTAACTAAAGTTACATGAGACACGCAAGTTTTTTACCCATCGCAATCTTAACTGCACTTTCCGTTAACGGTTTTGCACAGTCAAGTCAGTCATCTGCTACTGGTTCTACCAAGGACACTGCTCAGAAACACGGCCCTCTTCCATCCATTATGGCTGGTTTAGGTGTTTTATATTTCAATGGAAACATTGGAAAAGGTAATGGCATTACTGCGTACAGTACTGTGCGTGGTGGTTATACCTTCGCTATTGAGGAAAGGCCTGTAAGCTTCCTTGGCATACAATTAGATGGCATGATCGGTAAGTTATCTGCCAGCGAGCGTTCTAATAATCCCGATAGCAATTTAAACTTCCAATCGAATGTAGTACAGGGCGAGATAACCCTCAACCTGCACTTTGATGGCTTGTTGCTTAAAAAAGACGCGCCTATTGCGCCATACATATATACAGGCTTTAGCTATATGTCGTATAGTAAGTATGCTGATTTGAAAGACGCTGCCGGTGATCCGTATTTTTACTGGACCGATGGTACAATACGCAATGATGCACAAAATGCACAGGATATTTATCAGGCTACGATAAAGAATAATATAGTTCAAAGAGATTATAACTACGAAACATTTGTAAGCAGCGGAAGCACTGAGTGTGTTCCTGTTGGATTAGGCGTAAAAGTTAAGATCACTGAAAATCTGGCCATGAATGTTCAGGCTGCATACTACTTTACATTTACAAACAGCTTAGAAGTATTTAACCAGGTAGCCAATGCTCCATTGAAAAATGATAAGTATCTGTTTTCATTTGCTACAATCGAATATCATTTTACTCATAAAAATGCTAATAACATTGATGAAACCAAATACCCTGATTTCACAGTGTTTAAGAGTCTTACCGTAGAGGATACCGTTAAAAAGACTGATGAAATATCGAAAGAAAAATCAGATGAACTTGAAGCTAAGCAAATGAACCGCGATACCAACGCGGTGGATAGAAGTGCTGCGTTCAATGAACACCCAACTGAAACTGTATTAAAGGAAGAAGATAAAGAAAACCAAGCTAAGAAACACGATCCTAATACCGTGCCTCCGCGTTTCAGGCCTGCAGATAAGAACCATGATGGTTATATCTCTTCACAAGAAATAACACAGGCTATTGACGAATTCTTTGATGGAACATCTACAATGACTATAGCTGATATTAACGGCTTAATCGACTACTTCTTTGACCAATAAACACAAAATATGATAAAGTACCTCGTACTACTGTTGAACCTTATAGGGTTATTCGTTTACCAAGTATTTATGCAGTCAGCAGTGACTGTCACACAAACGGCTCCCCCACAAGCTAACCCAGGTTCGACCTTCACAGTCGAGGTAACTATCAACAAAGGCAGTGCCAGCGGCTTTGCCAAATACCAGGCCGACCTGCCACAGGGCTTTACAGCTACAGCGGTCGAGAAACAAGGTGCTACGGTACTTTCATCAGGTAATGCTATAAAGTTTATATGGGCTTCTCTTCCGGGCGATGCTACCCTTAAAATCTCATATACGGTAGCTGTTGATGCAAGTGTATCGGGTAACCAGAATATAGGAGGTAAGTTTTTATATGTATTGGATAATGTAAAGACCGAGGCTGATGCCAACCCACAGACTATTACTATAGGAAGCGGAGCAGCAGTGGCAAGTACGCCAACTGCAACAACTACACCTACAACTACAGCGGCCAGCACTACAGCTACCACACCTGACCCTAATACTACAGCAGCAACGACAGTTGCGCCTACCAATACGGTTACATCGGTACCTACTAATACAGCACCAGTACCGGGCGGCCCACCTAACCCTGCTATTGCAGGTGTAAGTGCAACGCGTAGCTTTTCGGCTACTTCAGTAGCAGCAGGCGGAAGTATTACTGTAAGTGTTACCGTTCATAAAGGAACCTTAGGCGGTTTTGCCAAATTAGAAGAACGTATACCTGATGGATGTACAGCTTCGGAAGATAATAAGGGTAGCGCTTCATTTACCTTTGTAGATAGTAAAATGAAAATGGTATGGATAAGCTTACCAACTGATTCTGTATTTACGGTTAGCTACAAGCTTAATGCAGGTGCAGCTTCTTCAGGCGACCAATCTGTTAAAGGTACCTTCTCTTTTATTATAGATGGCGCCGCAAGCAAGTATTATATAAATGCTATGGTATTCAATGTTTCTGGCTCTGGTGCTGTTGCTATAAATCCAACCAATACGGTTACGCCTACTAATACAGTAGTTGCTACAAATCCATCTAATGGCTCTAATCCGTCTAACGGAAGTAACCCATCGAATGGAAGTAATGGTTCAAATGGCAGCAATCAATCTAACTATGCAAATAATGATAAAAAGGATGTGGTAACTCCTCCTAACGCCAATGGCTGTACTGCAGCATATTATGTACAGGTTATGGCCTTACAAAATGACAGATCGGTAGCTTTTGTAAAAGGATATTATAAGATTGCCGAAAGCGTTGATAAACGTGATGAGGATGGACTTCATAAGTATGTGGCTTCCAAGAAATTCTCGATATATAAAGGCGCACACGATCATAGGGAACAATTAAAGAGCGCTAATGGAGTACATGATGCATTTGTGGTTGCGTACAACGGTGGTAAAAGAATTACAGTGCAGGAAGCATTGATGATGTGCAGCCAGCAGTGGTATCAGTAACCTTTATCGCTTTTTATACGTATAATTGCCCACCTGTTAAGAATAATATAAATGCCGAAAGTTTCCTTACTGCTATTTAATGTAACACTTTTGCTTCTTGCTACATCAGCAAGTACTTCAGCTTCTTGTTATATAAATGCAGATGATTCGGCAAAAACAAAACAAGGTCAGCCTGTAATTCAAACTGCAACTAATTCTGTTACTGATACCGGGCACAATACTCCTGCTCCTGTTCCATTTATATTGAACCCCATTATAGGTGCAGGTGTAGGTATGTTATCGTATTTTGGCAACGTAAAATACGTTAAGAGCGATATTCAGAACCCTACTACCAGCAGATTAGGCTATACGCTAATGTTTGGCCAAAAAATTAATGATCATATTGAGTTTGACCTGAATGGGATTTTTGGGTTGCTAGGTCAATATGAAAGATCGGCGACGTATAATTGGAACTTCGAGTCGCAAATAGCAGGTGGTGGAGCGTATGTGATGTATAAAATATTGCCGGATAAGCCAATTACTCCGTTTTTTACCTTAGGATTAGAGTCTTTTAATTTTCTGTCGAAGACAGATATGAAAGATAAGTATGGTAACAAATACTATTACTGGTCAGATGGCAGTATGCGCAGTCTTCCTCAAAATGCTGCCGATGCTTCTACAGCAGCTATACTAACCCCCGATTATACCTACGAAACGGATATAAGGAGCCTGGATCTGGATGGCACAGGGAAATATTCACAACAAACATTTGCAGTTCCCATAGGTGCTGGCCTTATAATACATATTGGTAAAAAAGCTGAGTTTACAGTTGGCACTACGTTGCATTATACGTTTACCGACCATATAGATGGACTTACCCCAGGCGTTCAAGGGCCACTTCATGGAACCAAAAAGAATGATATGTTCCTGCTTACTGCTGTTGGCTTGCGTTACGACCTTACCAGCTTAAGCAAACTTAACGGTGAACATATTGATGAAAGCCGATATGACAGCGTAAAGTTTGATGCATCGTTTATACAAGATACTGTTAGGCCTGCGAATGGTGATACTGTGCCCATTAACGATTCACTGGCACGCCGCCGCTACCTTGCTTATAAGGATAGTACCGGTAAGTATGGAAAGATGATATACGATAGCTCAGGAGCAAAGAGTGGAGTTGTAAATAAAGAGTATGCGTCATTGCCTTCTGCCTCTTCACCTGCATCTGGTGGGCGCGAGTATACAGTTGAACTGGGTAAATATTCAAAAGGCGTGCCTGCATCTCAAATGGATAAAATGTTAAGTGTGCCCGATGTGAAATCGAATGTGATGAAAGATTCGTCTTCGGTATACACAGCCGGTAACTATTCTGATTTAGAAGAAGCGAAAAAGCGTAAAGCGGAATTAACCAAACAAGGATTTAATGATGCGAAGATTGTTTACCGTAAGGGCAATGACTTTATAGATGTTGACAAGCAAAATACCGGCGACGAAGGTTCGCATGCAGTAGCCGTTGAAAATCCACAAATAACTAAAACTACTACCGAAAAAGTTAAAACGGAAACTTCGACTGATGTTGGTGGGGTTGTTTACCGTGTTCAATTGGGTGCATTTAAAAACAAACTGACCAACACCCGCATGTTTAAGGGCGCTAAGAATGTTATAGAAATTAAAACAGAAAATGGTTTGTATACATATTCAGTAGGGTCATTTACTGCTTATAGCGATGCTGTGGCAAGTAAAACTGAACTTGCTGCAGGTGGTTACCCAGATGCATTTGTAAAGGCTTATAGAAACGGAAAGAGAATTACACTGGCCGAAGCGGGTGCTGCATATGTTAAGCCTGTAAATAATGAACCTGCTCCTAAGGAAGATAATAAGCAAGCCCCTAAGGAAGCAGCTGCAGTAGCTCCTGTTAATAAAGATGGCGCAGCAATAAATAAGAAAGACATTAAGTTTAAAGTACAGTTAGGTGTGTATAAAGGCACTCCACCTATGAGCATAAGGAGTAAGTTCAAGAAATATTCGAACCTGGCCTTTGATGAAGATAATGCCGGAAATGTACATTATAATGTTGGCCCTTATTCCGATTATGAATCAGCAAAGGCTGAAAAAGAAAAAGCAATTGCATCGGGTATTAAAGGAGCTTTTGTGGTTGCCTTTTATAAAGACAAACCCATACCTGTTCAGCAGGCAGTAAGCATGCTAAAGCAATAGTCTTCATTAATTCTTCATTGGCAATTCATACATTTGTATCATAAAACTTAAAATCATGAAAACACTAAAGACATTATTCGCAGTATTGCTCATAGCCTCCATAAGCAATATTGCATCTGCCAAGCAAGGTGGATTACTAGGTAAGGTTAAGGATGCAGCAGGTAAAAAGGATGCTGGTAAAGGCGCTGCTAAGGAAGTAAAGAAAAAGGGTGGTAAAGGTGGAGATAAAATGGCTGTGAAGGGTACCGGAGTTCCTCAGAACTCAACCGAAAAGGCTCCTGCAGCAGCTGCACCTGCAACCGACATAAAGAAATAAAGCATTTCAAAACTGCCAATCAATAAAAAAGGGGGACATGTCCCCCTTTTTTATTGGCTTACAATGATATTATGCGTCGATATTAGCGTAGCGGGCATTCTTTTCGATAAACTCCCTTCGTGGCAGTACATCGTCGCCCATAAGCATCGAAAATATCCTGTCTGCTTCCGCAGCACTTTCGATACATGCCTTACGTAGTTTACGCGATTCAGGGTTAATGGTAGTTTCCCAAAGCTGTTCGGCATTCATTTCACCCAAACCTTTGTATCGTTGTACGCCTACATTATCCTTGCCGTTCTTGCCTATTTCTTTTACTGCGTTATCGCGTTCCTCTTCGGTCCAGCAATAGCGTTGTTCTTTGCCCTTTTTAACTAAGTAGAGTGGAGGAGTAGCAATGTAAATATGTCCGTTCTCAATCAGTTCCTTCATATACCTGAAGAAGAAAGTAAGGATAAGTGTAGTAATGTGGCTACCGTCAACGTCAGCATCGCACATTATGATTATTTTATGGTAACGCAGCTTTTCAATATTCAGGGCCTTTTGGTCCTCTTGCGTGCCCTTAAATACACCCAAAGCAGTATAAATATTCTTTATTTCCTCGTTTTCGTAGATTTTATATTCCAATGCCTTTTCTACATTCAAAATCTTACCTCTTAAGGGCAATACAGCCTGGAAAGCACGGTTACGGCCTTGTTTGGCTGTTCCACCTGCTGAGTCGCCCTCAACCAGGAATATTTCGCAAGCAGTAGGGTCTTTTTCAGAACAGTCGGCCAGTTTGCCGGGTAGGCCACCACCTGTAAGCGCGCCTTTGCGTTGCACCAGGTCGCGGGCTTTGCGGGCAGCATGGCGGGCAGTAGCGGCCAAAATAACCTTATCTACTATAAGTCTTGCTTCTTTCGGGTGTTCTTCCAGGTAATTAGTAAGCATTTCGCCAACAGCAGTGTCAACGCAGCCTACAACTTCTTTATTTCCTAATTTGGTTTTAGTCTGACCCTCAAATTGCGGTTCAGCAACTTTTACTGAAATAACGGCTGTCAAGCCTTCACGGAAGTCATCGCCTTCAATTTCAAATTTCAGTTTGCTAAGCATACCCGATTTTTCAGCGTACGATTTCAGGGTACGTGTAAGTGCCCTTCTGAAACCAGCTAAGTGTGTTCCACCCTCGTGCGTATTAATGTTGTTTACATACGAATGCAGGTTCTCGGTATATGACGTGTTGTAAAGCATAGATACCTCTATTGGCATACCATACTTTTCCGACTCAATGTAAATAGGTTCAGGAATAAGCCTTTCGCGGTTTTCATCAAGATAAGCTACAAATTCTTTTAATCCGCCCTCAGAGAAGAAAGAATCGGATATGAATTCACCTTTTTCATTTTTTTCTCTTTCGTCTGTAATTGTAAGCCTTACTCCTTTATTCAAATAAGCCAATTCGCGGAGACGGGCAGAAAGAATACTATAATGGTAAACGGATTCTGTGAAGATAGTATTATCAGGCAGGAATGTTTGCGATGTACCCGTTTTATCAGATTCGCCTATTACCTTAACATCAAATAAAGGTTTTCCTTTGCTGTATTCCTGTGTGAATATTTTGCCTTCCCGTTGTACAACTGTTTTTAAATGAATAGAGAGAGCATTTACGCAAGATACGCCAACTCCGTGCAATCCTCCGGATACTTTATAGGTGTCTTTATTGAATTTTCCACCGGCATGCAGTACAGTCATAACAATTTCCAATGCCGATTTCTTTTCCTTTTTCATCAAATCGGTAGGAATACCGCGTCCATCATCTGTTACGGTAATAGAGTTATTGGGGTGAATAAAAACCTGGATGTTTTTGCAATATCCGGCAAGGGCTTCGTCAATAGAGTTATCTACCACTTCATATACCAAATGGTGGAGGCCACGCAAGCCTGTATCGCCAATATACATGGCAGGGCGGAGACGTACTGCCTCTAGCCCTTCAAGTACTGTAATACTATCAGCTGAATACTCGCCATTATTTGCGTGTACTACTTCTTCAATTTGGGATCCTTTCTCGGTCATATTTTAAGGTTGTTTTTGAGCATTTTCTATATCCTACAAATGTACGAAAAAAAGCCTTTTCTTTTGTAGAAATGACGGGCAAAAACAGGGTGTTTATTTATCAACAAAAAAGGCTGTTTTGTTGATATGTTTTAATAGGCTTTCAGGGCTGATTTTATATGCTTAAAGGAGGTAGTGGTAGAGCGTGCATGAAATGTTGAGTGGTATGCCTCTAATAGCAGGATAAAGGGCATAAAAAAGCCCCGCATTTGCGAGGCTTTTCTTTATAATAGATAAATGAATTATACTTTTTCGGTAGCAACTGCTTCTTTTTCAGCTTTAGCAGCAACTTCTTCAGCACGGCCATATTGTTTTTCTTCAATACGGGCTTTTTTGCCTTTTGCATTACGTATGTAGTAAATTCTGGCTCTGCGTACAACGCCTTCCTTGTTTACTTCAATGCTCTCGATAAAAGGAGAGTAAATAGGGAATACCCTTTCTACACCTACGCCATTCGATACTTTACGAACGGTAAAACTTGCAGAAGTTCCAGCGCCACGGCGTTGTATTACAATACCTTGGTACTGCTGGATACGTTCTTTGTCTCCTTCCTTGATTTTATAATTTACTGTAATGGTATCACCGGCTTTAAAAGCAGGGTGTTCCTTCTTTTTCAGTAGTTGTTCTTCAACGTATTTAATTAGATTCATGGCGCTATTTTTTTCAAAAGGGCTGCAATATTAGTAATTATATTTGAACTAGCCAACAAGAATACTTTAATTTTGACATAAATTTACTGCAAAAGCATGTCCTATAAGCCAGGTGACAAAGTTAGGTTTTTACACGAAAAGGGCGAAGGCACCGTTACAAGGGTTATTTCTGCTCATAGAATAGTCATAGAGCTTACAGAAGGCATTGAAATTGAGGTGAATATAAACGAATTGGTTTCGGTAAGCCCTATTTCGCTGACTAATGTTAGCACGAGCCAAAAAGAACCTCTGGGCAAAAAAGTCCATAAAGCACCTGCTAAGCCACATTCCAAAGATGAGCTGGTTGTAGACCTTCATGCAGAAAACCTCGATGGACACTCGTATAGCCAGAGCAACCAGCAAAAGCTCAGTTTGCAACTCAATCACTTCCAGAATAGCCTTGAAAAGGCATTAAACAGCCATGTATCGAAGATTGTGTTTATACACGGTGTTGGTAATGGAGTATTACGCCAATCGATACGCGATATACTTAAACGATATGATGGTATTGAGTTTTCTGATGGTTCATACCAAAAATATGGAGCCGGAGCTACTGAAGTCCGAATATTATCGCGCAATAGATTTAAAGAAAGCTTTTAAAACAGAATATCGAATATCCAACAAGGAATGTCAAATAACGAAATAAACTCCATAACTTCGAAGTTGGGTGTTCAGTATTCGATATTGGGTATTTGCTTTTAGTAAGCCCGAACGTTCTTGCCTTCCATAAAATTCATGAAGGAACGATTAGCAACCTTATTACCACCAGGGGTAGGGTAGTTGCCTGTAAAATACCAGTCGCCTTTATGGTTTGGTATGGCTTTATGCAGTCCTGCCACATCCTGGTAAATAATCTCTGTATCGGCATTGATCTCTTTAGGGCGGAGCAACTCAGTTATTTTGGCCGATATTTGTTCGGTTGTAAACGGTGCGTATACTCCTTTTACCAAATTCTCAATTTGCTCTAACGGTAAGTCATCCTGTGCCTTGGCTTTTTCGTAAATCTCTTCCAATAGGTTATCTTTAAAAGAATCTTTCAGTAATGATACAGCCGCTTCAAAGGCAATCAAATCGCCCATTTTAGCCATATCAATACCATAGCAATCGGGATAACGTATTTGCGGAGCAGAAGAAACAACAATTATTCTTTTTGGACCAAGCCTGTCTAATATCCGTAAAATACTTTGTTTTAAAGTAGTACCCCGAACGATCGAATCATCCAATATTACAAGGTTATCCTTGCCCGGCCTTATTACGCCATAAGTAGTATCGTAAACGTGGGCAGCTTTGTCGGCACGGTTAATATCGTTGGTAATAAATGTACGTAGCTTGGTGTCTTTCAATGCTATCTTTTCAACACGTGGGTGAATCGATAAAAGTTTTTTCAGCTTGGCTTTATCGCCACTCTCCAATTCTTTTTCTTTAACCCTGTCTAAGTACGCTTCTACCTCTTCCATCATGCCTAAAAATGCTACTTCGGCAGTGTTTGGTATAAATGAAAATACAGTATTCTCTAAATCGTAATTAATAGTTTTTAATACTGGGTTAGCTAAAAGCTTACCCAGCATTTTACGCTCTTTATATATGTCGGTATCGTTACCGCGTGAAAAATATATTCTTTCAAAAGAACATGAAAGCTTCTCCTGTGCAGGGTTTACAGATACTTCAGATACGGTTTTATTTTTCTTTATAATAAGTGCATGGCCCGGTTGAAGTTCTTTTACCTTATCGGCACTAACATTGAAAGCTGTTTGTATAGCAGGGCGTTCAGATGTAACAACAACTACTTCATCATCCTGGTAATAAAATGCAGGGCGTATGCCATTAGGGTCCCTTAATACAAAAGCATCGCCATGGCCTAGTAAGCCTGCAATAGTATAACCACCATCAAAGCGCCTGCTTGCATTAAACAGTACATCTTTTATGTTCATGTTCTCTGCAATCAACTCCGATATTTCTTCGTTGTTCTTGCCTTCGTGCTTGTATTTCCTAAACAATTTTTCATTTTCCTTATCAAGGAAATGGCCAATTTTTTCGAGGATAGTAATGGTATCGGTCTTTTCTTTAGGGTGTTGGCCAAGTTCTAATAACTTATCGAACAGGTCGTCAACATTGGTAAGGTTAAAGTTACCGGCAATCATCAGGTTTTTAGTGCGCCAGTTATTGTGGCGTTCAAAAGGATGACAGAATTCAAAATTGTTTTTACCATAAGTGCCATACCGTAAGTGGCCTAACAATAGTTCACTTAAAAATGGAACATACTGACTTTGTTTTTCTGGATCGGTAGATGTGTCTTTTTTCTCAAGTATTGCATCATCTATATTACGTTGTACTTTTCCAAAGATTTCTTCCAATGCATTATTTGCTGTAGAACGAATACGGTGCATGTAAGTAGTTCCGGGTGCTGCATTTAGTTTTACATCTGCAATACCAGCTCCGTCCTGGCCGCGGTTATGTTGTTTTTCCATAAGCAGGTAAAGCTTATGTATGCCATAGTAGGCAGTTCCGTATTTTTTTTGGTAATAACTAAATGGTTTTAACAGCCTGATTAGTACTATTCCGCACTCTTCATGAATATCATCACTCATACCGCTAAATTTAGAGGTACAAAGTTACGAAATTGTTATGGATTTGATGCTATTCTAACGACTCTCTTCTGAATGCGCTTAGCTGGTGGGCAAGTAAGCCATATGAGAAGAGGATAAACCCGGTTAAAATACCCAAAAGGCTTCCGGTACTCAATCCGTTTCCGTTCAAAAATATGTGTATGTTCCATATTACAGAAACAAGTATGCACAGTATACCTGCAGGAAAAAATACCCGCATTGGGTTGAACAGAACAACAATGTTCATTATTTCTTTCAGCGTATCAATAGCGGTCATTGTATTTATGGTGCTTTTACCTTCGGTGCGTGGTTTAATGGTAATAGGCACTTCAGTAACCAAACGCCTTTTATAAACAAAAGCCAGCAGAATAATATCACTGTAGGCCATTGTTTCGGGGCATATATTAATGTATTTTTTTGCCAGCGAAGTGTTATATAGCTTCATTCCTGAATTTATATCGTGTATTGCAAGTGGCATTAAAAAGCCTGCCAGCTTTCGTATAAACCATTTGCCTATACTTCTGTAATAGCCCGAACTATTTCCCCTGTTACCTACTACCATATCGGCATCGGTTTCAATTGCATTCTGCAAAAGTTTATCAATATCAGCAAGGCTATGCTGGCCATCGGCATCAATAGTTACTATAAAATCGGTGTCAGCTTCGCGCACTCCTCGCTTTATTGCAGCACCATAACCTGCATTTAATTTGTTGTGCAAAACTTTTAACAGGCTTTCACCTGAATAAGTTGCGAGTATCTTTTTCGTCTGATCAGTTGAGCCATCATTTATTACAATCAGTTTGTAACTCTTCTGCTTGCAGAAATTAATAACCTCTGGCAAAAAGGTCTGTAACGACCTTTCTTCGTTATATGCGGGTATTATTATAGTTAGCGATGGCAAGCCTCAATGGTTTATTTGCCAATTATCTTAAACTCAGTACGGCGGTTCTGCTGTCTGCCTTCATCCGTTTCGTTAGTGGCAATTGGGTTATCCATGCCATATCCTTTATAGGTAAGGCGGCCTTCCTGAATGCCATGTTTTATAAGATAATCTACAACAGATTTAGACCTTGCCTCAGATAACTTTTGGTTATATGGCTGCGAGCCTTTATTATCTGTATAGCCCGATATCTCAATTTTTAAGGTAGCATAGGTTGTAAGCAGGTTTATTAATCGGTCTAACTCAGCAGTTGATTCAGAACGCAGGGTGGCTTTATCGAAATCGAAGAATATATTGCGCAGTACAATGCGGCTACCTACATTGAGTGATTGTAATGCTACATTCTTTTCTACCACCTGATAAACAGCAGTGTCTGGTATATCGAAGTTAGCAGAATAGAAAAGGTAATTCTCTGCCTTTACTGCAATACCATAATTGGTTCCTGAAGGAAGTGATACAAGGTATTTACCTGTTTTGCTATTCGATTTAAAATCGGCAATAACCACATTCTTTTTATTATCAACCAATTCAATAGATGCCTCCAAAGGCAGGTGTGTTGTAGAATCTGTAATGACACCTTTTAATAATGTCATTTTGGTTTTGTTAACTGCAACAGCCGATGTCATCATAACATCGCTCACACCACCTGCATTGCCTGCCATCAGGTTATCTTCGTTACTTAATGCAACAGGTTTTTCAGGGCCGAGGAAAGTGATCTTATAAATATCTGTTTCGCCAAAACCTTCTTTACGTACAGATGCATAATAACCGTGCTTGCCACTTGCCGAAATACTGAAGAACACATCATCACCCGGTGTGTTTACAGGGTAGCCAAGGTTTTCAGGCTCTGACCATTTGCCGCTATCGTAAGCAGATTTAAACACGTCGAAGCCACCCATGGTATTATGCCCTTGCGAACTGAAGAACAATGTTTTACCATCAGCTTGTATGTCTACGCCTTCTTCGCCATATTGTGTATTAATTGTGGGACCAAGATTTTCAGGTTCTCCCCATTTTGCTTTGTCATTCAATACTACTTTGTAAATATCCCTGTCGCCATAGCCACCCGGGCGATCGGTAACCAGGTACAATGTTTTATTATCAGGTGCAAGACTAACCGATGATTCATGCGATTTAGAGTTGATCTTTCCGCCCATTTCTTTAGGCTTCGACCACTCATCACCTTCCAAAAACGATTGGTAGATATCTCCACCATTCTCATCCCTGTATATATATAGTATCTGTCCATCAGGCGATAAACCTGCGGTAGCATCATGGTCGGCAGTATTGATAGGGTCCCCCATGTTTGTAGCAGGTAACCATTGCCCGTTTCTGAATAAGGATATGTACAGGTCTTCAAAGTAAAGTCCATCATCGGCAAGCTTACCGCCTGTAGTGTTTGGCCTTCTTGATGTAAATATCATTTCTGATTCATCGGCAGAAATAATAGGTCCGTACTCGCGGTACTGTGTATTTATACTAGCCCCAACGTTATCAATAAATACCCTTGTCGGGTGCTTTACCAACTCCATACCATTTTTACATTCCTGTATCTTCTTTTTAGTGTCAGCAATTTGAGCCTGTTGTTTTTTTACGTCGAGCGTAACACCATAGTTATTGTATTCTTTAATAGCCTTATCCCATTCCATATTCAGGTGATATGCACGGCCAAGCAGGTAATGTATATCAGGCATTATATTCGGGTTAAGTTTATATGCTTTTTCGAGGTAGGGGATAGACATTGTTTTAAAAGGAGAGAATGGTGAAAGGTAACATTCTCCAATTTTATAATTCAGCATTGCATTATCGGGATTGAATGCATTGGCATATAAGTAATAAGGTATACAGTGAAAGTGCCACTCAGAAGGAAATTGCGAAGGCATTTCCCAGAATTTGTCCCCTTCTTTTATTGAGTCCATGGCTTGTTTAAAGCCTTTTACATTATCCTTAAAGTTCTTTTTTTCAAACTCAACATTTTGTTGTGCTGAAAGAATTTGCGCAGTAAAAAGTGCGAGGAGGAGTAAAACTTTTTTCATAAGGGGGTAATTTTTTGTTTTACTGGCAATCTTGAGAATAGTCTTTAGCTACAGGAACACCAAGTGTAGAAGCCTTTTTCCAGTCAGCACAAGCGTCGTCTTGTTTGCGCATCATCTCTTCTGCAATGCCTCTGTTCAAATATGCGTAGCCATAATTAGGGTCAAGTTGAATAGCTTTATCACAATCAGCTTTAGCTTTATCGTAGTCTTTCATTTTAAACTCAGCCGAAGCGCGGTTATTATATGCGTAGCTGTACTTGGCATTTATTTCAATGGCTTTGTTAAAGTCATAAATAGCGCCTGCATAATCTCCTTTGTCGAACTTAGCTGTGCCACGGTTGTTGTAAGCAAGATAGTAATCAGCTTTCAATGCTACAGCTTGCGAATAAGAATCAAGCGCTGCATCTAACTCTCCGTTTTTACGTTGTGCGCTGCCCAGGTTATTATAGGTAGAAGCCAGTTTATTTGCCTTTATAGATTCTTTATAATCATCAATACCACCTTTGTAATCTTTCTGTTCTATTTTGCAACTGCCGCGGTCGTTAAAGGCTTCGGCATAGTTTGGTTTGTTGCTAATAGCTTGCGTAAAGTCGTCCTGTGCGTTTTTATAATCCTTGGCTAAAAAACGAATTTCGCCACGGTAGTAATAAGCATCGGCATTTTTAGGGTTTGCTTCAATTGCTTTGGTATATGCTTCACCTGCTTTATCTGATGAATTTAATCCAGTCATACATTGCCCAATTCCATAAAAAGCTTTATCATCCTTAGGATTTAGTTCGGTAGCCTTTGTATAATCTGTAATGGCATTCTGGTAGTCTTTCAACTTTAGCTTGGTATTGCCACGGTTCAAATATGCCGGTTCGAATGTTGGCTGAATAGCAATAGCTGTATCAAAATCTACAATGGCAGCTTTAAAGTCGCCTTTGGTAAAATCTTCAATACCCTTGTTGTAGCTTATCTGAGCTTTTTGGTCAGGGGTATTATTACCGGCAGTTTTAATAGTATCGCCCGGGGTAGCGTTTTGCGCCATTAGGCTGCCTGCACAAAGCAGGAATGAGGAAACTAATAGTGTTATTTTCATGAAAAACAGTTTATATAATTACCATCCAAAAAGTTCGTACTTCTTCATCATTGAATTTACCTTGCCTTTAACTGTGCTTAATACCTTGTGGTCATCGGCATGCATAAGGGCTTCGTCAATAAGTTCTACCACCAAAGGAATTTCCTTTTCGGTAATGCCACGGGTAGTAATGGCTGGTGTGCCAATACGTATGCCCGATGTTACCATTGGCGACTTATCATCAAACGGAACCATGTTCTTGTTCACCGTAATATCAGCTTCTACCAAAGCGTTTTCGGCAATTTTGCCGTTTAGGTTTTTCGAACGCAGGTCAATAAGCATACAGTGGTTATCTGTCCCGCCCGATACAATGTTATAACCTTTATCTACAAAACATTTTGCCATTGCCTGTGCATTCTTAATTACCTGCCTGCAATATACTTCAAATTTGTCATTTAATGCTTCGCCATAAGCTATGGCTTTGCCAGCAATAACATGCTCCAATGGTCCGCCTTGTGTACCCGGAAATACAGCAGAATCGAGTATAGCCGACATCATACGTATTTCGCCTTTAGGTGTAGTAAGGCCCCATGGGTTAGGGAAATCTTTGCCCATCATAATCATTCCGCCACGTGGCCCGCGAAGGGTTTTGTGTGTAGTGGTAGTTACTATGTGGCAATATTGTAAAGGATCGTTCAGTAATTTTTTTGCAATAAGCCCTGCGGGGTGCGCTATATCGGACATTAGCAATGCGCCATTGGCATCGGCAACAGCGCGTAGTTGTTTGTAATCCCAATCGCGGGAATAGGCAGATGCTCCGCAAATAATAAGTTTTGGTTTTTCTTTAGCTGCTGTTTCAGCAAGGGCAGCATAGTCAACAAGGCCTGTTTCTTTATCTACTCCGTAAAACGAAGGAGAATATAACTTACCAGAAAAGTTAACAGGAGAGCCATGTGTAAGGTGGCCGCCATGTGAAAGGTTAAAGCCTAATATTTTATCGCCGGGTTTTAATACGCCCAGCATTACTGCTGCATTGGCTTGTGCACCTGAATGGGGTTGCACGTTTGCCCATACTGCACCAAACAATTCTTTAGCACGGTCAATAGCTAGTTGCTCTACTTTATCAACCACTTCGCAACCACCATAATAGCGTTTGCCCGGTAAGCCTTCGGCATACTTGTTGGTAAGCACTGAGCCCATAGCGCTGATCACGTTCTGGCTTACAAAATTTTCTGATGCTATAAGTTCAAGCCCGCGTACCTGGCGTTCACGTTCTTCCTCAATAAGGCTAAATATTATATCCTTTGTCATAAAGCAAATTGCATAATGTGAATAGCAAACTTATGAAAAAAGGGGAAATGGAGCAAAAAAGAGGGCTTCTTTACTTTAATTACCTGTAACAAGTAATAGTATGTCGTTCAATTTGGGAGTAGAGCCATCGGGTAATACATATTGTATATTGTAGAACCTGATGGTTGCACTATAAACACAAGGTGCAACATTGTTGGAGACAGTACTAATTGCTCTCAGCATTTCCTGGGTAAGATTTGCATTGGTTGATTGCATAGGGTTAGGTGAAGCGCTTGTATCGCAGGCATTTGACCATTTATATTGTATAGACATAGTGAAGCCTTTAATTTTATAGTCGGTTGGCCCGGTAACGGTTATTATCTTTGCTCTTATTAATGCACTTTTGGTAATACTACCAAGACTTACCCCATTTATTAATGCATAGGTGATTGGCTTCTGAATTTTAAATGTTCGTTTTGTGCTATCCTGCTGTGCAACAAGTAGGGTAGGTGTAAGCAGTAAAAGTATTAAAGCAATCTTCCTCATCATTCAATAGTTAATACTATGTCTATCCCCAATTTTTGGCCACTTACCCCATGATAAGTGTACAAAATTTCCTCAATAAAAATAGTTGAACCTTTGGGCGCTTTTCGAATATCTGAAACCATGGCTGAAGTAAAGTTTGCACTGGTTGATGTTTCCTCAATTTTTATAGGACTATCTACAAGCGCATAGCTTTTTAGTGTGCTATATTGAATAGTCATTTTAAAGCCTGTCAACGTAACTGTATCATCACACCATCTCATCTCAATTTTCCTGGCTGCTAATAATCTCTCTTTATTTATTTTCCCTTTTCTTTTCCCTGCAACATAAGGTCCGCACTTACCAATCTTAAAGGTTTGGCGGGTAGTATCCTGCTGTGCCATAAGCAGGGTAGATATGAGCAGGGTTAATATGAAAATAAAGTTTTTCATAATATGATTGGAAAGATAATTCCGTACCCTAATAGGTTAAGGTTCAAGATTCTTTGGTATCCAACGTGAAGATAGATATGGTTATAGGAGGTTTTTGAAAAACGAATAGAAGTACCAATCCCTCCGGTAAATTCAAAAAAGTTATTCTGTGAAAGATGCCGATCGTTATTCTTAAAGAAAAATTCTTCGCCTGCATCTGCAAAGAAAAATACACCCGATACTATATAATAGAAGCCAAGCTTTATAGGAACACTTGGGATGTAAATGTTTGATGGTGCGAGCGAATGAACCGTATTAACCACTGCACCTGATTTTGCGCAAAAGAATATCGTATGCATACCCTTACTGGTTATTACAAATGGCACAATAATATCACCTGTAAACCTGTTCGTGATTTCAAGTGGTAATGTTCCCTTTTTAAATAGATCGCCAATGTTTGTAACGGCTTTGTATGCTGTGAAGTCTAAGTATATTCCACCAATACCCCATGATAAACTATCCTTTGGTTTCTTTTGCGATTTTTTTGCAATTTTAAAAGAGCCTGGTGTTTGCTGTGCAAAAAGTATTATTGGTAAAAGAAATAATATTAAAAATAGTTTCTTCATCACCTCATCAACTGTATTGGCTTGCTTTCCTTTTCTACTAAGTAAAATTTCTCAGTTAATAGCCGTTGCTTTTTGTCTTTCGATAGTGTTTGGTCCATATTGTCGCCTGAATTAACATAGGCCTGTACGTTTTCAAATAACATGGTTCCTTTTGCTTTTACAATAGCATTCAGCATATCATAAGTCATAGTGTTCGATTCGGAATGATATTCCTGGGAACCGATTTTAATATCGAATGATTTAATGGAACATATATCATCCATAGGAGTAAAATCGCCAAACACAAGGCCAAGTTCGGGGTTTTGTAAGAGACTGGTTATCGATACTGTTGTATCAACAATGTTTCCTTCTACCGTAATGGATGCATTGGGTAATCGCATTACAGTAAATTCTTGTGAACCAACCATTTTGCGGGTTCCATTCGATGAATCCTTCCACACTGTAACCGTAAGCCCACCGGGGTTGTGCTTCACCACCATAAATTTCCCCCGCTTCATATTATGTATATAACCCAACTCAGTTTCTATTTCGTAATTACCAACAGCAGAATCCGGATAATTTATGGCAAGTATATTGGTAACGTTTGCATAAATAGTATTGGAGTGGGAGTAGATGCATCTCAAGGGTAGTCTCGATTTCTTAACGGTGATGGTTACCATGTTGGCAGTATCGACCTCCTGGCAAAAGGCCTGTATGCAAGAAATAAATAATATAATAACGATGATTGTATTTTTCTTCATTTAAATACTAAACTACTTTTATAAGAATTCTTTTCAGTCTTTTTATTTCTCCGTCCTTCTTTTTGGCTTTTATACTGTAAATCAAAATACGTTCACCACGAGGTACTGCTTCTATTACACTCATCATCTCCTCGGTAAATTGTGCATTGTTTGCTACAAGATAAGTTTTCTTGCCATCTACCTTCAATACCTTTTTCATTTGGTACTGAGAAATCCTTCTGGCAAATTTCATTTTATAGCTAACAACAGTACATTTAAATTGACATTGTAATGTAACTGCTCCTGCATTTAATATAGCTTCTCGTTTCAGCTTGGTTGTCCAAAGGCCACCGGTGGCCTTGCTTACCATTGGTATGCATGTTATGGTATCTCTTTTCCATGCCGATGAACTTATAATTGAAGTATCAAGCTTGGGAATCGTAGAAACTTGTGCTACCCTTTGTATATGTATGGTTTGCGGAGCAGAGGAATCTTGTGCAAGTGTAAAGTTAGATAGGAGTAGAAAAGCTACTAAATAAAAAGAGCTGATATTTTTTACCACGGAGACACTGAGAGCACTAAGTTGCACGGAGATATTAAATTGACTTTTTAATATGAGTTCTTGAGTGATCATCTCTGTGTTTCTCTATGTCCTCTGTGGTTATATCTTATAGCGTAGCGCTTCTTCCTCCCCATTGTTGGTCAAGGTTGCCAACGTAAGGCTTAAAGGCCTCTTTCAATTCATCCATCGATCCTATTTTTTTCTCCAGCACTTTCAACCTAAAGGTAAAGTCGCCACGGGTTGCACCAATCTTTGCAAAGTCATCAACCGTATATATGGCAAGCATATTATCGGGAGTAACTATCCATGCAAAGTTTTCCTTTTTAGGATTGAATTTGCAGTTATGTCCGGGGTGATGAATGAATAAGGTGTTTTTACCTTTCTCTATCATGTAAAAATCATACTCGTTCAGGTTATCATTGTTATTGTCGGTATACTCTGCTGCAAGCTCAGCTCCCCGCGGCATATTCTGCGGACTATCAGAATTGATTATGCCAAAGTTATGTATGGTAAAATAGCTGCTGGCTGCGTAGGTAAGGTTTTCCGTTACCATTCTCTTTGCTGCTTCCTCTTGTTGTTGTTTTATTTTGGCCAACATTGCCTCGTAAGCCTCCTGTTGTTTTTTCTCTTCGGCTTTTCTCTTATCGAAAGCAGTTTGGTACTCCTCGTATTTCTTATCGTATTCTTTTTTTGCAACATCATAATCTTTGCCTTCAAATACAGGATGTACTATAAAACTATGCTCCTCCTGGCCCTTTTTTACAGTAAAGTTATAGGTGTTGCCATCGGCGCTACGCTTCAGGCTTGCATCATCCCAGGTAATAGTAGCATACGATGGCTTATAGTTTTTATCGGCTGCATCGGGTTCCCAAATCAGGTTTTTGTAAACCGAGAGTTCAGGGTAATCGGTCGGGTCGGCATCAATGTTAAAGGTGTTTTTTCCGGTGGTGGCTTTTTTAGGCTCCATAGGTTTTGCCTTTTCAAGTTTTGCTTCATCTTGCTTAATACTGGCAATACTTGTCTGTAACTGTTGCACTTCTTTACGTTCGGGAGCAACAATAGCGGCAAACTTGCTTGTATCTGTCTTAGCGGCTGCAACTGGTATAGGCACACTTTTGCTTTTTGATATATAGTTCCATTTTTGGTTAACAGTATCCAGTTCGTATATGTTATAACTTATTTTGCGCTCGGTAGTAATCATCGATACCTGCACATCTTTGCCTGTCTTTATAAATACTTCCTTGCCATTTTGGTAACCACGAATATCCATCATACCTGCTGATTCGAAGGTGTATTGCTTTCCGGCAGAATCGTATGTCATAGGTATTCCGCTTGCAAAAAAGTCGGCTGCATTGCGGAACTCTCTATACTTAATATCAACCTTGCCGGTAATGTCCTTGCCATTTGCATCGCGAAAGGCCGCAGCAGGTATAGCAACCTTACTGTTATTAAAAGTAAGTGTTCCGCCCTTGGTAGCATCTACCGAATAGGTTTTGTAAGGCACATTAACTCCCTTTAAAGGCGGATTAATATAAGGGTGCTTTACAGCAGCTTTTGCTGAACTTGAATTTGCTGAAGCAGTTGTAGTTTTAGCATTGCCGTTGCTGTTAGTACTACTCTTCGAAGCCATACTTACTTTCGGTTGATATGCTGTTTTGTGGTAGCTCCAGTATTTCCATGCACCAATAGTTGTTACCACTACTGTAGTTGTTACAACTACCATGGTTGTCATTCCGCCAAATTTCTTCGGAGTTTTAACGGTATTGGTCTTAGTGGTGGTATATGTTTTGTAAACCTTGTTAAAGTCCTTGTTGGTGCTTATCTCTTCCTTCGTTAGCTTTTCTGAACCGGTCTCTATTTTAATTTTCGAGTTTTTCATGGCTATAGCGTTATGCTGTTTTTTTGTTTAGTGTTAGTTGTGATTTAAGTTTGTCGAGTAACCGATAGAGCTTCACTTTTGCATTGTTTTCTGTCATGTTCATTATATCTCCAATCTCTTTAAAGGCCCTCTTCTCAAAAAAGCGAAGCTCTATCAGTTGCACGTCCTCTTCCTCAAAATCGCTTAATATTTCTGTTACACGGCTGTATTGCGCATCAATATCATCATCGGGGTTTATTTCCTGTATCACGCTTTTTAGTTCATGCTCTTCTACTTTAATGCTCCGCTGTACTTTGTCCTTGCGGTAAAGCATATTTATTTCGTTAAGCGCTATACGGTACAACCACGAAGAGAAGGGGGTGCCCATAAATTTAAACTGCGCTAGTTTTAGCATTGCGTTTAAGAATACCTGCGAGGTAATATCGAAGGCTGCATCTTTGCCTTCTACACGTTTATAAACGAACTGCAATATAGGTTCGTAATAACGGTTGTATAAAACCTCAAACTGTGCAGGATCCGCCTTCGCTGCTTCTATCTCCTTTTGCTCGCTGAGCATCTCTTCGGAGCTTATGTGATATTTCGATTCGTTTAACATGTTGTGGATTTATCTTCTGCCTCTTTTGTAGGTATAATGCAGTACCCTGCCTAAAAGATACAGTATAGGTTAATGTTTTTTATTCGTTTGCTTGCTTGTGTCTGATTATCAGGTTGATATAATAACGAAATAAATATTGAATAATTGTGTAAAAGCAAATCGCCACAGATTCACAGATATTATAAAACTTATAGAATCTCTTTTATCTAGTAACCCAATGCCCAGTCTTAATACTTAGTACTCTGTACTTAATACTAAGTTAATACACCCTTCCCTCACGCCAAATATCTACTGCATTGTACCATAAGTTACGGTATTGTTGCTGGCGTTGCAATGCATAATCGTTATCGCTAAATGGGTTGTTGGTCTTTACAAAGGTAAAGCTGATAGTCATATAGTTTTTGTCCTCGCCATAGGTCCAGGTTTCAGTGTTCGAATTTCTGAAGATTGTGCTTGGCGGGCCATATACAACATATACCATGCCTCTGTCGGTCTTCCATCCTTCTTCGTACGAAGTAAAATAGCGGTTAGCATCCTGCACACGGTTATAATAGTTGCGTATAAGAGCCCTTGCGCGTTCTTTGGTATTGCCTGCTGTGCTTATCCAAAACTCATCTATAGCCTGTTTCACATTTTTAGCCCCGGTAATATGGTCAAACTCATCGTTGGTTGTTATGTAACGCAAGGGTGTCATCATTTGGTAAGCCTCGCCAACATTGGGGTAGTGCTTTTCAAACCTGTAAATAGTCATGCCATAATGCGTGCCTGAATCGACTTGAATGTGATAAAAGCCTACACGTTTCAGGTTAATTAAAGCTACACCGCTGGTACCCGGTGTAAGCACAAAGCTGCTATCGGGCTTATATAAAAAGGGCTTAGCCTCAACTATCGAAAAGGGTGGCGTAGCTACCGGAAAATTGCGATTGTAATAGTTTACATAAAATTTAGTTACAGGCTTGTTGTACATAATGGCATAAGTGGTTGCCGAATCAACAGCGCGCGAAAAAACTACATATCCATTAGCAGGGTTGCGCAACATAAAGTTCTGGTCGCAATCGGGGCTGGTTTTATCGGCAGTAATGTATGTGATCTCTGCTTTTTTGCTCGTAAGGTCAATAATATCAGCGGTAATTAAATGGGTAGTACCGGCTTTTATTTTTAAGGGTATCGAGCCTACCGTGTATTCTCTTTTGGTATTTGTAATGCTTGTAAAGTTCAATAAAATGCTGGTTGTATCGAGCAGGCGGTCAGCATCGTATGATTCGGTTACCTTGCACATTATCTTCACCATGGCGCTAAAGCTATCGGCCTGGTTTCGGCGTATGTATAGCAACTCGCTCTCATCCAGTTTAAAATAGAGAAGCGATATAGAATCGTTTACATGGTAAAGCGAATATTCAGGGTGAAGGTAATGCTGGTCGTTACGGTATTGGTTCGACAGGTTTTGAACACTTACTTTATTCGATGAAAAGCAACCGGCAAGGACTGCGATTATTGAAACTGAAAATATGAATTTAAAAATGCGTCGCCTGTTCATATAATATCGCCCTAAAGGGTTAATCAAATATAATTATAGCAATTATTCTTCAATAGACCTGCTTAGTAAACTATCAGGCAGTGTTTTTGTTGTTTTTGCTCCCAGTTCTTTTATCTTTTCAACTCTTCGTATAATATTGCCCGGTCCGGTAGATGCTTTTTTCATGGCCTCATCATAACTCTCCTTTGCTGAACCAAGGCGCTTGCCAACTTGTATAAGGTCTTCAATAAGTCCGCAGAATTTATCGTACAACTTACCGCTTTCTTCCGCAATTTCAAATACGTGCTTGGCCTGTTTTTCCTGTTTCCACATAGATGCAATGGTGTGAAGGGTAGCCAATAGAGTAGAAGGACTTACAATTACAATTTTCCTGTCCCATGCATAATTGAACAATTCATTATCGGCCTGTATAGCAATGCTGAAAGATGACTCTATAGGCATAAACATCAATACAAAATCGGGGGTGTTTAGGGTTTGCAGTAATTGATAGTTCTTTTTGCCCAGTTCGTCAATGTGTTTTTTTACAGAAGTAATGTGGCGCAACAGATACATTTGTTTTTCCTCTTCATTTCCTTCTACTGCATTAATAAATGCTTCATAAGCCGTGAGTGATACTTTCGAATCGACTATGATATGCTTATTGTCGGGCAGGAAAATGATAACATCGGGTTGCTGGCGGTTGCCTTCTGCATCGTTAATGCTATACTGTACCTCATACTCTCTTCCTTTCACCAGGCCGGAACGTTCCAGTACTTTCTCCAGAATTATTTCTCCCCAGTTGCCTTGTTTTTTACTGTCGCCTTTTAACGCAGAAGCTAAGTTGTTGGCTTCCTGGCTTATTTTCTGGTTAAGCTCAACCAATTGCTTTATCTCACCTTTAAGGGTGTTTCTTTCAGCAGCTTCCATATTATAGGTCTTATCTACCTTATCATGGAATTCTTTTATACGTTCACGTAATGGATTTAACAGTTCACCCATATTCTGTTGGTTCTGCTCAACAAATTTTTTGCTTTTCTCTTCTAATATTTTTGCTGCAAGGTTTTCGAACTGTTGCTGTGATTGTATATGCAGGTTCTCAATTTCTTTGGTAAAGGTACCGAACTGCTGGTTAAGATTTTCTTTTTCGTTGGTAAGTGTAGCATTGCGGGTGCTTAGTTCAAGAATATTCTTGTTCGCTTCCTTTAAGTCTTCTTCTGCTCTTTTTAGCCTTTCGCTCGATTCATTATGTATTTCTTTGAGTATATAACGCTGGTCAATCTCGTTCTTAGGCACACTATCTTTCAGTATGGTCGATTTCAAAAAGAAATACCCGATTGCAATACCTGCTGCTATACCAACAATCAATAAAAATATAGAACCCATAACCATATACTGCTTTAGGGTATAAAGCTAAGAATTATTCATTTAATTCGATTGCTTTTAACCCCGGAGGGGTGATATGTTTGTAGTAGATATTGTCAACCGCATTGCATTTCCCGCCGAAGCAACTGGAGCATAGGTGCAAACCGGGTAGTCGGCGGGGATGTTTTATTTAGATTGTTATATCTTTGTTATTCACTTAAAATAGGAAACCACTCAAATTACATTAAATGAGAAAGCTTTTTATTGTTGTACTGCAAATTGCTGTTGCTCAATTATGTATAGGTCAAAATGACCTGGCTTGCAGAAGTGCGTTCGTGTTAAAGGTAGCTGTTAGTAATGATAATGTATATGTTGATAGTGTTGCTGTATCTCCATATGTTTTAAAAGGTAGCACATTGCAAATTTACCCCGGAGAAAAAATATTCCTTGAAATGGAAGTAGATAGTGGGAAGGTTAAGTCAGTAAAAACGGTGAAACAAAACCAAAATCCTGACAAAACAATGGAGATCAGTTTTAAGCAGAATATAGAGGGAAAAGAAAATAAGGGAATGATGCTCAATATTGAGAAGAACCCGTTTAAGGAAAAATTGAAATATAAAGTGGCAATGTATCTGGCGCAATATAAAAAATGGGCACCAACAAATGTGATGCCAGTTATGCCTGGTACTGGTTCATACGAAACCTGGCCCGATGCAATAGTTACAATAGCCTTATATGGTTGGACTTTAGAAGCAGCTAAATAGCGGATATATCAGCAGTATGCAGCCAGCCTTGGTTACCGTTGGCTAGTTTTATCTCAGTCCATATGCCTTCCGATTTCACTATCCACACTTTTGCTCCTTCGTGAATTACAAAAAGCTGTGTGGCCGCTTCATCAGGTGAACTCTTTATGGTTGTGCTGCCGCCCATTACAATTGCAGTATCGTGCGATGTAAGAGTTATGTATTGCTGACGAGAAAATGTGAATGAAGCCAAGCTGAATACAATAAAAATTATTCCTCCCCAGAAACCTGCCTGGCGTATAACCAGATTGCCTGACATCATATAGCCTACAATTGATAATAGACCCAATACAAGGAATGCGATACATAAAATACCCCAGCCTTCTTCCGATAATATATCTACAAAGTTGTGCCACCAGTTGCTTAAGAACAATGAAGAATCGGGAGTTATCTTGTCAACAGTTTTAAGGTTAGCCAATTGCAGGTTGAATTGTATATCGGCATCAGACGGATTTAGTTTTTTTGCTTTTTCGTAGTTCAATATGGCTTTTGCATAATCGGCTTTGCGGTAATAACAGTTCCCCATATTATAATAAGCCTGTGCCGATTCGTAGCCATCATTTAAAAAAGTATTGTAGCAAGCAATGGCTTTATCGTAATGGCCATTAGCATAGGCAGCATTAGCGCTATCGAGAGTAAGATAGGGAGCAGATGCCTTTGCATTAAAGCATAATGCAAGCGCAGTAATTATCATATATACGTTAGCGCGCAATTTCATCTTCCAATTTGGTGATTAAGGTTACAGCCGATTCATATACTTCATTCAGGTTGCCTGTTACCGATGCCGGTGCATAACGGGCAAACTCGCAATTGTCTAATACTGTCGAAAGTTGTTGCAGGGTTTCCGTGCTCACACTCTTTTCAGTTAATTTATTTGTAACCGTTTCCCTCGACAGGTCAGCAACCGGTATGGTGAATTTATCGCTGAGGTAGCTGTTAATGGCAGTGTGCAGTTCATCGTAAAACTTTTCTTTATTGTTCGACGCGATAAAGCTATTAGCTGTTTTGAGCCGTTTCTTGGCCATACGCGTAGCGCCACGTTGCTTTAGTCCAACGGCATCTTTATGCAGTTCAATGTATCTTCTCCTGGCAAACAAAAAGACTATAAAGCCAAATAACGGAGAAAATATTCCGGCATAAAATGGCAGAGAGTAAAGGAAATAATCATCAGATTGATAAGCAGGCATATGGCCGGTATGTATATAGCGAATATCGCTGCCAAGCACTTTCACATCTTCTTTGTTTACAGGTGCGTTTACAGTTACTGCCGCGCTGTTGTTATCTCCTTTGGCAACATCAAGGCCCATTTCGGGTATGTTTAAAGTAACATACGATTTCTTACCGGGGTCGAAATAAGTAAAATCTACAGGTGGTATTTTAAAATTGCCTTGGTGGCGCGGAATAATAAGGTAGCTAAAGTTTCTTGAACCACTCACTCCGGATGGAGTAACATTTAAATTGTCTTTTATTTTAGCATCATAATGATCAAAATCAACAGGGAACTTAAAAGGTATGGAATCGATAAGTTTTAATTCTCCATCACCCGACACTGTTACATTCAGGTTAACGGCGTCGTTTGCTTTTACGGTGCTTTTATCTAGTGTGCTCTTTATGGTAATGTGCCCAACCATGCCCGAAAACTCTTTGTCGGTATGGGGTAGGGGCATTACATCAATGATGATTGGTTCGCTCTTAATAGTATAAACTGCCTTTTTTACAGAACCGAAAAATTGCCCGAAAATATCATTAGGGTCATTGTTTTTTACGCGTTCCATTACCACACATTGTGCAGTAGCGGGGTCAATTTTTAGCTTGCCGGCATGTTGCGGAAAAATAACGCTTTGCTTAAACACAACAGCCTGGTATGCTACTCCGTTTACGTTTTCGCGGGTAAGCGACATCTGCCCTTTTTGTGGTACATTTTCACAATAAAATCCTGTATAGTCGGGCATGGTAGCATCCTGGAAGCCCTGTAATTCAACACGACTGTATACTTTAATGGTAATTGGAATTGCCTCGCCCTGGTAAACTTTTGTTTTCTCCGGAATAACCCTTATAAATAGGTTTTGCTTTACCTGGTCGTCACTCATCGATCCTTGTGAAGAGGAACTGCTGCCTTGTTTTGCAGTGGTATTTTGCTGTGCACTTGCACCGGCTTTAACTACTTTAATAGTTACACTATTCGAACTAAGGGTTTTACCACCCGAATGTATGGTGGCAGAACCAATGGTAAAGGTTCCTTCTTTTCTTGGTATTAATACATACGTAAGTGTAATGGACTGGGAGTTTACTCCGTTAACCGATTGAAAGCTTGATGATTGGTATGGCCCCCCAGCATTTTGAAAATCAGAAAAAGAAGGCGGTGAAAAATTATTGCCGTTACCATTCAATGTAAAATCAATCTGGAATTGCTCGCCAACTCCAACAGTAGATTTAGATACAGCAGCAGTAAAATCCTGGGCATGAAGGGTTAAGCACCCTGCCCATGCAAGTGCAAAAAACAACAGATATGTTAATCTTCCTGCTTTCACCGCTTACCAGTTTTTCTCAATTTGTTTTTGCCCAACTGCTTTTTTCTTCTGTAATTTATCCTGCAGATTCTTTTCATCGTTATTAAGTGCATCTAACATACGTTGTGCATCCTGTTTCGATATTTTATCCTGCTGTTGCTGCTGGTCCTTGTTTTGTTTGTCTTTATTCTCTTTATCCTTATTGTCCTGATCTTTTTGCTTTTGCTGGTCTTTTGGATCAGGTTTTTTCTTTTGCTGTTTTTGTTTTTGCTGGTCCTGTTGATGTTTTAGCATGGTTTGTGCAAAAGCAAGGTTATAGCGGGTGTCATCGTCTTTACAGTTATTATATAAAGCGTTTTCATAAGCTTTTATACTTTCTTCAAATTTACGTTGCTGCAATAATGAGTTACCAATGTTGTGATAAGCATGTGCCATTAAAGCCTGGTCTCGTGTCATCGATAGCGCCTGCTTATACTCATCCATTGCCTGGTCATATTGCCCTTGCCTGTAATAGGCATCACCTAAGTTAAATTTCCCTTGCAATGCGGCAGATTTATCACTCAATGCCTTTTGGTATTCATCTGCTGCCGATTTATAATCTTTAGCTGCATAATCTTTATTGCCATTATGCAAATGAACATCTCCTTGCTGTGCAAAGCTGTTACTAACTCCTATAAGCATAGAAGAAATAATACAGATATATGTCAGATGTTTACTTGTCATTACCTGTTCCAAAGATGTTTAATTTCTGGTACCACTTCGTTTTTCTTTCAGTAATAAAAATATCTATCAGAAGAATGAGCAAGGCTGGGATGATAAATAATTCATATTGTTCATCATAATCTCTGTACACTTTCTCATCTACAATTTTCTTGCCCATCTTCCGTATCTGACCAAGTATTGTTTCTAATCCCGCATCAGATGCAGATGCCCTTACACAACTGCCACCGCCGGCAGCGGCAATTTGTTGCATAAGATTAAGGTCGAGTTTGGTTACAACCGTGGTGCCGTCTTTGTCTTTCATAAAGCCAGTTTGCTGGCCGTTGGTAAAGGTAGGTATGGGTGCACCATCGGCAGAGCCCATTGCAATGGTATGAATTGTTATACCACGTTCAGCAGCAGTTTTTGCAGCAGATAGGGCATCGTCTTCAAAATTCTCACCGTCAGTTATTAATATGATGGACTTGCTGCGGGCATCGGAATGAGCCTCTTGCGCAAACAGGTCCGCTGACATATTCAATGCTGTTCCTATAGATGTTCCCTGCACAGGAACCATATTTGTGTTAACGGTTTGTAAGAACATCTTAGCTGCCCCGTAATCAGTTGTAAGCGGAAGCTGCACAAAAGGTTCACCGGCAAAAACTACTAATGCAATTCTATCGCCTTGCATTTCGCCTAATAGTTTTTCAATATCAATTTTAGCACGTTCGAGCCTGCTTGGGGTAATATCCTGGGCATTCATACTGTTCGATACATCGAGGCATATTACAATATCTGAACCTTTACGTTCCACACTTTCCAAATGCGAACCTATTTCAGGGTCTATTATTGCAATTACAATAAGGGTAATAGCTACAAGCGAAAGAATGAATTTCAGGTTTCTTTTCGATGATGAGCTATCAGGTGCCAACCTGTTGAAAAGAGGCATTTCGGCAAAATTCTTAATCTTTTTTTTACGTGTATAAAGGGCCAGCCAATACACAAGTACCGCAACAGGCACAATTGCCAATGCGTAAAAGAATATTTTATGTGCCAATTGCAACATTTACGGTACGGTTTTTAAAACAGTATTCTTTAAAAGTAATTCCATAGATAATAACAAAGCTGCAGCAATTGCAAAAGGTAAAAACTCTTCTGCTCTATCGGTATAATCCTTTTCTTCAATCCTCGATTTTTCCATTTTATCTATCTCCTTATATATCTTACCAAGGCTTGCATTATCGGTTGCCCTGAAATATTGCCCTCCTGTTCCCGATGCAATTTGCTGTAACAGCGCTTCGTCAATCTCTACATCCTGCATGCTATATTGGTATGTTCCGTCGGGCATCATGGCAACAGGTGTAAGCGCTTTGCCTTTTGTACCTACACCAATGGTATAAACCCTCACTCCAAATACCTTAGCAATTTCGGCGGCAGTTAAAGGAGCAATAGAGCCCATGTTGTTTACACCATCGGTAAGCAGAATGATCACTTTGCTTTTTACTTTATCATCTTTAATACGGTTAACTGCTGTTGCCAAGCCATCGCCAATAGCAGTGCCATCGTCAACCATGCCTGTATGCACTTTGGCAAACAGGTTTTTAATTACTGCATGGTCGGTAGTGAGTGGGCACTGGGTAAAAGCTTGCCCGCTGAAAATTACCAGGCCAATTTTATCGGCAGGACGGCTTTCTATAAATGTAGAGGCTACCGATTTCGCAGCATCAATGCGGTTTGGGGTAAAGTCTTTCGATAGCATACTACCCGAAATATCGAGTGCTATAATAATGTCAATGCCCTCGCTGGTAATGTTTTTCCAACTCGTGCTTGATTGGGGCCGGGCAATAATTACAATAAGCAATGCAACAACCAGCATACGCAAACCAAATAGTGCATGGCGCAAATAGTTTTTATAAGTTCTTGTATTAGGTATGTTCTCTGTCTTCCATGGCAGGGGCATAGCAATATCTGCAACTGCATAGTTATTCCTGAATACATAAAATGCAATTAACGGCGCTAAGATGAGCAGCAGCCATAGCAAGCCGGGATGGGCAAATTTTATGTTGTCGTAGAAGCTCATGCCGCAGGTGTATTGTTTTCCGGTTGGGGTGCAGGTGCAACTTCAGGACTTACCTTTTCTTCAGGCTTGGGTGTTACTGTGCTTTGATTTATAAAATCAATGGCGCTAACCATTATAGATTCATGCTCGTATGGCAATGGCTGTTCCTTGGCAAACTTTACCAGATCTGATAATACCAGCATCTGCCGTAGTTTGGTTTTCAGTAATTCATTCAAATCAACTCTTCTCAGCGCATAAACTATTTCATCGGTGGTCATTTCAAGTGCACCAAGGTTGTATCTATCATCAAGATATACGCGCAAAATATCAGATATACCACTATAGTATTCTTTAATCTTTCCTTCCTGCCATAATTTCTTCATGGCCAAATCTTCTAAAGCTTTAATGGCTTTAATGTGAGGGTCAATAGGTGGAGCCTTAATTTCGACTACTTCAGTTGTTTTTTTCTTTTTAAACAAATAGTAAAACAGTAACACTAATAATGTAAGTACAGCCCATCCTATAATTACATATGTTATAATTAGTATGATAGGATATTTTACCTGTATGGGGCCTTTTATATCTCTGAATCCTTTGGCCGTGTCTACAGGGAATGTCCTTACCTGCATCAGTAATGCATCGCTCATTACAGGATGAGCAGTATCGCCGTTTACTACAAACTGGAATGGCGGTATTGCATAATAACCGGAATCGAATGAGGTTATAACAAGGTCCTGTGTTTGAGACTGTCGGCTTGGGTTAGAGCGGTCAGGTATAACGGTATCGATCTTCGATTTGCTTACTACATGCACTTTCGATACAAGCGAATCGGAGATGAACGGCCATTGTATTTTAGGCACTCCATTCTTAGCATCGTAGCTGACTTTAATATGCAGATGGGTTTGGTTGCCAATAACAATTACAGTGCTGTCGATACCGGCAGTAACATGTACTTCTTGTGCGAAACAGAGTTGAACGTTCATAAAGTTCATAAAGCAAAAAGCCAAAAAGACTTTATGAACTTTAAAAACTTTATGAACTGATTGTTTTATCATTTGCCTCTGCTCTTAAATAAGGTAGTTAAGGGGCCAATGTATGATTCATCAGTGGCAATACTTGCTGTATCAACTCCGCTGCGCAGAAAAATATCTTTCACCATCTGTTCCCTTTCACGTACTGCTGCATAATAATGGTTCCTAACCGATTTACTTGAGGTGTCGAGCCACATCATCTTTCCGCTTTCGGCATCCTTTACTTTTATAAGGCCCATATCGGGCAGTTCCCTTTCCCGTTTATCGTAAATGCGTAAAGCAATTACATCGTGTTTGCCCGATGCAATTTTAAGCGCATCGCTAAAGCCCGAATCCATAAAGTCGGATATAACAAAGGCGATACTTTTCTTTTTAATGGCATTGGTAAAATAGCGCAAAGCTTGTGTGATATTTGTTTTGGTACTCTTTGGCTTAAACTCTAACAACTGCCTTATAATATGTAGTATATGCGATTTGCCTTTTTTAGGCGGAATGAACAACTCTACTATATCAGAGAAGAACAATACGCCAATTTTATCATTATTCTGTATAGCCGAAAAGGCAAGTACTGCACATAATTCGGTTATCATATCCTGCTTAAACTGCTTGCGTGTACCAAAGCTTTCCGAACCACTCACATCCACCAATATCATTACAGTTAGTTCGCGTTCTTCTTCAAATACCTTTACATACGGATGGCCGAAGCGGGCCGTTACATTCCAGTCTATGGCGCGTATTTCATCACCAACCTGATATTCGCGCACTTCACTAAAAGACATACCACGTCCCTTAAAGGCCGTATGGTATTCGCCGGAAAATAATTCCTGCGAAAGTCCACGCGTTTTAATCTCGATCTTTCTTACTTTTTTTAATAACTCAGTCGTTTCCATAATGGTCACTTGTCACTATTAAGGAACTTCAACCGTATTAAGTATATCGGTTATAATAGTTTCAGGTGTAATGTTTTCAGCTTCAGCTTCGTATGTAAGCCCGATACGGTGACGCAATACATCGTGGCATATTGCACGCACGTCTTCCGGTATTACATAGCCCCTGCGTTTAATGAATGCATAAGCCTTGGCAGCATAAGCCATGCTAATACTTGCACGCGGCGAACCACCGTAGCTTATCATTGATGCATATTTGTCGAGCTTATATTCTTTTGGCGAACGGGTAGAGAATACAATATCCAGTATATATTTCTCTATCTTCTCATCCATATATACTTCCTTAACCAGCTTACGCGCCCTTGTAATATCATCGGGCTTAAGTATGTGTTGTGGCTGTGGGAAGTCTTGTGCCAGATTCTGGCGCATAATTTTTTGTTCATCAGCCTTTAGCGGATAATGAATAACTACTTTCAACATAAACCTGTCCACCTGTGCTTCAGGCAATGAATAGGTACCTTCCTGTTCGATTGGGTTCTGGGTTGCCAATACTAAAAAAGGTTCTGGTAGTTTAAAGGTAGTGTCGCCTATGGTTACCTGGCGTTCCTGCATGGCCTCGAGCAAAGCGCTCTGAACCTTTGCCGGTGCACGGTTTATTTCATCGGCCAATATAAAGTTGGCAAAAATAGGCCCCTTACGCACCGTGAATTCTTCCTTACGTTGGTTGTATATCATAGTACCAACCAAATCGGCAGGTAACAGGTCGGGTGTAAACTGTATGCGGCTAAAGCTTGCATCGATAGTAGATGAGAGCGTTTTAATAGCCAGTGTTTTAGCAAGGCCGGGTACACCTTCAAGCAAAATGTGCCCGTTAGATAGCAGGCCCACCATCAGTCTTTCAACCATATACTTTTGGCCTACAATTACTTTTTCCATTTCCAGGTTAAGGAGGTCCACAAAAGCGCTCTCCTTCTGGATACGTTCATTTAATTCTTTAATATCAACCATAGCAGTTTTTAGTTTTAAGGATAGCAAAGATAACCGACTAATGATAAGGCCTTATAAAACAGCCTGTTAAAAATTGTTAAGCCATTTAGGTATATTTGTTTGATGAAAAGGGCTGCCAGGCTTGTAATCCTTCTATTGTTTTTTGTTAAAGTGCTATACGCACAACAAGGCTCGGGCGATAGTAAGTTTTGTATTGAAATTCCTCCATTGGCATATTTTGATGCTGGCGTTGGCCCTTCGTATCCCATTGGAGTAGAAATTAAACTATATCAAAATTTTTCGGCATGTTTTTCTGGGGGTGGTTATTTCGGATTAAACGGACATGATTGGTTAACTAATGAATTTACTGGTGGTAGGCTGACTGATGTAAAAGGATATGATGCAAGGCTCGAAATCAAATATTATTTGAATAGAGAAGAAACGGGTGAATATTTTTCGATTGAAGGCAGGTATAAAAAACAAGAATTTAACTGGCAGGATTCAATTCATTTAACACCTGCGTACTTAACTACTTTTCGTGATTTTAAAAATATTTATTGCCTGACAGCAAAATTTGGCTGCCAGTTTTTACATAAAAGCAGAATTGTTATTGATTGTTATGTAGGCTTGGGGGTTAGGTTTAAAAATGTTTCTACTACCTTAACATCTCAGCAAGTTGATGCGTTGAAATATAGCGATGATAGTAATTACGATTCAGATGAGACTGGTACTACAGTTATACCTGGAAATTATGCCACTATAAACTTTGAGGCAGGATTTAAGATTGGGTATCAGATAAAATGACAAGTTTTATTTTTGAAATTATAAATAGATTTTTATATTTGTCTGAATCAAACCTGTCGCAAGGCGGTGAGGATGAGCAGATTTAATTATTAATAACCATTTAAAGCCTTATTATCATGAAGCTAACAATTACGCACCAGGAAAGTTATTCGCGAGGACAGTTGTTATTGAGATCTTTCTTCGGAATTTTTTACATCCAATTACCACATGCTTTTTTATTGATGTTTTGTAGTATTTGGGCATCTATTGTACATTTTATCTCTTTCTGGGTTATCCTGTTTACAGGCCGTTATCCACAAACATTTTTCGAATATCAGCTAGGTATGCTACGCTGGCAACTTCGCCTGGCTGCCAGAATGGGTAATCTTTCTGATGGTTATCCTTCTTTCTTTCCGGGTGGTTCAGATACCTTAACCAATCTCGATATACCGTATCCTGAAAACTCAAGCAGAGGATTGCTGTTGTTGCGTACCTTTTTTGGTGCATTCTATGTGGCTATTCCGCATGGCTTTTTACTGTTTTTCCGTTTAATAGGAACTGCTTTTGTTACGTTTATAGCATGGTGGGCAGTTCTTTTCACCGGAAAATATCCTGCAGGTATGCATGCGTTTAACGTAGGTACACACCGTTGGGCAACAAGGGTAAATGCATATTTATTATTCTTGACTGACGAGTATCCTCCATTTACCGGTAAAGAAATAGCATAATGGAAGGAACAACCGATACTGAGTTTTATCCTTTACCGCAGCCCTCTGAAATTACCATGCGGGAAAAGGAAGATGCCATGGGCGCCTACCTGATGATGTTTGCAGCCTTAGGTGCCGGGCTTCCATTGCCTATTATCAACCTTATTGCTGCTGTAATTTACTATCAGGTAAATAAATCAAACAGCCGTTTTGTAAGGTTCCATTCCTACCAGGCTCTTATTTCGCAAATACCTACAACAATTATGAATGGTATTGGGTTGGGCTGGGGACTAAGGATAGCTTTTTCGGATAGCTGGCACATGAATAATGCCTTTAAGGGATATGTGGCAATGGCCTTAATAGCTGATATTGCCTATTTTGTTTGGGGTATTATTGCCGCCATAAAAGCCAGAAAGGGTCATTTTTATTATTTTGTTCTGTTCGGGCGGATATCTTACATTAAAGTATTTACTGTGCGCCATAAGGACGAAAAAATTGTAACTAATGAGCCCCCTGTGTTGTAAATGAGAAAGCGGATAATTATTGATGCTTTGATATTACTCGCTGCAGGCGGTTTGCTTTGGGCTGTATTTACCTATTTGCCAATCTTTTCTGTAAACAAAGATTCATTTACGGTTTCTATAGATACAGAAGAGAAAATAGGAAAGCTATTGACAACAAATGTACTCGAAAGTGAAAAAGAAGTAAAGAACCCTGACCTGGATACTGCAGTTGCCATTATAGGTAACCGCCTGGTTAAAAGTATTGGCCTTACCGATTTTAACTACCATTTCAGGGTTCTTTATAATTCGCAAATAAATGCCTTTACTTTACCGGGCGGTAATATTTTTATTTATTCGGGCCTTATTAAGTTTACAAAAAGCCCTGAGGAATTAGCTGCTGTAATAGCACATGAAATAGGCCATGCCGAAAAGCGGCACGTAATAAACAGGCTGGAGAAAGAATTTGGCCTTACAGTCATGTTCTCTATACTTACAGGGAACAATGGAACTATTATAAATGAAATAAGCCGCACGGCAACATCGGCAGTATTTGACAGAAAGCAGGAAAGCGAAGCAGATGATTATGCATTTCAGCTTCTCGAAAAAGCGAAGATAGACCCATTGGCTTTTGCTGCATTATTCCGTCGCATCAACGATGAACACGGAACGAATAGCCTTGATTTTTCAATATTAAGAACTCACCCCGATAATAATTCGAGGATCAAAGCATCTATGGAATATAAAACTGCCGCCGGTTTTAAAAGCGAACCCTTTGCTGATATCGACTGGAAGAAGGTAAGGGCTGCGGTAAGCGATTCTATTTAATAGTATAGCTCCACCTAAATCCTCCCCATAAGGGAAGATTTGAAGAGACATTCAGGTTGTTCAAAACTAATACACTATTTTGTTACATATAGTAAACTAATTGGTTATTTTTGTATTACAGACCTCACCCTGCCCTCTGTTACTCACATAGCGTTTGTAATTAAGGAGTTCGTGATTGCTTCGCAATTGATCAATGAGAGGGTCGGATTATTTTCGCTATTGGTATTTTATGAGAAATAAAACTTCGTGTCCTTTGCGTGGCTGTTTACTTTGCGTTCTTTGCGGTAAAAAAAACGTTATTACTGTGGAGTAAAAAAAGTATATAGTACGACATGGAACGACAAAAAACGACATGAGTAAAACCCAAATCACGGTTGACAAAATGCAAAAAATTTCAAGCTTCATTTTATTGGAAACCAATAAGTTGATGGTTGACAAAACCCCAAAAGTGTCAACCGTGTTCAGAGGTTTTGGGATTACCCGGTTTCCTCCAAAGTTTTTGTCTTTAATTTTTCACTTTTAATTTGTAATTCTTAATTAATAAAACCCGCTATCACGGGTTACAAAATGCAGTTTTTTTTCAGGTTTGTATTATTGAAAACCAAGTGGTTGATGGGTAACAGAATGCAAAAAGTGTAACCCGTGTTCAGGGCCTGAGAAGCAATGGGTATTTGTTATATTTGTATGGTACACAAAATAAGGTATATTAAGTATGAGTTTTAATGTTCCATTAGCCGAACGTATGCGTCCCCATTCACTCGATGAGTATTTGGGGCAAAAGCATTTGGTAGGACCCGATGGTGTGATAAGCAAGTTTGTAGCATCGGGTAATTTGCCCTCGCTTATTTTGTGGGGTCCGCCTGGGGTTGGTAAAACAACCTTGGCGCAGCTTATAGCCAAGCATCTGCAAAAGGAATTCTTTTCGTTAAGCGCTATTTCATCGGGAGTAAAAGATGTGCGTGAGATAATTGAACGAACAGAAAAAGGCGGATTGTTTTCAAACACGCCGATAGTATTTATAGATGAGATACACCGCTTTAGTAAGGCGCAGCAAGATGCATTATTAGGAGCAGTAGAAAAAGGAAAGATAACGCTGATAGGCGCCACTACTGAAAATCCTTCGTTTGAGGTTATATCGGCATTACTATCGCGTTGCCAGGTATATGTACTCAGAACATTAGATAGGGATGATTTGCTTGAAATGGTGAATAGAGCCATGATACAAGATGAGTTATTGAAGTTGAGGAAAATTGAACTAAAGGAAACACAGGCCTTGATACGCTTGTCGGGTGGAGATGGCAGAAAATTATTGAACCTATTTGAGGCGGCAGTAATGTCAATCAGTACAGGCGATTGTGTTATAACCGATGATGTGGTTATGGACATTGCACAGCAGGTTGTACCTATGTACGATAAAAAAGGCGAATATCATTACGATATTATATCGGCCTTTATAAAATCGATGCGAGGCAGTGACCCGAATGCTGCTGTATACTGGCTGGCACGTATGCTGAATGGGGGAGAGGATATATTGTTTATTGCCCGCCGCATGGTTATTCTGGCATCGGAAGATATAGGAAACGCTAACCCCACTGCATTAGTTATTGCTAATAATTGTTTCCAGGCAGTTAATACCATTGGTATGCCCGAGGCTAGGATCATACTATCGCAAACTGCCATATATATGGCTTGTTCACCCAAGAGCAATGCATCGTATGTAGCTATTGATGCTGCTATGGAATCGGCAAAGGCAACTGCACATTTACCTGTACCACTGCATTTACGTAATGCACCTACCAAACTGATGAAGGATTTGAATTATGGTAAAGAATATATGTATGCCCACTCTTATGAAGGTAACTTTGTATCGCAAAACTACCTGCCCGATGATATAAAAGGAACGGTGTTCTACGAGCCTGGGCAGAACCCTAAAGAAGAAGAATTGAGGAAATACCTGAAAAAAATGTGGGAATCGTTCTACGCCTATTAATCATTAATCTAAACAGGAATACGTTTGATAGTTAGTTTTTTTTAAATTTGACAAACAATACCCCGATTATGAAAAAAATAAAAGATATAGTTATTGCCTGTATAATGGGCTCAGTAATAGTTGGTGGCTGTAATTCAGGAAAAACCACCGATTCTGCCGATGAAGTGGTGCAGCGTGTTGCAGCCCGCAGTGATACAGCCTCTGCTCCTCAAAAGGTATCAATGGTAATTAGCAGCATACCATTCCCAATAAGTATACTAGATACATTGCATTTTGTGCATGCCAAATACCAAAGCACCCTTGCCAATCCGGTAGAAAATAGTTCCCTTTATTCGCAAAGTAATTCACAAGCCATTAACCTCGGTATTTACGGTGCTGACCTGTCGTATGTCATTTCGTTTGAACAGTTTGGCCAGGTTGGCAAGTATATGAAAGCAACCAAGTATTTGGCTGATAAAACGGGTGTGCCAATGGCTTTTACTGAAGATATAATTGCACGTTGTGAGAAGAATTCAAATAATAAAGATTCTCTTACTGTTATTGTATATGGGTCATATAGCCTTATAGATAGAACACTTAAGAGTGATAAGCGCAAAGCAACAGAGGCGCTTGTACTTGCAGGTGGCTGGGTAGAAGCTCTGTATCTTACTACACAAAGTATGGAAGCCCTTATTTCTCCTACCGACAGGCAGGGTGGGTATTACATTATACTTGAACAAAGTAAGTACCTTGATGTATTACTTAACCAGCTTGACTTGGTTACCGATTCACCATACTGCCAGGATATATCAACAGGATTACACGAAATAAGAAGTGTATATAATAATGTTACGAGTTCAAATATCAACGATGAGGTTATTAAAACCCTCAAGGAGAAAGTTGAGAACCTGCGTGCACGAATTACAAAGGGAGGGAACGTTTAACAGATGATCGTAGCCAAAGGGATACATAAATCTTATAACAATCTTAATGTACTTAAGGGCATTGACCTTGAGATAAAGAAAGGCGAAGTTGTTTCCATAGTTGGTGCATCAGGCGCCGGAAAAACAACGCTGTTGCATATTTTGGGCACACTAGACAGATCAGATACCGGCTCAATAGAAATTAATAATACTGCAATACATACATTAAAGGATAAAGAACTTTCACGTTTCCGTAATAAGGAAATAGGGTTTGTGTTTCAGTTCCATTACCTGTTGCCCGAATTTACAGCCCTTGAGAATGTGTGTATACCTGCATATATTGCTAAAATAAATGCTGCTGAAGTAAAACAAAAGGCAAGGGAGCTACTTACTATGCTTGGATTGCAAGACAGGCTGGAGCATAAGCCATCGGAGCTTTCGGGTGGTGAGCAGCAACGTGTGGCAGTTGCCAGGGCATTAATTAATAACCCTTCGGTTGTTTTTGCTGATGAACCATCGGGTAACCTTGATTCGGCCAATGCCAAGGACTTGCATAATTTATTTTTTACCCTCAGAGATAAGTTTTCGCAGACTTTTGTAATAGTTACTCATAACGAGGAACTGGCCCAAATGGCTGACCGGAAGCTGACCATGAGAGATGGCAAAATAGTGGGTTAAAAGTTTTTTTCAAAAAAAACAATCCTATTGCCTCTGTTTCCACCAGTTTTTTATCTTTGCAGCCCAAATTGTTCTTTTAATAGTATTTCAAGCGAAAGTAGCTCAGTTGGTAGAGCGCAACCTTGCCAAGGTTGAGGTCGCGGGTTCGAGACCCGTCTTTCGCTCATAGCCCGCCACTACCTAGGCGTGGAAGCCCCTGCTTTGTTAAATGGCAGGGATAGATAATTTGCCCGGGTGGTGGAATTGGTAGACACGCAGGACTTAAAATCCTGTATTCATTGCGAATGTGCGGGTTCAAGTCCCGCCTCGGGTACAATTACACTCAATAACTTATATCTTATTTAAATTGCCTGTATTGATCAGTCAATATTATGCAAGATTTAGGCCTATTAAATATGTTGATTATCAGTGTTTTATGGTTGTTGACTAAAACAAAAAAGCCCCGCAATATTGCGGGGCTTTTTTGTTTGCTATCGTTTAAGTCTCTTATAGCTTGATAAGTCTTTCTACTTGAGTCTTATCACTTGTTGTGATCTTTATGAAGTATGTACCTTGTGGTAGCGAGCTAACATCAAGTGTTACAACCTTGCCATTGCTGATAGTCTCATTCTCACTCATTATTTCCCTACCAGCTAAGTCAACCACCTTGATTACTGCTGCTTTTGCAGAGCCTTTCATTTCGAAAGAGAGGTTCACGTTATCAATTGTAGGGTTAGGGTAGAGCGATGTCTTATCAGAGATAGCCACATTGGTTAAGCCAGTAGGGCTTACAACTACTACAAAGCTAGCAGTGTCAGAACATCCATGAGAGTCTGTACCTGTTACAGTATAGGTTGTAGTACCCAAAGGCATTATTTGCAATGTGTCATAAGTACCACCGTTATTCCATACGTAGCTTACTGCACCACTTGCTGTTAATGTATCGGTACTTCCAAGGTTTATTGGAGTTGTACCTGTAACAGTTATAGTAGGCAATGCATTTACAGTTACGTTCTGGCTTGCAGTGTTAGTACATCCGTTAGCATCGGTAACCTGAACAAGGTAAGGAGAACCTGCAGGAGGTGTAACCTTTATAGTGTCATTTGTTCCACCGGTGTTCCAGCTAAATACAAGCGGGCTAGCATCTCCTAAGGTGTCAGATACTGAAAGTGTATCCATGCTGCCAGCGCATATTGATGCTGCTGAAGCAGTAACGCTTACTGTAGGTATGCTATTCACAGTCACTAATTGGCTCGTAGAAGTAGCACTACATCCATTTCCGTCGACTACAGTTACACTATAAGTGCCGCCTGTTGTAACCCAATCAGCTTGTGTAAGTGTTCCATCGCTCCAGGTAAAGTTATATCCTGAGCCTGAACCACCAGTTGCAGTTGCATTTAAGGTGTCAATGTTTCCAGCGCATACTACATATCCGCTAATTACATTTCCGGTAAAGGTAACACTAGGTAAAGTGTTTACAGTTACTACAACAGTAGCTGAGTCAGCACAAGATCCGCTTGTTCCAACAACTGTGTATGTAGTAGTAGAGCCTGGAGAAGCTACAGGACTAGCACAAGAAGTGCAAGTTAATCCGGCAGCAGCCTTCCATGTAAATTGAGAAGCTCCGTTTCCATTTAATGTAACATTACTATTCAAGCATATTGTAGGGTTAGCAGGTGTTACAGAAACTGTAAGTGTAGTTACCGCACGCACTACTGCAGTTGCAGGCGCTGAAGCGCAACCTAATGAGCTCGTACCTATTACTGTGTATGTAGTAGTTGTAGTAGGCGATGCATTTACCAATACACCTGTAGTAGCAGTCAGGTTAGTGTTTGGTGTCCATACATAGGTTGATGCATCAGCTGATGAAGCATTCAAATCTACGTTTCCACCCGGGCATATTGCAGGGGCATTTGGTGACACTACTACTGTAGGTGTAGTATTTACAACAACTGTTTGACTAGCTGAATTCATGCAGCCATTTCCATCAGTTACAGTTGCAGTATATGATCCTGCAGTAGTTACCCAATCAGATTGGGTTGTAGTTCCATCATTCCAACTAAATGAATAACCAGAACCTGAACCACCAGATGGGGTTGCAAGTAATGTGTCAATGTTGCCTGAACATATAGTAAGTCCGCTGATTACGTTTCCACTCACAGCTACTGAAGGTAATGTGTTGATGGTTATAGAACCATTAGCACTAACTTCAGGAGAGCATGTGCTGCCTGTAGTAGATACAGTATAAGTAAACACTCCGGTTGCCGTAGGAGTACCAGTGATAGTGAATACACCTCCGCTGAACGAACCGGTAACACCTGTAGGCAATGAGCCAGATAGGGCAGCAGAACTACCGGCACCTGTTACTGCATAAGTTATATCAGTAATGGCTGTGTTATCACACACTGCTTGACCATCAGTACCACCAGCCGAAGTAAGGCTGATACCAGGAAGTGCATTGATGCTTATAGAGCCACTGGCACTAACTTCAGGAGCACAAGAGCTACCTGTAGTAGTTACAGTATAGGTAAAGTTACCACTAACAGTAGGAGTACCAGTGATAGTGAATACACCTCCGCTGAACGAACCAGTAACACCTGTAGGCAATGAGCCTGTTAAGGTGGCACCAGAACCAGCACCAGTTATAGCATAAGTAATATCAGTTATAGCAAAGTTGTTACAAACAGTTTGCCCATCAGTACCACCAGCCGAAGTAAGGCCGATACCAGGAAGTGCATTGATGCTTATAGAACCATTAGCACTAACTTCAGGAGCACAAGAGCTACCTGTAGTAGTTACAGTATAGGTAAAGTTACCACTAACAGTAGGAGTACCAGTGATAGTAAATACACCACCACTGAACGAACCAGTAACACCTGTAGGCAGTGAGCCGGATAGGGTAGCAGAACTACCAGTACCGGTTACTGCATAAGTGATATCAGTTATAGCAGAGTTGTTACAAACAGTTTGCCCATCTGTACCACCAGCCGAAGTAAGGCCGATACCAGGAAGTGCATTGATGCTTATAGAACCACTGGCACTAACTTCAGGAGCACAAGAGCTACCTGTAGTAGTTACAGTATAGGTAAAGTTACCACTAACAGTAGGAGTACCAGTGATAGTGAATACACCTCCGCTGAACGAACCAGTAACACCTGTAGGCAATGAGCCTGTTAAGGTGGCACCAGAACCAGCACCAGTTATAGCATAAGTAATATCAGTTATAGCAAAGTTGTTACAAACAGTTTGCCCATCAGTACCACCAGCCGAAGTAAGGCCGATACCAGGAAGTGCATTGATGCTTATAGAACCATTAGCACTAACTTCAGGAGCACAAGAGCTACCTGTAGTAGTTACAGTATAGGTAAAGTTACCACTAACAGTAGGAGTACCAGTGATAGTAAATACACCACCACTGAACGAACCAGTAACACCTGTAGGCAGTGAGCCGGATAGGGTAGCAGAACTACCAG
>JABDCA010000009.1:19407-20118 GCA_013288345.1 Bacteroidota bacterium | reverse complement strand
AACAGTAGGAGTACCAGTGATAGTAAATACACCACCACTGAACGAACCAGTAACACCTGTAGGCAGTGAGCCGGATAGGGTAGCAGAACTACCAGCACCGGTTACTGCATAAGTAATATCAGTTATAGCAGAGTTGTTACAAACAGTTTGCCCATCTGTACCACCAGCCGAAGTAAGGCCGATACCAGGAAGTGCATTAATGCTTATAGAACCATTAGCACTTACTTCAGGGGCACAAGAGCTGCCTGTAGTAGTTACGGTATAAGTAAAGTTACCTGTAACAGTAGGTGTACCAGTAATAGTAAATACACCACCGCTGAATGAACCGGTAACACCTGTAGGCAGTGAGCCGGATAGGGTAGCAGAACTACCAGCACCGGTTACTGCATAAGTAATATCTGTTATAGCAGAGTTGATACAAACAGTTTGACCATCTGTACCACCAGCCGAAGTAAGGCTTATTGTAGGTTGAGTATTAACGGTAACAGCTAAAGAAGCAGCAGCACTTGTACCGCAAGAGTTACCTGCAGTAACGGTGATGTTACCGTTCTGGCCCGCACCACCTGTAGTAACCGTAACCGAGTTAGTAGTACCACCAGCGGTGATAGCCCAACCAGCAGGAACAGTCCATGTATAAGTAGTAGCATTAGCAACAGCAGTAACACTATAAGTCTGAGAAGTAAGAGCAGGACACTGCGGAGTAGTACCAGT
>JABDCA010000009.1:0-19397 GCA_013288345.1 Bacteroidota bacterium | reverse complement strand
GCAGGAACAGTCCATGTATAAGTAGTAGCATTAGCAACAGCAGTAACACTATAAGTCTGAGAAGTAAGAGCAGGACACTGCGGAGTAGTACCAGTTATAGCACCCGGAGTAGCCGGAGTAGCCGGACTAACAGTAACTGCTAAAGAAGCAGCTGCACTGGTACCGCAAGAGTTACCAGCAGTAACAGTGATGTTACCGTTCTGGCCCGCACCACCTGTAGTAACCGTAACTGAGTTAGTAGTACCACCAGCGGTGATAGCCCAACCAGCAGGAACAGTCCATGTATAAGTAGTAGCATTAGCAACAGCAGTAACACTATAAGTCTGAGAAGTAAGAGCAGGACACTGCGGAGTAGTACCTGTGATAGCACCCGGAGTAGCCGGAGCAGGTGGATTAACAGTTATTGCACCCGATACGTTACTTGTTGCGACAGGAGTACAAGTACCACTTACAACGCAATAGTAATATAATGTGCCAACAACAGTTGTTACAGGAGTATAGCTATTTGAAGTAGCACCACCGATAAGAGTACCACCACTATTTGAATTAGCAGCGTTACTATACCATTGGTAAGTTATACCAGTTCCTGTTGCAGTGAGAGTTAAAGCTGTTGCAGCAAAGCTAGGGCATCCACTTTGGGTGGCTGCAGAAGGCTGAGCTGTAATAGTTGGTAAACCTTCAATGGTTAATGTGCCGTTTAAAGAAGCCAAAGGAGTACATGAGCCACTAACAGTAGTTACAGTGTAGTTATATACACCGGCAACAGAAGGAGTACCACTTATAGTATAGGTATTGCCACCGGTAAATGCACCACTAACACCAGTAGGTAATGAACCTGTTAAGGTAACATTGGTAGATCCAGCATCTACTGTGTATGTAATATTTGTTATAGCTGAAGTATTACAAACAGTTTGTGTGTTGGTACCACCTGCCGATGTAAGAGTAATAGCCGGTGTATTAACAGTTATGGTTGAATTTGATGTTGCGGTAAATCCGTTTCCATCGGTAATAGTTACTGTATAAGGGCCTGTTACAGTAGCATTAATAGAAGGTGTAGTGCCGGTTACTGTTCCTGTCCAGTTATATGTAACTGTTGGGTCATCACCGGTTACATTTGCTGTAATTGCCGGAGCGCTTGAACATACTGTAGTTGGAGAAATAGAAACAGTAGGAGCAGCCTTGGTAAGACCTGAAAGGTTACCTGCTGAGGTAATATTTGCAGTACCAACGTTAGTTGCAGTACCTGCTAAAGCAGCGTATTTAACCCAAGGTAATGCATTAGGATATAAAGCTGAAGCTATAGAACCTACAGAACCACCTACTACGTCACCTGCAAGGTATGTGCCTGTTTCGTTAAGGTTAATACCGGCAAGGCCAGTTTCAGTAACTGTCCAGTAGCGGTTAAGGTAAAAAGTAGAGCTTGCGTTGTGTGGTTCTTTGCTGTTTACAGTCAAAACGTTAATTTGTCCGCTAGGAGTTGTAGAGTTGTTAGCCAAAACCAACGGAGTATAGTCAGTACCTGCTGCATTATCACCTACTGGATAAGTAAATGAACCTGTAGCGGTAAATGTTTTGCTAAGTGTACCTGTACCATTGGTAACAATATAGTTGCTTGCACCGGCACCTGTAATGGTAGCTGCGTTTCCTAAAAGTAAAATGTTACTACCTAAAGTAATGCGGCCACTGGTAAGAGCAAGTGTAGCTGCAACCGATTGGGTTGTAGCTGCTCCGCCCAATGTTAAACCATTAGCGTTATTTAATGTTAAATTGTTGAAAGATGTATTTGATGTTCCACTTAGGGTTTGGCCTACAGCACCATTAAAGTTAACAAGGCCTGTGCCGCTTGTGAATGTTCCACTATTACTAAGGTTTCCAGATTCATTTAATGTACCTGTTGTAAATGTAGTAGTTGCTCCACTGCTAATAGTTGAGTTTCCGGTTACAGATAGTGTAGTTGTATTCAGTATAAGGTTACCGCTATTCACAGCAAGTGCTCCACCTACAGTTTCGTTATCAACAATTGAACTTACTGTATGAGCAGCACCTGGATCAGCAGTTACATTGTAGAATGTAGTTGATTGAGTTCCGTTAACTACAACATTCACGTTTGATGCATTACCAAAGTTAACTAAACCTGCCCTTGCATTAAATACAGTTCCTCCATTCGCATTGTTATTGGTCCATGTTCCATTACAGTTGATCTGGTAGTTTGAAGCCGATACGTCAAAATCACCGCTGGTAAGCAGTAAAGTGCCGTTTACAGTTATTGGCATACCTAGTGTTACAGTTTGTCCGTTCGCAGCAAATGCGTTATTTATTGTAAGGTTATAAAATGTAGTTGATGCAGCAGAACCTGTAATTGCCTGGGCAATATTTTGTCCATTGGTAGCATCAAAATTAAAGGTGGAAATACCAGGTGAAGTTGTTGAGATACCTGTTAAAGTGCTATTATTTGTAAGTGTACCGGTAAGGTTAAACCCGGCGGTGCCAGATGCAGTAGCAGTAAAGTTTATATTACCATCGGTACCTAAAGTTATATTACCGTTACCTCCCACATTAGCAGAATTAAGTGTAATAGCAGCAGTACCAGAAAGGCTTAAAGTTACCCCTAGAGAACCACCCTGACCCACAATTACGTTACCTCTACAAATAAAATTACTATTAGGCGCCAACAATGTTGCCGTAGAAGCAGCAGTAGTTCCACCATATATGTACAAGTTATTATAAGGGAAGTTATTATCTATATTTTGAGCACCGTCAGACTGGTAAATAACGGTACTTGTTTGATTGGCAATATTAGCGTTGGCATATTTGAAAAGTGGCATTGGAATAACGGTAGTATTATTTAGGGTGCCAAGTATGAATGTTGCACCATTGTTCATTGTAAATGCTCCGCTACCAAGTCCGGGGCCGGTTATTACATTGGTATTTGTAGCAAATGTTCCACTGTTTATCCAAAGTGCACCACCAGTGCCAGCGCTACCTATTGTTAATGGCATTTGTAAATTCAATGTTGTACCTGCAGGCATGTTAACGAATAATTCCCATACATAAGTAGAGGCTGAGGTACCCCCTAAGGTTTGATTTGTTACGCCCGAGCCGTTGAAACGAAGTATAGAAGCATTACCAGGAGTAAAGCCATTATTAGCGTTATTGTTATTAGTGAAACTACCACTAAGTTGGAGTGTTGCAGCGCCAGAGAAAGTGATATTACCATAATTACCTATGGTTACATTTCCGTTAGGGCTTGCAGCAGCAAGAGTGATTGTAGGGTTTGTGCCTTGTAAAGAAACAGTTCCTGTAGATGTATTGTTATCTACCACGAGATTTCCACCTATTGCAAAATTAACAGCATTAGAGAAAGTGCAAGTGGTTGCAACAGCTCCTCCAAGTATAGTTAAGTTACCATAGTTTACGGTATTAAATGAAACAGTAAATTCATTTACTATGGTTTGGTTTCCATCAGCCTGGTATGTAACTGTACTGGTAGCCGCTAAAGTATTTCCACCGCCACCTGCAACAGCCAAAAATTGAGGGAAAAGTACAACTGTTGGGCTGGCTTGCGAACCTAATATAAAATTAGAAAGGGCAGCCATAGTAAAGGTACCGGTTGTATTACCGGTAAGGTTATTTGTCTGGCAATTTAATGTTGCACTTGCATTGATATTAAGGTTACCGTTTACACCAATTGGCTCAGCTAATAATACGCCTGAAGCGCTGGTATTGGTTACAGTAAGGGTGAAGAATGTTGTAGCAGACGGACCGGTTATGGTTTGGGTAGCAACTCCATTAAATGTAGAGGTACCTGCAGTAGGGGTAGTAAATGTACCACCATTGGTAAAGTTACCGGCTAAGTTTAAGTTACCTGTACCAAGGGTCAATGTTCCTGGTGTTCCTGATGTAGAAAGAATCAAATTACCTGCAATGGTTAATGTACCAACACCTGTAAAGTCAAATAAACCACCTGATGTAACAGTAAAGTTTCCTGTAGAAGTATAAATACCTGAAGCTGATTGAACTGATCCACCGCTAATTAAAGTATTGCCAGTAACCGATATAGCGCCAGTAGTTGTACTGATACCCGGTGTTGCTGTGCCTGAGTTTGTTAAGCCACCATTAATGGTTATAGCTGCTGTAGCTGCTGCTATTGTTCCAGTGCCCTGGTTTATTAAATTACCACCTGCTGTGGTTTTAAGAATACCAGCACCTGAAAATGATATTGAACCATTATTGGTAATAGTATTAGCATCACTAAATGTACCGGTAGTAAGTGTAATAACACCGCTGGCATTATTGGTCACAGCTCCGGTAACAGCCATGGCTGTTGCACCAGTGGTAAGTGTAATAGTACCGCTATTGGTTAAGGTTCCGGTTATACTGTTTGTAAAACCAGCAGATGAGAATGTACCAGCGGTTACAACCATGTTATTACTAACATCCATTGGGTTACATGTTGATGTAACTGTACCAGCTGTATTAACGGTTAAGTTATAAAATGTTGTATTATTTCCGGCAATGGTACCTGTACCACCAAAAATAACTGTTCCGGTTTCAGCAAGGAATGATGTAGCTGTAGCAGGTGTATTAGTAAAGCCACCATTGTCTGTAATTTGATATGGGGCACCGACACCAACCGAGTTTACGTCAAAAACACCGGCTGTAATATGTAATAAACCACCTGCATTAATAGTAATGTTTTCACCTAAGAGTACTGAATTGCTTCCCGCTGCTCCGGCATTACTTAAATTAAGGTTGTAAAATGTTAATGGAGTTCCGCTGATTATGTTTTGGTTATGGCCTTGGGCGTTAGTAGCATTAAATGTTACTGTACCGGTACCACATGTAAATGTACCACCTGTAGTATTAAAATCGCTTCCAATATTAAGGGCCCCACCTGCTGCTGAGTATGATATAGTACCGGTATTGGTTACAGTACCTGTAGCAGTTAATGTAGCAGCACCTGTGAAATTAATAGTTCCGCTATTGCTAACTGTACTGTAAGGGCTAACTGCTCTGTTAAGCGCAATAGAGCCAGTGCTTGAGTAAGCTATAGTACCACTATTAGTTAATATTCCGTTAGTACTGGTTAATGTACCTGTGTTATTATTACTTAAAGTACCATCAGAACCAATAGTTATACTGCCTAATGGCGAAGCGCCGTTCATGGTAATTGCAGCAGTTCCGGTTAAGCTGAAAGTTACACCTAACGAACCACCCTGACCAACTACTAAATTTCCTGTAAGGTTAAAACCTGCAGCATTGTTCGATAATGTAGCGACAGCTACTGCGGAAGTACCACCATATATGTACAGGTTGTTATATGGGATTGAATTATATACAGTTTGAGCTGCACCGCAAATATATTCAACTGTTGATGTTAGGGTATTCAAGGCATAAGCGTTAAATACCGGCATGGTTAAAGATGCTGTATTTGTTAATGAACCTAATATAAAAGTTGCATTGGTACTTGCCGTCATGTTAAAGTTAGTACCAGCTACAGCGCCCGGACCAGTTATTTGATTTAAGGCACAATTGAGTGTACCGGCTTGTATTGTAAGGTTACCGCCTATGCTAATTGGTAAACCCAATAAAACCTGTGAAGTTCCTGTGCCTGTATTATTACTGTGTAGTGTGTAAAAAGTAATTGATGCAGCAGTACCACCAATGGTTTGTGTATTATTTAGCCCAATACCGTTAAAAGTAGCAACAGATGTACCAGCTGTAAATGTGCCGCCACTGGTAAGGGTAAAGTTTCCTCCAACGTTTAATGCTCCTGCTCCTGAATATGTTAGTGCGCCTGTGGCGGCAATGGTTACATTGCTGCTTGCCGTTAATGTACCTGTACTATAGCCCAGTGTTCCGTTAATGAGCACGGCTCCAGTTGAAGCTAGTGTACCTGTGGTAAATGTTTCGGTTGCGCCGTTGTTAATAGTTGAGGTACCTGTTACTGTAATGGTTCTGTTGTTGTTTAAAAAGATACCGCTGTTTACTATAAGATTGCCCAATACATTTTCGGCCGCATTGTTACATGTAACTGTATTTGCTGCGCCCGGGTCAATGGTTAAGTTATAAAAATTGGTTACACCATTAATTGTAGCGGGGTTTGCTCCATTACCAAAATCAACTAATCCTGTTTCTGCGTTAAAACCAGTTAAGCCAATATTATTTGTCCAAGTACCATTAACTGTTATTTGGTATGGGCCACCAGGGAGTGTTTTGTTTGCATCTAAAACACCTTTAGTAAAGGTTAATGTACCGGTTGTGCCTATTGTTATTGCATTACCCAATTTTATAGTATCGCTTCCAACAGGAGCAATATTATTTATTATAAGATTATTAAATGCAGTAATTGAGGTACCGGCCAAATTTTGGTTTGTAGTTAAACTATTAAATGTAACTGTACCTGTACTTGCAGTAAAAGTTCCACCATTTACAAAGTTTCCTTTAATATTTAAATTACCGGCACCAGAATATGCTAACGTAGCACCAGTTGTAATTGTTACGTTGCCAGTAAGTGTAATATTAGATGTAATTGCTGTAATGTTAGCGCCAGCACCTAAATCAAATAGGCTGGCTGCAGTTATTGTACCTCCACCTGTATAAGTTATTGCACCACTATTATTAATATCTCCTGTTACAGCTAATACACCAGTTGTGTAACTAATAGTTGCACCACTATTGTTAACTAAACTATCAACTACGTTTAAAGTTCCATTGGTAAAAGCAATAGTTCCGCTATTTGTAACATTACCGTTAACTGTTACAGTAACACCACCCGTGGTATATGTACCACTGGTTATAACCAAATTTCCAGTTATAGTTGCATTCCTTACATTACCCGTAAGATTACCTGCACCTGCAACAACTGTTACATTAGTAAATGATGTTGCAAAACCTCCATTCAATGTCGTGTTCGATCCAAAAACTACAGCTCCGTTTCCTCCTTTAAATGAAGTAACTGATGCATTGTTGGTGAAAAATCCATTAACATTAACCTGGTAAGAGGTTGCTGTTAAATCTAATGTACCGGTAGTTAAGATGAGATTATTGGTTACTGTAATATCGCTTGCTAATGTTACTGTATTTGCAGCTCCGGCATTAATAGTCAGGTTATAAAAAGTGGCGCCGCCAGCATTAAGTGTTGAAGTGCTTGTAATTATTATAGTACTAGCCGAAGGATCTGTAAAGGTTCCGCTATTGGTAAAATTGCCTCCTACAGATAATGTACCACCAGCAAGTGTAAAAGTACCCGAGTTAGTAAAGGTTGTACCAACGGTTAAATTTGCGTTGCCAGTATATACGTAAGAACCGGCAATGTTTGCAAAAGTTGTAGCTGTTAAGTTAAAAGTGGTACCGGTAAGCGAACCACCAGAAGCTACTGTAATTGAATTACAGGTTTGAATAGATGTTAAAGCTATTGTAAATGTATTTGGAATTACAACGTCTTCAGCAAGAAGTGGAACGTGGCCTAAACTCCATTTAGCGGCAACATTCCAGTTACCCGATGCAACAGCTGTATTGGTTTGCGCCATCGAATTCATAGCAAACAATAGGCAGAAGCCTAAAATCATTCTCTTCAGTGTAATCAATTTACTCATCTTGGTAGTTGTTTTTGTAATTCTTGGTGTAGTTGTTGTATTCATCGTTGTAGTAATAGTATTCTTATTCATGGTAAAAGGTTTTAGCATGTTGCTGTATAATATGGCCTAAGCCTGATTATTAAGGGAGTAAATAATGATTGTGTGATTTGAGGAAGTAAGTATTGATTGTTTCAAATGACTGATTTACAATATTTCACGCAAAAGTATAATTTTTTTTAACATTGGAATGTTAATAGAGGATCAAGATAAACAAAAAAGATAAAAATGGCTATGATTTATGCTTTTTGTGTGCTTTAATGTATTGGTAATCAGTATTTAACTAAAAACATGATTTTTATCATTTGTTGCTTTACAAAATTATAGGAATGGGCAAAGTGTCTATTATGGAATAAGTCATTTCAAGAATGCAATGGGGGCAAATTACAATTGTCAGCCTTTTTTGTTGATTCTATAAAACTACGTAATGTATGTTCCGCTTACATGGTTTTATGTAATATTGCCGTTAAATGTACTAACTAGCATTAAGTGCATTTTTTAGTAATGAATGCTTCATCGGAATTGAATAAAAACACTTTTAATAATTGATTGTGAGAAAAACACTTTACCTCGTAATAACCCTAATAAGTATAGCAAAATTCAGTTTTGGACAGGCACAAATTGAAGCAAAGCTTCCTGATGAATGGACCCGAATAAAAGGTGACACTACATTTGTTCTTATGGATAGTGTAGATGACCCCAAGAACGAGCCATATAAAAAGGTATTTACCGAAACATGGAAGTTATCGCATATCCAGTTTATTGATGCTGCTGATTTTGATAGATACCTTTCTCCTAATGCGTCCTATTTTTCTTTAGTGTATCCTGTAACTGATGCTACATTAGGCCTTACTGCAGCAAAATACAATCCTGAGTTGCCTGATGCTGCGAATGAGCTAATGATGGCCAATGAAGAATCGTTTAACCTGATGAGTTGGAAGCTATGGACCTGCAATGAGCGCTACTTTAAAAAACAAAACAAATGGAACATGAGTTTTGTTAAAGAACTGGCGAGTGTAAAAATGTATGCCGATATGGCTGGTATTACATTGGCTGACAAACAAAGCCATAGTGCTGCAAAAGCAGATGCAAAAGCGTATGCAATAAAAATGCAGGATGCCGGTGGTTCTGTATCTGCTCCTTATGTTGAAGGTGAGAGTGCTTATCTGTTTAACTGGGGGCCGGGCATTGTAAAAAACTATTTGCAAATATTTACCCAGATGCTTGCTGCAGGCCAGAATGGTGGAATTATAGTGAATAGCGATAGTGTAAGGAAAATGAAATCAGATACTCTTTTTGTACCTACTTATGTTAAGTATTATCCCGGCTCAGGTGGTAAAAACAAAGTGCGTGAATTGAGCGAAATTTTCAAAGACTATTCACTTCCTTATGCAGAGGTTTCTTTTACTGATCTGAATAATAAAATACTTCAAGCTAAAAAGAATATGTATTACTTAATGTACATTCGTAATACATCCCCATCGGTATATGTAATAAATGGATTTACAGGTGAAATTGTATATGATAAAAAGATTGCAGGCGAAGAATTGGCACCCGAAGATATTGCTAAGATATATAAGCTAATAACCAAGAAGTAAGGCATGGGCCAAAGCCTTGATGTTGCAGTAATAGGCGGCGGAGCTGCAGGGTTTTTTGCCGCTATATCCTGTAAAACTCATAATCCCTTAGCTAACGTAACTATTTACGAAAAGTCAGATAAGCTGCTTGCAAAAGTTAAAGTTTCTGGCGGAGGCCGATGTAATGTTACACATGCTTGTTTTGCAATTTCGCAACTTTCAAAATTTTATCCTCGAGGTGAAAAGCAACTTAAAAAAGCTTTTGCATACTTCAATACGAATGATACCGTAAAGTGGTTTGAGAGTAGGGGAGTACAACTTAAAACGGAAGAGGATAATCGGATGTTCCCGATTACCGACAACTCGCAAACTATCATCAATTGCCTTATGCGTGAGGCTGAGAAGTTGGGGATAATAATTCAGCAGCATCAAACATTAATTGCTATTGATAAAAATGCTAATGGCTTTAAACTGACCTTTAGAGATGCAAGTATTAATGTCGATAAAATAATTATTGCCAGTGGAGGCTCACCTAAAAAAGAAGGTTTTGATTGGCTTGAAAAATTAGGCCATGTTATCGAATCTCCTGTGCCATCGCTATTCACTTTTAATATGCCCAAGGAATCTGTAAAAGCATTAATGGGTGTATCTGTTGATAAGGTGAGTGTAAGAGTTCTGGGTACTGGATTGAAAAGTGAAGGACCATTATTAATTACACATTGGGGTATGAGTGGCCCTGCTATACTTAAGTTATCTGCATGGGGTGCAAGGATATTGAGTGATTTAAATTATACGTTTAAGATACAAGTCAATTGGTTGGGATCACTTAATGAAGATGAGGCCCGTTCGGTGTTGAGAAATGAAATAAACCTGCACCCTAAAAGAAAAGTAGTTAATGCAGAATTTACGCAATTACCTAATAGGTTGTATTTGTTTTTGCTTGCAAAGCTTGGCATTAATCCAGATATAACATTAGATGAGTTGGGGCGGAAAAATCAAAATAGATTATTGAATATTTTACTTAATAATGAATACGAAGTAGAAGGTAAAACTACTTTTAAAGAAGAGTTTGTTACCTGTGGTGGTGTTAGCCTTAGTAATGTTTCAATAGATACTATGGAAAGTAAAGTTTGCCCCGGAATGTATTTTGCAGGAGAGGTATTAGATATTGATGGTGTTACAGGTGGCTTTAATTTTCAGGCGGCATGGACCACCGGTTTTATTGCCGGAAAATTATTATCCAATCAACTCGCTTAGTTCGAGCCAGCGCATTTGTTTGGCATCAATTAGCTTATTGGTTTCACCAAATTCAGTTGTAATGCGCATTAAATCTTCATGATTAATATTACTATCATTCAGCTGTTCCGTTAGAGCCAGTTTCTTTTTTTCAAGCAATGCAATTTCTTTTTCCAGGCTTTCAAACTCAAATTTTTCTTTATAGCTTACCTTCTGTTTAGGCGCATTTACAGGCTTTGCGGCTTCAGGTGGTGCAAGTGCTTTTTTTGTTTCCTCCTGTATTTCTTTTTTCTTTAATTCTTTTTCTTCTTCTCTGTAATCAGTATACGAACCATTGTACATTTTTACATCTCCTTCTCCGGTCAATATAAAAAGCTGGTCGGCAAGTCTATCCATAAAATAACGATCGTGAGATACAATGATCAGGCATCCCTGAAAGTCTAACAAAAATTGTTCAAGTGTGCTTAGTGTAATTAAATCAAGATCATTGGTTGGTTCATCAAGTACAAGGAAGTTTGGGTTCTTCATTAATACAGTTAGTAAGTACAACCTCTTCTTTTCTCCTCCACTTAGTTTTGATACATAAGTGTATTGCATTTCAGCCGAAAACTGAAACAATAATAAAAGCTGTGATGCAGAAAGCTTTGTTCCATCTCCCATTGGGATATAGTCTCCTACTTCCTTTACAACTTCAATTACACGCTTATCATCTTTTATCTCAATACCTTTTTGTGAATAATAGCCGAACACAATTGTTTCACCCACGTTAATCTTACCCGAATCGACCTGTTCCGCACCTGTCAATAAATTAAGAAAAGTAGTTTTACCAACGCCGTTCTTTCCGGCAATACCAATGCGTTCTCCTTTTTTGAAAGTATAATCAAAGCCTTTTAAAATGACTTTCTCTCCATGACTTTTCGATATCTTTTTTAGTTCAAGTATCTTTCCGCCAATGCGACTCATTTTTACGCTTAGTTGCAGTTCGCTTTGCTTTTTTCTGCCTGCAAGTGAGTCATTAAGTTTATTAAAAGCATCTACTCTCGATTTTGACTTTGTTCCCCTTGCACGTGGCATTTTACGCACCCATTCCAACTCGCGCCTGAACAGGTTGTTCGCACGCTCTAATTCCTTTCCTTCATTAAATTCACGTTCTGCTTTCTTCTCAATAAAATATTCGTAATTACCTTTATATCTGTATAAGCTTCCGTTCTCCAATTCAAGAATATCGGTACATACGTTATCTAAAAAATACCTGTCGTGGGTTACCAGAAGTAATGAAATATCGTTGCGGGTAAAATAATTTTCGAGCCACTCTATCATATCAAGGTCAAGATGGTTAGTGGGCTCATCCATTATTAAAAGCTGTGGCTCTTCTATAAGTACACGAGCAAGTGCAAGTCGTTTTTTTTCTCCGCCTGAAAGCGAAGTCACCTTTTGTTCAAGGTGATGAATGTTAAGTGAGGTAAGTATTTGCTTTACCTTGCTTTCATAGTTCCAGGCATCCTCCGCTTCAACCTGTTCCATAGCAACTTCCAAAAGTTTTTGGTTTTCTATAGATGCATTTTCTTCATGTTTTTCTAATGCTATTTCGTAGTTACTAATGGCCTTTTGCATTGCATTGCCCGAATGAAAGAGTGCCTGGTAAACTGTATCGCCCGGCCTGAAAGATGGCTCCTGATCGAGAAAGGAAACTGGTATATCGTTCCTGAATGTAACCTGCCCGGCATCAGCAATATCGTCTTTGCTTAATATGCGCAATAGTGTTGATTTGCCTGCACCATTACGGGCAACAAGTGCCACACGTTGGCCGTGCTCAATACCAAAGCTTATGCCTGAAAATAATTGCTTATCTCCATAAGCTTTTGAAAGGTTTTCGACTGATAAAAGATTCATAGGGGCGCAAAGGTAGCCAGAATACTATATGTAATAGCTTTTGATGAAAAGATAAAATCTGCTGCAATTATATTCGCCTTTTTCAAGTTACCATTAATACTACAAAATTAAATATATTGTTTATTATATATATTAAAAAATTTAATAATTATTAACAACCCTAATGCCTTAACGAATTGGATTTTGTTCTGTCGAAAATAACAATAGAAATTAACAATAAGCACCTTCTGGACGCCTTTATTGACAACCACTTCATTGTTATTAACAATGAATAACAATAAATCGTTGCTAATGTTTTTAGCAAACTCCATGCAAATATTTGATTGCCAGAATGTTGTGTGTCTGTCGAATTGCTTTCGTGTTAAGAAGGATATGTTGTGCGTATAAAAAGAGTTGTGAACAGCCTTATTACGACAGTTGCATTAACTAATTATGATTGATAATAAGTTTGGCTGAAAGTTGCTGCATTAAGTTGTTCATTGAGAGGAAATATAACCCGTTGGCATAGTTTGAAGTATAAATAGTAAGTGTATTATAACCTTTTGCAAGATTTGTGTTTTTAGTATCCACCGTTCTGCCTGTTAAATCGTAAATGCAAATAGTAGCATTACCTGCTTCAATTGAATTAAAAGTAATTGTAGTGGAATTACTTGCAGGATTCGGTGCTAATAATAATCCACTTGTAATAGGCTCTATTGTTACAACCTGGTAATCAGAATAGGTATAATTGCCATCATAATCAGTTTGCTTAAGGCGGTAATAAGATGTTCCGGTATATGGGGATTCATCAGTACTTTGGTAGTTTATAGTTTGTGCACTGTTGCCTGCTCCGGCAACTGTGCTAACCGTTTCCCATACTTGTGCATCTTTTGTTTTTTCAATCGTAAAAAATTTATTATTTACTTCTGACGAAGTTGACCAGGTTAAATTAACAACTTGGGTTTGTGAATTATAAATTGCATTAAATGAGGTTAGCCCAATTGGTAAAGCAACTAAACATGCATTATCAGAATATTTAGTAACCTGAATATTATCGATTGCAAAATGCGGGTCATCTTCGGCATCATTTGGATCCCACCAACGCAGCATAATATACCCGCCGGCAGGTATCCCACCCGGTGGTGCAATACATTGATTGAAATGCTTGAAAACCGTTCCTGGTAAGGAAGCTGTTTGTGCAGTGCAACAGCTTCCGTCAATGTCGGGGCCACAATAATTGAGAGCTGGAACATTTGTATATGTTGTAAGATCAAGTGCCGGAACCCCTGTAGCTGATGTGGTAACCAGATAGTCAAAATAATTACAATTGTCCTGCCCTCCATCTTCAGCAGTAGAAAGCTGATACCAGTCAAATTGTACGTTTATGCTTTTAACTGCAATTACATTGGGGTTTTTTAAGCATAGCCCCAATGCAATACCAATTTGAACATCAGGGTGACTTCCATGACTTGTTGTGCCCGCATCGCCATCGCAATTACAGGTGTCGGTACTTGCACCACCGGCAGTTATATTAGACGGTCGTGTACCAAGCAGTAAGCCTGTGCCTCCATTTATTGTGTACATATAAAAACCTCCTGTGTTTGTCAGGTCGGTGCCCGATACAACATTTTGAGTGCTATTAAAATAATATGTTCCGCTATTTGCATCGGGCGAGTTCATATAAGTATACCAACCTGCATACCAACTCGATGGGTTCCATAAAGCTCCATTGGTAGTTGAAGCATTGAGATAAGGCCATCCTGCATCACTTGTCTTACCAAAGTCTTGTTTGTAAACGCCTGATCCGTTGAAACTGGCATAAGCCTGCGCCTTTAGTAAGAGGCTAAATGCAGTCAACAGAAATAGGAGAAAATATTTTTTTATCATATCAAACGGCAATGAAATTTGATAAAATAGAAATGAATTATAAAGGCAAAAGTATCTTACACCAATGCCTTATCAGGTATTGCCTGTGATAAGTATTTTAAAAGAAAATATTAGGAGATTGTTAACGGATCAGCTCCAGATAACCATTCAGGTTATATTTTTTATTGCTGTAATCTACAGCCTTTATTATATAATAATAGGTTCCATCCGACTCGTCAACGCCCGACATGCTTTTGCCTGTCCAGTCAATATTAGGTGAATCGGCTTCAAATACTTTTTGTCCCCAGCGGTTAAAAATTTCAATGTTATATGTTTGCAAACTTCCTGCTGTAACATGGAAAACGTCATTTGTTCCATCACCATTGGGTGTAAATACATTTGGTACATATATGCCTCCAATTACAATAATTGTATCGGAAGCTGAATCAATACATCCAAACTGATTTGAAGCAACAAGGTATATTATGTATGTACCGGCTACATTATATTGATAGTAAGGAAATGAGTCGACTGATGACATACCATCTCCTAAATTCCAATAATAGGATGTTGCACCTGTACTTGTGTTTACAAAACTTACATATTCTCCTCCCCAAATGTTATTGGGCGTAGCTGTGAATTTTGCGGTAGGTACCGGTGCAGTAAATACTTGTGCCGAATCTTTTACTGTGCTTCCACAACCATCAGTTACAATGCATACATAATATGTTGGCATTGCAGGCGATACCGTAAATGGCCCTGCACTATTTGATAAGCCATTGTTCCAGGCATAATTATAACCTGGCTTACCACCACTTGCATTTATACTAACCAGGCCATTTTTACCAAAGCAAATGCTATCTGAATTCATGCTTGCATTTAATGGCGGGTATAAGTAAAGTGTTTGATGAGCGCTATCAAAACAGGTTCCATTATTACCAATAACAGTATATACTATTGGGCTTGTAGGTGGTATAGCTGAAACAGTTGCACCTGTCGCAGGAGTCAATCCTGTAGATGGGCTCCAGCTATAAGTAACTGCACCGCTGGCTGTAATATTTACTGATTGACCAGGACACAATGTATCGTTGCCTGATAAATTTACACTTATAGATGGGCTTGTATTAACTGTTATCGGTAATTTTAATGTGTCATTGCATCCTAAGCTGCTTGTACCAATAACAGTATACGTTGTTGATGAAGTTGGGTTTGCGCTTGTGCTTGGACAAGTACTACAAGTTAATCCGGTTGAAGGAGACCAGATATATGTACTTGCTCCGCTTGCATTAAGTGAAGTAGAATTACCAGAACAAATGGAAGTATCGGATGCACTTGCAGTAACTGCAGGTATTGGATTTACAGAAATAGATATATTGGTAGAATCTATACAGCCTAATGCATCGGTACCAACTACAGTATAGGTAGTAGGCGATGAAGGGTTTCCTAATACATTTGATCCGGTTGATGCGCTTAAACTGCCTGCCGGGCTCCATACATAACTAACGCCACCTGTTGCATTAATAGTTGTGGTATCTCCGTTACATAATGTAGGCATTACCGCAGTAGCATTTATTATTGGTTGGTCAACCTGTATGCTTATTGTATCGTTCGAACTACAGTTAAAAGTATTAGTTCCTACAACAGTATAAGTTGTTGTAGAGTTAGGGTTTGCAATTGGGTTTGGGCAGGTAGAACAAGTTAAACTGCTTGCCGGACTCCAGGTATAACTGGTTGCTCCGCTTGCAGTAATGGTTGTTCCTCCGGTACCAAAACAAACCATTTGTGAACCTGCCGATAAATTTAATGTAGGTATTGGGTTTACTGTAATTGTTATTGTTGTGCTATCAGAACAACCACTACCCGATGTGCCTATTAATTTATAAGTAATAGTTGCAGTAGGCGTTGCAACAACACTTGTTCCTGTAGTTGCACTTAATGCTGAATCGGGTGTCCATGTGTAACTTATAGCCCCGCTTGCAGTAAGTGTAGTAGAACCTCCATTACAAATAGTTGAATCGGTTGCTGTGGCAATTACCACTAAATTACCAACATGTATGGCTACTGTATCAGTTGAAATACAGCCTGACAAATTGCCTGTAACTGTATAGGTAATAGATGTTGCCGGTTTGGCACTCATACTGTCTACCGATATTGAATCTAAGCCTGCAGATGGATTCCAGTTATATGTATCAGCACCACTTGCAGCAAGAATTACTGAATCGCCGGGGCATATGCCGGGGTTAGCCGGTGTAATAGTAAGGGTTGGAGTAGGGGTTACAGTAATTGCAATTTGTGCAGTATCGTTACATCCCAATGCATTTGTGCCAATTACGGTATAAGTCGTTGTTCCTACAACCGGAGTTGCAGCTACAGTTGAATCAGTTGCTGAGTTAAGGCTTGAAGATGGGCTCCATGTATAGGTAGTTGCACCGGTGGCTTTAATAGTGTCAGAAGTTCCTGAGCAAATTAGCGGAGGAACCGAGGTGGTTAGTGCCAGGGTAGGAGAGGGATTAATTGATAATTGAATACTATCCTTGCTGCTACAGCCATTTGCAATAGTTCCGATAACTATATAAGTTATAGCAACAGTTGGTGTTGCAATTATGGGTGAGCCTGTAGTGCTTGTTAGTCCTACGGATGGACTCCAGGTATAAGAGGTTGCTCCGTTTGCTGTTATGGTAGTTGCCCCACCTGTGCAAACAGATGTACTTGATGCATTTACAGTAACAGTTGGTGATGCTATTGAAGAAATAGTAACACTTGCATTAGCACTGCAGCCTGATGAGCTGCCCGTAACGGTATAGGTTACATTACCCGATGCTGCATATGTACTTGGGCAGGTAGAACAGCTTAACCCTGTTGCAGGCGACCATGAAAAAGTAGCCGCACCATTTGCAATAAGTAAAACAGAATCATTCTGACAAACTGTGGTTACTGATGGAGTGACAGTAACAGGTAAACTTGCCGCAACAGTAATAGTTACGCTATCTGTACTGTTGCATCCACTGCCTGATGTACCAGTGATATAATACTTAGTAGTAACAGTAGGGTTTGCCGTTGGGTTCGGGCAATTAGTACAACTTAATCCGGCAGAAGGAGTCCAGCTATAAGAAGCTGCACCACTTGCTAAAAGGTTAACTGAACCGCCGTTACATATAGCAGGAGAAGAAGGTGTAACTGATAGAGTAGGATTAGCCGGTACTGTAACAACAATTTTTGCTGTATCATCACATCCACTGATCATATTTCCAACTACTGTATAAGTAGTAGTAATAGTAGGCGTGGCATTTACATTTGCTCCGGTTGTTACATTTAAGCTTGCGGCTGGGCTCCATGCATAACTTACGGCTCCACTGGCTGAAAGGGGTGTTGGAGTTCCTGCACAAGTACTTGTTGAAGCAGAAGCTGTCATTGGACTTGTATTGGGTTTAAAGCTTCCGGCTTTTAAAAATACGCCCGAATCAAACTTGCCGTTTGCAATATCAGCAACCCCCAATTTAATATGATATTTTTTGCCACATTGTACTTTAGCTTTCGCTACAAGTACTGTAGTAAAACCATTATACCCAACTGTTGTAACTGCTGTACTTGCAGGACAGGTGGCGCATCCGGTAGAAGCGGGCCAGTTGCACACATAATAAGCAGAGTTAGTAGTGCAGTTTACTGAATTTATATAGACGGCAGTATTTGTGCCCGGAATTAAAGCAAGATTTTCAGCATTATGTGAAAAAGGGCCTGCTATGCCCGGGCCACTTAAAAAGAATCCAAAATCATCAAGATAGGTACTTCCAACATAATAGGGTTCTTCGTTCGAACCAAAGGAATATTGAAATTCAATAGAATCGGATGTGGCAATAAAATCAAATTGCAATACAGCACACGAGTATGTGTTTTTATAAGTTGTGCCAATCAGGTTTGCAAGGTCTGAGTCATTATATGTGGTACTATTAGGCCACCCTGTTGAATTGTAAGTTGTGGTAGCCAGATTAGATTTATCACTTGTTTTAACATTTGGGCCATTACAATTAGTTATAGTTCCGTTTGTAATTATAAGGCCACTGTCCATTCCAATATTTGACGCTTTCCCATTGAAAAAACCAAACGACGTGTCAATCCCCTGGTATTTAATATTTGAAGCAGTTACACCATTACCTAAAAGCACATGGTTAACAAGGTATGTCATTGATGCATAGTTCCCTTTTCTTGTAGTAGTTAATTGTGCATCAACTTTAAGGCAAAATAAGAAGAGTATAAAAATGAACGTGGCTTTAGTAAAATGCAATTGTATCTTTTTCATTTTCAAACCTCAGGGGATAGGTGTAGTATAGTAATTAAAGAATGAATATTATCTGCAAATAACAGGAACATACTTTGTTTGAGTATTAAGGCTATATTAAATAAACGGCAATAGAGTGGTTTGCGTTGGAAATCAAATGGTTAATTTCCTTTGAGTAAGAATGTATACAACTTGTCATATTTGAATATTATTCGCAGGGACGATTGATATTCGATGTGCTTATTTTTTCAAAGATAGACCAATAAATCAAATGATGTAAAATTGAATAGAATAGTTGCATCCTTCTTTATCCGATTATTAAATGGGTTCTCATTAAGAATAACGAAATTGTTTTATATAATGTTGGGTGAAAAGCCGGCAAATACATGCCTATTCAGAGTAGATGCTGTTAATTACTAGTGCATAACTATATTACTGAATCGATGCAGGTCTAGCAATAGTAAGCCTTTTATTGATATACAATATCATTTTGTTTGAAGATAAATTGCTGATTTAGGAAAATTATGTTAGATTTGTGTACACATTTTTCTCGGTTAATACAAAAGTTAAGAATTTTTATTTTGATGAAAATATTTTTACCACGACATTCTTTAATAGGTTACATAACCATCTTATTGGTAATTGGTCTATCAATCAATTCAAATGCTCAGTTTTCGCATTATAATATTCCGTCTAAAGGAGATTATCAACCACCCCATATTACTGCCGGCTGTACTCCTGATTCTGTAATATTTAATTATACCGGTGCAGCAGTTGCATTTACTGTGCCTGCCTGTGTTACTTCTATTACTGTGCGTGCATGGGGCGGTGGCGGCGGCGGTGCAGGAGCAGATAGTTTTCTGGGATTACCTGGTGGCGGCGGTGCGTATGCATCGAGTACAATTGCTGTAGCGCCTGGACAAGTATTTTCTG
>JABDCA010000008.1 GCA_013288345.1 Bacteroidota bacterium | reverse complement strand
ACAGCAAGGCATGTTGAAGGAGATTGAAGGCATAATAACTGCATATAAAAGCAAATATGCCGATTTGCAAATAATAATATCGGGCGGCTCAATGCTATGGCTCAAAGCAAGCCTTAAGGGAAAAATAAATCCACAACCTTTCTTGACGCTTAAAGGACTTAATGTAATTTTGGCGTCCTGTCTTTTGAAAAAGAAGGGCAAAAACACAAACGAGCTTTAGCATATATGGTAGCACTCTTAAAACGTATTTCATTTTTTATTGCACTGCTTTGTGTGCTCCCCGGTGCATCATGCTATGCCCAGTCGGCTACCGTATCTCCTTATTCACGCTATGGCATAGGCGACCTTCAAAACCAAAACGGTGTACAAAGTTTCTCAATGGGCAATACCGGTATTGCATTGCACAACGATACGCTTACCCCTGACTTTATCAATTTGAAGAACCCGGCATCGTACGTTTATAACCATGTTACTACATACGAAGCAGGCATGCTGAACAATAATGTGCAGTTAACTACCGAAGGAGTCAGCCACAATAACAACAATACTTATTTCGGATATTTTGCCATTGCCTTCCCAATGGGTAAGCATTTTGGCGGCAGCTTTGGCTTACGCCCAATGAGCAGTGTAGGGTATAGCATTAATACTACCGGCAGTGTCGATAGCAGCGGAACCAGCATTGGCACTACCAATAACCAGTATGTAGGTAGTGGCGGTATTAACCAATTGCATTTTGGCCTGGCATATTCGCCATTTAAAAACTTATCGGTTGGCGCTAACCTATCTTTCCTTTTTGGTTACCTCAATTACCAGCAAAACGTTATTTATTCTCCTAACCTTGGCGCCTATAACAGCCAGGTAACCGAAAATATAAACCTACATGGCTTTACCGGTGATTATGGCTTAATGTACACGCTGGGTAAAACACGCGATAGTTCATCTCAATTTGTAATTGGTGCAACCGCATCAATGGGAAGCAGTTTATTTGCAAGCTCTAATCTACTCGCAATTAGCGACCTTCCCGGCTCACCACAAAACAATATTGATACCATTCAAAATATCCATTCGAGCGGGATGATAAAACTACCCATGACCTTTGGTGGAGGGCTGACATGGATTCTTCGCGATAAAGACAATAATAATCAATTCATGTTTTCGGTTGATTACTCTATGGAAAAATGGAGCCAGTATTCTGAATTTGGACAAACTCAAAACTTAAACGACAGTATAATGTTGGCCTGCAATATATTCCGCATAAAATCTCTAATAGCTTTTTTGACAGAATACATTATAGGGCAGGCTTCTCTTCAACCCAAACTTATCTTGATCTGAACAATACACCAATTACAGATAATTGTTTAACGCTTGGCTTTGCCATGCCGGTAGGGCCACCAACGTTTACACCAGCAAATTCTCAGTTAGGCATATTGAATATTGGCATACAGTTAGGCCAGCTTGGTACTACAAACAATGATTTACTGAGAGAACGCTATGCAAAGTTTCTGATAGCCTTTACCTTTAACAGCAAGTGGTTCCAGAAACACCTGTACCAATAGGTTTCTGTATCTTTGTATTTGTCAGATTAATTTATTGATGAATCATCTTCGTCTTGTTTCTATTATCTTCTTCGCAATTGGTTCGCTTTGTATTTTTTCATGCGAAAACAATATGGCTACCGTAACCGTTATTACCGCACCCGATAAAACTCCTTTGCTGGTAGAAGAAAATGCCAACATTGTTTATACCGATTCGGCACGGACAAAATTACGTTTGCTTGCACCCATTATTGAAAGATATGGTGGTACTGATCCGGTAGATTCGTTTAATAAAGGCATGAAAATTGATTTTTACGACGATTCGATGAACGTAACAAGCCATGTTAGCGCTAACAAGGGTATAATGCACGACAATAAGGATAAGCAATTAATGGAAGCTGATAATGATGTGGTGGTGATAAATAAAAAGGGCGATACCTTAAATACCGAACAGCTTTTTTGGGATGCAACAAAGCATAGTATATACACTAATAAGTATGTAAAAATAACTACGGCCACCCAAATATTATATGGCGACGGCCTGCAATCGAACGAAGACTTTACCGATTATAAAATAATTAATATAAAAGGATCAGTAACACTTAGTAATTCAAAAAAAGAATAAGCAGAAAGAAAGATGTTTACTTTTCTCATCATATTAGTTTCATTGCTTTTCTCCTTCTTTTTTTCGGGGCTCGAAATTGCTTATGTATCGGCCAACAAATTGCAGATACATGTAGAAAGCCAGAAAGAAAGTCTGTCGGGGCGGATATTTGCGCGCATTACACACAGTCCCGTTCGTTTTCTTACCACCTTGTTGCTTGGTAATACATTGGCAATTGTAGTATTCAGTATAGTATTAGCCGACCTGCTTGAATCGAGTTTATCGCCATACATACATGCCCGTTTAGGTATGCTTATTATACAAACTATTGTACCTACAGGTGTAATTTTAGTAGTTGCCGATTTTATTCCAAAAAATATTTTTAGGTCAAACCCAAACCGTACACTAAAGTTTTTTGCGCTGCCCAGCATGATTATGTTTTACCTGTTGCTGCCACTTACAGCCATAGTGCTTAACGTAGCGCACTTTATAATGAAGCAAATTTTTAACATTAACCTTTTCAGGTTTCAAAGCACTTTTACCAAAACCGATCTGCACGATTATATCGACCAGCACACAACCACTACTACCGGCAAACAGGAAGTAGAACATGAGGTACAGATATTCCGTAATGCATTAAGTTTCCCAGATGTAAAGGTGCGCGATTGCATGGTGCCCCGTGTAGATGCTATTGCTATGGATATAAATGAAGGCATAGTAAAGATCAAAGAAAAATTCCAGCAAACAGGCCTCTCTCGCATATTGGTTTATAATTCCAATATGGATAATGTGCTTGGCTATATACACTATCATGAAATGTTTAAGCAACCCGGCGATGTAAAAAATATTTTACTGCCTGCACCTGTAATACCCGAATCGATGCCGGCCAGGGATGCGCTGCGTATATTAATGCAGCAGCACAAAAGCATGGCGGTGGTAGTTGATGAGTTTGGCGTAAACTCCGGTATACTTACAACTGAAGATGTTATTGAAAAAATATTCGGGAAGATTGATGATGAGTATGATAAAGAGGAATTACCTGAAAAGCAGGTAGCACCTGATGAATACATACTCTCTGCCCGACTGGATATTGATTACCTGAACCAAAAATATAATTTGGGCTTGCCCGATCTGGATGATTATAAAACACTGGGTGGCCTTATTCTGCACAACACAGGTACTATACCTAAAGCAGGTGATATAATTACCATCGGCAACTTTGAGATTAAAGTCATTTCTTCTTCTGCAACGCGTATTGACCAACTTAACCTAAAGGTTAAAAAAGACACTTGATCTTTTAATTACCCTCAGGTATGCTGCAATCGTTCATTAAAAAGAATTTCACAAAGCAGTTCGCTTTTATCTTTTTACTTTACCTGGCAAGGTTTTTGTATTGCTCTGCGGGTTATTTAAAAAATTATGCTTGGCTCGATAACGGCGATGAGTCACACATATACCTTTTAGGCTTAAGTTATTATACCACAGGCCATTTTCCGGTATGGGGGCCCGATGTAGTTTATACCAACTCTCACCTTGCAGGAGGACTACAGGGATTTTTAATTGGTGCACCACTTTCGCTATGGCCAAATCCATTCTCTCCGTATCTATTACTTTTCATATTAGAATCAGTGGCTTTAATTTACTTATCATGGTATGTAACCAAGCTGTTTCCAAAAATACCGCGATGGGTAGTTTATTCTATTGTTGCTTTTGCACCTTTTGCCGTACATACAGGCTTAAAAATAATTAACCCGGCATACGTACTGATACTTTCAGTACCCTTTATTTTATCGGTTTTCGAATCATTCGAACTGTTCGATCTGCAATTGATAAAACCGCAATGGCGTTTCTTCTGGATGAGCTTTAGTATCATTTGCGCTTTCCAGGTACATGCCTCATATATTGTATTGTTGCTACTGTGGGTTGCTGTTGTATTTTATGTTTTAAAGAAAAAGCGATTTCCTTTTTCTATGTGGATGAAAATAGCCCTGTTCAGTTTAATTGGCTTTGCAATTGGGTTTGCAGCTATTGTGCCTGCATTGCGCCAATACGGATTAAGCATATTAATACAACAAGGAAAGAACCTCGACTTTAGTTTCAAGCACATAGCAGATATAGGCTCAGTATTATATTTCCTTATAACACTTGCCGGGTATGATATGAATACCTTTTCGCCGGCCTATACCTTCAACAGTTTATGGAAGTATTTGCCTAAACCTCTTGCAATTGTTTTTGGCATATTGCAGGTCATGGGCCTCCTGATTGCTGCCAGCCAGGTTCTTATCTATTTTATAAAAGGCGCAAAAATATACATGGCTAACTACAAACGCTTTTTATACACGTCGTGCATACTTACACTGGCACTTGGTATATTGTATATGTTCTCATTCGTAAGGCCGGGCCAGCATGCGCTTATAATTTTCTTTCCTCTGTCGGTTATCTATTTGTGTATTTGCATACAATTCTTCATCGAAAAAGGATTTTTAAAACCGCTCTACATCGGTATCTTCTTTTCGTTGGCCACTATTTATTACATCACCATAAGTGTTGCTACTTACAAGCTGCCAGACCTTGGCTACAGAGCAAAAGCATTTTCTGCACTGCAAGATAAAAACTCTGCCTTATTTGAAACATCAAGAATAACCGATAATAACCCTCCTGCAGGCAATCCTCCAGTACCACCGAAAAGCGATACAGTAAAGCCTGCAGCAACTCCTGCACCTGTTATACAGTCCACCAAGGCAATTGCTTCGAAGCATGCTCGTAAACATAAACGTCGCAAGCGCCATCATCGAAGAAAGCACCGGGCGCATAAAACGAAAAGCGATAGCACATTTAATCATAAATGATTCAATTTGGCGTTAAGTTTGGCGGAAGTATATTAATTGCGTAAATTGCAGTTGTAAAAGGCTTGAACCACTTTTCAAAGAGATAAAAAATGAGTTTTCAATGAGACCCTTTCTGGTAAATAAAATAGGTCTTCTTCTATTTTTCTTGTTGCCGCTTTTGGGGTTTTCTCAAAAGAGCGACTCCACAAAAATTAAAATAACCGGAATTGGGATTTATGGTGGTGTCGGTCTTGTACAATATTATGGAATTAGTTTTTTCAATAATGCAAATTACCTGGCAGGTTTCAACAGTCCTTCATACTGTGCAAAAGTCGGTTCATCATTTACAGCTGGTGGCGTTGGCTATGGAGATACAATCCCCAGTAAATACAACTTTAAAAGTTTAACCAATTCCTTTTGTATTGGCTTGGGTGTTGAATTCCCATTCCGTAATAGAGCTTCAGGATTCAATAATTTTGTTGGATTTCATTACACACAATATTCAGGTGAATATGCTTACAATATCTGGTATACAGAGCATGTAACTCATAATAGTTTAGCAAGCGCCAATATTTTCGATTCAGTCAAGGCTCCTTATACCCAAAGCATCTATTCTTTAGATTATAAGCTTCAATATACTTATAAGTCCATTTTTATTTCATGTGGCATCGGTTTCAATTTTAATCTGGTAAAAATTAATCAGCAAAAAAGAGAATGGCAGGATTATTCTTCCTATAATGAACTAAGCAATAAATGGTATTATGATACGGCCTTTATTTATACTAATACTACCAAAGAGGTCTTTTACCTTAGTGTCCCCATTCAAATGGGTGTAGGCGCTCGTATCAATCTAAATAATCTATTAATTGAACCTGCTTTTTATTTTACTCCATGTATATCTGAGAATTATCTTGAATACAATTTATCTCTTCGGCTTATCTATAGCATATACTAAAAATAGGCATTCACCTTATAATTTTTAATTTCACCACTTGTAATTTAGCTTCATGGGGGTCAAAGATTATTTTGCTTTTAACAAACGGCAACGTAACGGGGTATTGGTATTACTTATGCTGATTGCCGGCATGATGATCTATCTTATCATCACAGATTATTTGCCTCCATCACCTGCAGGTGTAGATTTCTCTTCATTTAAAGCCGATATGGCCAAAGTGAAATTCAAAGCATCTGATACTACAAAGCGTGCAAATGCCCGACCCAAAGATTCAACTTCATTGTTAAACAAACCTGCAATCAATACTTTTATAGAAGTGAACACGGCCGACTCAGCCGATTTTACAAACTTTCCATTAATAAGTCCGAAGGTTGCACGAACTATAGTAAGGTTCCGCAATGCATTGGGTGGTTATTATAAAATAGAACAACTATTTGAGGTATATGGAATGGACACGGCCGCCTATTATTCCCTCGTCAATTCTATAACACTAGATGCATCTAAAGTGCAGAGGATCAACATTAACAAGGCCAATGAAAAGGAACTGGCACATCATCCTTATATTCGTAAAAACCTGGCAAAAGCAATAGTACATTACCGTAAAGAAAATGGACATTTTACCCATGTAACTGATATAATGAAGGTCGAGGGCATAGATAAGCAATTGTATGACAAACTATCTCCGTATATTAGCATAACCGATTAATGCCCTGAAATACTAAATTTGCACACTACGAAATAGAACACGGATGACACAGATATTACAGATGAACACAGATAAAATCAGTGAAGGTCTTTTAGGGCTTGTAAAATCTTTCAAGACACTAATTAAAAAATCAGTGGAAGCTCCGTCGAATCAGCGTCATCAGTGTTCCATTTTTATTTTAAAATAATATACTTAAATCAAGAACAATGAGCACCGTTGAAACCGATATAGCCACAGGCATAGATTTTGCCACCAGCGAAACACAATTAATGATTGCCGATACCATTCAGAAATTTGGTAAGGAAAACATCCGCCCGAAACTAATGGAGTGGGATGAAGCGCAAATATTCCCTGTAGAAGTATTTAAGAAATTGGGCCAACTTGGCTTTATGGGTGTGCTTGTGCCTACCGAATATGGTGGAGCAGGACTTAGTTATTTCGAATACGTTACCACTATTGTAGAAGTATCGAAAATATGTGGTTCCATTGGTTTATCGTTAGCTGCACATAATTCACTTTGCACCGGCCACATTTTGCAATTCGGTAACGATGAGCAAAAGAAAAAATATTTACCAAAGCTTGCTACCGCAGAATGGATTGGAGCATGGGGCCTTACTGAAGTAGGTACCGGATCAGATTCTGGTAACATGTCGACCACCGCTAAAAAAGAAGGTGACTACTATATATTGAACGGAGCAAAGAATTTTATTACACACGCTATTTCAGGCGATGTGGCAGTAGTTATTGCACGTACAGGAGAGAAAGGCGATTCACATGGAATGTCTGCATTCATTATTGAAAAGACTACTCCGGGTATACGTGGCGGCAAAAAAGAAAACAAATTGGGCATGCGCGCTTCGGAAACTGCAGAGCTTATTATGACTGATTGCAAAATTCACAAGAGCCAGTTGCTGGGTAAAGAAGGTGATGGTTTTGTACAAGCAATGAAGGTATTAGATGGCGGCAGAATTTCAATTGCTGCACTGGGTGTAGGTATTGCAAAAGGCGCATTTGAAGCAAGCGTAAAATATTCGAAAGAAAGACAACAGTTCAATAAACCGATCAGCGAGTTTCAGGCTATTGCATTTAAGTTAGCCGATATGGCAACTAAAATTGAAGCTGCTGAATTGCTTACCATGCATGCTGCCGATCTTAAGAACCGTCATTTAAAAATGACGAAAGAAGGCGCTTTTGCTAAATACTATTCATCGGAAGTGGCTGTAGAGGTTTCAACTGATGCAGTGCAAATATTTGGCGGCTATGGCTATACAAAAGATTTCCCTGCTGAAAAATATTACCGTGATTCGAAGCTTTGTACCATTGGCGAAGGCACATCTGAAGTGCAGAAGATGGTTATAGCAAGGGAGATATTGAAATAGTTAATTCATCAACTATTAATAACCCACCGAAGTATTAAGTTTATTTTTTACTCTAATCTGAAAAAGCCATGCAGAAAATAAGAGTACATAACTTCTCCGTTTCTGCAGATGGTTTTGCTGCAGGCCCAAACCAGGATTTAACCAACCCTTTAGGAATAGGGGGTATGGATTTGCATCAATGGTTCTTTCCAACAGATGTTTTTCAGCAAATGGTGAGTAAAAGCGCGGGAGAAAAAAGCGTAGATAACGATTTTGCATTGAGAGCTTCTGAAAACATTGGCGCCCGTATAATGGGGCGAAATATGTTTAGCCCTGTTAGAGGGAATTGGCCCGATGAAAGCTGGAAAGGATGGTGGGGTGAAAATCCGCCATTTCATAGCCCTGTTTATGTTTTAACCAACCATGCCCGTAAATCTATTTCTATGGAAGGCGGTACAACCTTTCATTTTGTAACAGAAGGTATTGACCTAGCTTTACAGCGAGCAAAAGAGTCTGCCGGCTCAAAGGATATTCAAATTTGTGGTGGAACAAAAACTATTCAGCAATATTTGAAAGCACAAGTAATAGATGAGATGCACATAGCAGTATGTCCTGTTATTCTTGGGTCGGGAGAAAGACTTTTTGAGAACATAGATCTTATCAAATTAGGATACAAGATTACTCACAATAAGCTTTCTGATAAAGCTATGCATCTGATTATAACAAAGACTCATTAGCCTTAGATTACTTATCCTGCATCACAATCTGCACCGTATAACGGCTCTTGTGTTCCAGTAAAATCTTTTTACCAATACTTACTCTGTCTATTGTAGCCTGGTCGTAATAGCGGATGGTTACAAGCTCGAGTTTGGTATTATACAATACCCTGAAGTCATTACGCAGGGCATCAAGCAGTGCAGGCACTTTTTCCGAATCATCGATACACAAGGAGAAATTGATGGCCGAATTCTGAATTACATTGGTCTTTACTTTGTACTTGGCAAGCACATCAAATATATGGCTGAGGCTTTCTTCTACTATAAAGGAAAAATCTTTTGGTGAGAGCGATACAAGTACCTGGCTTACTTTAAAAATAAAACAAGGTACCGGTAACTGTGTTAAATCATTATCAATGCGGGTGCCTTCAGCAGCGGGTTCAATAAACGATTTTACAAACAGCGGAATATTTTTATTCTGTAGTGGTTTTATCGTTTTTGGGTGTATTACAGTAGCACCATAATAGGCCAACTCAATTGCATCCTGGTAACTCAGGTGGTCTATTTTCACTGTGTTATCGAACCACTTAGGATCAGCATTAAGCACACCCGGCACATCTTTCCATATTGTTACCGATTCAGCATCGGTACAATACGCAAGTATAGCAGCAGTATAATCTGAGCCTTCGCGGCCAAGTGTAGTGGTTTTCTTTTTCGCAGTACTTCCAATAAAGCCCTGTGTAATTGCAATCTTCTTTTTCCAGCTTGCGGGAATTATACTTTGCAGCGTATTTCTCGTTTTATCAAAATCAACTTTACCTTCTCTGAAATTATTGTCAGTACAAATTACTTCGCGGGCATCTATACATTCATTCTCAATTTTTTGCGATGCCATGTAAGCGCTTACTATATGCGAAGACATTACCTCACCCATCGATACTATCTGGTCATATCGCTCATCATGATTCGTTGAAGGGTATTCTGAAACTATTTTTTGCAGATGGGTAAAATCTTTTTCCAACACAGAAAATATAGAATCCTTTTTATCAGGGAAAAGCTCTGTTGCAATTTTATGGTGGTATTGTTTTACCTCTTCTAAAACTTCTTTCTGTTCTGCTTTATTTTTCGGGCGAACCAGTTTTTCTAAAGCATTGGTAATTTTTCCCATGGCCGAAACCACCACAATAATTTCATCTTTCGGATATGATCCTAAAATAGAAATAACGTTTTTTACACCTGCTGCATCTTTTACCGATGCGCCGCCAAACTTAAAGACCTTCATACGTTTATCTCTTTCAATTGCTTTTCATACAATGAACCATTTAGCCATTCGTCACTAAACACGGTATTATACTTTTTATAAAAATTAATTGCCGGCTCATTCCAGTCGAGTATCTGCCAATCCATTTTACGTACGCCCATTTCTTTACATGCCCCAACTACGGCATCAAACAATTTTGAACCCAGTCCGTATCGACGATATTCCTGGCTCACAATCAAGTCTTCCAGAAATATACACCTGCCTTTCCAAGTCGAATATTTTACATAATACAATGCCATACCCATTATTTTACCCTCACCTTCAGCCACAAAAGCTTTGTAAATTGGCTCAGGACCAAAGCCATCGCGTTCCATCTCCGCTAAGGTTACTTTCACCTCATCCGGTGCCTTTTCATACAGGGCCAGTTCTTTAACCAACCGGAGCATGTCGGGCACATCTTTCTTTTCTGCTTTGCGTATATTGATTTCCATAGATAACAAAGTATTTAAAAGTTTCAAAAATACATATAAAGATAGAACACAGATGACACTGATGCTGCAGATTAGCACGGATTAAATAAATACATATTCATCAAATCAATATTCTATTTGTTTTTTTAATCAAAAAAGTAGCAAATGCTTATATTTGCCCATATTACTTATGAATTTAAAACTTAAAATTCATAATTTAAACTTGAATTAACATGGCACAGGTAAAAACATTAGGTGAATTTATAGTTGAAAAGCAAGCTGACTTTCAATATTCAAAAGGTGAGCTTTCGCGCTTATTAAGCGATATTGGCATTGCTGCTAAAATAGTACACCGCGAAGTAAACAAGGCCGGTATTGCTGATATTCTGGGTGAAACCGGAGACGTTAACATACAAGGCGAGAATGTAAAGAAGCTTGATGTATATGCCAACAACCAATTTATTGCCGCACTAAGTGTAGGTGGCGAATGTTGTGCCATTGCATCGGAAGAAAACGAAGAAATTATAATAGTAGATAACAGCGTATCCGCTGCTGCAAAATATGTAGTTGCCCTCGATCCGCTTGATGGTTCATCGAACATTGATGTAAACGTTTCAATTGGGACTATCTTCTCGATATACCGCCGCACTTCGTTAAGTGGACCGGGCACACTAGAGGATTTTTTACAACCCGGCACCGAGCAGGTTGCTGCAGGTTATATTTTATACGGTTCATCAACCATGATGGTATATACCACCGGTAAAGGCGTAAATGGTTTTACACTCGATCCTTCTATAGGCGAGTTTTGCCTTTCGCACCCGAATATGCAGACACCTAAAAAAGGTAAAATATATTCTATAAACGAAGGAAACTATGTACACTTCCCTGAAGGCGTAAAGAAGTTTATTAAGTATTGCCAGGAAGAGGACGCTGCTACTGAGCGCCCATATTCATCACGCTATATTGGTTCAGCAGTAGCCGATTTTCACCGTAACCTTATCAAGGGCGGAGTGTTCCTCTATCCTACTACATCGGCTTCGCCTAAAGGCAAGCTAAGGCTTATTTACGAGTGTAACCCTATGGCCTTTATTATTGAACAGGCAGGTGGCAAGGCAAGTACAGGCAGCAAACGTATACTCGAAGTTGTTCCTACTTCACTGCATCAGCGCTCACCATTGTTTATTGGTTCTAAAGATATGGTTGAAAAGGTAGAGGACCTTATTGCAAAGCATTCGATACCTGCTGCTAAGGCTGCTAAATAGCTTATGCTTCGGTATTTCCAGAGGCTAATTTTTCTTATTCGGTTACCGAAAGGAGAATTTAAGCTTGGAGAATTAATATTGTTATTAGTGGTCCAACGGTGCGTCGCACTTCGGGATTCTTATAGCTTGAATAAAATTTTAGCCTGGAGATTTAAGATAATTTACCTAAGTAAAATACGGGAATCTTTAGTATCCAAAAACTACGTCACCACAACGCTTGTAAAGGCTGTTCATCATTACAGCATAACAGATATAGGCATTGATTATCTTAATAAGAACTATGATACTTTAATTAAGACATTACTGGCGAAATACCCTGAGCAGAAAGAGTTTATTGACGCCGTAGTTTCAAACAGAAGTCAGCTTTAGGATTAATAATCTTTATTTAAATAGCCAGCTTAGCTTTAGTCTTTACAAGTGCAGGCATTACCAAAGGTGCAAGTAGTACCAGGTGGCTATACACCCACGATTGTTGCAAAGTTTCAGCATTTACTATTCCGATTTTTGCATTAAAAATATCGAAGAAGTAAAGCAGTACGCTTACTAATAAAGCCCATTTAAAGGCTCCGAATAATCCACCAAGTATTTTGTTAGGCAAGCCCAGAAATAATTTCTCTGCCAATTTTTGTATGCCCTTCGCTAGGAAGTTTACCAAAATCAGAATTCCTATAAACAAAAGTATATCAGCTACTATAGAAAGATAAAAGAAAGAATTATCGCTGTGCAGTTTGGTGCCTAAAAAAGAAGCTACCACATCGGAGAATTTAGCGCAGACAAATATACCCAGTATAATAGCCAGTATAGAAGCCAGTTCTACTATAAAGCCTTTTTTAAAGCCTTTGTAAAATCCCCAGATAAGTGGGATAATTAAAATAATGTTGAGTTTCATCGGGCGCAAAAATATCGTTTTAATTTCTATAAACTTCAAAACAGTACAAGAGCTTTAGTATTCTACTTTTATTTGGGCGTTCCCCTCCTGCGTCGGGTCGGGCTATCCGCTATTACTCCTCGCTGCGCTGCGGGGTAACCGCTTCTATCCCTAACGCAAACTACCTATACCGGGGTAACCTAGTTAATTCGTATTTTTACACTATGATAGAAATAGATTTAGAATTAAAAGAGCAGTGGGATAGCCTTATGAAAAGGCTCGAAGTGCAATTTGGCGAGGGAATTGAGATAGAAGGCCTATTGATGCTGATAGGCGTTCAGGAGCTTGGCTTGGGGTATCAAAAGTTTTCGAAAGATGAAAAATTGGATGTGCTGCATGTGGCACTTTGCACTTTGTTAGAGCCAATGGGTTATTATACTTTTACCGGATATGATGAGGACCAGTGGCCACAGTGGGAACCCGTTACATCGATACCTGCATTAAAACCAGGTGAGCAAAAACTGATGGTAAAAAAAGCTATTATAAAATATTTTAAGGAAATGGAGTAAGGCCCCACCTGCCCTCCCCTAGAGGGGAGGAACAAACGAATGAAATATGAAAAACCCTAGCATTGAAGAACTTTACAAAATTTACCTGCAACACCCTGTTGTAGGTACCGATACACGCAATATAAAAGCGGGTAGTATGTTTTTTGCACTGAAGGGCGGCAACTTTAACGCTAACCAATTTGCAAAAGAAGCATTAAGCAAAGGCGCTGCCTACGCAGTAATTGATGAAGAAGAGTATTATACAACAGGTTGCATTTTAGTCAACGATGTGTTGCTCACGCTTCAGCAATTAGCTAACCATCATCGCAGGCAATTTAAAATACCGGTTATAGGTATTACAGGTACCAATGGCAAAACCACTACCAAAGAATTAGCTGCTGCAGTACTGAATAAAAAATTTAAAACACTCTTTACCCAAGGCAACCTGAACAACCACATTGGTGTTCCGCTAACCTTATTGGCTTTAAAGAAGGAACATGAGATTGCTATTATAGAAATGGGCGCCAACCACCAGGGCGAAATTGCTCAGCTCTGCATTATTGCTGAACCCGATTTCGGAATTATTACCAATATTGGTAAGGCACACCTCGAAGGCTTTGGCGGACCGGAAGGCGTAATAAAAGCCAAGAGCGAACTGTACCATTATATACAAGCTAAAAAAGGAAAGCTGTTTGTTAATGCCGACGATGAACTGCTGATGCGATTGTCAAATGGAATTGATAGAACTACTTATGGCACCCACCCCGATGCCGATTGCGAAGGCATTACCGACAAAGAAAGTTTTTTAGCTAAAGCTGCTTTTTTAGTTGATGGCATTGAAGTAGAGATACAAAGCAAGCTAGCGGGCCGTTATAACTTTTACAATATGTTGGCAGCAACTTGTATAGGCTTTGAATTTGGCTTAACATTATCACAAGTAAAAGAAGCCATTGAGGAATATGTACCATCGAACAACCGTTCGCAGATAGTTAAAAAAGAAAACAACACCATTTGGGTAGATGCCTATAATGCTAACCCAAGTAGCATGAAGACCGCTATTGAAGGTTTTGCTGAAATGGAAGGAACAGGCAAGGTGCTTATATTGGGCGATATGTTTGAACTGGGAGAAGACAGCCGCAAAGAACACCAGGCACTGGCCGATATGATTGCAGGCAAAAAAGCCTGGGAGGGTGTTTATTTGGTTGGCGCTGAATTCAGCCAGACGAAATCACCTTTAGAGGTATTTGATACCATGCAGACCTTCTTAGAATGGCTTAACGCACACCCAATAAAAAACAAGACCATCTTACTTAAAGGCTCCCGTGGCATGGCGATGGAAAGGGTGCTGGAGAAACTATAAACAAAACCTGTTAATGCTTGCTTAAATCATCCATTATAGTTTTTATCTGATTATTATAGCTTACCAATGAGTCTTTATAAATTCCGGTATTCTCGTTAACAGCTTTGTAAAGTAACTCGAAAGATTTTAAACGTAGTTCGCAATACATCCTAATCTTATTATTCCGCTTATGCATTTCATCCGGAATATTGAATTTATTAATACTATCAAGCAGTATGATATTCTTATTCCAATAATAAATTCCTCTGTCCTTAATATAAAATAGAAAGGTATCCTTTGGGGCGCCTCCCGGCAATTTATATACCTCCAATGCCTTTGATTCCATGAAAGCAAAATCTTTCATTTTCTCATCATAGGTTCCTATATCATTAGGCAATGTTTTGTAAATAAAAGAGGAGAACCCAAGAATTGCAATTGACAATACTGCAATTGTAGATAGCTTAAGTTTGGTTTCATTTGGGTTCTTTAAACTTGGTATGAAAGCATAACCAATGACTAGCCCACCCACCAAGCCGCCAACGTGAGCAGCATTATCGATTCCTCCTTTAAGTCCATTCATTAAGTTATATGCGACAAAAATCAAAATACTTGTCAATAATGCTTTTCTTTGAGACTTCTCTATAATATTAGTACTAAGTAGTGCCAAAAAAACACCGTACATTCCAAAAATTGCACCCGATGCACCTGCACTTATTATTAAATCGTGCCACCACAAGCTAGCCATACTCGATGTTACTGCTGTTAAAAGATATGCAGATATAAATCTGATACGACCTAAGTATGGCTCAAGTAACATTCCAATATATAATAACGCATACATATTAAATACAAGATGCATAATACCAATATGTAAAAAACAACATGTAATTAATCGCCACCATTCACCAGCTAAGGTTACCGGTTTAAAATTTGCACCCCATAATATTAAACTGTCATTACTCGGAAGAAAAGCGTTAACACCAGAAATAACCATTAACAGGAAAACAGCAATATTCAGGTTTAGTAGTATTGGAGTAACAAAGTATCCCTGCGTAGGTTTAAAAATAGAAAAGAAGCCGGTAAATTTTTCTTTAGATGAAAGTGGTGATTTTGTTAGTGTATCATCTTCTTTAACAGCAAATTTTGGTTTTAACTCTTCATATTTCTGAATAAGTTCTTCGGCGTTTATTGAAGTTTTTGTTTCATTAATTATTGAAATTAATGCTTCAATATTTTTCTTGTTCTTGCCCCAATCAGTTACCTGGTTACCTGTACATTCACTTTTAATTTTAGCAACATTATTTTCAATAACAACCGTAATTTTCTCGCTCCATGAACTCATTGAGAAATTAGTATAGGCGATAAAACCATTCTCACTGGTATAACTTAAATTCCATTCAAGCTTTTGAGAAGCTTCAATTGCAATAACTAAAAACTGTTCTTGTGAAAGGTTATCTAAAGCTATTTCTTCGCTATGTTTTGCCGAAAATCCAAATGCCATACTATTATATTGTAAATTAAGTGGTTTACTGGAATTTTTGAAGTCTTAACAAATGTAAATAAAAAGCGAATTAAATGAGAATTAACCTCACTTATCCCCCACTCTTTACCCCCTAATACTGCTCATTAACACCCATTTAACCACACAAATACCTGTAATTGGGGATTTAGTCGTATCTTTGCACGCTTAAATTAATAGTTTTTATATAAAAGTACTATGACATCTATCAGGAACATCGCCATTATTGCCCACGTCGATCACGGTAAAACTACATTGGTTGACAAAATTTTAAAACAGTGCCAGCTCTTTAAAGAACACGAAGAGGTAGGCGAACTTATTATGGACAGTAATGACCTGGAACGCGAACGTGGTATTACCATCTTCTCTAAAAACGTTTCAGTAAACTATAAAGGCACCAAAATAAATATTATCGATACTCCCGGCCACGCTGACTTTGGTGGTGAAGTAGAACGTGTATTGAACATGGCCGATGGCGTATTGCTGTTGGTTGATGCTTTTGAAGGCCCAATGCCTCAAACCCGTTTTGTACTGCAAAAAGCTTTGCAAATGGGCCTTACCGCTATTGTGGTGGTAAACAAGGTTGACAAGCCAAACTGTACCCCTGAAGAAACCCAGGAAGGTGTATTTGACCTGTTCTGCAAATTAGATGCTACCGAGAAGCAATTAGGCTTCCCTACCATATATGGTTCATCGAAACACGGATGGATGTCGACCGACTGGTTGAAACCTACTACCGACATTAGCCCATTGTTAGATACCATTGTTTCTTATTTCCCTGAGGCTCCTGAAAATCCGGGTACACCTCAAATGCAAATTACATCTATCGACTATTCTACCTATACCGGTAAAATAGCTGTAGGCCGTATGTTGCGTGGCAATTTAAAAGTGAACATGCCTATATCGCTTGTTCGCAGAGATGGCAAAATTGACAAGAGCCGTATTAAAGAATTATACACTTTCGAAGGCCTTGGCCGTAAAAAAGTAACCGATGTACAAACCGGCGATATATGCGCTGTATTTGGTTTAGACAAGTTTGAAATTGGCGATACCATTGCCGATTTTGAAAACCCAGAAGGGCTTAAGCCTATTAATATTGATGAACCAACAATGAATATGTTGTTCACCATTAACAACTCGCCTTTCTTTGGTAAAGAAGGTAAGTATGTTACATCGCGCCACGTACGCGAAAGGTTGATATTGGAAACTGAAAAGAACCTTGCACTGCGTGTAGAAGAAACCGGTTCACCAGATGCCTTATTGGTATATGGCCGCGGTATCCTTCACTTGTCTATCCTTATTGAAACCATGCGCCGCGAAGGCTATGAGTTACAAGTGGGCCAGCCTAAGGTTATTATAAAAGAAATTGATGGCGTTAAATATGAGCCTTATGAAGTATTAACTATTGATACCCCAATCGATTCATCGAGCAAGGCTATTGATATTGTTACGCAACACAAAGGTGACCTGGTTATGATAGAGCCACGTGGCGATTACCAACACCTGGAATTCAACATTCCATCGCGCGGTTTAATTGGCTTGCGTAACCAAATGCTTACCGCAACTGCAGGCGAGGCTATTATAGCTCACCGTTTTGCTGAATACCAACCATACAAAGGCAACATACCGGGCCGCAATTCGGGTGTGCTTGTTAGCATGGAAAAAGGTGTGGGTACAGCTTATTCAATTGATAAATTACAAGACAGGGGTAAATTCTTTGTTGCACCGGGAGAAGAAATTTATGGTGGACAAATCATTGGCGAACATATTCGCCCTGATGACCTGGTTATAAATATTGGCAAAGCAAAACAGCTTACCAACATGCGTGCAAGCGGTAGCGATACTGCCGTGGCACTGGCTCCTAAAATTGTTTTCTCGCTTGAAGAAGCGCTTGAATACATACAGGAAGACGAGTATGTTGAAGTAACACCAAAGAGCATACGTATGCGTAAGATAGTGCTTGATGAGAACGAGCGCAAACGCAAAGAGAAATCTTCGGTAGCTGTAGGCTAACGCGAAATACATCGCCACAGATTCGCAGATTAATCTGCGAATCTGTGGCTATTTTTTAATAACCACTAATCATTATAATAATTTTCTTGTTTCATCGTTGCGGTAACCCGTTTGCGGTTTTAACGTATTACTATCTTTGTAATAACACTTGTAACATGAATATAAAGAGCTTGCAATTAAAACCGTTCCGCAGTATTATAGTTGCAGTAATGTTACTTTGTGGCTTCTCTGCATTTTCACAAAAGGATTCTACTGCAGGGCAATTTTCATTAGGCATGCGCAGCACCATAAGCAGCTTTACAGATGCAGGCAGCGTAGGCATTGGTGCCGGTGGGCAATTCTGGATACGCGTAACCAAACATATGAATACTGAATGGTACGCAGATTACATTACCACCAATATTCAAAATTTAGGCTACAGGAATGATGGCCATATAGGTTGGTCGGTTATTTTTTATACAGATAAGGACCCCTTGATGGTGCATAAAATAACCCCATTCTTTTTAGCAGGTCAGTGTTTCGATTATACCAAAGTTTATTCTGATTACCTGAACACAGACGCTGAACGATGGAGTGCAGCTGCGGCCCAGGGTGGCTTAGGCATTACTTACAAAATAACAAAACAGTTCGATTTTTCAGCCATAGTACAATACATGATGCACCTTGGCACACATATTGATTCAGAAATTCTTACCGATGATAACGGAATAAAATATCTAAGTATTACCCATGATCCCGGCGCATCTCTTGATGGACATCTTTTGATAAACTTTAGTGTTAATTACATGTTAGGCAGATTATAATGAAAAGAATATTTTTCACCATAACATTTATTGTAACAGGGTTGATCTCTTTTGCTCAATCTGATACTTCAAAAAACAAGGAGAATTATCCTAGTTCATGGGGAACGCAGTATGTGCATAAAGGTATTCTTGCCGGTGTTGGCACTGTGGGAGTAGGGCAAATGCCCGCCCTTAATATCTCTAATGCTTATGTTACAGGCAACCTTGAATATTATTTGCAAAGAAGTATTTCCATACGTGGTGATGGTTATTTTTTTGTAAACTCACTTACCGGGAGTAGTCCCTTAGTGCAAAATAGCGGAATTTATTTCGGTGCATTTTATCATTTTCCTACCCGTTCAGGTTTCGATCCGCTTATTGGTTTCCAACCGGGATGGAGCATTACCAAAATGGTTGCAGCTGATTATTTCGGCAACGCTCGGGTATATTATGATGCGGCAACCCTATGCCCGCTTGCTTCTATTGTAGCAGGATTTAACTTCTTTGGCGATAAGTGGTTTCATATTCAATGTAATGTGCGCTACACCTTTGCACAATATGTTGCCCCAAGCAGTCAGAATGGTGTGCTGGCCGATCAGTATAATATCAGTGAACTCAGCTTCAACTTTGGCCTGGGTTTTAATATTGATTTATTGAGGTCACCTAGTGATGGCGGCTATGACAGTGGTTTCAATATTAACCACGCTAAATTTTAGAGCAAAGTATTTCTTAGAAAGTCATTGCCACACTAATTGTTGGCAGAATTGGCAACTGGTTAACACGCTGCCCGGTAATACGATCGAAGTAGAAAATGTTTTGCCTGTCGAGCAGGTTTATTACACTTGCATTAATATGCAATCCCACTTCTTGCGATAACTGGAAAGACTTATCAATACTGGCATCTAACCTAGCATAATCAGGTAAACGTCCGCCATCGAACTGGCCATAGAGTGTTCCCAAATTGGCATTTGTGTTTGTATAATTGGTACCTATGTTGGCAAAAGGAACATTAGCATAATAACCTTGTGTAGGAGTGAATGGGAAACCTGAACCATAGTTGAAACGAATATTCGCCATCCAGCTAAGGTCCTTACCAAAGGTGTACGATGCAACTAAGTTTACGTTGTGCCTTCTGTCGAATGGAGGAGGAAACTGATAGGTACCGCTCCAGTATTCAACATAACCTAATGAATAAACTCCGTAAAGTGAAAGCTCTTTGTAATCGTAACGGATAGTTATATCTGCACCGTATGCTTTACCGCTTTGTACCAAAAAGTTTTTCTTTAATGTATCAGGTGCATTCTGGTCGCTTTGATCATATATTTTATTGTAATTCAGTGTGGTAGTTTGTTCAAAATTTTTATAATAACCTTCTATGTTAATGTGTATAGCATTAATAGGATCATACTCAAAGCCGGCGGTTAAATGGTATGCAGTTTCTAATGGGTTAGTTACGTCTTGCGGAGTAGTACTACCTTGCTGGGTAAATTGGCTGGGTATATTTGAGGTAGGCGGTACAGTGCTTATGCCATAAAACAGATCTACCACATCACGTTCGTCCACAATACTAATCAGGTCTTGTGAATATATTCCACCAGCTACTTTAACACGGAATTTATCGTTTATGTTGTACTTAGCATCAAGCCTTGGTTCAGGAGAAAGTTCGTTGTAAGTAGCATAGTACTGCAAACGGAAACCAGGTTCAACAATAAGTTTTTTATTCTTGCTGGTTATTTTCAGTTTCACATAACCGTTCAGTTCATCCGATGTAAGTGAATCACTTATCAGCCTGTCTGCAATGTTATAGAAGTTATAACTTGTTCCTGTACCCGAAATATCAAAGCCATAGTATACATTGGTATTGCCTAAAAAATAGGTGAACTTAAGGCCAAGGTCGAATGTATTGATACTGCTCTGCCTTGGTAGTCCATCTTTTTCAGCATCACTAATGGTGTAATTCGAAAAATCAATATTTCCTTCGAGCAATGAACTTGAACTGCCCGGAACCAAAATAAAGTTTGCACCTACTCCATACTCCTGCCATTTAACAGTATCAATACCCGGGTAGGTTACGTTGTCGCTATAATCAAAACCAAACAGGTTAAGCTTGCTGCCATTAGCTGTATTGAGAGATAATTTTCCGTAATAATCGGCAAAGTTGAAAGGTATGCCTCTGCCTGAATCTACATAAGGATAAAGTGCTTTAGAGGTTTGGCCCAGGTATGAATTTTTTACAGAAAGTATAAATGACGAACTTGCCTTATCCGGATCATCGTTCACATTTTTTACCAAAGGGCCTTCAACCAATGCATGCGCTCCGAAAGGGCTTACATCAATTTTTCCGCTTACTCTTTTTTTGTTTCCATCGCGTGTACGTATATCCATTATCGATGAAAGCCTGTCGCCATAGTCGGCATTAAAACCACCGGCATACACAGTAGCGTCGCTTATTACATCGCCATCGAAAACTGAGAATAACCCAATTGAGTGGAACGGATTGAAAATGGTCATACCATCCAGTATCACTTTGTTCTGAATAGGTTGTCCGCCTTCAATATAAAGCTGCCCGCCCTGATCGCCTGTAGATACAACACCCGGCAATACCTGCAAATACTGTGCAATATCAGGCTGTCCGCCAATGCTTGGTATTTGTTTCATCATTTGCGGTGTAATAACAGTAACCGAAACGCCCGGGTCGCCCTGGCGCGCCTTTTGCGAAGCATTGATGTTAACTGCATTCAGGTTTACACTGGCTTCCTGTATATAAAGTTTTTTAGTAAGTATCTGGTCCTTGGTAAGCGAAATACTTTCGCGTGCAGTATCATAACCCACACTATTAGCTATTAAAACATAATTACCCGGTGCAACATGTGTAATTGAAAAATAACCGTTATCATCGGTAGTGGCACCAATAGTAGTGCCTTGCAGATACACATTGGTGAACAATGCCGGCTCACCGGTCTTTTTTAAATAAACAAAGCCACGTACGGTGGCTGTTTGTGCAATAGAATGTATAGCTGTAAAAGCAAAACAAATTGCCAGTACTAACGATAAAAAAGAAAGCCTGTGTATTTTCATATTATTGAGCCAGGTCAAAAAGGGGAACAAAAGTAACAATTAGCCCTGCAAATGCAAATACTAACGCGACATTCGCATAATTATATCATACTCTTCCTTCTTAATTGGCATAACCGATAACCTGCCTATACGTATAAGCGGAATAGTGGCAAGTTTCTTCTCGGCCTTAATATCTTCAAGGGTTACAGGCTTCTTTAATGTTTCCACAGGGGCTATATCAACAGCTGACCATTCTTTATCTTTCGGGTCAGGATAATTTTCCTTCACCACCTTCGCTATACCAACTATGCATAGCCCTTCGTTGCTATGGTAAAAAAACACCTGGTCATCTTTTTTCATTGCCCTTAAATGCAGGCGGGCAGCATAGTTGCGCACGCCATCCCAAACTGTCTTTTTATCCTTCAATAACTTCTCCCAGGAATATACCGAGGGTTCTGATTTTACCAACCAATAGTTCATTGTGTACTTGTTTTAAGATATTGTAATTGCAGTTTTCACCTGCCCTAATTCGTTATTTAAACTTGCCGTTTCGTAAGCTCCTATTTTATCAAAGTCCAGCAAGGTCATTCCTTTTTCGTCGACATAAAATGCCGAAACAAAACGTGCGCCCCATACCAATTCATCAACCAAATACGAATTACGCGAATGCACGTGTTCACCAAAACCCTCATCGTGCCCTTTTAGTTTTATCATCAACTCCGAATCTAAATTCCTCAGGTCCTCAGGCGTTTTACCATAGAGCGGGCTCTTTTCATCAATAGGATGTACGAGGGTCCATGTTAATGGTAAATAAATAACGGTATTCCTTTCCAAGGGAAGCAAATAATATTTCCTTATAAACTGATTTCCAACCTGCTCCATATAGGTGTACATTACATCGGCATGCACTTCTGTCATCAGGCTGTCGCGCAGGTTAGCTACGCGCAACATCAATGCATTTCCATCTTTATACGGGGCTATTATGGCATTTTCACTATATCCTATTTTTGCTGTAGGCCTCGAAAAGCGCCCATACACCAAACCGGTTGCCACTGCAAAACCAAGCAAACCAGTCATGGCCTCAATACCTGCCACCGCATTTGCTGCATAGCCCGACGGATAAAAATTACCATAGCCAACAGTAGTAAGTGTATGTAAACTGAAAAACATAGCTTCCCAAAACCGGGTTATGGGGGCCATATCGCCAGAAGTTTTTAATCCATCGGGGCCGATATACAAATAAATACCTGCATACATTAAATTAACCGCAGCAAAGGCACCCAGGAGCATAAAGTAGAACTTAAACCATGAAGCACGAATAAGGTACTGGAACAAATGCAGGCGGCCAAAATTGAACTTAGCTGCACGTACATTAAAACTTCCATCTTTATTCATTACACGCCCCGATCGTGCATTAAACTTTTCTCCTATTCCGGGGTCTCTGATCTGTTCGGCCATTTGCTTTTAATTACTACAAATATAAAAGTATGTTCGTAGCTCCTTATGTAAATCGTTTATGTTTGTAGTTATAAATAATAAGCCTGTATGAAGCGCATCTTTCTTATCATCTTAGGTATAGTTTTCTTTAACCTGGTTGGCGCTCAGGGTATTAAATCTGCTGTAGACAGCAATAATGTGTTTGCTTTTAAATTATATGCAAACTTAAAAGGCAACCATAATTTGTTCTATTCACCCTTCAGTATTTCATCGGCCCTGGCTATGACTTATGCAGGAGCTAAAGGTGAAACAGAAAAGCAAATGAGCAAAACACTTCATTTTAATCCAAAACACGATTCGCTTAATTCTCATTTTGAAAAAATAATTACAACTATAACTGCCGATACTGCAAATGGCATTCAGTTAAGTATTGCCAATTCGTTGTGGGCACAAAACAAATTTCATTTTTTAAACACCTACACCGATCTTATAAAACAATTCTACCTGTCGCAAGTAAATAATGTTGATTTTGCTGATGTAAAAACAAGAGATGAAATAAACGGCTGGGTAGAGAAAAAAACAAACAATAAAATAACCGACCTTTTACCTAAAGGAAGCATTAATGGCAATACAAAATTAGTGTTGGTAAATGCACTTTACTTTCATGGGGAATGGGCTGCAAAATTTAAAACCGCTTTTACTACGAAAGATTTTTTTTACAGGAGCAGCAAAGATTCAGTAAGTGCCGATTTTATGCACATGACTGAATACAATAATTATTACGAAGACAGTAAATTCAATGTAGTAGAAATCCCTTACAAGAACAACAAAGCATCCATGCTTGTTTTTTTGCCGGTTAACTCTTCTAAAATGAGAACCATGCAAAAAGATTTCACCTTTAAATACTACACACAGGTAATTAACTCATTAAAAAATGAAAAGGTTTCTTTATCGCTGCCTAAGTTTAAAGTAACCATGAACTTCGATTTGAGCGATACGCTTAAAAAAATGGGAATGCCGCTTGCATTTATTGCCCAAGCTGATTTTTCGGGTATGGATGGAAGCAAAGACCTATTTATAAGCAAAGTATTGCACAAGGCATACATAGCCATTACTGAAGATGGCACTGAAGCTGCAGCGGCTACTGCAGTAATAAAAACTATTGGAATGGCTCCCCCTACCCCCATGAAACACTTTAAAGCCGATCATCCTTTTATGTTTATCATTAAAGATAATGCAACAGGAAGCATATTATTTATGGGGCAAATAAATAACCCTGCCGGTGATAATTGATAAAAACCGCTGTTAAAATGATAAACCTTTTATCTTTGACAGAATTTTACTGAACCCTATTAGTATTTTACCCCATGCAGTGGCTCTATTTAGCAATAGGAATAATTCTTGAAGTACTGGGTACCATCTGCATGAAAAAGGCAGAGGGCTTTACAAAACTTGTTCCTTCTATATTGGTATTTGTACTTTATGGCCTCGCCCTTGCCTGCCTGGTTTTGGTATTAAAAAAAATGGGCGAAATAAGTGTAGTGTATGCCATTTGGGCAAGCGCAGGCACAGCGTTAATTGCAGTTATAGGAATGATTTGGTTTAAAGAACCCGTTACCCCTGTTAAAATAGCCTCCATCTTTTTAATAGTACTGGGTATACTTGGATTAGAACTTTTTTGACAAAACGAAAATGAACATTTTTTTAACGGGTAGTACCGGATTTTTAGGAGGCGAATTGTTGGTTGACCTGGCAAAACGACAAGAGGTAGACAAGATATACTGCCTTGTAAGGGCTCTTTCGGAAGAGCACGCTATATTAAGATTGAAGCACGTTTTTGAATTACACGGAGACATTTTTGATCCTAAAAAGATAATACCTGTTTTGGGTAACTTGGGTGAACATGATTTTGCCAAGAACCTGAGCGCCCAAAAAGTAATTGACGATACACATATTATAGTTCATTCTGCAGCCAATACATCTTTTTCGAAAGTGTATGATAAGGTAGTGGAGCAGGTAAATATTTCGGGCATAAACGAAATTATTAAATGGTCGCTTACCCTTAAAAATCTTCAAACCTTTGTCTATATAGGCACTGCCACCATTTGCGGTAAGGATATTGTAAACAGAAGCGTAAAAGAAGAAGAATCGCCTAACCTGAAGGCACATCATGTTGTGCGATACACCTATACCAAAATGATGGGTGAGATAATGCTCACCAAAAGCCTTCCGAAAGAAAAAATACTTATTGTAAGGCCATCTATCATTATGGGCGATAGCCGCGACTGGATACCACGCTCGTATGTTATTTTGTGGGCCATTGAAACCGTAAACATGTTGCGCCTTATACCTGTAAATGGTAAATCGGCATTAGACGTAATACCTATTGACTTTGCATCGAAGGCCATTACCACATTATTATTTGCCAAGCGCAATCATTCTGTATATCATATTTCATCGGGTGCTGCTTCGGCAACCAGTTCCGAACTTATTACCAATGCCATTGCCAAATCATTCCCCGACCTTCCTCCTTTTAAGTTTGTCGATAAGGAACTGATGAAGGAAGTTAAGTTATGGGCTAAAAAGAAACTACCGGAAGGGAGCAAATTATACGAATATGGCAGCTATTTAGACTACTGGAAAAACAGCTTTACCGATACCAACGAAATGCGCATTTTGCTGGCTGCCCTCGAACCTTACCTTGAATTTGCTGAATTAGGCCAGGTTTTTGATAATACCAAGCTACTGCAGGACACTCAACTATCTGAACCTGAGCCTGCTCACAGCTACCTGGCACGCGCTGCCAAATACCTCAAAAACATCGATGTTTTTGCAGGCGCAATAGATCCATAACAGATTTTATCCCGCAATTTTTACAGTTCATCGTGCTTTTTGGTGTTCACATTTTCGGGTAAATACTATGAAACGTATTATTTTTTTCATACATTTGCCTCTTAGTATATAACCAAACCTCAACAAAATGTCGGGAGTGAATAAAGTAATACTTATCGGTAACTTAGGAAAAGACCCTGAAGTTAGGTACTTAGAAGGCGGAATTGCAGTTGCAAATTTTCCGCTTGCCACCACAGAAGTTCATAAGAACAGAGCTGGCGAAAAAGTGGAATCGACCGAATGGCACAACATTGTGCTGTGGCGCGGTTTGGCTGAAGTGGCTGAAAAATTGCTGAAGAAAGGCATGCAGGTTTATGTAGAAGGCCGTTTGCGTACACGCACCTGGGATGATAAAGATGGTTCTAAGAAACGCGCTACCGAAATTGTAGGTGAAAACCTTACCATTTTGAGCCGTAAAAATACAACAGGCGAAAACGGAGAATCACTTTCCAGTTCAGTAGATGAACACATGGAAGTAAGCCCTCCGGCTGACTTGTCATTTTAATTAAGATATTTGCACAACAATATACCTCCGTATAACGGGGGTTTTGTTCTTTAATACAACGTAAATAAAATTGGACCCCGTACACTTTTCTATTCATTACCAGCTTCTTTCAGTCTTCCCATTTTTTAGCATGAGCTTTGTAGTGCTATGCATCATAGCACTTATTATCCTTTCAGCCCTGGTATCATGTGCTGAAACTGCTTTGTTTTCTATTTCAACTTCCGAAATAGAAACACTAAAAGACTCTTCTGATAAAAAGGAACAGCAGATCGGAGGCTTGCTGCAAAGTCCGAAACATTTGTTGGCGGCGCTTATTGTGGCCAATAATTTTTTCAATATCAGTATTGTAATCCTTTCGGCTTACGTTACCTCGGAAAGTATAAACATATACCTGCATCCCATACTTGCTTTTTTTGTGCAGGCCATTGCCATTACCTTTTTGCTTTTACTGGCATGCGATATTATACCCAAGGTTTATGCTACCGGGCATTACCTTAAAGTATCGAAAAGGTTATTGTTGTTTGTATATGTCATCAGGGCATTTTTCTACCCCTTTGCATCCATGCTCACTTTGTCAACCTTGTTTATGGACAAATATATTTTGCGCAAAAAGCAGGTGTTATCAGCTGCCGATCTATCGGAAGCGCTCGACATAACTTCCTCAGAAATATCGCAGGTGCAGCAAAAAATATTGCGCGACATTATTCAGTTGGCCAATAAAGATGTGAAGGAAATTATGAAACCACGCATTGATATTATTGCACTTGACGAACGACTTAAATTTACTGAACTGCTTGCAAAGGCTGTAGATTGTGGCTTTTCGAGGATACCTATATACCATTCCTCGGTCGATTCAATTTCGGGAGTGCTTTATACCAAGGACCTGCTTGCACATTCTGATAAGGATGATACCTTTAACTGGAAGTACTTGCTGCACCGACCATTTTTTGTACCGGAAAGCAAAAAAATAAACGACCTGCTGGAAGATTTTCAGAAGAAAAAAATACACTTATCAATAGTAGTCGATGAGTTTGGTAGCACATCGGGCCTTGTTAGCTTAGAAGATATTATTGAAGAAATACTGGGAGAAATTAACGACGAGTTTGACGAGGAGAACATCGTTTATTCGAAACTCGATGACCACAATTTTGTATTTGAAGGCAAGATAACCTTGGGTGATTTTTGCCGGAAAACCAATATAGATGACTCTATATTCCAGGAGAAAAAAGGCGGCTCAGATACGCTTGCCGGTTTTATTATAGAGATGTGCGGAAGGATACCGGAGAAATTCGAGAAGATCACATTCTCGCACATTACCTTTACCATTGAAGCAGCTGATAAACGGACCGTACAGCGTGTAAAGGTTACTATTGGCGAAAAGGTGCCTGAACAGGTTAATGCCTGATTTTAGTTTTAATTAGTTACTCGTAAACTATTTATTTTTTAAGGACCTCGTGATTAGTAAGCTATTTTTATTTTCAATGAGGCTTACTAGTTACCCTCTTCATCTTCTTCCCCTATTTGCTTAGGGCGGTTAGGGTCGTTGTGTTCCTGCTGGTATTTGGTTTTCATTGAATCGAGCTGGGCAGGGGTAAATATAAACTTACGCATATCTGCCGGCCTTCCGTTCCTGAAGGTCATAGAATCTTTTGGATTGCCATTATCGTCGTAATAAATCCATTTGCCATCTTTTACATCGTTTTTATAGGTGCCGGATATTTCTAATTTCCCTCCTGCATTATAATAACTTACCAGGCCTTCAAGCTTGCCATTTACATAGTTACCATCCAGTTTAATTTCTCCGTTGTCAAAGTATTGCTGCCACTTTCCGTTTTCCAGGTCGTTGTGCCAGGTTTTCGACTCCAGTACGCCACCATCGGTATAAAAGGTAATTGATTTGCCTTCTTTTTTCCCTAACACATACTGGTCCTTCTCACGTAGTTTTTGAAAATCATCGTATATCTTCCATACACTATCCTTTTTCTGGTCGACATACTTACCACTGCTGGCCATTATACCCGAAGAATAATACTCATGTACATGCGCAACATGCCCATTATCTGAATAAATAGAAAGAATGCGGAGGCTATCGTTATCCTCATAAAAATACTTAAAGACACCAGTAGGCTTATCGTCTTTAAAATGCCCTTTGTAACGGATATTGCCATTCGCATATTTCTGTTCCCACAAACCTTGCTTGTGCCCTAATTTATCGAGCCTGTTAAGGGCCTTACCGGTATCGGCATGTATGTAAACAATCCTGAGGGTATCAAGATAAATGGTAAAAGTAGTATCGTGTGGCTGGTTTTGGGCTAATGCCTGTTTGCCCATAAAAAGGAAAGCAAAAAAGGCAATAAGGCTTATTTTAAAGATGTTTTTCATACTTACGTTACAAAGCTATAAAAAATAAAGGCTATGGGTATAATGCAGAAAAATTGAAAAGATACAATACTTCTACTTTCGTCAACCCTAAACTAATGACGGGTTTAAGATTGCGTTCCGCCCCCTTCCCCCTAAAGGGGGTATAGAACCTATCGTGTAGTTAAAGCCCCTTTAGGGGTTGGGGGTAAAAAGCATTCCTGAACATTATTCACAAAAAATTGTTGATTGGTTTATAAAACATCAAAGAGATTAACCGAAAAAGCACTACCTTTGTACGACAGGCTTTTAATACTAATTTTACTATAACGGTTGATGCTATGAGCAGCTTTCCTACCAAATATATTTTTGTAACCGGTGGTGTTACATCTTCTCTTGGCAAAGGAATCATCTCGGCATCGCTGGCAAAATTATTGCAAGCCAGGGGTTACTCGGTTACCATTCAAAAGTTCGATCCGTATATAAATATTGACCCGGGAACACTAAACCCATACGAACACGGCGAATGCTTTGTTACTGACGATGGCGCTGAGACCGACCTTGACCTTGGGCACTACGAACGTTTTTTAAATATACCTACATCGCAAGCCAACAACGTTACTACCGGAAGGGTTTACCAAAGCGTTATTGACAAAGAAAGAAAAGGCGATTATTTAGGAAAGACAGTACAGGTAATACCACATATTACCGATGAAATAAAGAACCGTTTCCGCATTTTAGCGAAATCGGGTAACTATAATTTTGTTATTACTGAAATTGGCGGAACCGTTGGCGACATTGAATCGCTGCCATACATTGAGGCCGTTCGCCAAATGAAATGGGAGCATGGGAAAGATTGTTTAAACATTCACCTTACCCTACTACCCTACTTGCATACCACAGGCGAATTAAAGACCAAGCCTACACAACACTCGGTTAAATCGTTATTAGAATATGGTGTACAGCCCGATATACTGGTATGCCGCAGCATTTGTCCTATCGACGAAGATATACGCCAGAAGCTTGCTCGTTTTTGTAACGTAGCACAGGAGGCTGTTATTGAAGCTATTGATGCCCGCACCATATATGAGGTGCCGGTACTGATGGAAAATGAAAAGCTGGATGAGGTAGTACTTAAAAAGCTTGGGCTCCCTACAGATACCATACCAGACATGAAGAGCTGGAAAGAATTTTTAGAACACCTGAGCCACCCGAAGAATTTAATTCGTGTTGCACTGGTAGGTAAATATGTTGAGCTTAAAGATTCATATAAATCAATTTCTGAATCGTTTATACATGCAGGTGCATCAAACGATGCCAAGGTTGAAATAGAGTGGATACATTCGGAAGATATTACAGAAGAAACAGTAGCCAAACAATTTGAGGGAATCCGCGGTGTAGTAGTTGCACCGGGCTTTGGCAAACGCGGTATTGAAGGTAAGATAGCAGCTATAAAATATGCCAGGGAAAACAAAATTCCTTTCCTGGGAATATGCTTGGGTATGCAATGTGCGGTAATAGAATTTGGCCGCAATGTATTAGGCTTTAAAGATGCACACAGCACCGAAATGAACCCTGCAACCAGCCACGCAGTAATTGACTTGCAAGAAGCACAAAAGAAAGTTACACGTATGGGTGGCACTATGCGCTTGGGATCATACCCTTGTAGCCTTAAGGAAGGAAGCAAAGTGCAGCAGATATACCACGGAGCAAAAGAAATAAACGAACGCCACCGCCACCGTTATGAATTTAATAACGAATACTTAGGCGACTTTGAAAAGGCAGGCATGAAAGCTGTAGGGGTTCACCCGGAAGCTGGGCTTGTTGAAATAATTGAGCTGAAAGACCATCCTTGGTTTATAGGCGTACAGTTTCACCCTGAATATAAAAGTACCGTGGCCAACCCACACCCTTTGTTTGTAGATTTTGTAAAAGCAGGACTACAATACAAAACCCCTCAAGAGGCGGTTAAGAAGGAGAAGGTTTAGATAAAGGTTGAGGCTGAGATTTAGGTTGAGCCCGGGATTTACTTCGCTATTACAATTTTATCTGCCTTTAGTAAGGCTCCGTTTTCATCGGTTATGCGGTAAAAATATATACCGGATGATTGAGTGCTTAAATCAATAAAATCGTCGCCCTGAGCCTGTCGAAGGGCCTGTGAATACACTTTCTCTCCTAAGATATTGTATACCTCGACTTCCAGCTTTTCGCTATTCCTTTTTAAATTAAGGGTAAATATGCCATTGTTGCTTGGGTTCGGAAATACTTTTACCTTTTCACTATTAACTATTAACTCGGCTACGCCCATTATACTATCGGCATAAGCACTATCGGGACTTACTATAACATCATCGATATAGTAATAGGCACAGCTATATTGTGGATTATCAGGCCCCAAATACCTGATGCTGCTTAGCGAATCATTTTTGAAGTTACCTATCGTTATATATTTTTCTCCACCCACCGCAGTATAATTCCCATTGATTTTCATCCAGTTTTTCTTGTCCGTCAGTTCTTGCTTCTTCGGGTCATTTGCAATTTGTGGAGTTAGAGAATCCAATGCTGAACTACCACTCATAGGTACCTGCAAATTAGAGAGGTATGCACCTATATCATTACACGCATATATAGAACTATCAGCAAGGCTCATATAAAAAGTAACATAGTATATTTCTCCTGCCTTAAGCGAATCCAATAGTTTCACCTCTATATAATCTCTTGTATTAAAATACATATTATGCCCATAAGGAAATGTTGAGTCTGCACGATTGGGGCTACCATTTGCAAATGTCCATAATTCAGTATACGATTGCCCAGTATGCGCATATTGAAACCCAACAGCATTCGATGGCACACCTGCTGAATTTGCCTGAATAGCAGTATCGGCACATTGATGAGTACACCAACTCAAGCCGCCGTCGCCTTCTTGCCCTATCCAATCAGAAACGTAACCATTATATTCCACAAATTGATTAACACAAGTATCGTACTTCTCGAACGAGTAGTTAGGTACAAGATTTTGTGCTTGAAGAAAAGAGCATAAGAATGCAGAAATAATAATGAGTAGCCTTTTCATATCTTAAAGATATGAAACAATAAATAAAGGCTATTTTTATTTTAAAATCTAATAGATATCTGAGTGTTCTGCATAGTATTGATTATCAATTAATTATACGGTAATTGCTAAAAGCCTTAGCATAGTTCTATTGTTATTCATTGTTATTAACAATGGAGGCATTGTCAATAAAGGGGTTCAGAGGGTGGGTATTGTTAATGTCTATTGTTATTTAGCGGCCCCTCCCAACCTCCCCATTAGGGAGGCTTCACTGGGTAAATGTCGTTATTAAGTCCTCCCTTATGGGGAGGATTTAGGAGGGGCTTCACTATTTCATCCTATCTTCATCTTACAAAGCTTATTTAACACCTTCAAATGAGCAAAGAGATCAGCGATATTGAGTTGTTGGAGCAGTTCCGTGTGGAGAGCACGCGCAACCTGGCTTTCAATATGCTGGTTACCAAGTACCAAAAGCGGGTTTACTGGCAGGTACGCCGCATAATCATTGACCATGACGATGCTAACGATGTGGTGCAGAACACCTTTATAAAAGTCTGGAAGAACCTCGATGGCTTTAAAGAGGCATCAAGGCTTTATACCTGGATATACCGCATAGCTACTAACGAATCGCTCACCTTCCTGAAACAAAAAAGGGCCCCGCTGTATGTGGCTTTCGATAAGGTAGAGCGCGGCCTATCGCGCCGGCCCGATGATAATTATTACAAAGGCGATGAGATCGAAAAGAAGCTTGAACAGGCCATGCTCACGCTGCCCGAGAAGCAACGTGTTGTATTCAATTTGAGATATTACGATGAGATGCCCTACGAGGAAATGTCAGAGGTACTGGAGACTTCAGTTGGGGCGCTAAAGGCCTCGTACCACCACGCAGTCAAGAAAATAGAGGATTTTTTGAAGAATAATTAAACTTAGCCATAATTTTGGCGTCAAATAGTTGTAATGAGAGGAGATAACAACATATTAAACGAGGATGATTTAGGGAAAGAGGCGCCTTTACTGGCAAGTATCCCCAAAAGGAACCCATACACGGTACCTGAAGGATACTTTGATGCCCTGCCCTCATCCATCATGGATAAGGCCCGTGAGAGCAATGCGGTGCTTAAAAAGAGTAAACTATTCTGGCTCTTCAGGCCACAGTGGATAGCTGCTTCACTGGCTTTTGTAATAGGCTTTGTTTATTACGTGCGTCAAACCCCTACACCTGCTACGCTCGAAGTGCTTACCGCACAAGTAGCTGATTCTGCTATGTATCAACACCTGCAAAACAATATTGATTATGTAGATGTAAATTCGCTTGAAGAAGAATTGCAAAATGATAACACTGCTGCTACAGTACCTATGCGCACTGATTCGGCCAGCGGCCAGCAAGACATTGTTAACTACCTGATGAACCATAACGTAGATGCTACTGACATCGAAAATGCACTTTAAGATTATGAGAACACTAAAGAAAATCAGCAAATCTTTTTTCGCCCTGCTCGGGTTGATTGCGTTGTTTGTACCGGCTTTGCAGGCACAAAACAGAAAAGATAATATTGAGAATATGCATACCGCTTACTTAACGGAGAAAATAAATTTGACCCCTGAGCAGTCTCAGAAGTTCTGGCCTGTGTATAACCAATTCAAGCTCGACCAAGAAGAACTGCAAAAGCAACGCAAGCAAAACGCACAGACAGTAAAGACTGCAGGCGGTATTGATAACATGAGCGATGCCGATGTGCAGAAGCTTATAACCAACGAAATTGATGTTAAGACCCGCGAGCTCGACTTGCATAAAAAATATGTAGTTAAGTTCCAGGAAGTGATATCTCTCAAACAAGTGGCCAAACTGTTCATCGCTGAAGAACAATTCAAGCTCTACCTATTAGAGCAGTTGAAGAAGAGAAGGCAAGGCGGTGGCAGGGAGTCTGAGTTTGTGCCGCAGTAAATAAAAGAATACTGAATATCGAACACCGAATATCCAATATCGAAATAATAAAATACGAGTTTTATACTGAGCTCTAGCAGTTCTATTTGGTTCGAAATTCAGTATTGGGTGTTCAGTATTCGATATTCTGTTTTACTTGCTTTTCGTCCTTTCCTTCCACAATTGGTTGAAGGACTTTGGAGCAACAGTAGGCAGTTCGCGGCGGGTACCCCAGGCTTCTTTAAAGAAACGGCGTATCATAAAGTTTTTAAATGATGCTCCTCCCCTCTCCATTCTGCTGCGCTTTAGCATGGCCTTGCGCCAGAATTTCCAGATTACGTTTTCGCTGCGGGTAGTATATCCTTCTTCAACGGAATCTTTGCGGTTAAGCAATAACAGATTATGTATATCAATGTTCACAGGGCAAACCTCAGTACACCTTCCGCAGAGCGAAGAAGCATAACTAAGGTGTTTAAATTCTTTCATGCCACTCATGCTTGGTGTAATAACCGAGCCAATTGGGCCGCTATATGTTGTGCCATAAGCATGGCCACCAATGTTACGATATATAGGGCAAGCATTCAAACAAGCGCCACAACGTATGCAGTTAAGCGCCCTGCGTTGTTCTTTACGGGCTAGCAGGTCTGTACGGCCATTATCGAGTAATACCACATACATTTCCTCAGGGCCATCTACCTCGCCTGGTTGGCGCGGACCTGTAAGTATATTATTATAAACGGTAACACGCTGGCCTGTACCATGCGTAGCAAGCAATGGCAAAAACAAATCTAAATCAGCTAATGACGGTAATATTTTCTCAATACCTACAATGGCAATATGTACTCTTGGAAAAGCAATAGACATATAGGCATTCCCTTCATTCTCGCTTACCTCTACCCCACCAATATCCGCAATCAGGAAGTTACCGCCCGTAATACCCGCATCAGCCTTAGGATATTTCTCCCTGAGCATTTGGCGCACATAAGCGGTTATCTGTTCCGGGGTCCAATCAATAGGCGTACCTTTTTTCTCATTAAATAACTTAGCCACATCCTCTTTCGATTTGTGCATAGCAGGCGTTACAATGTGGTATGGAGCCTCTCCATCCATTTGCTGTATCACCTCACCCAAATCGGTCTCAAGGCTCTCTATATTGTGCTTCTCGCATATGTGGTTCACATCTACCTCTTCGGTAACCATCGACTTGGATTTAACCAACATCTTAGCATTGATCCGCTTCAAAATGTCAATGATCTCCTTCATGGCAACCTCTGCATCGGGCGCCCAAATAACCTTGCCTCCGTTCCTTTTAAAGTTAGTTTCAAACTCTATCAGGTACTTCTCCATGTTCTCGGTAACCTTACTCTTAATAGCAGAAGCCTTGTTGCGGGCTAACTGTAAATTAGAGTACTGCTGCTTGCCAACAACTACCTTTTTATCGTACTGGCCTATATTAAAAAGCAGCTTCCTTTTATGCTCAGGGTCAAAGGTCCGGGCTTCAGCATTTTTAAGAAAAACTTCGAGATTACTTGACATAACGCTTTATTGTATTAGCATTCTATTTTATTGATCCTGTCGGTATGCCTGCCACCTTCAAATGGGGTATTCATAAAGGCATCTACACACTTCTGTGCTTCTTTCTCATCCATAAAGCGGGCAGGTAGTGCCATTACATTAGCATTGTTATGTTGGCGTGCCAGCACCGCTATTTCTTCCATCCAGCAAAGTGCAGAACGTACACCATGGTGGCGATTGGCAGCCATGTTAACTCCATTGCCACTGCCGCAAATAACAATTCCCAGGTCAACTTGTTTGCTTTCTACCGCTATTGCAACCGGATGTGAAAAATCGGGGTAATCGACACGTTCGGCTGAATTTGCGCCAAAATCTTTTACTTCTACTCCTTTCACTTGCAGATACTTCTTAACTTTTTCCTTAAGCTCATACCCCGCATGGTCAGCGCCAATAGCTATTTTCATTACCTTGCTGTTTTTATTAAGTTGCAAAGTTACTACGCAATTGCTTACATACTAAAAAAAAGATACAGTGGCAAAATCTTTTATGAACGGCAATTGTTAATAAGCAGGTTTAGCATGTTAACATCTCTTTATTAAATAACTTTGCATTGTATTACTAGTAGTGCCGTAAATTTATTTTAGACATACAAACAAAATAAGAGAGTTTTTAATCAGTTATAGTTAACATGCTTATACACGAAGATTTTAAAATAACATATCAACAATTGGCATTTGTGAATAACAACTAACACAGTGTTCATTACTTAAAATAGGTTTGAAAATCAGTATGTTCTGTTCTTATAAAGTCTTATTACTTGTTAATGGAGTGATAGTTTTGAATAAGCAAGTATTATTCAATTATTTTACAAACCATGCTAACACCCTTATAACAATAACATAAGATTTAAAATTTAAAAGATATATATATTATATGAATATGTATTTAGGTAATGTAGAAATAAAAAACGAAAAGTTCGATATAAGTTTAGATATCTTTGAGGAGATAAAAAAACTTAAAAAAGAGAAAAATGCTATTATCCTTGCCCATTACTACCAGGATGCCGATATACAGGATGTTGCCGATTTTATTGGTGATAGCCTTGCCCTTGCTCAGGAGGCTGCCAGAACAAAAGCCGATATAATTGTTTTTGCAGGTGTGCATTTTATGGCTGAAACAGCTAAGGTTTTAAACCCTACAAAAAAAGTTATAATGCCCGATTTGCGCGCCGGTTGTTCACTTGCTGATTCTTGCCCGGCCGATAAATTTGAAGCATTTATTAAACAACATCCCAATCACGTAGTCATATCATATATCAATTGTTCTGCAGAAGTGAAAGCCCTTACTGATATAATTTGTACTTCGAGTAATGCTGAAAAAATAATTAACAGTGTTCCTAAAGACCAGGGAATAATATTTTCGCCCGATAAAAACCTGGGAGCTTATTTAGTAAAGAAAACAGGCCGTAATATGGTTTTATGGAATGGTTCGTGTATGGTACATGAAATATTTTCATTAGAAAAAATAAGCCGTTTAAAAGAACTAAACCCTAAGGCTAAATTAATTGCACACCCTGAATGCGAAGAACCTGTGTTGCGCATTGCAGATATGATAGGATCAACATCTGCCATGCTTAAATTTACACAGGAAGATAAAGGCAATGAATATATAGTAGCCACTGAAACAGGTATTATTCATCAAATGATGAAAGCTTCGCCGCATAAAACATTTATTCCGGCCCCACCAACCAATTCATGCGCTTGTAACGATTGCCCTCATATGAAGCTAAATACCATAGAAAAGCTTTATAATTGTATGAAATACGAGAAACCTGAAGTTATTATGAAACCTGAATTAATGAAAGCTGCAGAGAAATCTATTCGCAGAATGCTTGAATTATCAGCTAACTAAAAATGAAAACGCAACTTAAAATATCATATTTTTTAGCCCTGTTTATAACAGTTATAGGGTTTATAAATCCTGTTAAGTTGCTTGCCCAAAAAACATCTGAGGGTTATAATAAATTGTATTATGCCAATGGAAAACTTTCAAGCGAAGGCACCATACACAATGGGAAGCCGGATGGATATTGGAAAACATATTACGAGACCGGTAAAATAAAATCGGAGGGTAACAGAAAAGATTACGTACTCGATAGTATTTGGAAATTCTACTCGGCAAAGGGAATCATGTATGTATCGTTTACCTATAAAAATGGTAAAAAGAATGGGTATAAATGCAGCTACGGTATTGATTCAAAAGATAGTACAAAGGGTATTTTAACAGCAAAAGAAAACTATATAAATGATACGTTACAGGGCTTTTCGTATCTATACAGTGGCGGTAAATTGCATAACATAATAAATTACAAGGATGGCCTTGCCGAGGGTAAATCGCTTGAATTTTCGCCCGATTCCTTAATTACTACCATTACCATTTACAAAGGTGGTTTTGTGAAAAAGGTTTATAAAATAAACAGGTACAATATTCAAAATCATAAAGAAGGTTTATGGCAAACATTTTTTGCGAATGGAAATGTTCAGTGGGAAGGTACTTATGCAGATGGCAAGAAAGATGGCTACTTTAAAACATATACAGATGCAGGTAGTATGATTACTATTGAAAAATATATTAACGATGTATTACAGACGGATGCGCCTGAGTTGGCAAAGCTTGATGTAAAGACAACCTACTTCCCTGATGGAAGAGTTCAATCGGAAGGCCCGTATAAAAATAACCTGGCCGTAGGCGTACACATGCAGTTTAACGAAGCCGGTGCAGTTGAAAAGGCGGATATATATGACAGTGGCCGTGTAATGGCCGAAGGTGTATTAGATACTAGTGGTGTTCAGGAAGGGGAATGGAAAGAGTTTCATGAAAACGGTAAACTAAAGTCGATTGGAAAATACCTGCATGGTGTAAAAGTTGGCGATTGGAAATACTATTATTCAAATTCGAAGTTGTTTGAAACCGGCAAGTATGATCAGCGTGGAAGGCAGCAGGGAAAATGGATGTGGTATTACGATGATGCCAAGGTACGACGTGAAAGTAATTTTGTGAATGGCCTGGAAGATGGGGATTTTATTGAGTACACCGATTCAGGAAGTGTAATTACCAATGGCGAATATGTGGAAGGCCTGAAAGAAGGAAAATGGTTTTACATACTTGGCAATTACAAAAGCATTGGCAAATATACCGACGACCAGCAAGACAGTATTTGGACGGAATATTACGTAGATAATGGCAAGATAAGATTTCAGGGCGGGTATAACCAAGGCCGTGCTGATGGGAAACATGTTTGGTATTCCCCAGATGGTAAAGTTGAGCTATCAGGGCTTTACTCAATGGGTGCCATGGAAGATAAATGGAGATACTTTGATGCAGATGGTAATTTGTTTTTGACGATAACCTATAAGGACGATATAGAAATAAAATATGATGCGGTTAAACTAGAGCAGTAATTATCGAATTTAATACCCGCAGATAGCAAATTGAAAAAGGAAAATATAATACTAGTTTCAGCGACCTTATTTATTTTTCTTGCATTTGGTTTCATTACTCAGGTTTTTGATAATTACATTGGTTTGTGTTTACTGTATCACAATCCGGCCAGGCAATCGAATGACACGTACAGCTATATAAATGCAGCCTCCAATTTTTTGCATCACTTTAGTGCCGATCCTATGCGGCCCCTCGCCTATCCATTACTAATTGGCCTACCCATTATATTTAATGCCGGAATAAATTCTATATACCTGTGGGCAATTTTTGTTAATGTTATAGCATGGGTTTTGACAGTTTGGTTTGTGTTTAATACACTTGCTTTATTTACCTCAAAACGAATTGCCTGGATAGCAGCGATCATTTGCATGTTTTGTGTGGGTAATTTAGAATACATCTGTTATTTTTTAACTGAAACCGTTTATGCTTGTATTATTACCGGCAGCATTTACTTTGTTGCTCTTTATATTAATAGGGAAAAGATCAATTCACTGGCATGGGCTTTTGTTTTGTTTTGCATGTCAATACTGATGAAGCCTACTCTATGGCCTGTTTTCCTGCCTGTAACGCTGGTTTTAATATATATAGGCTTAAAAAATAGAATTGGAACACCTAGGAATACCATTGTAAGGTATTTTTCTATTTTGTTGATAGGCATAATGAGTATTTCATTCCAACTTGGAATGATGAAAAAGGATTTTGGTATATACACTTTGTCATTTAATGGAAAAAAAACCCTTTATGAATTTATTGGCTCATTTGCAAGCAGCATCAGGGATAAAGCAAATCTCAGTAAGATAGAAAGAGCAAGGGTGGAAACTATGAACAGTTTTATAGAGAATAAACAATGGCAAAAAATCGATTCTATTAGTGATGCAGACCGCAATGACCAGTTAAAAAACAATACACGCAATTATTTAAAAGCCTTAAGAATTGATATTGAAATCAATACGTTCTCACCTGGTACTTTTGCTATTGCAAATAACAGAAACTGGCCTTTTTTTGATTTAGTAGAAAATGCTTGCATATGGCTTAGTTATTGGCAGAATGTACTATTCACCGAATTTGGTGTTATTGGTATATTTTTAATCATGTTCATAAGAAAAAGACTTGGCAATAAAACCATAATCGTTGCTTTTATTAATTGGGGCATTATCATGTTTATTATTGTCATTTCGGGTATATCATTTTGGCAGCTCAACAGATTTCATGTTGTCCTAACCCCTTTGGTTTTGATAAATGCAGGGTTACTGTTTGCTTCAGCTACAAAGAAACCTATCAATACATGAGCGTATGTTTTAACAGGCAATTATTTATTTCTACTTTTGTAAAACAATTACGGCACAATGAATTTCGACCTTAAACAAATAGCGAGTGCAAGCATGATATTGTTTGCAGTAATTGATATTCTAGGCGCTATACCTGTAGTTATTGATTTAGGTAACCGAATGGGAGAGATTAATGCCCGAAAAGCAACTATTGTTTCGGGCGCCATTATGGTAGTCTTTCTTTTTATTGGAGAATCTATACTTAAACTTATTGGCCTTGATATACCTTCGTTTGCCCTTGCCGGAGCGATTGTTATATTTTTCATTGGTATTGAAATGGTACTTGGTATTAAGTTATCAAAAGAAGAAACAACCTCGGCTGTATCAGTCGTGCCTATTGCATTTCCGCTGATTGCCGGTACAGGCACATTAACAACACTTTTATCAATTCGCGCTGAGTTCTCAATTGAGAATATTATTGCCGGAATTCTTATTAACCTGGTATTTGTTTATGTGGTTTTACGGAATACTAAGTTTCTCGAAAAACTATTGGGCCCTGGTGGTATTATTATATTGCGAAAAGTATTTGGTATTGTTTTGCTTGCCATTGCAATAAAGCTTTTCTTAACTAATTTAGGTAGCGTTTTAAATTTAGCACATGCACCAGGAAGGACACTTTAAGCAACCGGCTTTTATAAGAGATGTTATCATTGGCCTCTCTGACGGCATTACGGTGCCATTTGCGCTCACTGCGGGTATAAGTGGGGCTGTTGCATCAAATAGCATAATTATTACGGCAGGCATAGCCGAAATATGCGCAGGATCCATTGCAATGGGCCTGGGTGGGTTCCTGTCAGCTAAAACTGAGGAGGAGCATTATTATTCGGAACTTGCCAGAGAATATAGAGAGGTTAAGGACTGCTATGAGCATGAAAAACAGGAGGTTAGGGATGTTTTTGCCAATTACGGTTTATCTAAACAAGCGCAGGATATGATAGCCGACGAGCTTGCAAAGGATGAAAAGCAGTGGGTCGATTTTATGATGCGTTACGAACTTGGGCTGGAACAGCCTGATGCTCAGCGTGCCAGGAAGAGCGCTATGAATATAGCCATATCTTATATTGTCGGTGGGTTAATACCATTATTAGGTTATATTACCACCTCTACCCCTGCCAATGGCCTCAGAGATTCTGCTATTTTTACAATACTTTGCCTTATTGTTTTTGGCTATTTAAAGAGCAAGTTTACTGGCCAGAAACCTCTTGCCGGCGCATTAAAAACCACAGCGATTGGTATAGTGGCTGCCGGGGCAGCTTTTGGTATTGCTTATGCCTTCAATCACTTTAAATAATTAATGAGTATGGAAATTACACCTGAGATAGTAAGCAGAATAAAACAATTAGATGAGAAATACCAGGCAATGGGCCAGGATATGGTATCGTACCTTGATGGGCTTATTCATATGGATTATTTGAAGTACTGGGACTATGTACATACCGATACCTTGCTATCACTTCAGAACCCCAGAACTAACTTTCCGGATGAAAAGATCTTCATAATGTATCATCAGATTACGGAGCTATTCTTTAAATTATGCATACATGAATTTGAACAAATTGCTGCCGAAGACAAAATAACTTTGCCATTTTTAGTCAATAAAATAAACAGGATAGTTCGCTATTTTGATGGCCTTGTTACTACCTACGATATTATGGTAGATGGTATGGATAAGGAGCAGTTCTTAAAGTTTAGAATGGCCTTGTTGCCAGCCAGTGGATTTCAATCTGCCCAATACCGGATGATTGAATTACATTCTACCGATATGGCTAACCTGATCAATAAGGATTATGTTTCTAAGAATCCTGGAATAAGGGATGCTTCGGTGACAGACAAATACGAACATATTTATTGGAAAGCCGGAGCTACTGAATTGGCAACCGGAAGGAAGACTTTAACCCTTAAGCAATTTGAAGAGAAGTATAAAGACGAGTTTGTAAGGCTTGCGGAGAGCTGCGTAAAAGGAAACGTATATGCTAAGGTTAGAACCTTACCTGCGGCAGATCAAAAGAATCCTGAGCTCATTAAGTTGCTGAGGGAGCTAGATGCTAACGTGAACGTAAACTGGTGCCTTATGCACTATAAATCGGCTGTAAGGTACTTGCAAGGTGACCCGGATATTATTGCGGCTACTGGTGGTACAAACTGGCAGAAATACCTGCCTCCACGCTTCCAGCGTGTTATATTTTATCCTGAGCTTTGGACTGAAGAGGAGAAGGCGGAGTGGGGTAAAACATGGGTTAAAAAGATAGTGCCTAACGTGGTATAATCTTGATGTGTTCCACGTGAAACATATCCCAGTAGACCCCGTTCACTCATTTATTAATTGGCCATGTTTCACGTGAAACATGGCCTTTGTTTTGTCTTAATATGGGGATAGGGGATACGGTAATTGATTACATAAGAAACCCGACTCGGGTCGATAAGTGACCTAATCTCTGGGTAGTATATTTACCAATTTTGCTAATAAAATAGCAATGTTCCACGTGGAACTAACGGCCAATATGCACCATTAAAACCGAAATATCAGATGGATTTATTCCGCTAATACGCGATGCCTGGCCTAGTGTTTTTGGCCGGAATTTGGTAAGCTTTTCCCTTGCTTCTAATGACAAGGATTTAAGAGAATGGTAGTCTATGCGATCATGTAAAACAAGCTCCTCAAGCCGTAGGAATTTGTCGGCTGTTTCTTGCTCCTTTGCAATATAGCCTTCATACTTCATTTCTATTTCAGCTTCCTCTATGATTTCGTTGTCGAATTGTCCAAGATATTCAGTGATCTTTCCTGAGCTTCTGGCTATATCTTTTATGGTAATATTTGGGCGCGATAGGATAGGGAAGGCCTTCGTTTTTTGATTAATTTCCATTGACTCAAGCTCCTTTAGAATGGGGTTTATTTCATCCGGAATAAGGCTTTCGTTTCTTAAATAATTACTTATTTCCTTACTGCCTTTTATCTTCTCATTTACTCGTTTAAATCTATCTTCTTTAGCCAACCCCATTTCATAACTTAAGGGCGTTAACCTGATATCGGCATTATCCTGGCGTAGCAAAATCCTGTATTCAGCCCTTGAGGTAAACATGCGATAGGGCTCATCTGTCCCCTTGGTAATTAAATCGTCAATTAGTACCCCAATATAGGCCTGAGACCTGGAAAGTACGAAAGGTTTGCCATTATTTACCTTTAAGTGGGCATTTATACCAGCCATAAGTCCCTGACAAGCAGCTTCTTCATAGCCAGTGGTTCCATTGATTTGTCCGGCAAAATACAAATTTGAAATTCGACGCGTTTCCAGCGTATTAGAGAGCTGTTCAGGAGGGAAGTAATCATATTCTATTGCGTACCCCGGTCGGAACATCTTTACCCCCTCTAAACCCTTTATTTTCGATAATGCCTTAAATTGTACATCCTCAGGTAGCGATGTTGAGAATCCGTTGAGGTAAACTTCAACAGTTTCCCATCCTTCAGGCTCAATAAAAAGCTGGTGGTGTTCTTTATCGGCAAACCTATTTATCTTATCTTCAATCGAAGGACAATACCTTGGACCAAGCCCTTGTATCCTTCCGGCATACATAGGCGATTTATCGAACCCTGTTTTTAGTATTTCATGTACTTCATCGCTGGTGTATGTGAGATAGCAACTGCGTTGTTTTTTGAGTGGCTCAGTAGCGTTGGAGTAGGAGAACTTAGAAGGTTCCTCATCACCTTTTTGCTCTTCCATTTTCGAATAATCGAGCGATCTTCCATCAATGCGGGGAGGTGTTCCTGTCTTCATACGGCCACTCTCGAAACCCAGTTGCAGCAACTGTTCTGTAATGCCCGTTGCAGCTTTTTCGCCCACACGGCCACCACCAAATTGTTTCTCGCCAATGTGTATCAATCCATTTAAGAATGTGCCATTGGTAAGTATTACCGATTTACCTTTTATCTCAATACCCATTCCGGTAACAACCCCGCAAACCTTGTCGTTAGTAACAATAAGGTTCTTTACCATATCCTGGAAGAAATCTACATTCAATGTATTTTCCAGCATTTTTCTCCATTCAAGCGTAAATAAAGCACGATCGTTTTGTGTACGTGGGCTCCACATAGCTGGGCCTTTGGAGCGATTAAGCATTCTGAATTGTATGGCAGTTTTGTCGCTCACAATACCGGAGTATCCGCCTAATGCATCAATCTCGCGTACTATCTGCCCTTTGGCAATGCCACCCATAGCAGGGTTGCACGACATCTGAGCTATCTTAGTCATGTCCATAGTAATAAGCATAACAGAGGAACCCATATTGGCTGCTGCTGCTGCTGCCTCGCATCCTGCGTGGCCGGCACCTACTACTATTACATCATATTCTTTAAACATTTTTTTTACAAAGGGTTGCAAATTTACGCTATTTGGCGGAAAGTGGCGGTTTTTGGCGGTTTCTGTATTTTTTATGGGTTATCTCTGTTCATCTCTACTAGTCTCTTTTCTTCTTCATTTTTTACTATTATTTTGAAAATAGCTGCTTCATCTCTTGTGCCATCGGCTGCTTTATACACACCGCGCAGTTTCAGCAAAATATCAATAGCGCGTATTACTTCGCCGCAACTGGGATTCGTTTCTACCTTTTGTATATCCTGCCCGTTTTTCATAGGCTTGTTGAATGCTACTTTGCCAGATACTATGGCACAAAGCCTGGCTTCCAGTTCCAGGGTGCTTTTAAGCCATTTTTCAGCCTCATGGGCTATAATATCGGCCCTTACAGCCTCAACTACATTTTCGCGCTTTTGCATGCGGGCCGATACAATATCTTTTGCAAGGGCTATATAGCGCTCAAGGCTTCGCTTAGCCATGCCCCATTTGGGCATATAAGTGCGCAGTATATACCCTGTGCTCCAACCGTCTTCTAATTTTTCGGCTAATTCGGTCAGCCTTAGCCTGAATTCAATTCTTTGTCCCATTTTGTGTAGTGTTTTGTAAGTGGTGAAGTAAACTGTGGTGTGCTTCAGCGGTGGTTATTTCAATGCCCAGGCTGAAATTAAATAGCCTGAGTCAAATACAAAAATAAACATTATGTTTATTATAATTTACAAAATGGTGTCTGAGTTTTCAACAGGTCAAAAATGCCTGTTTTATAAGGCATTCACGGAATAATTACCTTTTGAACTGCACTTTTAATGCATCGTCAATGTACGATACCGGTATTGCAAAGCCAATGCCCTGTATGCCTACACCGGCCATTTTTGCATTTACAATACCTATTAAATGGCCGGCACTATTTACCAATGCACCGCCACTATTTCCCGGATTTATGGTAACATCGGTCTGTATAATGGTTCTGCTGCCTGCAGTGCGCTCCCCCGAAATAATACCTTTTGTAAGTGTTTGCCCCAATAAAATACTTTCGGGTGTTCCTATAGCAAATACGTCATCACCAATAGGAACTTCTTTGGTTGCTGTATCAACGGCAAAGTATTTGTAGGTACCGGGCTTATCTAATTTCAAAATGGCCAGGTCATATTCTGTATTAGTGCGAATGATAGTAGCAGTCATAGAATCGCCGCTTGAAAAAAGTATTTTTACTTTATTAGTACTGTCTTCCACTACTACATGGTGGTTAGTTATTAAATATCCATCGGGTGATATAATGCAACCACTGCCATGCCCTTCAGGCACCACAACAGTTACAACAGCTTGTATGGCATCATCGAGGTTAGCTACAGAGTCTTTTGCAGTTCCGGTAACAGCTATTGCATCCCATTTTTGCATTATGGTGTTAGTTGCAGATTTATCGTGCAGGCATTTCTGTACTTGATCTGTACTTAAAAACTGTGCCATAGAACGCTGTAAAACATCAGTAGCAAATTCGTCAAACTCAAGATCACCCTCCGAATTTCCTAACCATGATGAAGCGCAATCTGTTGTGTAGCTATATATCTCATTATCGCTGGTGGTGCCAAATATTTGCCAATTGCATTTAAAATCTACGTACATATAACGGTCAACACCAACTATAGAAAAATCATTCACCTCGCATTTTAAATAATAAGCGCCATTATATACATGCGAAAAGAATCCACTATTTGTGTCTTGGTAGTTCCACTTTAAAAGTATATGGTTTAAGGTATCTGCAAACTGCGTATTACGATGTTTTATAGCATTTTCTTCGGAGCGTGTATTTGTGGCAATATGTGCGTAGTAATCCTTGAATTTTTTATAATAGGTTTCTTTCAGATTGTTCTTTTTAATATCAACACCAACGCTTTTTACATATAACTTATTCTCATCAGTAGTCCGGTAAGGTATTTTAACCAGAGCGGGCATGGTATTTATTTTCGGATATAGTTTCCAGGGACCAATGAACAGGTCGCCCCAACTCAAAGTGCCAATATCAATGATTAATTCACCTAATAAACCGCTACCGGGCAATGGTAAGGCACCATTTTGGGGGTTGTTAATGGCTTCAACTAAAGGAAACATTACGATTGATCCTACAAGATCTACACCAATATCAATTAGTTTAAGCGGATTAAATTTATAACGCGCAATGGGTAGGGTGTATGGCAAGTACCCATTACGCGATTGGGTAACGGAGTAAGAATTTATTCTATTTGAGATTTCAATTGTTTTTTCTCTTCCGGGCGCCAGCACAGTAAAATTATTACTCATGCCACTGGAGCTGTATCCGCTTACAATATCTAATGAAGTACTATCCTGGCAGGTAGTGATACTTGTTGTGTGAGGGGCAAATAATGAGGCGCAGCCACTGCTAAATAAAAGGTATGGCGCAATAAGTAACGCTAATAAATATCCCCAATTTTTGCAAAAAAGTAGTTTCATATTTATTTAACAAATTTAATATTGAGCGCACTTTCAATATAGTATGCAGGTATGGCAAACCCAAGTCCCTGAACACCTTCACCTACTATCTTAGAATTAACTACGCCCAGTAAAGTTCCTTTTTTGTTTATCATTGCTCCGCCACTGTTTCCATGGTTCACACTTACGTCGCTTTGTATAGAATTTTTACCATCTATTTTACGATTACCCGATACAATTCCTTTGGTGAGTGACTGGCCAAAGGCCAGGTCTAATGGAGTGCCAATGGCATATACGGTTTCTCCTATTGTTGTGCCATGCACGCTATCGGCCGCCATTAAGTAGGTGCATTTTTTAGGGTTCGAAATTTTTAAGAGGGCCAGATCGTAATCAATATTACTTCTCACCCATATTGCTTTCAGTTGCTCTCCTTTATCAGTAAAAAGAGTCATTTCGTTTGCCGTATCCTGACTTATAACATGGTAATTTGTTATTACATATCCATCGGGCGAAATAATACATCCGCTTCCATGCCCATCGGTTACTTTAATGGTTACTACAGCTTTTAATGCTTCGCTTAACGAATGTATAGTATCGTTCGGATCTATCTTTATATCAATTTGTGCATGCTGGTCGGCTATACTTTCTTTAGCAAGTATAGAATCTACCCGTTTTACAGGGGCAAATTTTGCATGCACCTGTTTAGCTCTTTCAAGGGTATCGGTTCGTCCATCATAATAATAAATAAAACTGACTTCCTTTTTCGAAATCGCATGTTCTTTTCTATAGTATTTAGGTTCACTAAGCATTATATAGCTCACATTTGTTGAATCGAGTCCTTGAACAACACATTGTATTGCTGTTCCGTCCGTTTTAACTATTTGATCGGTGTGAAATGTGCAGGGTTTATAAATTCCGCCGGTAGCAAAATCAACGGCCAACCCAGGGAAGAAGAAAAGAAGATCTATTATAAAATAGCTAACGTCTACTTTTCTTCGTGCCTGTCCCGGTTCTTTTGTTTTCTGGCATTCGGTAATTCCTCCACCCATGGCACAAAAAATACTGCCACAACCGGTACTATAAAAAATACTACCTAAAAGCAGTATCAAAACTATTTTCTTGATTCCGTGTATAGATTTCATTAGCGAGCATTTAATTTTAGTGCATTATTAATATAATAGGCAGGTGTTGCAAATCCAATACCCTGTATGGCATCGCCTACAAGCCGCGAATTTATTATGCCCATCAAATGTCCATTTTTATTTACAAGCGCTCCGCCACTGCTTCCTCTATTAATACTGGCATCCGTTTGTATAAGTATTCTATCGTTTATTTTTCGTTTACCCGAAACAATCCCTTTGGTCATGGTTTGTTTGAGGTTTAATTCTTCGGCTGTTCCAATTACATAAACCTCTTCGCCAAGTTTTATGTTCAGTGAGCTATCGGGCAAAAAGCATTTGTAATGCCCGGGCTTTTCAATTTTATAAAGAACCATATCGTAAACTGAATTAATGCGTACAAATTTTGCAATGGAAGAATCTCCGTCTGAAAAGTGAACATATATATCAGAATTGGTTGCATCACTTAACAAGTGTGCATTTGTTACTACATAACCATCGGGCGAAATAATGCATCCGCTAAAAAAGAAATGATTTTGTTTTATTGTAACTACAGCCTGCAAAGCGTCTTGCAGGTTATTGATAGTATCGGTTGCTGCCAATGTTATACTAATAGCTTTCGATATAGTATCCTTGTCTGTTTTTGGAGCAACGTAATTTTGCTTCAGTAAAGTTGTTACATCAGCATTCTTCAAAAAAGTATTCATAGAACGTACTACACACTCTCTTTCGGCGCTTTCGCTTGTCGAATAATTGGGGGCCCACATAGAAGTATCCTGGCTTGTGAACCGAAATAACTCCTTATTGCCTTCCGGGTTTAATAATACCCATAAGCATTTTACTATAACACATTCATAACTGCCTACATAAATAGTGGAGTGGCTTTGCACTTCACACTTAGCTATATAGGAGTTACTGTAAACTCTCGAAAATAAACCCGAAGTATCAACGTATCCCCAATCACGCAGTTTTTTATTTAGTTCGTCCTTTACAAGATCTTTATCAAGATCTGTATTGAATAGTCCTTTGTCGTGAGGATCCCGTATTTTCTGTATATGTTTCTGGTATGTCCCAAAACTTTTATACTCTTCAGGTTTAAATGTATTAACTGAATCAATCACTACATCTTTTACACATATCCTGTTTTCAGTATTCTCACGGTATTTAACAGATACTAATGCCGGCAAGCGGAAGGTTGATTTGTAAGTTGCCCAGGGGCCGGGAAGAAAACTGAACCAAACACCTAAAGATGACGCATAATAATAGAGTGGATAGTAAGACGGGTCTTCAGAAGAAACTTTCATGGAGATTAAAGCATAAAAGTATAAGCCCGGAATAGCGAAATCTAATATTTTAACGCCATTAAAGCGGGTTCTGCTTATGGGTGTTAATGAAGGAAGGTAACCCTTTTTATATTGCCTGATATTATAACCTATAACACTTGATGTAAGTGTATCGATTGCCTTTTTGTGAACAGAAATTTTTTCCCGATCATGGTAAAGCCTGATATTATGATCGTTTACTTTATGCCAGCTTTCAATTTTAGTTGGCTCAACTGCAACGGTTGTTGAATCTTGTACGGTAATAAAAGTAGCGTTGCGCTGTGTAAAAACACGAGCGAACGTACAGCCTTCAAATAAAGAAAAGCTGAAAACAATAATTAAAAAAAGAAAGATTTTCCTGTAGTAGTTTTTTATAAGCATTGAGTGGAGAGCATGTTATAAGTGGTAAAAATAAAAAAATCTTTATTAAACGCAGCAATTTTTAGCTTGAAAATCAGAGTTCAACAAGCAATTATACTATTAAATGGCTGGTGAGGAAAGCAAAAGGCTTTATGCCTTATAAACACCAATAAGTGTGTTTTCTACTAGCTTTTTAGGTAGGATACGACTAAGGAAAGCACCGGCTTTATTAGAGCCACCAGGGATAATTTCAAGCTTACCTGCAAATAATCCTTTTAAGGCAGTTTCAGCTACAGCCTCAGGTGTCATATTAAAACGTTCGGCCTGTTTCATAGCTTTTTTCATGCCTTTCATGCCGGCACGGTCCATAAAGTATGTATCGGTTGGCCCCGGACAAAGGCACGATACCGAAATATTTTCAGGCTTCAGTTCGTGATGTATAGCGCGTGAAAAAGAAAGTACAAATGCTTTAGTTGCCCCGTAAACTCCTAAAAAAGGAACAGCCTGGTGAGCTGCTGTGCTGGCAACATTTAAAATATAATTTTTGCCCTGATGTTTTTTCAAAACAGGTATCATTAAATAAGTCAGTTGCACAAGGCTCTGCATATTCAATTGCATCATGTTTAGTTGCTCATCTAACGATAAGCTGCTAAATGCACCACCAAGGCCATAACCGGCGTTATTTACCAGTACTGATACATCGTAATTTTTTGAATTGCACCATTCAGCAATTTTTTTTGCAGAATCGTTTGCAGAAATATCGGCAACAAAAAAATCAGCCTTTACGCCGAATTTTTTTTCCAGTTCAGTCGCATTTTCTTTCAACAGGTTTTCGGAACGGGCAACTAAAAGTATGTTATACTTTTTAGCCGCAAGGCTTTCTGCAATAGCTTTTCCAATGCCTTTGCTGCCACCGGTTATAAGTGCGTATGCCATAACTTATTGGTCGAACTTGGCAAAAGCGTGCAGGTGATGGTAAATAGGTGTTTTGCCTGTTTTACCTTCTTTTGGTGGTTTCCTTTTTTGTTTTGGCCCGCATAGTACAGGTATATACATTACCCTGCGGCGGCTCACTGAATCGGTATGCTCGGAATGGCCCACCCTGTGCCATATATGGCCATGATGAACTACTACATCACCCGGCTTGGCAACTACAAGTACTTCATTCTTATCTTCCTTGGTATTGCGATAATACATTTTGGTAAACAACATACCAAAAAGCCCTTGTGTATGGGTAGCCGGCAATACGCGTAAGCCACCATTTACAGCAGAAGAGTTATCAAGATAAATACCAATATTTAACGTAGGGAATACTTTTTTAGCGTAAAACACTTCGCGTATAGAATCGGTATGCCAGCCCATTTGTTTAAAGCGGCTATGCTTCGAGTTTACATAATGGTTAAATACCACGCCATCACGCTCAGAGTCGGTTACCCTGCTTGAGCGCTCGGTTAACAAATGCTTAAAGCCTTGTATGCGCGAATCAAGCACTAACTGCTTTATACGTTCGCTATAGTACGAGGTGTAAGGGAAACGCTGTACTATTCGTTTTCCGTTTTCATCGTGCCCGAATATTACCGGTATACCTTTTACAGTTTTTTCCTTTGACTTAATAAGCTTTTCCTGGGCTGCTTCATATCCTGCAATCAGCTCATCTACTTCCGTAGGAGATAGAACGCCGGTGAAATGAACGAAGCCATTTTTATTGAAGAAGTCAAGTTGTTCTTTGGTAAAGGTAGCCCCAAGTTTAAACTTAGGATAATTCTTTATTGATTTTGTCATCTATTGCTTGTATAAGGTCGAAATGCAAATATAAAAAAAATAAAAATACTACAAACCTTTCCGATTTACACATTATGATGTTAATAGTACGCTGAATTTCAAAGTATTACCCATTTTATATCGGGTAAATTTGTAAGATTTTATACATTTACGCCATATGATTCACAGAGAAGGGTATAGTTTGATAGTAGGGGCTACAATTATTTTAGGTGCGCTTAGCTGGTTTGTTTGTTTTTTAGGTGCGCCTATGTGGCTGCAAGGCTTTGTGTATCTTTTATCATCTGTAGTGTGGGTGCTTATTGTGCAGTTTTTTCGTAACCCGGGACGCACTACACCAAAAAACCCAAAACATGTTATTGCTCCTGCCGATGGTAAGGTGGTTGTGATTGAAGAAGTAGAAGAGACCGAGTTTTTTAAGGACAGGCGTTTGCAGGTATCTATTTTCATGTCTCCGCTTAATGTGCACCTTAACCGCTACCCGGTGGGTGGCAATGTAGAATATGTAAAATATCATCCGGGCTTATATTTGGTAGCTTGGCATCCAAAGTCATCTACCGAAAATGAACGTACTACTGTAGTTGTAAAAACACAGGCAGGCCAACAAGTGCTTTTCAGGCAAATAGCCGGGGCTTTGGCCCGTCGCATAAAATATTATTGTAAACCTGGCGATATAGCTGAACAAGGCAGCGAAATGGGATTTATTAAATTTGGTTCAAGGGTTGATGTTTTTTTGCCACTAGGCACTAAGATAAATGCCAAGCTTAACGAAGTAGTTAAGGGAGGAGAATCTATTATAGCTGAATTTACCGCATGAAAAAATTGCTATTGTTAGTAGCAATAATTTTTACTGACCTAACGCATGTGGTTGCACAGAAATATGCAACCTGCCAAACCGCTGCTGATATTAGTTGCGAAACTTTTGGCCCTGTAGCACCCAATGGAGCTAAAGATAAATTTGTAGCAAAGCATCATAGCCATGGTTTATACTTTGAAGAAGAGCACAATATTACCTGGATAACTTTCGAAATTCCCAGAGACACCATACTTACTTTTGAGCTTATTCCACAGAAGCCACACGACGATATAGATTTTTTACTTTTTAAAGATGACGAAGATCTGACTGAGGTTTTTTGCACCAAGTTAGGAGAGCATAAAATAAAACCAATACGTACTAACCTGGCAAAGCCTGATAGCATCACACACATGGGCAATACCGGCTTATCGCTTACTGCAACCGATACTATAGTTGAGCTGGGCTATAATCCTTGTTTTAGCAAAGCACTAAAGGTGAAAAAAGGTGAGCGCTATTACCTTGTGGTTGATAACTACACCGAAGCAAAAGGAGCATTTATATTCGACTTGCATTTAAAATTTCCAAAATACATTCAAACCCAAACCGAAGATCGGAGCAAAGTTCTTAATGCCAGTACTGATGTAGCATCAGTAAAAACTGCATCTACAGTAATACCCGGTAAAACAATTGTAAATATTGTGGTAACCGATTCCTCAGGTAATCCTATAAAAAGCCAGCTTGATATTACAGGTGTAAAACAGGGCCAGGTAATTAATGTTGATACAACTGCATACCGCTTAGTGCTCAACCCCAGACAGGGTATAAATATCAATTGTAATTCGCTGGGCTATATGTTTACGCATTGCAATTTTTATTCGCCCGATACTGCATCAACTATTACACTTTCAATTGTGCTTTCGAGGGTTGAAGAGCATAAAAGCTTTATTTTAAAAAATATAAAATTTCAGGAAGGAGTGGCCATTTTTACGGCCTCATCGCAAAACGAATTGATGAATTTACTGGAGTTTATGAAAAACAACCCCGATGTAAGTATTCTTATTAAAGGCTACGTAAACGACCCCGGAAGTGATAATTCTGGAGCTGCAAAAAAACTATCTAAGCAAAGAGCGCAGGCTGTGTATGACTTCCTTGGTGTAGCTGGCATAAGTAAAAAACGAATGGGCTTTAAAGGGCTTGGTAACGAGCAGATGATATATCCTAAACCTGCAAATGCAACGCAGGAAGAAGCTAACCGCAGGGTGGAAGTAGAGATAATGAAATGAGAAATTTTCTTCTGGCAATAACCTTTATTGCAGGTTTTACATTCAATACCATAGCCCAAAATCACGGTAGTTGCGATAAGGCAGTTTTAATAGATACTTCATCTTATGGGCCCGTTTATGCCGATGGCACGCCTAATCCTTTGTTGGCTCAAGCGCATACCAATGGCACGTATTTCGAGAAGCCACATACCGCTGTTTGGTTTTGCATTGATATACCGTATGATACACTTCTAACCTTCGATATTGTTCCCCAAAACCCAACCGACGATTTAGACTTTTTACTGTTTAAAGATGAAACAGCAGAAATAAAAAACTGCACTGCATGCAGAGGCAGCCAGCGCAATTTTTGCGATAAAAGCGCTTTAGTGAGAATGGTACCTGTACGCACAAATATTGCCAATACATATTATGCTTCATTGGGAACCACAGGGCTTTCGGCAACAGCAAAAAATGAAATGGAGCCTCCGGGAAAACATGCTACTTACAGTAAAGCTTTACCGGTAAAAAAAGATGAACGATACTATTTGGTGGTAGATAATTACACCAGTGCAAGCAGGCCATTTACTTTGATAATACATTTCAGGGGAACAACAGCTGGAACAGATACAACGACTGTTTCTAGTGCTTCCAATATATCTCCATCCTCAAAACTACCCAAAGGAGTAGTCCCTATTTATGTAATAGATAGCATTAGCAAAGCCCCTGTAAAAGCAAAAATTAAAATAGTATGGTCGATTCCAAAAGACAAGCAAAATATAAGTGCAACCGCATCGCAATATGGTATAGAATTAAAACAAGGTCAAAAAATAAATATAAGCTGTGCAGCCAAAGGATATTTATTGGCGCAGCTTAGCTACGTGGCTCAAAGCGATACTGATAAAGCTATATATGTAAACATGTTGCAAATAAAAGAGCACATGAAAATGATATTTAAGCATATAGAATTTGAAAGAGGAGAGGCAAAATTTCTTCCTACATCTGCTGAATCACTTAGTGATCTGTTAGAATTCATGAACAATAACCCAACTGTAAAAATTCTGATAAAGGGATTCGTGAATGATCCTTACCAGTATTACGATTATATGTATGACCTTGATCTTTCTAAGCAAAGAGCACAAGCGGTTTATAACTATCTGGCAGGTAAAGGAATAGATAAGAACAGGCTTGACTGGAAAGGGCTTGGCAATAAAGAAATGGTTTACCCAAAGCCTGCAAATGAAGATGAAATGGAAGCGAATAGAAGGGTAGAGGTGGAAATAGTGAAATAGATTTATATTTGCAGCTGTCAACAATTAAAGGAAAAAAATTGCTATGCCATCTAACTTAAAATTTTCTGATGATGCGCTTGCCCTGGTGCATAAAATAATAAAGCGCTATCCTGAAGGAAAGCAGAAGTCGGCCTTATTGCCCTTACTGCATCTTGCTCAGGCTGAATTTGGCGGCTGGCTAAGCCCGGAAGCGATGGACTATGTGGCATCATTATTAAATATTTTGCCTGTAGAGGTATATGAAGTGGCAACATTTTATAGTATGTATAACATGAAACCGGTTGGCAAATGCGTACTTGAAGTATGCCGTACAGGGCCTTGCTGGTTGATGGGCGCAGAAGATATTGTTGCTTACATGGAAAAGAAATTAAATATTAAAGCAGGCGAAACCACTGCCGATGGCATGTTTACACTTAAAACGGTAGAGTGTCTTGCAGCTTGCGGTACTGCGCCGGTTATGCAGGTTGGCGAAACTTATCATGAAAACCTTACCTGCGAAAAGGTGGATTCGATACTCAATGATTACCGTGCAAATGTGAAAGAACCAATTTCGCATTTCGCCAAAAAACATATTAAAGGCTAACCATTATGGGCAAAAAATTATTGCTTCAGCATATTAACGTACCGGGTATAGAAACCTATAGTGTTTATCGCGAGAAGGGTGGTTATGCAAGTGTAGAAAAGGCTTTGAAAATGAAGCCTGATGATGTAGTAGAAGAAGTAAAAAAATCAGGACTAAGAGGTAGGGGAGGAGCAGGATTCCCAACAGGAATGAAGTGGAGCTTTATTGATAAAAAAACACCTAATCCACACTATTTAGTTTGCAATGCCGATGAAAGCGAACCCGGCACATTTAAGGACAGATACTTAATGCAGAAGTTGCCTCATGCATTAGTTGAAGGCATGATCGTTTCCAGCTTTGCACTTGATGCACATACAGCATACATATACATTCGTGGCGAATTACTTTATGTTTATCATATATTAGAAAAAGCCATTGCCGAAGCATACGAAGCAGGCTGGCTGGGTAAAAATATACAAGGCTCAGGTTTCGATCTCGACCTGTATGTACACCCTGGTGCAGGCGCTTATATTTGCGGCGAAGAGACTGGCCTTATAGAATCATTAGAAGGCAAAAGAGGCAACCCTCGTATGAAACCACCATTTCCTGCTATACAGGGTTTATGGATGTGCCCTACTGTAGTTAACAACGTAGAGACAATAGCTGCTGTGCCGCATGTATTGAACATGGGTGGCGAAGAGTATGCTAAAATTGGAGTTGGAAAAAGTACAGGCACTAAATTAATTTCTGCCTGCGGACATATTAAAAAGCCGGGTGTTTACGAAATTGACCTGGGCCTTCCGGTGCAAGAGTTTTTGTATTCTGATGAATATTGCGGAGGAATACGCAACGATAAAAAATTTAAAGCAATAGTGGCCGGTGGTTCATCGGTGCCTATTTTACCTGCCGAATTATTTTTAACTACTGCTAAAGGCGAACCACGCTTGATGAGCTACGAATCGCTTTCGGATGGAGGGTTTGCAACCGGTACCATGCTTGGTTCGGGTGGATTTATTGTAATGGATGACAGCGTTAGTGTAGTAAAGAACCTATATAACTTCACCCGTTTTTACCACCATGAATCGTGTGGGCAATGTAGCCCGTGCCGCGAAGGAACAGGCTGGATGGAGAAAGTACTGCACAAAATAATTGATGGCCATGGCAAAATGAGCGACATTGATCTGTTATGGGATGTGCAGGCCAAAATAGAAGGCCGGACTATATGCCCGCTTGGCGATGCCGCAGCATGGCCTGTAGCCAGTGCTATACGCCATTTCCGTAAGGAGTTCGAAGAGCTTATTCAAAATCAGGAAAAGGTAAAGAGCGTTAACTATCTTCAAGAACTGATAGAGGCATAATCTTATTTCTTATTTCCAGTATATTTACTTCGTAATTTCTACAGAAGTAATGAGGAAAATATTACTGCTTCTTGTCCTTTATTCATTTTCATTTTCGTTTGGTTTTGCTCAACAAAGCCAAGTAGATTCTTTAAAGGCTGTTCTAAAAACCGAAAAAGAAGATACCAGTAAGATAAATACATTGAATGAGCTTTGTTCAACATTATCCAATATGGGCGATTATTCCCGAGCATATTTATTGGAGGAAAATGTTTTACAATTAGCTAAGCAACTGGATTATAAAAAGGGTCTATGTAAAACTTATGAAATAAGGGGGCTTGCTTATTATGCGCAAAGTAAATATACTGAAGCCTTAAAAAACTACATGGAAGGCCTAAAAGTGGCGGGAGAATTGCAGGAACGCGCAAAAAATAATAATAATACAACCGATTTATTGGATAGTAAACAGGCTATAGGAGCAGCCTATACTGATATAGGTAATATTTATGATGATGAAGGTAATCATCCGGAAGCTCTGAAATATGAATTACAAGCTTTAAAAATAGACCAGGAGATTGGCAATAAATTTGGTATTGGTGCTGCATATAATAATATAGGAGGCATTTATGATATTGAAGGTGACTATACAGAAGCGTTAAAGAATTATTCTTTAAGTTTAAAAATAGAGCAAGAAATAGGCAATAAACAAGGTATTGATGCTGGATATGGAAATATCGGAACTATCTATGCAAGGCAAGGTAAATATGCGGAAGCAATTAAAAACCAATTACAGGCCCTTAAAATTTCGGAAGAAGAAGGAGATAAATCTGGAATGGATAATCATTACTTTAATATAGGAAATACCTACGAAAAAGAAGGCAGTTATACTGAGGCTCTGGAAAACTATTTGAAAAGTATAGAAATTGCCAAAAAAATTGATGAAAAATATATGATAGCTACTAACTATTGGCATATAGGAAGAATAAACATAATGGAAAAGAGGAATGATGAAGCTCGCCAATACCTGGATAGCGCTTTATTTTTATGTAAGAATATAGGCGCCAAGGAAATAATCAGGAACGTTTATAATGTTATGAAAATGCTGGATAGTGCAAAAGAAAATTATAAGTCAGCTTTTTGTAATTACAAAATTTACATTGCCTACGGCGATAGCTTGGTAAATGAAGAGAATACGAAAAGGATATTAAGTGAACAAATGGCCTATGATTTTGACAGGAAAACAGATTCTATTAAAACGGAACATGCAAAACTTGATATTAAAAGAGTTGCCGAAATAAAAAGAAAGAACATAATTAATTATAGCATACTTGTAATATTAGGTCTTACTATTATTATAGCTTTTTTATTTATAAGAAGCTTGCAGATAAAACGAAAAAAAGATGAAGTAACAGTAGCGCTTTCTGAAAAAGAAAAGACTTTGCTGAAACTAGAGAAGGACTACTTAGGGGAGAAATTACAAAGTGCTAACAATACACTTGAAGTTTATACCCAGAGCATGGCTGAAAAAAATGAATTACTGGAACAATTCAAAACTGATGTTGAAAAGTTAAAGAACCTTAAATCGAGGGAATTGAGTGAGGTGCGGGTTGAGCAACTAGAATACCTAAGTAAAACAACCATACTTACTGAAGAGGACTGGAATAATTTCAGAAATTACTTTGAACAGGTATACAAAGGATTTTTTATACGATTAAAAGAAAAATTACCTGACCTCACTCCTGCTGAGATCCGTTTAGTTTGTTTAACCAAACTTAAACTCGATGGTAAACAAATGGCAAATATCCTGGGTGTATCTTCCGATACAATTAGAATAACCCGTTACCGTTTGCGTAAAAAATTAAGTTTATCAGAAAGCAAGAGTATAGACGACATTGCTGAATCTATCTGATTACCAGTACAATTTTATTTTGTATATGGTTTTGTAACGCCACTTTGTTACCTGAAAATTAGTTGCGGTAATACTTTTGCGCTATTAAGTTTAATGCTTCATAAGGTAACATTCAACACAAAAATTAATTCAGTATGAGTGCAACAAAAATGCAGTTAGATGAATTTACTACAAAATACAAACCAACCAATGTCATTATTCCAAGTGATGCATTGGTAAAGCGTTATTCTAAAAAAATTCCTTCTGCTCTCATTGAGTTGTGGAAAACAAAAGGATTAGGTAAGTACAACGATGGAATAATTGAGATTGTAAACCCTCAGGATTTTGAAGGAGACTTAGAAAGAACGCTGGGAAAAGAAATACCAAACTATGTGCCCATTGCAATAAGTGCTTTCGGAGATCTTTTTTATTACAGGAAGCTAAGTGATACTGAAGAAGATGTATGCCTTTTCGACCCGCATTTCCGTAAAATTCATGTGTGTTGCTGGAGTTTAACTGAGTTTTTTAATGCCTTTTTATGTGATGAGGAGATCATTAATAGAAATTTAAGTAAAGAGTTATTTGAAGCTGCCACGAAGAAGCTTGGGAAACTTAAAAACGATGAAATTTTCTTTTTTGTCCCAGCGCTTGCCTTAGGTGGCGCTCCAACTATAGAGTATGTAGATAAAGGCAATTGCCATGTTCATTTAGAAATACTATTTCAGCTATAACCAATCAATAATAAAACCAAAGGACATGAAAAGACTAATTACAATTTGCATAATGAGTATTTTAATACAATCGTTACATGCTCAAACCGGCCTGGCTCCTGTTGAGGAGAATAACAAATACGGGTATAAAAGTACCAATAACACCGGGGGCTCATTTATTATTCCGCCAAAATATGATGATGCGCATTACTTTTTTGAGGGTCTTGCGGCTGTCAGGATAGGAGACAACTGGGGCTATATCGACGTGAATGGCACTATGAAAATACAAGCTAAATACGTTGCTGCAAACGATTTTTATGAAGGCCTCGCTGATGTTGCCATTGATGTTAAAGAGGGCGGTGCAACATATGAAAAACATGGCTTTATAAATAAGGCAGGTGCAACAGTTATTCCTTTTAAATATTTTGACCTGGGTGTGTTCAATGATGCAGGATTGTGCTCTGCATCTGTAAAAGACGCTCAAGGGAAATTAAAATTCGGTTTTATCAATAAAAGCGGAACTATGGTAGTACCGGCTAAATATGACTCGTTAAGTGGCGAAGGCGCTAACGGATACACTCCTTTTGTGCTAAACGGGAAAGTCGGTTTTTTGAATTCTAAAGCAGTGGAAGTTATACACCCTACTTACGACAACAACTTCCGGAATGGACTTTGTTCATTTAGCAAAGATGGCCAAGCAGTAGTAATGCTAAACCATAAGATGGGACTTATTGATGCAACAGGCAAGGTAGTGATATCATTCAAATATGATTATATGGACGTTTTCAGAGAAGACATGGCAATGGTTGAGGCAAATGGTAAATGGGGATTTATTAATGCAAGTGGGGTGGAAGTGATACCCTTGCAATATGCAAAAGAGGGATCATTCAATAGTGGCCAGGCTCTTGTATGGATGGAAGATGGGGAAGAATGGACAATAGATAAAACAGGAAAACAAATAAAGCTCCTTTTTAAACCTGAAATAATGGATTCCACAATATTTTCAGGAGAATTCAATGACAAAAAACCAACCCTATCTTTTAAATATTCATGTCAAAGTAATGCTCTTATGGTCATTGTGACTGCAAACGGTAAAGAGCACAAATTCCCGGGTGTGACTGGAATAATTGATTTAAGGCGCGTAGGTATAAAGAAAGGAGAAAATATAAGAGTAACTGTAAAGAACCGTAAGGGGTGTACTGTTACTATGGCGCCTGGTGGGGCTATTAAATAGCAGAGATAACAATAGATTAAAATATATGGAGTAAACCGAAAATCCATTTATAAAGAGTAGGTAAAAAAACAAATAAATCATGAAAAAAACTCAACTTACAGGACTGGCCGGAATGGCAGTTATTATCATTGGAACATTTTTACCTTACATTACAGTAGGTGACCAATCGTATACCATGTTTTCGTTAGGAGGGCCTGCCAAAACAGTAGCGATCTTATTTATTGTATTGGGTCTTCTATCTGGTGTCTTTGCTTTTTTCGGGAAAGGAAAAGCATGGTGGCTTTCAATTCTGAACTTGGTTGTCTCAGGATTAGCTGCGTTTTTAATACTTGTACATATTAAAAAATTAGGTAAAGAAGCCGCTAATGTTATCGGTATTTCAGTATACGTAATTGCTATGGGCGCAGTAATTGGTGTACTTTCTTCCATAATGGGAATTATGAAGAAATAAGGTAAAAGGAGTAAGCCGAAAATCCACGATTAAAAGAGTAGGCAAATAAAATAGTAACCTTTCAAGGTTACAGAAGCCTAGACACTTTTCGTATTTCTTTTATATTTACCTCAACTAATTGAGGTGATGAAGAAATACGTACTGTTTTTTCTATTCTTTTTTACATACGCACTATCTCTTTGTGGTCAGCAAAAAAAGCTTGATTCTTTAACGAATTTATTAAAGCTGGCCAATGAGGATACCAATAAAGTAAAAATGTTGAACGCCTATACCCGCGAAATAGAGGGAATGGGTAATTACCCCAAAGGCGATTCAGTTGCAAAGCTTGCACTTGCATTAGCTACAAAAATTAATTTTAAAAGAGGCATAGCTGTTGCCATTTTTAATAGCGCAGTACTTTCCGACGACCAGAGTAATTACCCGCAGGCCCTATATCTATACTCAAAATCGAGAAAAATGTTTGATGAGATGGGCGATAAAGAAGGGGTGACAAAAGTAATTGGCAACATTGGTATTGTTTATTGGGAGCAAGATGATTATCCGCGGGCGCTCGATGCTTATTTGCAAGCATTGAAAATAACAGAGGATATGAAGGACAGCATAGGCATAGCCAGAAACACAGCTAACATTGGGCTGCTGTATGCTCAACAGGATAAGTACAAGGATGCGCTTGATTACTATTTTAAAGCATTGGAAATAGACGAGAAACTAAAAAGCAAGCAATACATTGAAATAATAACAGGCGATATAGGTATTGCCTATCATGGACTTAAGAACAACACCAAAGCGCTGGAATACCATTTAAAGGCCATAGAGATGTCGAAAGAACTGGGCGATGAAAGCGGAGTGGGTACGAATATGGGAAACATAGGAAGTGTTTATGGCAGCATGGGAGAATACAATAAGGCCCTGTTATATTATAACGAAGCGCTAAGGATTGACAAAGAGATTGGAAATAAAAGAGGATATGCCAATAACCTGTCGAACGTTGGGAACATTTACCAAATGGAAAAAGATTACAAGCAGGCAGAAAAATATCTTTTAGAAGCGCGTGCTATAGGCGATAGTATAAATTTTTTAGGCCTGGTAAGATCAACAAATCAGTACTTAAGCGATATATATGTTAAGACCAACAGATGGCAAGATGCATATGAAGCATTTAAGCTTTCAAGTATTGCCCAGGACAGTATTGTGAACCAGGATAAAAGCAAACAAATAGGTAAACTGGAAGCCAAAGCTGATTATGACAAACAACTTGTTGTAAAGCAGGCAGAGGAAGATAAAAATAATGCGCTTTCGGCTGCTGAAAGTAAAAAGCAAAAAATTGTAATTGCTTTTATAGGGGCTATTGCACTTGGTGTTGCGTGCCTGGCGCTGGTTGTATTCAGGTCGTTAAAAACTACCCGCAAGCAAAAAAACATAATAGAGGAACAGAAAAGTATTGTAGAGGAAAAGAATAAAGATATTACCGACAGTATTACGTATGCAAGCCGCATACAGAATGCGCTGCTCACCACCGAAGCATATATAACCAAATATTTGCCCGGGCATTTTATTTTATATAAACCACGCGATATTGTAAGTGGTGATTTTTATTGGGCAGTGAACATGAAAAATAAATTCTGGTTTGCCTGTTGCGATTCTACCGGACACGGAGTGCCCGGTGCATTTATGTCCATCCTCAATATTACACTGTTGAATGAAGCAATTGTGGAAAGAGGAATTTCTGCGCCTGATGCTGCTTTAAATGATGTAAGGCATAACCTTATTCATGCATTGAACCCTGAAGGAAGTGTTACAGAAAGCAAAGACGGAATGGATTGCGTATTGTGTTGCATTGATACTGAGAAGATGGAGATGCAATGCGCAGCTGCAAATAACCCTATATGGATTTTAAAAGCCCCATCCCCACCTTCCCCATTGGGGAAGGGGCTTGAGAATTCCGATGCATTGCAAGAACATAATATTAAAGTCCTCCCTATTGGGGAGGATTTAGGTGGGGCTCCTGTATTTATTGAAATACTGCCCGATAAAATGCCTGTTGGTGTTCAGTATGGTGAACAAAAACCATTTACCCCTAAAACAATAAAATTGAACAAAGGAGATACTGTTTATTTATTTACCGATGGCTATGCAGATCAGTTTGGTGGGCCTAAAGGCAAAAAGTTTAAGTACAAGCAATTACAACAATTGATAACGAGTAATGCACAATTATCAATGGCAGAGCAAAAAAAAGTACTTGAAAAAACACTGGAAGACTGGAAAGGTAGTTTAGAACAAGTGGATGATGTATTGGTAATTGGAATAAAAATATAATGAAAGGGAAGCTCAACAAAGTTCTCTTAATAATAACCAGTGTACTTATTGCAAACTTGTGTTATGCTCAGAATCATGGCATAGATTCGTTGTGCCGGTTATTAATAACCAAACAGGATGATACGGTCAAAGTAAATATACTTAATGTATTAAGTGAAAAGTATAAGGCTATAAGTAATTACGATAGTTCACTAAGCTGCGCGACAAAAGCAAGCAAAATAGCGGAGAAGTTAGGATTTAAGAAAGGCAATGCTATCGCATTAAGAAGTATATCGGTTGCATATTGGGCAAAGGGCAATTATTCAATTGCGCTTGAATACGGGAACAAAGCATTAAAGATAAATCAGGAAATAAATGAGAAGAATGGTATTGCTAATGACCTCCGTAGTATAGGTGCTATTTACGAAGAAGAAGGCGATTATCCTAAAGCGCTTGATTATGTTTTAAGATCATTGACTATAACCATTGAATTAAATAATAAAGCAGGTATAGCTACAAATTATAGCAATATAGCAGTTATCTATTCCGATATGGAAAACCCCTCAAAAGCATCAGAATATGCTTTGAAAGCCCTGGCTATGTACGAAGAAATGAAAGACACCAATAACATTGCGCGTAGCTATGGCAACCTCGGCAGCATTTATACCGATCAGGGAAAATACAGCTTGGCAATTGAAAGTGACTCTACTGCATTGGCATTATATTACAAAACAAAAGAGAAAGATGGTATTGCCATTAATTTAGGTAACCTGGGTATTATATACGAAGACGAAAATAATTTAACCAAAGCGCTCGAGTATAATTTTAAAGCACTTGCTTTATATAAAGAAATAGGAGACAATAGTGGTATTGCATATACGCTTACTGACCTTGGCAGTATATATACAAAAAAGAAAAATTATCACGATGCACAGAAATATCTGGATTCAGCATTGAGTGTTTCAAAAAAGATCGGAGCAAAACTATACATTCAATTTGCATATGGCTACTTGTCAACATTAGATAGCGCTATGGGTAATTATAAAGCATCATTTGATGATTACAGAAATTATATAATATATCGTGATAGTTTGGTAAATGAGGCTAATACAAAGAAAACGGTTCAGTCGCAAATGAACTATGACTTTGAGCAAAAACAAGCTGCTGAAAAAGCTGAGCAGGACAAGAAGGATGTTTTGGCGGAACAGGAACGCAAAAAACAAAGCATAATACGCAATTCATTTATAGTAGGCTTCTTGCTTATGATCACACTTGCGTTCTTTATATTCAGAGGATATAAACAAAAGCAGATTGCTAATATTTTAATAACCAAACAAAAGAAAGAAGTAGAGGAACAGAAAGCAATGCTCGAACATCAAAAAGCTATTGTAGATGAGAAAAACAAAGACATAACTGATAGTATACATTACGCATCGCGCATTCAACGAGCCTTGCTTACTACTGATGAATATATTGGCAACAGGCTGAAAGAGCATTTTATATTATTTAAACCACGCGATATTGTAAGCGGTGATTTTTATTGGGCCAATGAAGTGGATACTGAAACAGGCAAAAAGTTTTTGGTTTGCGCAGGCGATTGTACCGGCCATGGAGTACCGGGTGCATTTATGAGTTTGCTTAACATATCGATGCTAAATGAAGTAAATATTGAGAAGAAAATAAATGAGCCCGATAAAATATTAAACGGAGTGAGAGAGCAAATCATAAAAGCCTTAAATCCGGAAGGAAAAGATGAAGGCAGCAAGGATGGTATGGACTGTTCGTTGTGCGCATTTGATTTTAAAAATAAAACGGCGAATATTGCCTGTGCCAATAATCCGGTGTGGATAATAAGAAATGGGACGCAAATTGTGGAAGAAATTGGGCCAGATAAAATGCCGGTAGGAATTCAGTATGGAATTCAAAAACCATTTACAAGGTATTGTATTCCAATTAATGAAGGTGATTGTATATATATGTTTACCGACGGTTATGCTGACCAGTTTGGCGGGCCTAAGGGCAAGAAATTCAAATACAAAACACTAAGTGAAAAGTTAAAAGTGATAAGTAAAAAGCTGATGACTGAACAGAAACAAATACTGGAACAAACATTTGAAGACTGGAAGGGCGATTTAGAACAGGTTGATGATGTGCTGGTTATAGGTATAAGAATATAGAATAATCAGAAATGAAAATGTGCAAATAATCATTAACTTTGTGCTGTAAATTTATTTTATGGATACAACAAGCACCTCAATAGAATATTTGCCGATTATAATAACAGTATTAGTAGCCGGAGGCTTTGTTTCGCTTACCATGTTTGGTAGCCATTTACTTGGACCTAAACGCAGCAACAAAAAAAAGCTGGAAGCATTTGAATGCGGAATCGAATCGCAGGGTAATGCACGTTTACCGTTCTCTGTAAAATATTTTTTAGCCGCTATTTTGTTTGTGCTGTTCGATGTAGAAGTAATATTTATGTATCCATGGGCTGTTGATTTCAGGCACTTGGGTAGCTTAGGCTTTATTGAAATGATATCGTACATGGCAGTGTTGCTTTTAGGTTTTGTTTACATACTTAAAAAAGGAGCCCTGAAATGGGATACAGACTAATTTCCCAATAGTTGACATTATGGACACACAAGTTAAAGACAGTAATATAAAAATTGTAGGATCACCTGCAGGTATTGAGGGTCCGGGCTTTATGGCTACCTCAATAGATAAAGTTGTGGGTTTGGCACGCAAAAATTCAATATGGCCCTTGCCATTCGCTACTTCGTGCTGCGGTATTGAGTTTATGGCGACTATGGCTGCTCATTACGACTTGGGCCGTTTTGGGGCAGAGCGCTTAAGCTTCTCTCCACGCCAGGCCGATTTGTTAATGGTAATGGGTACCATAGCTAAAAAAATGGCCCCTATTTTAAAACAGGTTTATTTGCAAATGGCTGAACCGCGTTGGGTTTTATCAATGGGTGCCTGTGCTTCGAGCGGAGGTATTTTTGATACCTATAGTGTATTGCAGGGTATTGACAGAATTATTCCGGTTGACGTATATGTACCGGGATGCCCACCACGTCCTGAACAGGTTATAGATGGTATTCTTAAAATACAAGACCTCATTCAGAATGAATCAATAAGGAGAAGAGAAAGTCCACAATACAAGGCAATGCTTGCCGAATACGGAATAGAATAGTTTATGGAAGATATTTTACCGGTAATAGAAAAAAAACTTCGCGAAACATTTGGCGCTGATATTATTTCGGCCGAAATGATGCGCGATTTTCCTGTTTTTACCATAAAAAAAGATAAAATAATTGACGTCGTAAAATTCCTTTACGATGATCCTGAAATGCAATTCCGCTTTCTTACAGACCTATGTGGTGTTCATTTCCCCGATAATAAAGGGCACGAACTGGGTGTAATATATCACCTGCACAATATGCGCCGCAACTGGAGGATACGCCTGCGTGTTTTCTTTGCACTGAACGATACAGTAGTGCCTACACTTACTACGGTGTTCTCAGCAGCAAATTGGATGGAAAGAGAAACCTACGATTTTTTTGGAATTACATTTAAAGGACATCCTAACATGAAACGGATTTTGAATGTAGATGACCTTGGCGGGTTTCCTATGCTTAAAGAGTTTCCGCTGGAGGACCCTACACGCGATGATAAAGACGATAAATTTTTTGGACGATAAATAATATTCTTCATTATGTCTCAGGCTAAGAATCAAAAAGGAAGAATGGTGCAGCAGAATGCACCTGAAACAGCTGAAAAGCTGGAAGAGAAAGAATATTCTATTCTTAACCTTGGCCCCTCGCATCCTGCAACACACGGCGTGTTTCAGAACATATTAAAAATGGATGGGGAGATAATTGTCGACTCAGAACCTACTATTGGTTATATACATCGCGCATTTGAAAAGCTTGCCGAAAGAAGGCCCTATAACCAGATCACTCCTATTACAGATCGTTTAAATTACTGTTCGTCGCCTATAAATAACATAGGCTGGCACATGACGGTAGAAAAACTTATTGAGTGCGAAATTCCTAAACGTGTGCAATACATGCGTGTTATTATTATGGAATTATCGCGTATTACCGACCATTTGGTTTGTAATAGTGTTATTGGTGTTGATGCCGGAGCACTTACCGGCTTCGTTTATGTATTTGAAGAACGCGAAAAAATTTACGAAATATTTGAATCTATTTGCGGTGCAAGGCTTACTACAAACATAGGCCGCATTGGTGGATTTGAACGTGATTTTAACGATGTAACCTGGGCTAAGCTTAAGAAATTCATGAAAGAATTTCCGCCCATCCTTAAGGAATTTGAAAAGCTTTTGGTACGTAACCGCATATTTATGGACCGTACCATTGGTGCCGGGCCAATAAGTGCCGACAGAGCCCTTAATTATGGTTTTACAGGCCCTAACCTGCGTGCTGCAGGTGTAGATTATGATGTACGTGTAATGAATCCATATTCAAGCTACGAAGATTTTAAGTTTGATATTCCTATTGGTACCAATGGCGATACATACGATCGTTTTATGGTGCGTGAGCATGAAATATGGGAAAGCTATAGCATTATACAACAGGCTATAGAGAAGATTGAGAAGATGCCAGGAAAGGAATTTCATGCTGATGTGCCCGACTTTTATCTTCCGCCTAAGGAGGAAGTTTATAATAATATGGAGGCCCTTATATACCACTTTAAAATAGTAATGGGCGAAACCGACGTACCTAAGGCAGAAATATATCACGCTGTAGAGGGTGGCAATGGCGAATTAGGCTTTTACTTAGTGAGCGATGGTGGCAGGCAGCCATACCGTTTGCACTTCCGCAGGCCATGCTTTATATACTATCAGGCTTACCCTGAAATGATACGTGGCAATATGCTGAGTGATGCAATTGTTACCATGAGTAGCATGAATGTTATTGCGGGGGAATTAGACGCGTAAGGAAGAGGCCTTCTCTTACTTTTTTACCTCTATCATCAATTGCAGATTTTTTTCCAGCATGGGTATATCTACAATAATATTTACCTTATCAGTATTGGCATTTGCCTGGGCACTGTGCTTACAGAACTGGTAATAATAGCCTAAGCCGCTAGCTGTTACAAGGTTATAATAACAGGTATTCATCCAGGTACCTCCTTCAGCTAAACTTCGGTACAGTTCTAATACTTTACCGCCTGCAGGCATAAACATAGCATTGGTTAATGCTGCACCGTGAATAGATACAAATACCTTACAGGTAGAAAATAACATTACCTGTTGGTAGAAAGACAGGCCCATAACATCAATAACCTTAAAGCCATACGAAGTAAGAAGTTGAATCACTTCATCTTCGTTCTCAACTTTTCGTATCTGTTCATTTTTCCTCGAAATGTATATGTAATCGTAACTTTCTGCTCCGCTGACCTTTGTTTTGCACTTTTCAATGAGCTGGTGCTTTAAAGTTGCAATTAGTGAAGGATTAAAATTCCCTGAATTCGGGTTTGCAATTAATGTTACCTCGGATGCTTTAAGGCTAATATTTTTTGGAAGTTTTATAACTTCTTTAAAATTGTATAATGCAATGCTGTCATAAATAAACTTACCTGAATCTTCCGGAATAACCAGTGTAAAATTACGTGTATCTATAAGCGAGAGCTTAAGCAATGCCTCCGTTAGCCAATGATGGTAGCCGCTGCTCCAGTGATTGTGGATAAGCAAAATATTTTTTTCCTTGAGTTTAATGTTCTTAGAAAAAAAATATTTGTATAAAGCATATTTGTAAAAATGCTGCCTGTACTTTTTAGTAATATTCTGAAAGAGTGTTTCTTCAATCAGTCTGAAATTTTTCAACCCAATACCAGAATGTGTAAAGTAGCAATTGGTGTAATTTACAATGGGTAAAGATTCGCGGTAATTATTATAGGGTTGTGCTAAAACAGACTTAAAATCATCGGCATAATTTTCGGGTAGGATGACTTTCATTCAGATCTTTTTTACACAATCTGGCTAAGCTTCATCATATTGGTGCGGCCCCGTTCCTTAATAGGCGTACTGGCAATATTTATTACAAAATCGCCCGGTACCAATAGCCCTTGTTTACGTAGGAATGATTTGATCTCAGAAATAGTGTGGTCGGTGCTTAAATATTTGTCGTAATAAAAACCGTGCACTCCCCACAATAAACTTAAGGTGGTTAGCAGTAAATGGTTATCGGTAAAAATAAAAGTGTTGGCTTTTGGCCTGTGGCTCGATATTTTAAATGCGGTGTAACCCGAATTGGTCATAGATGCTATTGCTTTAACACCTGCCTGCCTGGCCATAACACATGCATTATAGCAAATAGAATCGGATATGAATGTGTGTGTTTGCAGTTGAGGATGATGTTCTTTATAGTAAATACTATTTTCATTTTCCTCAATATGCTTGGCAATGCGTTGCATATATTGCACAGCGCGCACAGGGTATTTACCTACCGATGTTTCTTCGCTTAACATAACTGCATCGGCTCCATCTAATACTGCGTTGGCCACATCATTTACCTCGGCACGGGTAGGAGAGAAGTTAGTAAGCATACTCTCCATCATTTGTGTGGCAATAATTACCGGCTTTGATGCTTCAATGCATTTACGCACCAACATCTTCTGAATAAGCGGTACACGTTCTGCATCTACTTCAACGCCTAAATCTCCACGCGCTACCATCACCGCATCGGCCATGTCAATAATATTATCTATTTCAAGTAATGCCTCTGGTTTCTCAATTTTGGCAACTACCTTGGCATGAGATTTCAGCTTCTTTATCTTCTCTTTAAGATCAACTACGTCGTTTACTGTACGCACAAACGATAAGCCGATCCATTCTATATTATTTTCCAATGCAAACTTTAAATCCTTCAAATCCTTTTCAGTAAGCGAAGGCATCGAGATACGTGTATTAGGCAGGTTAACGCCTTTTTTCGAATTAAGCATTCCGCCATAAACTACAACAGCTTTTACTTCATCTTTGCGATTAGTGGCTGTAACACGAAGCATTAATTTACCGTCGGCTATCAATACATTATCGCCAATGGCAACATCTTTTGGGAAAGTAGGGTAGGTTATAAAAACCCTCTTAGCATCACTCATGCAGGGTTTGGTGGTAATAACTATATGATGCCCAACAACAATTTCTACACCACCATTCACTACTTCGCCAATACGTAATTTTGGTCCCTGTAAGTCGGCAAGTACGCCCACGTAAGTGCCCATTTCTTTATTGAGCTGCCTTACATTGGCCAATATTTTTTTTACTGCTTCATAGTCGCCATGTGAGAAGTTGATGCGGCATATGCTCATGCCAGCTTGTATCATTTCTTTCAATACTTCTTTCGATGCAGAAGCAGGGCCTATGGTTGCTACTATTTTTGTTTTGTTTCCTATTTTCATACTGCTAAAATACCAAATTATGCTTCGACTTTAACGTTTGCACATCAATGCTATATGCACCCACTATTAAATCGGCTTTTTTTATTTGTTCTACCAATTGTTTCTTTTCATCTTCATCTACCGATCCTTTTATAATAAAAAAGTAATCCATTTGCTTATGCTCTTCTATAAGCATACCTTCTTTGCCTCTGTTGGCTATTAGGGTATAATCGCGGAAAAGCTCTTCCTGGTTAAAGGAAAACATAGAATGAAGGCTATGTTCTGTAGCATGGTCATCGGTCTTGGTAAGTTTTATACCGAACAGGTTATTCAGGGTCCAGCACAAACGATAATCCTTCTCATGGCAAACGATACCTATCAGGCAAAACTCATAGTCGTATTCAAACTGTAACCGTGTTTTCGACATGCTATGGTGTTGGAGTGTTTAATGCTGTCCATGTTTTTTCGGCAGCCATTTGTTCAGCACGTTTTTTTGAATAATGGCTTGCTTCAGCCTTAAGTTCGTGGTCAATGAATAGGCCTATCAAAAATGTTTTATCATCGGCATACCGGGCTTCTTCCATTACACGAAACTCGACAGATTTTTTTTCTTTTTGAGTCCACTCAATCAGTTTGCTTTTAAAATCGGTTTCGGTGTTTTCCAATTCATCCATATCAACATACAAAACAAATATCCTTTTAAGGATAAAATTTTTTGCCCGTTTATAACTGGTATCAAGATAAATAGCGCCAATAAGCGCTTCGAGTGCATTGCCGTATATTGAATTGCCTGCATAACCACCGGAATCTTTAGTGAGCATATCTTGCAGGCCCATTTTAATAGCTATGCCGTTAAGGTGATTACGACTTACAACTTTCGAACGCATTTTGGTAAGAAAGCCTTCATCTTTATAAGGAAACCTTCTGAACAGATGTTCAGCCACAATTGCATTTAATAATGCATCTCCCAAAAATTCAAGCCTTTCATTACTGGTTTTTGTATTTTCAGTTGTTGTGCCTCGTGTCATCGATTTATGCCGGAAAGCCATTTGGTAAAGCGAAATATTGCGCGGATAAAAGCCCAGTATGTTTTTTAACGAACCGGAAAGTTTTTTATCGCTGGAAAGAAGGCGCCGTAACACGATGAAGTAGAAATAAAAGTTTCCATACAAAAATAACAAAAACAAAGGTCTTTAGTCTTTTTTAGTAAAGGATAAGCATAGCGTATCTTTTACCTGTTCCGTCAAGAGTAACTTAGGACTAAAGAATGGGGTGAAAGTATATGAGTGTGTGTTGGGGCATCTTGTTGAGTTTTAATTCAATAGATTATATGAGTATTGAAGAATATGAAACTAATCAGCTATTTTAAACTCACCCTCAAAAAGAATTATGGCACTACCAAATATCAGAACTTTGTCATCCTTTAATTCAACTGTCATAAAACCTGTTCGTTCAGAAGATTGAAATGCGTGCAGTCTTTTTTTATTCAACTTCTGTGCCCAATATTTTGCTAAGAAGGTTTGTACCCCACCAGTAACAGGGTCTTCATTTGTCCCGGCCCAGGGCCAGAAGTAACGGTAGTGAAAATCATAGTCAGGGGTATTTGATGGGGCCGTTACTAATACTCCATTTATATTTTCATAAGATTTTAGTAGTGCGTTAAAATCAGGTTTTAGTTCCGCTAAAATTTTGGAGTCTTTTATTTCTAAAAGAATGATTTTGTTTTTTTGGCTATAGGAAGTATTTGAGACTTGATCTAATCCCAATGCAACCAGCATAGCAGAGGGAACTTTTATTGCTGTTGTGTCGTAAACGGGAAACTCCATGATTATTTTGTCGCCGTCCTTTTTTACAACTAGTTCTAACTGCTCACCGGTAATAAAGAGTATATCAAGAGCATCTGTGGTAGCAAATATTACTTTGGCAGATGCAAGAGTGGCATGTCCACATAGTGGTATTTCTTTTTTAGGTGAAAAATATCTTATGCTGTAAGTGTTTCTATTATTATTTTGTTTTATAAACGCAGTTTCAGAAAATCCAATTTCTTTTGCAATTTTTTGCATTTTATCATTCTCTATTTCCTTATTCAGAAAACAAACGCCCGCAGGATTTCCCTTAAACGGCTCATTTGTGAAAGAATCAACAAAATAGGTCTTCATCTTTTAGATTTTTATTTTAAGGGCGAAGTGAAACTGCAAAATACCATAGCAAGCAAAGTTACAAACTTTGTATGTTTATAGCTACTGGTCACGCTTTGCTAAAACTTCAGAAGCGGGAGAAAAACAAAAATCATTAGCTTCTTTTAACGAGATTCTTATATTTGTATACATAGACCATCAGTATTAAAAGGGTATGAGCAAGATTCTATTGATAGAAGATAATAACGAGATGAGAGAAAACACCTCGGAAATTCTTTCTCTGGCAAATTATAAAGTAATAACTGCTGAGAATGGCAGGATAGGTGTCGAAAAGGCTAAGAAAGAAAGGCCTGATCTGATCATCTGCGATATAATGATGCCTGATATGGATGGGTATGAGGTATTAGATATATTAAGTAAAACCCCTGAAACAGCAGGTATTCCCTTTATATTTTTGAGCGCTAAAGCTGAAAAGACAGATATGCGCAAGGGCATGAATATGGGTGCCGATGATTACCTTACCAAGCCATTTGATGAGGCTGAACTGTTCAATGCAATTGAAGTAAGATTGAAACGCAGCAATTCATTCCGGAAAAATTATTCGCACGATATAAACGGTTTGGTGCAATTCATTTCGGAGGCAAAAGAATTTAGCCTACCCATAAGCAGTGCATCCGATTATAAGATAAGAGTATATCCTAAAAAAGAAGGCTTATATGGCGAAGGAGATAATCCATCTATTGTTTACCTGGTAAATAAGGGTAAAATAAAAACATGGAAAATGAGTGGCGATGGTAAAGAATTTATTACCGGTATATATGGTCCAGGGGAATATTTTGGGTATGTATCAATATTAGAAGGCACAAATTATGCCGATTCAGCAACTGCACTCGAAGATACTGAGGTGGCAATTATTCCTCGGCATGATTTTCTTTCGTTGATATATTCCAATAATGAAATATCGGCACGGTTTGTTAAAATGCTTGCTAACGATATACGAGAGAAAGAAGAGCGGTTGCTTGGCCTTGCCTTTAATTCGGTAAGGGCCCGTGTTGCCGATGCTCTTATAAACCTGCAAAAGAAAAATGAAAGCAGTACTTCAATACGCATTCCGCGCGATGACCTTGCAAGTATAATTGGTACTTCAACTGAATCGTTGATTCGAACATTATCTGATTTTAAGCAAGAGAAATTGATAGAGACAGATGGGCGTGAAATAAAGGTGCTTAACCT
>JABDCA010000007.1 GCA_013288345.1 Bacteroidota bacterium | reverse complement strand
ATTTGCAGGAACAAGTACTTTTTTCATTCGTAATTCCTAATTCGTAATTTTTAATTGACTAATATGTTCCGTTAAATCGATAAGCGGAGAATAAGAAATGTGCGAATAAATGACTGGCTTAATATCATCTCGGGCTTCAAGCAGTTTAGGCAGTTCTTCTAATTGATTCGGGAAAAGCATTTTACCTGAATGCTCGTTAGCTAATTGATACATTAAATGATGGTCGGCAATGGTGTGGGTTAATTCTAGCTGAACAGGTGTTAAATTAAATTCTCCTTTTTTTGTATAAAGTTCGGTCCCTACTTTTACACTGGCTTCATAACTATACATACCTGCCTGCAATTGGCCAGCATTTAAGTGGTATGCATTAGAGGTACGGTTAAAGGTGAAAGAGAATTTTTTGCCTTCTGAATTGGTAATTACCATATTCACTTCCGGATCATTAATTAACTGGTAGCTGGGGTTATAAAGCTCTGCATCCATCTCCACCGGTTCATCTTCTTTAAAACTGTTAGGGCAGTGTATACGGAAAAAGCTCTTGTCATCTTTTACAGCCAGGTACTGAACTGTTTTGGTAATAAGCTCATCAAATATCTTATGGTTTTTATGGTCAAGGTAATCTTGCAGCTTCCACCTGAACAGGCCTTCACCGGCTATGATGCAAAGCTTTGCGCTGCCCGACGCATTGAAAGCCATGAGCGGGTAACTAGTGGTAACGCTCTGTATCTTCTGGTTGAATAATACATTCAGTGATGGGCTAACTAAATAACTTGTACCAAATGGTGCAGATAGGGCAGGAAGCTGACTAACATAGTTCTTGAAATCGTCGCTGAGAGTAAAGAGTGAAAAGTTGTTCGTCATTGTAGCTTCAGCATCACTGGCTCTATTGCCATAACTACTTATTTTTAAACCAGAGTTTTGCTGATTGAATGCAGATAAGTTCGATTCACCGCCAATAATATAAATAACCGGAATGTTTAATTGGTTAATGCTTTGCAGTACTTGAGTAATAGTATTGGTTACAGATGGCAGCTGGTTTAATATTACAAGGCAGTACTTATTTAGTTCGCCATGAAATTTGTCTGGTATAAACGTTTCTGCTTCAAAGCCATCGGTGCTGTTAATGCTTTCGGTAATAGCAGCCACATCGGGGTGTGGGTTCGATAATATAAGTATATGCTGCTTTTGGTCGAGTACATGTATATATACATCCTGCCTGTTGTTAGTTATGTTTTCTTCACCTTCAACCGGTTCGAGTTTTATTACATAATGTTTTAAGCCTGCCGATTTTGCTGTAAGCTGTACGGGTACGCTCAGGTGAAATACTTGAGAAGAGAACGCAATTGGTTTTACAAATAGCTTGTCTTCTTTACCACCGGTTGCATCCGTTACTGTAAGTGTAGATGTTTTGCCTTGCAGCTTTTGTGCATCTAAAATAACCTGTAAGGGGAAAGTATTGCCCAGGAATGCTGAGGGGTTGTGGTCGACTTTGGTTACAATAGCATCACGGGTAACAATGGTATCACCTAAAGCTATGGTATATATATTGCTCTTTATGGCACGTGCTGCATAGAGTGGGTTGAAGCCTTTATTGTAAATACCATCAGATGCTACAATTACCGCACCCAGGTTTTTACCATAATAACGTTTTGTTATTCCATCGAATAAAGAAGATATATCGGTTTCTTTTTCGGTATAGGTATAGCTCATACTGTCTGCCACCTCATTACCAAAGGACATAATACGCACATCATATTTACCTGATAGCTCGTTAATTACTTTGTCCCACGCAGCGGGGTAGGTATGCTTATAAAATGTGGAGTCTTTCCCGGCAACTATCGATGCAGAATTATCCTGTGCAATAATCACAATAGGTTTTTCTATAGTATTTTTTGCACTGCGTATTAAAGGCGAAAGAAATAAGAAGACTAAAAATGAAACAAGCAAAAAACGCAACGAGGTCATTGCCCATTTTAATGCAGGGCGCATTTCTGCTGTGCGGGTATCTTTATAATAAAATGCTGCTGCATATACCACCCCTGCCAATGGGCAAAGTAGTAAAAGCCATGCAGAATATCCGATGCTGAAAGACACTATATTTTTATTTAAACTAGGTTAGCATTCCGCCGCAAACCTGTATTACCTGCCCGGTAATATAGGAAGACCAGTCGGAAGCAAGGAACGCAACAGCATTAGCTACATCATCTGCTGTGCCGCCTCTTTTTAGTGGTATTGATTCTCTCCATTGTGCAACTACTTTTTCATCGAGCGCACCGGTCATTTCGGTTTCAATAAAGCCGGGAGCAACCGCATTGCAACGTATACTGCGCGAGCCCAATTCAAGTGCTATTGATTTGGTGAAACCAATAATTCCTGCCTTTGATGCTGCATAGTTCGATTGCCCTGCATTGCCGCGTATGCCCACTACTGATGTAATATTGATGATAGAACCCTTACGCTCCTTGAGCATTGGGCGCTGTATAGCTTTGGTAAGGTTGAATACCGATTTAAGATTGGCCTTTATAACTGCATCAAATTGTTCTTCGCTCATGCGCATTAATAAACCATCTTTAGTAATACCGGCATTGTTTACCAGTGTATCTACTTTGCCAAACTCGGCCAATACATCGGTTACCAGTTGTTCTGCCGCTTTATAATCTGCTGCATCCGAATGATATGCTTTGGCTTTCACCCCTTTAGCCTGAATTTCGGCTTCCAGTTCTTTTGCTTTAGCTTCCGACGACAGGTAGGTAAATGCAACATTTGCACCCTGTTCTGCCATTTTCAACGCAATGCCTCTTCCAATCCCTCTTGAGGCACCTGTAACTATAATGGTTTGATTTTGTAATAGTTTCATTTTACAAATTTGGTTAATCGGCAATTCAAATAATTGCCTACATTTGATTGTCAAAAATAGCATAAAAAGTACCCCGTTATGAAAAAAATATTGGCCCTGTTAGTGTGTATTGCTTTTTTATCTTTTGCAAAGGCTCAGAGCTTTGAAATTGGCGGCCGTTATATGGCAATGAGTAATTGGTTCTTTAATTCGAATGTGACTAATTCTGGTGGAACACAAGGCAGCGCTACAGAAGATTATGCCGCTTCGTATTCTTATTCCTACGGACTTCACCTGGCATATAATTTTACCGACCACACCGGCCTCGAAGTGAATTTAATGATGGCCTCGCTTACCCAATCTTATACAGGCAATTTTGCTTCTTCGCCGGGTTTTGTATACAATGACTATAGCACTGTTGGTTTTCCGTATTATCCTTCGGGCGATTATAAAGCTACTTCAACCATCAACGCAATTCAAATACCGGTTATGTTCAGGTTTTTATCGGGTAACGGAGCGTATGTAGAAGCGGGTCCGCAAATAGAACTTGTTTCGAATGCAAATTATGCTGCTACTTATAAGGAGGGACCAATATCATCCTATAACGAAAACACCAAACCATATTATACTTCTAATTATTTCTCCGGTGTGTTAGCCTTTGGTAATAATATCAGGCTTGCCAAGTCATTCTTCTTTAATATCAACCTTCGCCTTATCTACGATTTCACCGATTTAAAAGGTGTTGATGCTATGGGTGAAAATATGAAAGACAGTAGGTTATATTCCGGTGCAACACCCATGTATAGCAGTTATGCTCCTACCAATGCAGTTTCTGCTTCATTTGGCGTAGGATTTGTTTACCGATTCGGTCACGATTTTTAATCTTTTCTTATTATGCAATTTACACAGATCCCTTACCAGCGCCCTGATATAGGTTCGTTAACCAAGCGTATGAATGCGCTCATTATTGATTTTAATAATGCTAACGAGCAAAAGCAAGTTGAACTAGTAGACGAAATTAACAAACTGCGGAATCATTTCGAAACCATGTATTCGTATGCAAGTATACGCTACACGCAAGATACAGCGAATAAACAATATCAGGATGAGCAGGATTTTTTTGATGCTAACGAACCGGCTTACACTGGCTTAGTGACAGAGTTTTACAGAGCACTTACCCAATCGAAGCACAAAACAGGCCTCGAAAAGAAATTCGGAAAGCAGTTGTTCAGTATTGCTGAAATGAAGCTTAAAACATTTTCGCCTGAAATAGAACCTGATTTAGTTTTAGAGAATCAATTGAGCAGCGAGTACACTAAGCTTATTGCTTCGGCTCATATACAGTTCGACGGTAAGGAGCTGAGCCTTTCGGAACTATCGCCTTACCTCACATCGCATGAGCGCGAGACAAGGAAAAATGCGAACATAGCCAAGTATAAGTTCTTTACTGAAAAATCGGCTGACCTTGACCGTATATATGATGAGCTTGTAAAACAACGTACTAAGATTGCACGCAAGCTCGGCTTTAAAACATTTACTGAGTTGGCATACATGCGCCTTATGCGCCACGATTACAATGCGGCAATGGTAAAGAATTACCGTGAGCAGATTCGTAAATATGTGGTGCCATTGGTTAGTGAACTAAAAGCTAAACAGGCAAAACGTTTGGGTTTAGATAAGCTGAAATTTTATGACGAAGCTCTTTTGTTCAAGACCGGCAATGCACGTCCTAAAGGCGATGAGAAGTGGATGCTGAATAAGGCAAAGCAAATGTATGATGAGCTTTCTCCTCGTACATCAGAGTTCTTTTCGTACATGCTCGATAATGAAATGATGGACCTGGTATCGAGAAAAAATAAAGCGGCAGGTGGCTATTGCACATTTTTAAATGATTACAAGAGCCCATTCATATTTGCCAATTTTAATGGAACCATGCACGATGTTACGGTGCTTACGCATGAGGCAGGGCATGCCTTCCAGGGATATTCCAGCCGTAACTATACCATACCCGAATACTACTTTCCAACTTTCGAAGCCTGCGAAATACATTCCATGAGCATGGAATTTTTGACATGGCCATGGATGAAGTTGTTTTTTGAAGAAAGCACCGACAAGTTCCTGTTCGAGCATTTGGTAGGAGCATTGCAGTTTTTGCCGTATGGCGTAACTGTTGATGAATACCAGCACTGGGTATACGATAACCCCGATGCAACACCGGTAGAAAGGAAACTACAGTGGAGAAACATTGAAATGAAATATTTGCCACACCGCGATTACGATGAAAATGCTTACCTGCAATCAGGCGGATTCTGGCAGCAACAGGGGCATATATACCAAAGCCCATTCTATTATATCGATTATACACTTGCACAGGTTTGCGCATTGCAATTCTGGAAGAGATCAAATGATGACCGCAAGTCAGCTTTAAAGGATTACGAAGACCTTTGTAATGCAGGTGGAAGCCAATCGTTTTTAGATCTGGTTAAGTTAGCCAAGCTTACTTCACCTTTTGAAGATGGTTGCTTAGAGGGTGTTACTGCTGAAGCCGGTAAATGGATTCATTCTATTGACGACAGCCAGCTGAACTAAATAGCCTCGGCTACTATAAAGGTACTGCCTCCTACAAAAACCAGATCATCTTTTGTTGCACTTTTTTGTGCTGCAAATAATGCTTCTTTAACAGATGTGTAGCATTCGCCTTTCAATTTGTACTTAGCTGCAACTGTAGCTAATTCCTTTTCATCAAGCGCACGCGGAATATTCGCTTTGCAGAAATAATAAGTTGCATCCTTCGGCAGCAGTGATAAAACTTTGTCCGGTTCTTTATCATTCACCATACCTATTACAAAATGCAGGTGCTTGTATTTTACCGTACTCAATTGATGAATCACTTCTTTTATTCCGGCTTCGTTATGGCCTGTATCAGCAATGGTTAAGGGGTTGTTGGAAACAGTTTGCCATCTGCCCAACAAGCCTGTTTGTTTCACTACATTGGCAATACCATCTTGTATATTCGTTGTGCTAATCTTATATCCCGCTTCATTTAATACATCTATAGTTGCAAGCACGGTGCAAATATTCTTCTGCTGGTAAAACCCATTAAGTTCTGAATGCAGTTCCGTTAAATAAGTTTTGCCCTCTTTCAGAATATCCATTACCAAATAAGGCTGATTGTTTTTTGCAGATGTATGAACATTAGCAACACTATATATTGAATCTGCAAAACGAATAGGAGAATGTCTCTCACTTGCTTTGTTTACGAATACTGCTTTTGTCTCTTGTTGTGTTTCGCCTATTACTACTGGCTTCCCGGGTTTAATAATGCCTGCTTTCTCTACTGCTATCTTAGGCAGTGTGTCTCCCAATAATGCAACATGGTCGTAACTAATGTTGGTTATTACCGATACTACAGGCTCGACTATATTGGTAGAATCTAACCTGCCGCCAAGGCCTGTTTCAATCACTGCTATCTCACATTTTTCTTTTGCAAAATACCAGAAGGCCATAGCTACACTCAACTCAAAAAAGGAGCAATCCATTTGCTCGATGAGTTGCTTGTGTGCGTTTGTGAAATCTATTACATCCTGCTCAGGCATGGGTATTCCGGCAATCTTTATACGCTCTCTAAAATCTTTCAGGTGAGGGGAAGTATGTAAGCCCACATTTTTATACCCGGCACTTTGCAGTATAGATGCTAAGTAATGCGATGTAGAACCTTTGCCATTGGTGCCTGCAATATGGATAACTGGAAACTTGTTCTGAGGATTATCAAGAGCGTTGCAAAGCTTAATTATATTATCTAAACCTCCTTTATAGGCAATGTTGCCAACCCGCTGGAATATAGGTAAGCGCTTATACAGGTAGTCTAATACTTCGCTGTATGTATTCATAAATATTTTAACGAAATACGCCAGTAAACTTTTCTCCGGCCGTGTTTATCCATCCCCTGAACATGGATGAAGTATTGAACGGAGTACAAATGGTTCCCTGATTATCGATAGAGATGAGCCCGCCCTCACCGCCCAACAGGGCAACCTTCTTCATGGCTTCGGCAGTAGCTTGTGCAAGTGTTAAGCCCTTATATTCCATCAATGCTGAAATATCGTAAGCCACCACATTGCGGATGAAGTATTCACCTTCTCCGGTACACGATACAGCGCAGGTTTTGTTGTTAGCGTACGTGCCTGCACCAATAAGAGGTGCATCACCAACACGCCCGAATTTTTTATTGTTTATTCCTCCTGTCGATGTGGCAGCAGCTACATTTCCCTGGTTATCTAATGCCACGCAACCTACCGTGCCGTATTTCTTTGTTCCTTCAGGTATGCCATCACCTGCCCATGAATTAGGGCTATCAGTATCTTTTGTGGCCAGCCATTGCTGGTGGCGTTCTTCATCATAAAAGTACGATGGGTCAACTATTTCCAAGCCCATTTCTTTGGCAAATTTCTCGGCGCCTGCACTGGCGAGCAATACGTGCTTTGTTTTTTCCATAACTGCACGTGCACCCGAAATAGGGTTGCGCACCGTATGTACTTCTGCAATAGCACCTGCTTTCAGGTTTTTGCCATTCATAATGGCGGCATCCATTTCATTTATACCATCGCTGTTAAATACCGAGCCTTTACCAGAATTGAACAATGGGCTGTCTTCCATTACCCTTACAGCTGCTTCTACTGCATCAACAGCCGAACCACCTTTGCTCAGGATATTGTACCCTGCCTGCAATGATTCTGAAAGTTTATCGTGGAATTCCTTTTCTTTTTCAGGGCTAACTGTCCCTGGCATCAGGGTTCCGGCACCGCCATGTATCGCTATCGCGTAATTTCCCATATTTATATCGAATGATGATAAATTATAAGCTTGTCAAAAGTAGGTAAATTTTATATGAGAGTAGATTTGTATTTTCGTGAGGTGAAAAAAATATTTCTCCCTATACATTACCTTAATTATTTGCTCAGGGCAAAAACCCTTCACGGTACTCACTCTGCTTTTGTGTATGAGTTCTACCAAAAGGTTATTGCCGGCGACCATGAGTATTACGATTTTGCACCTATTGAGCACTTGCGCTCTATGCTGCTTAAATCGGATGAAGAAATTGAGGTGGTTGATTTTGGAGCAGGTGCTAAGCACTTCGACAAGCTCAGTGTGACAAAGAGGAATGTTAAAGACATTGCTGCCAAATCGGCCATACCTGCCAAGCAAGGCCGCATGTTATTTCGCCTGGTAAACTTTATGCAGCCTAAAACAATGTTGGAAATTGGCACATCGCTGGGTATAAGTACGCTCTACCAAGCCAAGGCTTGCCCCAATGCTGATTTTATAACTATGGAAGGCAGCCTGGAAACAGCAAAGCTGGCTGCGAAGAACTTCCACTTGTTAAAGTCAAACAACATAAAGCAGGTTACAGGCAACTTTGATGAAACCTTGCCACAGGTATTAAAAACACTTCCTGCCCTCGATTATGTATTCTTCGATGGTAATCACAAAAAGGAACCTACACTCAGCTATTTTAAGCAATGCCTGCCTCTGGCATCTGATAATTGTGTGTTTGTATTCGATGATATACGCTGGTCGAATGGTATGTACCAGGCCTGGAAGGAGATAATTAAAGAACCTTCGGCAACCGTAACTATCGACCTGTTTTCATTCGGACTCGTGTTTTTCCGCAAAGGGCAGGTAAAGCAACATTTCACGTTAAAAGTCTAATTAAAGGCCATTACCCCAAAAATTATTGAAATCATTTATGCCACTAAAACACAAAAACACTAAAAAATACACACCAAATTGTTTAGTGGGATTTTGTGATTTTGTGTTTTTGTGGCAAAAAACTAGTTTTAGATAGTTTATAATGTCACAGCACCACCATCTATAAAAATTAAAACAACATGATTGCTTTTGGTATATTCGCATATTCTTAAAGGAGATGGAAAATATAATTGAGCTTATTGGAATAAGTAAAGTTTATAAAATGGGTGTAGAGACCATTAACGCTCTCCATTCCGTAACTCTGAATATTAAAAAGAACGAGTATGTAGCGCTTATGGGCCCTTCTGGCTCGGGGAAGTCTACACTTATGAATGTGCTCGGCTGCCTTGATACTCCTACGGGCGGACAATACATTTTAAATGGTATTTCGGTAGATAAAATGCTCGATAACGACCTTGCTGAAGTACGGAACAAACAAATTGGTTTTGTGTTCCAGACCTTTAACCTGTTGCCACGCAGCACCGCATTAGATAATGTTATGTTGCCTATGATATATGCGGGTATGACCAAACTGCAACGCAAGGAAAGAGCCGAAGAAGTATTACAACAAGTAGGCTTGAAGGGCAGAATGATGCATAAACCAAACGAACTATCAGGCGGACAGCGCCAGCGTGTAGCGGTGGCCCGTGCACTGGTAAACCGCCCTGCTATTATACTTGCCGATGAACCCACCGGTAACCTCGACTCAAAGACTTCAGTGGAAATTATGGGCCTTTTTGAGGATATTCATAAAAAAGGAAATACCATTGTGCTTGTTACGCACGAGGAAGATATTGCCCGCTACGCTCACCGTATTATCCGTTTAAAAGATGGTGGTGTAGAATCTGACGAGGTGAATGACAATCCGATATTAGCTAATGCTATTTAGTAGTGTGTCATACTGAGATTGTCGAAGTATGTTCCGTTCTTTACCACTAAGAACACAAGGAAAAGACACACAAAGTTTCACAAAGTTTTAATTGTTGTCGAAGTGCTGTTCTCTCTGCGTTCTTTGCGTGCCCTCACTTAGCGTTCTTTGCGGTAAAAAAACGTAACCGCAAAGTTCACAAAGTAAACAGCCCGCAGAGTTCGCAAAGTTTTTCGATTCTTAATTCTTAATTGATTTTAGGGGGTACCAACTGCTACCACCCTGTTACAGGTTAAGTCGTTGATTTTCAAAACAATAGAAGAAAATATTTTTTACATTTTGCTACCCCCCCCTTTGCCCGCAGTAGCTTTAGCGAAGGCGGGGTACTCCGATAAAATAATTGGCGGAAAGTGGCGGTTTCTGGCGGTATTATATCTTTTTTTCTATCCCTTCCCAAAAAATAGTTGAGGGCTTAATATTCAATTTCAGATACTATTTCAAAGAGCTATGTCAAATATAGGCTATAAGTTTAGTATATGTAATATAATGATGAATGAATTATCAACAACTCAAAAGTCGTTTATAAATAAATTCCGTAACTTAGTTCCTAATTAAACCACTCAAATAAATAATGAAGACATTATTAATTCTAATAGTATTTTTCTTTACTCTAACTGCTTTTGGGCAACAGGCCTTACATGATAGTAGTGTTAATGAAGCTCAGATAAAGAAAATGTTATTAGGTAAGTGGGTTGATGATATCGATAGCACATTCAAAATTGAAATAACCAATGATTCGATTTATTATTTGAGACCTATTCTGCCTGGCGAAGATCCTTCCCCAAGAGCTTACGACTATATTGTTACTAAAAAACATTGTGGGGCTAGTTTCGTTAAGAGCAAAACCGGTTTTTATCTTGTCAAGTCTTTGGTTGTAAAAGGAAGATTAATAGAGGCATGTAAGCCAATACAGTTTATTAGTAAGAATAAAATAGTTCTATACCAAAGCAGAGAAGAAACCGAAGTTTATAGCAAAGATTTGGAGGAGCATCTAAAAAGATGTAAATAAATCCATATCTTCCTATTTAATCTCTCCCAACTTCACCTTCTTCAATTATTTACTCCAACTCCAAACAGGCCATTGAAGCATAGTTTGCAGAGGTAAGAAACTCAGTAATTGTTTCAGCGTGACTTTCCAGGAAATTAATCAGTGCATCTGTTGTAACATTACCAATACGTAACCAGATTACTTTTGGAGGATGACTATATAGGATAGAAAAGGAGCTGAAATCGGAGTCAAACGTAATTATTGAGTAGGAATTATTTTTTGCAAAATCCCATATTTCTTTATCGGTGGCATTTTCTAATCCAATTTCCCGGACTTGCACAGAGCCTGGAAAAATATTTTGAATCTTTTTTACTACGCGATAGGAGATATTCTGATCAAAAAGTATTTTCAAGAAGCTTTAAGGATTTTATGTTCCTTATCTGCTGCATAAGATAGTACAGCATTAATATCATCCATAGTAAGTTCCGGATAATCATTTATAATACCTTCTTTGCTCATTCCTGATGCAAGCCAAGACAGTATATCATAAACTGTAATACGTAATCCACGTATACATGGCTGTCCAAACCTTTTATTTGGCTCTATGGTTATTATTTCTGAATAATGCATTCTACGTAGCTTATATAGCAAATATACAAAAAAACCAAATGGATTTGCCACAGATTCACAGATTTCTATTCTGAAATATTCTTCTCCGTGTTCCTCTGTGCTCTTCGTGTCTCCGTGGTTAAGGAATCAACGAATCTCCGCCAGTTTCTCCTTCTTCAAACCTTCATTAATGGGTGCCAACCTTTTTGCCTGTGCTACCCATTTCGCCCATTGTTTCTGATAAGTTTCATCATTTAACTTTACCGACTCTGCACATTGCTGTGTAGGTTGGGCATCGGCATTCTGCATGGCATCAAATAAGGTCTTCATTTTTTGATCGAGGTCGCCAAGCTTCAGCGAATCACAATTTCGTATAAAGGCTTTCAGCGAATCTGATAGAGGTGATTTCATTTTAGGTAGTAATACCAGTGCCTGTTTTTTTATGGATTCAATTTCTTTCAAAGCTTTTATCAAATCGCTTCGGTGCGAATAGCAGAGCAAGGAATATTGCAATTGCTGTTTGAGTGCAAGGGCAGATACATTTACACGCGGGTCCATAACTACGGCAAAGAACTGTGAATACTTTTTGCCATCTACCTTTAAGGTTATGGTATAGGTATCGGGTATGGCCCAAGGCGCTGTTGCGGCGGGGGCTGTTTCGCCTACAACTGCCGATATAGGGTATTCAGCAGGCACATCAAGCGGAGCCAAACGCATATCCCACAAAAAGCGGTGCGAACCTGAATCGGCAGAAAGTATTTGCTGTGGCCTTATCCAGTATAGCGGAATGTTCACCGGCGGTATAGGATACATAGTATCCTTGCTGCTGTAATGGCGTATTACCTGTCCGCTAAAATCAGATACATCAAGCGTTATTTCACCTTTTGCTTTAGCCGAAAGATAATAATCTATTATCGCTCCATCAGGCGGATTTTTTCCTGCGGGTTCATCTGCCGGCATAGGAGTATCGGGGTACATATCCCACCGCACGCGGTATGCGTTCTCAGGTTTATATAATATTACATTTTGCTTTACTGCATCGGCAGTCATTTGCCTTAATGGAGTAATATCATCCAGTATCCAAAAAGAACGGCCATGTGTTGCAACTATAAGGTCATTATCTTTTATGGTTAAATCGCGAATAGAACAGGCAGGCATATTTAACCGCAGCGATTGCCAGTGGTCTCCATCATCAAACGATACATAGGTGGTTGTTTCAGAGCCTGCAAACAATAAACCTTTTCGGATAGGGTCTTCTTTCACCACATTAATAGGGTCGTTGGCTAAGCCATTAATAATCTCTTTCCATGTACCTCCACCGTCAGTGGTTTTATAAATATGCGGGTGTGTATCATCCAGCTTCGAACGGTTTACTGCTGCATAGGCGCAGTTTACATTGGTATGGCTGGCATCCATCAGGCATATCTTACTCCAGCAGGTAATAGCATCAGGCGTTACATTCTTCCATGTTTTTCCTCCATTGCGGGTTACCTGTATGTAGCCATCATCTGTCCCAGCCCAAATTGTATTGCTGTCAATAGGTGAGGGGGCAAGTGTATAGATCACACCACGTGGCGGCATTTTTTTCATCGAGTCTGCAGCATATACGCCAACGCTAGCTGGTATATCGTAGCTGGTGCGTGTTAAATCAGGGCTAATAGTTTGCCATGAGTTTCCTCCGTCGCGAGTTTTGAAAACTACATTGCCTGCAAAGTATAATGTCTTTTTATCGATGGTAGAAAACACAATTGGAGCAGTACGTAAAAAACGATACTTACCATATTTTGTAGCATCCGGAGAAATATCCTGAGCCTGGCCTGTGCGTTTATCATATTTCGAAATTTTACCACCATATACAATATTTGCATCAAGCGGGTCGGCTACCACATAGCCATATTCCTCTGCTGCAACCGGGTGCCAATCGCGCATGGTTACTCCTCCATCATTGCCACGCGAAGCAATACCAACTGAACCACTTTCTTGCTGGCCGCTATAAACGTTATAAGGGAAAGCATTATCAGCGCTTACGTGGTACAATTGTGCAGTAGGCTGGTTATACCACGACCCCCATGTTTCGCCACCGTTAACTGTTACTGCGGCGCCTTGGTCTCCCGCTAATAACATCACATCGGTATTATCCGGATTTATCCATAACCTGTGGTAATCGTCTCCGCCCGGTGCGCCCTTAAAGCCTTTCCATGTTTTACCGCCATCAACCGATTTCCATACTACTACATTTACATCATATACTATATCTGCATTTTTAGGATCCGCTTTTATCTCGGCAAAATCATCGCCACGATCCCAAAGTCTTACATCATCAGTCAATAATTTCCATGTATTACCGCCATCATCACTACGGTATTCGCCTCCGCCTTTTCTCGAATCTACTGTTGCATATAACCTGTTATGATTACTTGGGGCAATACAAAACCCTACCCGTTGCAAGCCCTGCTCGGCAGTGGGTAAGCCACCCGATAATCTGTTCCATGTTGTACCACCATCTGTCGATTTGTATAAACCGCTGTTCTTGCCTGAAAAATAACAGTTCTCCCATGGCCCGTTGCGTGCCATAAATAAGTCGGCATAAACTATTTGCGAATTGGTTGGGTCGATAGTAACCTGTATGGCTCCAGTGTTTTCATCAATGTATAAAACCTTCTGCCATGTTTTTCCTCCATCAATAGTGCGGTAAACACCACGTGTTTCATTCGGTCCGTAAGGATGCCCTAATACTGCTGCAAAAACCTTGTTCTCATCTTTCGGGTCGATACTAATGCCGCCAATTTGTTGCCCGTCATCAAGCCCAAGGTGTGTCCATGTTTTTCCACCATCAACCGATTTGTACATTCCATTACCAATAGAAAGATCGGGGCGTTCAACACCTTCACCACTAGCTGCATATACCACATTCGGGTTCGATGGAGCAACAGCCACATCACCTATTGAACCGGTCGATTGTTCATCAAATACAGGGTTCCATGTTCTGCCATAATCATTGGTTTTCCATACTCCGCCATCGTTCACGCCTATGTAAAATACATTCGGTTGTTGCTGAACGCCACATGCACCTATGGTACGGCCACCACGGTAGGGGCCAATCATTCTCCATTTCATACAATTGAAGAGAGAAGGATTATAGGGTTGTGAAAATGAGTGGAATGAAACAGATAGGAAAAATAGGGTTACTGCAATTTGTTTAGCAAGTACGTTTGTTTTCATAATTAGAGTATCAAATTGTTGCTAAAATACCTCATTTAGTGAAAATGACTAAAATGTTTTTTGCCACAAAAACACCAAAACACAAAACCCCACTAAACTAATTTGTGTGCAGTTTATTTGTGTTTTGGTGCTTTAGTGGCAGATTAATAATAAAATAAATTCTATAGTAAGGCATTAATTTCCGCCGCCACCATTATCGGTATCGGTAGAGAATTTCCTGAGGAAGAGGGTCTTCTTGTTCGAGTTGGTAGGCAAGGTGCCGAATGTGTATTTACCCTTATCTGTTTTTTGCTCTCTCTTATCCGATTTAAGCACTGTTATTGCAGTCATAAATTCGTTATTGGATGATAGCGCCTGCATAAACCCGTTCACGTAATTAAAGTAATACCAGTGTTGCGAATCGAGTTCGATGTATATGTTTATTTCATCGGCACCACGTTTCTTTTTAAATTCGATCTTGCCATCGCAAAGCTTGTTCACCATCGTTTTACCTATGCTTCCTACACCAATCTTACCATCAGATACATAAGAATGTGTCTGGTTGTTCCACTTCATATTAAGCTGGCTGAAGAAGAGTGTAGACTGAAGTCCCTTAGGGATCTTCTTGGCTGTTCCGTATAGTGTTAATTGTGAAATGAGTTTATCTGCTTCTTCTTTACCCAATAACTGGCGAAGGTTCTTTTGTACATCACCCTTGCTCACGTCAATTGGCTTAAGGCTACCCATATTGCTGAAGTCGGTGGCCATTTTATCAAGAGCCCCATCATCGAATAAAAAGTTGAGTAACACCATTATGTTGGCCTCAACCGAATCGCGTACCAGGTAATCAGTCATACTTCCTACAGTCTGCATATCCACAGGGCCGTAATCAGGGCCAAGGTTCATTACACCTTCTCCGTAAATTATACAGCGGCGGGTATCAAGGCTTACATAATTACCGGGTAACGATTGCTCAATGAGTTTTTCTGTGCTGGCAATACGGTATTGCTGTGTAGGTTTATCGAAAGCTAAGTAACCACTATCAGGTAATACTGCAATATCTTTTTTGCCGTTAACCAATGGCGATAAGAATGCACCGTACATGTGTATTGAATCGGTAGCTGCTAACACCGGCGATGCCGCAAGAGGCGTATTGCTTTCGTTTACAGGATGGCCCAAAATTGGTATCTGTACATTGGTCGGGTCAATTTGCGCTGTGAACCTTACCCATGCAATTTTAATTTCGTTACACTGGTGCATAATACGGGCTTCACCATCAAAGTAAAGGAACTGTGCAGTAGCTTTCAAGGTAACTCCACCCTGGTAACTGAAATTAGGGCTGAGGTTAAAGTGAGCTGTATCGGCAATGGTAGTGTTAGCAACCGTTTGGTGTGTGGTGTCAACGTGTATGTTACTGAAGTAGATAGGTTTTTTATTTTTTATTTCATCTACATAATCATAATAACCAGAGCCACTGTAGTTTTTACGAGATGTAATACTCAGATCGGCATTATAAATATGGTGGTACTTTGTAACGGTGTTGGCTGTAATTTCTGCATGTATCAGCGGTTCCATTATAGCGCTTTTATGCACAAGTATCTTTCCGCTATCCGGAATAATTTGCGCATCGGCAATATTTATAAACGGAACTTTATGCGCTGTAATAAGGAAGTCCTTTATACTGAAACGGGCCGATGGGGCTATAAATTGCAGCGAATCCTGTTTGGGGTCTGTCGATATAAATTTAGCACCTGAGAACTGCAGTTCCTTGCCCTGCACTTCCACCTTTTGGGTTTTACTCGAACTTAATTCTAATTGATCCTGGTCCATATACCATTTGAATTCATCCATAAAAGCTATGTATTCATTCTCAGGAAATTTTACCACAGAACCACCGCCATTCGATTTGAATTCGCCCATTTTCTTTTCAAAATCAATTTCTGAGTTCATGTTATTGGTCTGGAAAGCAATACCGGAATTGTCAGTAGCATCAAGGCTAAAGTCTGCCGTATCAGCATTGAATTTATGCTGTTTGAATTTGATAAGCTTGGATGTAAGGCTGGCTTTCAAAAAGTCAATTTCACCATTACCTGAAAGTAATTCAGGGCTTAGGTTTAACATACCGTGGAAGATACTGTTGTTGGTGTAAATAAAGAATGGAGATTTTACGTCGTTAATTGCCATGTTGTCAAGCTTCGGCATCCAGTGTTCATAAACTGAATCGCCCGTTACAGTGGGGAACTCGGGCGGCGATTTCTGTTCATTGATGACAAATTTATTTGCCGTGGCATTCATCGAGTCGGGATAGAACCGGAAGTTATTTGACTTGGAGACGGAGGTTACATAATTAATTGTTCCATCGCCTTGTAGTCCGTTATTACTCAGTTTCAGCTTGCTGAAGAATTTGCCTTTTCCATTATACAGTGCAATACCTTCGGCAGGTGCATCATGTATAAATCCTAATGAATAATCAGGTTGTAATTTTAATACCTCACGCATTTCGGGTACTATATCTGCCGACGCAAATGTTCCGGCAAAGTGTAAGCCTGTATTAGTAAACCTGTTCAAGCTATCAATAACAAAGGGGTCGAGCTTAAAATAAAAGTTATCCTTTTTATATACACCGCCCTGAACAGTCTTTTTATTATAGAATACAAACGAGTTTGTATCACTGGTAAGTATCGGGTATTGGTGGTATGGCTTTAAGCCCGATTTATTGAAAGGCTGATCGAGTGCAATTTCACCGCTTACGTGCTCAATAACACTTTTTACAGGAACAAGATGGCGCTGCCCTCTTGAATCTACTTCATATGATTCGGCCTGTATGCGTATAGAGTCGGTAGCATTCATCTTGATCTTAAAGTCATCGTATTTAAATTCGAAGTGCTTACCGTAAAAATCAAAACGCCCCGCATGCACATTACCACCAAAGGTTGAATTCCTGTTCCTATGCAATACTACTTGTTGGTCCTTAGGGTATATGTATACGTTCTCGGAATCACTTAAAAGAATAACCTTAACACCGTTAATGGTAATATCATTCGTCAACAAATCGAGTATGCCGTTATCTACACCTCTGCCCGGATCGACAGAGTGATAATCGATAACATCATAATCTGATTTACCGGTTTTATCAGTTATAAACCTTTTTAACCTGTCCTCCACATGTATCTTGTCTGTTGGTATGTCATACATTAACAGCCCTACTGTTGCCAGTTTCATAATAGAAGGGCGCATATCATCAGATGTTGCATGCATGTATATTGCAAAATCGCTCACTAAAAAATCAGCCCCGCTTACAGATTTTGAATATTGGGCAATTTGCATGATGGTATTTGTGCCCGTTGGGTCACTGAATTTGTTGAACAGTTCGGGCCGGAAAAAATCCTGCGATTCGAAATCGGCAATACTTTGTGATGCGCCTGCAAGCATACGTAGTTCCATCTTAGGTTCGTCAATGTTCCACGAAAGCTCTTCGAAGAACATATTGACTTTGTGATAGGTATCGAAGTAAGGAGTTTGAGATAAGCCCTGGTCGGTACGGATAAGTGATAAATGTTTTTTTGTAATGTTATATACCATCTGTACGTCGGGGTGATAAACAGAATCGGTATCGGTAAGGTGCATTACTATACTGGCATCATCGGCCATTATTTGGTCTTTGGTTATACCGTATTCAAGCGACGAAGCAATAAGAAAGGGTTTATTGTTGCGTTTAAAAATAAGCTGTGCCGGTTCTGCAATGGTACCCGAACCCACAAAACGCCTGCCACGCATTGAGAAACCACCATTGTAAGTAACATCCGGTGTTAAGTTAGGTATAGCAAAGCGTTTGCCATACGATACAAATCGTGGATAGGTTTCTTTGCCCGATGCTTCTGAAACGTCGCGCTCAATTACTTTGCCTAATAATGATTTATCGAAATAGTTTTTGTTCCAGAATATAACTGAGTCGGCAACAAAACCACCTTGTTTGCAAATTATTGAGTACTTATTTAATTCGCCGTAAACCGAATTGGCATCGAGCCCCGTACGTACCCAATCCACTTTGCCATTGCTGCCTATCCATGTGCCTGTATTCGGAAAAAATATCCCCTGTGTACCATAAATCACAATAGTATCGTTCCGTTCGTTAGCGCACTTCAGGTTTAGTTTCGTAAAAATAACCTCGGGAACACTATCACTTTTAAAAGTGAAATTATTGTTGTTACTGCTCCAGGTAACTGTAGGTGATTTATAGAAAGTATTAGAGCTGAACAAATTATCGCTCATGGTAAGAAAATTGTTCAGGTTGGTGTAGGGCCGTTGCTTCAAAAGTTTTTCGAGTGAAGCTTGCCACTGGTCGAACTGTGCCTGAGATAAACCTGAATTAACAAAATTAAGCACTGATGAAAGGAAAGTCTGGTAGGTAGGATAGACAGGGATCTTCCTGGTGAGCATTTCGTTCGAAATACTGTAGACGGCCATTTTGTAATAATGTCCAAACGCCGGGGTTTTCCAGGTGGCAACAAATTTTTGCACAAACTCTTTTATTTCCTTATGGCTGGCAATGCCAGTCTCCATATAGGTTTCCATATCATCAATAAACTTTACCGAATCTGAATTGAATATTTTAATCTGTCCCTGCTGTGCATTTGAAAACTGAAAGCACGATACGAAAATGAATAAGAGGGAAAGCTTTTTTATCAATTTCATGCAGGGAAGGAATGTATTATTTCAATGAATTCTTTTGCTTTTAATGCGGCACCACCAATAAGTCCGCCATCTACATCGGGGCAGGCAAAAAGTTCAGCGGCATTTTTTTCGTTACAACTGCCACCATACAGTATCGAGATTTCTGAGGAAACAGCATTGCCGTATTTTTTTTCAACCAGCGAACGGATGTGATGATGCATTTCCTGTGCTTGTGCAGTAGTAGCCGTAAGCCCGGTGCCAATGGCCCAAACTGGTTCGTATGCGAGTACGATCTTTTGGAAATCGGCAGGCGATAAATGAAATAAACTATCAGTGATCTGTGCTTCTACAATTTTAAAGTGTTCGTTAGCCTGCCGTTTTTCCATTGTTTCGCCAATGCAAAAAATAGGAGTTAGGCCATGCTTAAGCGTAATTTCTGTTTTCTTTTTCAGCTCCTCGGCTGTTTCTTTAAAATAGCTTCTTCTTTCAGAATGGCCTATAATAATGTAAGCAGCACCAACTGATTTAAGCATTGTAGCAGAAACCTCACCTGTATAAGCGCCCGATTCTTCATAAGAACAGTTTTGTGCACCCACAAAAAGATTTTTAAGGCCTTTGGTGGTTTCATAAAAATCGTGAATGTAAAGAGAAGGAGGCGCAATAATTTTAATTACCGATTCAGCTTTTTTGCTTTTAAACAAAAGGTCTTTTATCTCATATAACAATGGCACTGCTTCAGAATATGTTTTATTCATTTTCCAGTTACCGGCCACAATTTTTTTTCTCATACTGAACTATTATTTAAGCCTGATGCGCGGATCTAATAAGGCATATATTATATCGACAACAATATTTATTAATACAAACAGTATGGATGTAACCAGTACCACACCCATTACCACAGGCAGGTCGTAGCGCTCCAATGCTTCTATCACTTCTTTGCCGATACCTTCCCAGCCGAATATATATTCTACAAAAACTGCACCGGCAATAAGGCTTGCAAACCAACCCGATATGGCAGTAACAACAGGATTAAGTGCATTTTTTAGTGCATGTTTGGTAATGATGGTACGAAGCTTAAGCCCTTTTGCAAAAGCGGTACGTATGTAATCGTGCGACAGCACTTCGAGCATTGATGCGCGTGTAAGCTGCACTATAATTGCAAGCGGACGGATACCTAGGGTAAGAGCTGGCAAAATCAGGTTCTTAAGATCGAGGTAGCGGCCATTGCCATAATCGTCGATGGTGTAAAGATTCCCCACGGTGTTTAGTCCGGTATATTTACTAAGTACGTGCCCGAAGAGCCAGGCAAATATTAAACCAATAAAAAATGAAGGGCCTGCTAAACCTAACACCGATAGCACTACCGAGATCTTGTCGAAAATGGAATCTTTGAGTAGGGCTGCTATAATACCCAGGAATATACCAATGATGGAAGCGAATACAATAGCTGTAACAGCCAGCACTGCCGTATTGGGTAAAGTTGAAGTTATAATGTCAGATACTTTGCGTTTGGTTTGGTATGAGCGCCTCAGGTAGGGGTATTTAAGTATTAAAACCTTATTGCTCGATACGCGAAATAGTTTGGTGTAGTTAGTATACTTAGCTGTATCAAGGTAAATGGGACTATCCTTCGATTTGTCGTTGTAAACAGAAAGTGGCGAAAGGTCATCGAGGTACATTGCAAATTGTGTGCTCAATGGTTTATCTAAGCCAAGGTCCTTGTCGATAATAGCTATTGCTTGTGCGTCGGCACGTTGGCCAAGCATAAGCCTTGCAGGGTCGCCGGGTAAAGCATTGAATAAAAGAAAGACCAATATCAGTACTCCGAACAGTACCAACACTCCGTAAAAAAGCCGTTTAAGAATAAAGTTTATCACTATTTATGGAAGTATTGAGTGTTTAACGTTTTGTAATCTGGTAAGGTATGGTAGTGCCACATGGCAATCACTATTCCGTCTTTAATCATAATAAGTCCCGGGTTCGAACGTATCATGGTGCGCAACTGTGTATCGTCGGTATTGTAAAAAGGATATAAGGCATGAGTCTTTTGCTTGTAGGCATCAATATCTCCCTCGCCGGAAGCGGTAAGGCAAATAAACTGGTAATGATTATTGGTACAATCGGCATACAGGTCATTTATCTTTTTAGTCACCTCATCCGAAACCTTTGCATCAGTAATTGAGGAAGATATAAGCAAGAAACTATAATTCGGATTGCTCAGCATGGTATCGGTAACATTCTCCCCATCAAGGCTGGTAATATTAAAGTCATGTATTTTAGCTTCCACTCCTTTTTTTACAACATCGGTGCGGCTGCTTACATAGTCCCAATCAACCTGGTAGTTATCCGGGAATTTTTCAAATTCTTTGGTCTCACCGCTTTTTTTGTTTTTCAGTGTGTAATAGTATTTAAGCACATCAGGTATTCCGCCTTTCATATCACGTTTAATATCAGTGCCTACTTTATACGGACGGAAATCGATAACCGGTAAATAGTTGTAGCAATACCACGAAAACGCAATGGAGCATAAAGTGAACAGGATAACCATTGCTTTTTCAAGCCTAGGAGAAACAACTGATAGATAGTTTTTATGCCCGATAGCAATTATGCCTATGAGTACAAGTATTACAACGTCTTTCCAGAAAGTTACCCAGGGTGTCATAGGTATTGCATCCCCAAAGCAACCGCATTCGAGTACCTTGTTAAAATGGGCTGTATAAAATGTAAGGAAGGTAAAGAACAGATCCATCAGGAAAAGCATCCAGAGGGTGAACCTTTTGAAAGCTCCCATAAGGCACATAAAACCAAGTATCATTTCTAATACCGGAATAAAGCAGGCTAAAGGAAGTGAAAAAGGTATTGCCCATTTCCACGCAGGGCCAAAGGCTTCAAAGTACTCCTGTAGTTTATACGAAAAACCAAGCGGGTCATCGGCTTTTACAAAGCCAGAGAATATGAACAGCGCCCCGACAAGAAATATACATATTTTAACTAATGCCTTCATTCTATAGTATTTCTGTAAGGCGTATTAGTGCAAAAATGGTGTAATTCATCATGTCGTAATAGTTGGCATCAATACCTTCCGATATAAGAGTTTGGCCCTTATGGTCTTCAATTTGCTTGATTCGTAAAAGCTTCATCAATATAAGGTCGGTAAGCGATGATACGCGCATTTCTCGCCATGCCTCGCCATAATCGTGGTTCTTATCCTGCATCAGTTGCCTTGCATATTTCGAATGCTTATCAAATAGTTCTTCTATTTCTTTGTGAGGCATTTCGGTACGGCTGTCATCTTTAAGCGAAATCTGCATTAATGCTATTACGGCGTAGTTATATATGCCAATAAAATCGGCAGTAACATCTTCGTCAATCTTTTGTGTTCCTTTTTCTTCAATGCTGCGTATGCGCTGAGCTTTAATAAATATCTGGTCGGTAATGGATGACACTCTGAGTATGCGCCAGGCAGTACCATAGTCGTGCATTTTTTTTATGAAAATATCCCGGCATGAGTTAACGGCTACGTCGAACTGCGAGAGTGTTTTCTGCATAAATGGTCTGATAGGTAATTAGATTCCAAAGATAACATTCGTATTTGATAATTTGTATACAAAATGAGGTAAAAAATTTATGCCTTGCGTAAGCATATTAGACCTATTTTTGAACCCATTTATCGAACATTTTAGCTATGGCAAAAAAGACAGAAATAAATATTACGGTTGACTTAGACGAAAACAACCTACCGACCACTATGCACTGGTCATCAAGCGATACCAAAGAACAAGGTGCTGTTAGAGGCATGCTTTTATCGATGTGGGACGAAAAACAAAAGAATTCGATGCACCTGCATTTGTGGACCAAAGAAATGACAACTGACGAAATGAAGCAGTTTGTGCACCAGACCTTGCTTAGCCAGAGCGATACTATTAAACGTGCCTTAGGCGATGAAAAATTAGCAGCTTCGTTATACGATTATGCTCATGAGTTTGCTTTGCAAGCGGGTATATTGAAGAATGCTGAGTAGTAATTCGTGTTTTAATATTTCGTTCCTAACGGAACTTGTTATCTATAAGCGTGTCTGTTATTCTACCAATATCATACTCCTATGGAGCCAGAAGATAGTTTGATAAATAGTATCCCGATAGGGATAAAATATCGGTAGAATAAATAATTTAAATAGAGTTCAAATAGTTCCGTAAGGAACGAGATAGTTACCTATCGAAAGTCAACCTCATTCCTTTCACAGATTCATCAAAAACACCATTGGCATAAACCAAATTGCCGTTTACAAAAGTGTGGGTAACTTTACTGTGGAAGATTTCACCTTCCATGGGTGCCCATTGGCATTTATAGAGGATATTTGATTTGTCAACTGTCCATGTGTTATTGATATCAATAAGACAGAGGTCAGCAAAATAACCTTTGCGTATAAAGCCCCTGTTCTCGATATGGAAGCAGGTAGCCGGAGCATGACACATCTTTTCTACAATGGTTTCGAGCGTAATTCTTTTTTCGCGCCAAAACTCCATCATGGCATTTAGCGAGTGCTGCACCATTGGCGCTCCCGACGGGCAGCAAAAATATTCCTGTTCTTTTTCGCCGGGTGTATGTGGTGCGTGGTCAGTAGCAATGGTATCAATTTTATTATCAAGCAGGGCTTTCATTAATCCGCTGCGGTCATTCTCAGTTTTAATAGCTGGGTTCCATTTTATCCAGTTGCCTTTGTTGGCATAATCTTTATCACTGAACCACAGGTGGTGTATGCATACTTCAGCAGTAATTCGTTTTGTATCTAAAGCTGATTTGTTTTCAAACAAACCGGTTTCTTTTACCGTTGACACATGCACGATGTGCAAACGTGTATTATGTTTCTTTGCCAGCTCCACTGCATGCGAAGATGACTTGTAACAGCATTCTTCTGTACGTATTTGCGGGTGCACCGATGGAGGTGGGTTCTCTCCGTATTTCTCACGGAATGCTTTCGAGTTCTCTTCTATAATATGCTCATCTTCGCAATGAGCTGCCAATAGGGTAGGGCACTTGGCAAAAAGCTGTTCAACGGCTTCGGGCTTATCTACACACATATTGCCGGTAGATGTTCCTAAATAAACTTTTACTCCGCATACATTCTTCGGGTCGGTCTTTATAACCTCGCTCAGGTTATTGTTCGATGTGCCCATGTAAAAAGAATAATTGGCAAGCGCCTTATCCTTTGCTATGCGGAATTTATCTTCCAGTAATTCTTGCGTAAGTACTGCGGGTACTGTATTGGGCATATCCATAAACGAAGTAACTCCGCCTGCAACGGCAGCCATCGATTCGCTGTGTATGTCGGCTTTATGAACTAATCCCGGTTCACGAAAATGTACGTGGGTATCTATTATGCCCGGTAAAAGGTATTTGCCGGTAGCATCAATTATATCTGTGTTTTCAGGATAAGTAGAAATGGTGGCTGCGACTTCTTCAATTTTACCATTTACAATAAGCAGGTCGCTTTGGAAAGTTTTTCCTTCGTTAACTATAAAAGCATTTTTAATAAGTGTGCTTTTATTTGCCATGTTTTCCCATACGCATTTGTAAAACTCCCCAGAAAGCTTCTTTAAATATGCCCTTGCTCATTTTAGAAATACCAACCTCGCGGTCAATAAAATTAATAGGGACCTCGGCTATTTTAAAGCCCATTTTATGGGTAAGGTATTTCATCTCTATCTGGAAGGCATAACCGATAAACTTAATTGTATCAAGTGGAAGGGCCTCTAATACCCTGCGCCTGTAACATTTGAAACCTGCAGTGGTATCTTTTACATTTATCCATAGAACAGTACGCACATAAACAGATGCAAAATAGGACATCAGGACTCTTTTCATATCCCAGTTCTTAACATCGCCACCCTTTACATAGCGGGAACCGATAGCTAAGTCAGCGCCGTTAACACAGGCTGCTTTTAATCTTAATAAATCATCAGGGTTATGCGAAAAGTCAGCATCCATCTCGAATATATACTCGTATTTACGTGCAAGTGCCCATTTAAACCCTGCAATGTATGCAGTGCCTAAACCTAATTTGCCCTGACGTTCAACAATAAACATGCGGCCGTCAAACTCTTTCATCATGTTCTTTACAATGGCTGCTGTGCCATCGGGCGAACCATCATCTATAACTAGCAAATGCAAATCTCCCGGAAGGGACATCACTTTGCGGGCAATGTTTTCAATATTGCCCTTTTCGTTGTAGGTGGGTATTATAACTAAACTATCAGACATTGTTTTGGTTGCGAGCTATGCAAATATGTGTAATAAACTTAAGTGGGTTGTAATTATTGTTCATGTATTTTTACATCATGCGTCGGTGATAGTTTATCTGGCCTATGTGGTAATCCATGTGAGAGATGAGATGCGCCAGGAAATAAAACTTGGTTATGTTTTCTTTACCCAGCAAATGGGCAGGAAAATCGGTGTACTCTTTATCTAAATCCTCATCGCGTATACCTTCCAATGTTTTGACAACGGCTATTTTGGTGGTTTCAATTTCCTTTAGCAGTACTGCAACAGGAATGTTCTTGTCAGAAAATTCTTTGTCGCGGTTGCGTACATAACCTGTGTTGCCTAATACTGTGCCAATAAAATGCTGAAGGTTACCGCAAATATGCAGGCAAAGATTGCCCCCTGAATTCTTTATGCCTTCTTTTACTTCCCAAATACTTTCTTCGGGTGTGTACAGCTTAATTTCCTCAGCAAGCTTGTTCAGCTCACGTTCAAAAATTCCGCCTATTGCACTTGTTATCATAAACGAGGACTGTATTTGAAATTGCTAATCAAAAGTATAAAAATAATTACGTGGTTTCCTTAAAATAGGTTGGGTTAACATATTTTAATATAATATGGTGTAAAGTGGCAATTTTTCAGGTTTGATGTCGTCGGGGAGATTTACCCCAACCCCCTAAAGGGGCTTTGAATAAATTTATGTCATGTTGAGCCTGTCGAAACATCTTCCTTTTACACTTCGACAAGCTCAGTGTGACGAACTCTGAGCTAAAGCCCCTTTAGGGGTTTGGGGCTGAGTGTCTTACTGCTCGTACTTCTTCAGTATATCGGGCCGGCGCTTTTGGGTGCGCTCAATAGATTTTTCGTGCCTCCAGTTGTCAATCAGCTTAGGGTCGCCCGATAATAAAACATCGGGTACTTTAAGTCCGTTGTAATCTGCAGGGCGTGTATATACAGGCGGGGCTAGTAAGTTATCCTGAAATGAATCTGACAGCGCAGAAGTTTCATCTGAAAGTACTCCCGGAAGCAAACGTATAATAGCATCGCAAAAAATGGCCGCAGGTAGTTCGCCGCCACTAAGCACATAATCACCTATGGATATTTCTTTGGTAATAAAAAGTTCACGCACTCTTTCATCTACTCCCTTATAATGGCCACAAAGCAGAATGATATTCTTGGCCATAGAGAATGTGTTTGCCTTTTCCTGGTTAAACAGCTCACCATCAGGGGTAAGGTAAATAACCTCGTCGTATTTTCTTTTGGCTTTCAATTCATTAATGCATTTGGCAATAGGCTCAATGGTCATAACCATACCTGCACCACCACCAAATGGACTGTCGTCTACCTGCTTATAGTTGCCAATACCGTAATCACGAAGGTTTATAAAGTTCACCTCAACAAGTTTCTTTTCAATAGCTCTTTTTACAATAGAATGCTGAAAAGGGCTTTCTAATAAACCGGGATGAAGGGTTATAATGTCGATATGCATGGGGCAAATATAATACAAATGCAGCCCCTCCTAAATCCTCCCCGTTAGGGAGGACTTTGTATAATACGCCCAAAAGAGAGGGGGAATTTTTATGTTTAGGTTAATTTCTAGTTATCTTGTGAGTAAAAGGACTTTGTGACTTCAATTAGTCCAACTATATTACTATTAAACTCATCTAATTCACTTGCCGGTACCCAGAGTTCATTATGTAGTTTTCCACCTACATTATGTATTTCAAATTTTTTAAGGTATTCAGAGCTCATTGCAAAGCTAGTTACAAAGCCAGCACCATAGGCATTAACATTCCAGTCCCTGGCAATTTGTATTGCATATTCTTCATTTGTTACAGGGTAAAAAATAGGTTGCGTTACAAACCGTGGTGGAAATTTCTTCCAGCCAGATTGCTCTATTAAATCAAGTTCTTTTTGATTTACCGGTCTATAAAGTATAGTTGTCATTTATTTGCAAGCCATATAAAACGTTGTTTAAATCTTTCATAAAACTTGGTGTTTTCTTCCTCACCTGAGTTTTCTATTTTCTTTTCTATATAATCAACAAGTTGCAAGGCAATATCTTTATTTATTTTTATGTTTCCACTCGAAAGAGATGTATCAAATGATAAAGAAGCTCCATGCATATAATCCATTAAAAACGTTGTTCCTCCTCTAATAAGTAATTCTTGTCCAAAAAGATTGAATTTGTCATAAATACTCCAGCTTTCTTTCGATTTTTTTGCAAGTTCGAGATATAAGTCGCGAATTAACTCGAGTTTTACTTTGTGGATTTGTGGGATGATATATTCACATAATTCTATTCGAAAACCATCATTTTTATCATTAAATGAGTTTCCATGTTGCCCATTCCAATCGAATTTTATTTTGTCAAAATCAAGAGCTTCGTAATTGTCAATAAATAATTGAAGTTGCTCCTTGTCCATTTTGTGGTATTTGCTGGCTTAATGATTCAATAACAAATGTAAACTTTTAAGAGGTTTTCAACTGAGAAAGAGCTAAGTTTTTCTTACATTTGCTTCTTTACTAAACCAATTTCTAATGAGCGATATACGTTACAACTGGACCAAAGAAGAAATAGCCGAAATATATAATACTCCTTTACTGGATCTTGTTTACCGTGCTGCTACTATTCACCGCAAGTACCACAATGCGAATGAAGTTCAGATAAGTTCCCTTATATCTATCAAGACTGGCGGTTGCCCGGAGGACTGTGCATACTGCCCGCAGGCTGCCCGTTACCATACCGAAATTAAGGTACATAAGTTAATGAGTGTAGATGAGGTTAACGGCATTGCCGATAAGGCTCAAACTATGGGTGCATCGCGCTTATGTATGGGTGCTGCATGGAGAGAAGTAAGGAACAACAAAGATTTTGACCAGGTATTAGATATGGTAAAGGCTGTAAATGCTAAAGGCATGGAGGTTTGCGCCACATTGGGAATGGTTACCGAAGAACAAGCTAAGAAGCTGGCTGATGCCGGCTTATATGCATACAACCACAACGTAGATACATCGGAAGAGAATTACGAAAGCATTATTACTACCCGCAAATACGAGGACAGGCTGAATACCTTGCAAAATGTGCGTAAAGCAGGACTTACGGTTTGCTCAGGCGGAATTATTGGCTTAGGCGAATCGACAGAGGACCGTATTGGCATGCTGCTTACGTTGTCACATTTAAATCCGCATCCTGAGTCAGTGCCTATTAATGCACTGGTACCGGTAGAAGGTACTCCATTGGGCGACAGGCCATTGGTGGAATCATGGGAGATGATACGTATGATAGCTACTACACGTATTGTAATGGCAGATTCTGTAGTTCGCCTTTCGGCAGGCCGTGTGCAAATGAACCGCGAAACACAGGGTTTCTGCTTTATGGCAGGAGCCAATTCTATATTTATGGGCGAAAAACTTTTGACCACTCCTAATCCTGATGCTAATGAGGATATGAAGATGTTTGATGTGCTTGGATTAAAACCCCGTAAAGCTTTTCAATATGAGAAGCAAGAAAAGGTAGAGGCATAAAACAGGAGTCATATTCCTTAACTCTGATCGTTATGGATAATAGGATTTTGAATAAAGGTGGGTGGATTTCACTCTTGATAGGGCTACCTTTCGGAATTTCGTTTATCTTATTTGCTTCATACATATCTTTATTTTCTCCAATTACACAGTTTATATTTATTGCAGTTGGAAGCTCCTTTTGGCTTTACTGGCCCGTGATAGTATCTTTATTTACGGCTTTGTTTGGCTTATTATTATGGCATACAGGCAAACAAGCGGTAAAGGACTTCTCTCTCAACAAAGGCTCACTATTGCAGCGAAGCACAAAGACTTCCTTATTTATTAATACTGTTTTATTTGCAGTAATTTTTGGATACATACTTGTAATGTGGTTGATTGGTCAAGGGTTTTGGCCTCCACTTTTGCTGGGTACTGTGTGTATTCTTTATGGAGTAGCTATTGCTTTTTCTTCCTTTACTTTTTGCTTACTTACAAATTATATTATCCGCCGAAGTATAACTAAGTACGCTACTTATTCAGCTGCGAAATAAAGAGCATGGTACAATACACCACCGAAATATTACGTTTTAAAGAACAAGGCGAAAAGACCGGCTGGACCTATATTGAAGTGCCTGCTAAATATGCCCAAAAGCTAAAACCGGGTTGTAAGGTATCGTTCCGTGTAAAAGGCAAATTAGATAATCATCCTATAAAACAAGTTGCATTGTTGCCCATGGGCGAAGGTGATTTCATTATTCCCATTAATGCAACTATACGCAAAGGCATACGAAAGATGAAAGGCGCTATGCTGAAGGTGCAGTTGGAAGAAGATAAAAGCGACTTTGCCTTTAACCAGGATTTCCTGGCCTGCCTTGAAGATGAATCTGAAGCGATTAAATTCTTTAAAACACAGCCGGGCTCGCACCAAAAGTATTTCTCAAAGTGGATAGATAGCGCCAAGACCGATGCTACCAAAGCCAAGCGTATTGCCATCGCTGTTAATGGCTTAGCAAGGCATTTGAACTATGCTCAAATGATAAGAGAGCAAGCGGCGAAGAATAAAATGTAGTCGGCCCATCCTAAATCCTTCCCAAAGGGAAGGACTTTAAGGGAGTAGTTTTTCTCCTTCCCTAATGGGGAAGGTCGGGTTGGGGCTTTTGCCTTCTCCTCACCCACAAAACCACCGTCGCAATAATATTTATTCCAATTAAGGTAAGCGGATATAATGTAGTAACTACGCTATAGCTATGCAATGCCAGCATGGTAAATACTCCTGATAGCGAGAAGAAAGCAAACATGGTTATTGTTTCAGAATAAGGTTCGATGTAGGCTTTACGCAGGGTAGGGAGGAAGCCAACAAAATCAATTGCGGAAATAAGAATGATAGCCAGTAAAGGGTCTTTCATTAAAATGTAGACTACAATACTTGCCAATGCACCAATCAGGCAAAGTGAATCGAATTTGGTAATGTTCTTGGTGCCGTATTTAATACTGAGTATGCAGGTATATGCACAAAGCACAGAACCCGTACCTAAGGCAAGTACTCCAATGCCTGCTCCGTTTTTCAACATGGCTACAACGCCCGTAACCTGCAAGATGGTCCAGATGAGCCAGGTATAAATATGCGGCTTGGTTTTCTTTTTGAAAATATCCTTTATGTACGGAATAAAACAGCCGGTACCAATAAGAGATGCTATTATGCCACAAACTGTTTTATAATCAATATTCATAAGGCAATTTTAAATCAGAGCATTTATTTTAATCGGATGAGATGCCTCACCGCTCTTGCGGTTCGGCATGACAAGTTTTGGTTTTGGGGAGGAAAGGGCGGCGGCGAAGCCGCCGCCCTTTTTGTTCCCTTAAAAATTTGTCATTCCGAATGAAGTGAGGAATCTCTTCAAGATTTGTATTTACCAAATGAGTGCTCTCAGGCTATCGGGCCTGTACATACCATCACCGGGCTTAACATTAAAGGCTGTATAAAACTCATTCATGTTAGCCAATGGGCCTAGTACCCTAAAATTAGCCGGAGCATGCGGATTGGTATTTACCATTTGCCTAATGTAAGCAGGCCTTGCATTCTGTCTCCACACTTGTGCGAAGCCGATGAAGAACCTTTGTTCAGGTGTAAAGCCCTTAACTACTCCCTCAGGGTTTTGTTTCAAGTCATTCTCTAATGCCTGGAAAGCTATAGTAGTACCACCTAAGTCAGCGGTGTTTTCGCCAATGGTAAGTTTACCTTTTACGTGTACTGAATCCATTTCGAAATTATCGAACTGCCTTATAACTAAACCAAGCTTATCGAAGTAGTGGGTCGAATCGGCAGCGGTCCACCATTTGCGCATGTTACCATCACCATCGTATTGGTTACCCTGATCATCAAAACCGTGTGTAAGCTCGTGGCCTATAACCACACCAATACCACCATAGTTCATAGCATCGTCCCTGTTCGCGTCAAAGAATGGGAACTGTAATATACCTGCCGGGAAACAAATTTCGTTTAAGGTTGGCTCATAGTATGCGTTAACGGTCTGTGGGGTCATTTCCCATTCAGTTCTGTCAACCGGTTTGCCCAACCTGTTTATGTTGTAGTTGAATCTGTATGTGTTTGACCTGAGTGCATTAAGTGCGTATGCATCGTTCTTGATTTCAAGTGCTGAAAAATCTCTCCACTTGTCAGGATAGCAAAGTTTCAATGTGATCTTATCGAGCTTTGCAATAGCTGCCTTCTTGGTTTCAGGGCTCATCCAGGTAAGGTTATTGATGCGCTCTTTGTACGCAGCAATAATATTGGTTACCATAGTGTGAACTTTTTCTTTTGTTTCAGCGCTGAAATATTTAGCTACATAAAGTTGGCCAACTAAATCACCAACTGCTGCATTGGTAGCCTCAACCGAACGCCTCCACCTTGGCTTCATTGCTTTGGCGCCGTTCAGTGTTTTATTCCAGAAATCGAAATTAATATCAGATATCTGATCGCTCAGTTTCATACGTATTGCCTCTGTAGCAAGTAGTTGAGCCCTGAGGTATGTTTTCCATTCATCAACAGTAAATGATTTAGATAACTCACTAACCTTTTTCATGAACATAGGCTGTGCAACCAAAACAGTATCTATCGATTTTAAGCCCCATACATTCATACAGGTAGCCCAGTCAATATTCGGGGTTGATTTTTCAAGTTCAGCAAAGGTCATTTTGTTGTATGTAGCATGCACATCTCTTGTTTCTATTTGTGTCATGGCCGAATTAGCCATGGCTGTTTCTATTTCCAAAACTTTCTCTGCATTTTTCGGAGCCATGTTCTTTGTTTCAACTCCTCCGTCTGCCTGTACAAATAATTGGGTAAGGTATTCTACATACTTAGCACGTATCATTTTCATCCTTGCAGTAGTGTCTACATAATAGTCTTTCGATGGAAGCAACATGCCACCCTGTTCAATACGGACTATTTCTTTCGAACTTATTTTATCATCTTGCCCAACGGTGAATTTGAACATTACGTTAGAACCCATTTGCATGAGTCTTGCACTTTCTTCCCAAAGTGATTTGCTGTCTTTTACGGCATTTATCTTGGTGAGTTCATCTTGTAAAGGAGCGAGACCATCTTTATTCAGCTTGTTTGAATCAAGGCCCATCGCATAGTAATCGCCTACCTTTTGTTCTATGCTGTTAGCTGCTTTACTCGTTTGAGCTGCAACGCCATCCAAAAGTTTATGTACACGGGTTATATTGGTATCATTAGCAATGTCAAAACTGCCCCACCTAACTTCAGAAGCAGGTACAGGGTTGGCCTTTAACCAGCCACCGTTTACATATTCAAAAAAGTCGTTACCCGGTTTTACGGTTGTATCGAAATTGGCCAGGTTAATTTCATCGGGGCTTATTGCAGAAGCCGAAGGGCCATTTTTGCAAGAGATTGCAACAAGAGAGATTCCTGTTGTGATGAATGCCAATGAATAGAATACTTTTTTCATGATATTAAGTTTACGTTAAAGAAATACAATATAATTGAAACGATATATGCAGTTTGGGCTAATTTAAAACAGCTTTTCTTCTTCCAGGAAGTGGGTGTTGTAATCTCCTTTCAGGAACCTTGGGTTTTCCATCAACTTTAAGTGAAAAGGTATGGTGGTCTTTATTCCTTCAATTACAAACTCTTCCAATGCGCGTTTCATTTTAGCTATTACTTCTTCCCTTGTTTGGGCAACGGTAATAAGCTTTGCAATCATCGAGTCGTAATTGGGCGGAATAGAATAACCCGCATAAACATGCGTATCTACACGTATTCCGTGGCCACCCGGTACGTGGAAGTTCAATATTTTACCCGGGCTTGGCCTGAAATTGTTTTCAGGATCTTCAGCATTTATACGGCATTCCATAGCATGCATCTGCGGGAAATAGTTTTTGCCTGATATTTTAACGCCGGCAGCAATTTTAATTTGCTCGGCAATAAGGTCATAGTTAATTACTTCTTCGGTAATAGGATGCTCCACCTGTATACGGGTGTTCATCTCCATAAAGTAGAAGTTGCGGTGCTTGTCAACCAAAAATTCAACTGTACCTACACCCTCATAACGAACAGCCTCAGCAGCTTTAATAGCGGCTTTGCCCATTTTATCGCGAAGCTTGTCGGTCATAAATGGCGAAGGGGTTTCCTCTACCAGTTTCTGGTGACGGCGCTGTATCGAACAATCTCTTTCAGAAAGGTGACAGGCTTTACCGTATTGGTCACCTGCAACTTGTATTTCAATATGACGAGGCTCTTCTAAAAACTTTTCCATATACATGCCATCATTACCGAAGGATGCTAAAGCCTCCTGGCGTGCCGATTCCCATGCATGTGGTAATTCTTCTTCTTTCCATATAACGCGCATACCCTTGCCACCACCACCGGCGGTAGCTTTCATCATTACAGGGTAGCCAATTTTCTTAGCCACTTTCTTGGCATCTTCAATATCTTTCAGCAAACCATCAGAACCGGGCACTACCGGTACACCTGCTTTCTTCATGGTTTCCTTAGCGGTCGATTTATCGCCCATGGCCTCTATCATAGCCGGAGTAGCGCCAATGAATTTTATCTTATGTTCTTCGCAGATGTGCGAGAACTTGGCATTTTCAGAAAGAAAACCATAGCCTGGATGTATAGCATCGGAGTTGGTAATTTCTGCAGCCGAAATAATATTTGGTATCTTAAGGTATGAATCTTTGCTTGCAGGTGGGCCTATACATACGGCCTCATCGGCAAAACGTACGTGCAAACTATCTTTATCGGCGGTAGAATAAACAGCAACGGTTTTTATTCCCATTTCCTTACAGGTACGTATTACGCGCATTGCAATTTCACCCCTATTTGCAATAAGTATTTTTTTGAACATTTCAGTTCCGGGTTTTAAAATGGTACCCTCTTTACGGGCGGTGATTTTTATTTTTCTTGCCACAATCAGCTAGGATCAATTAGTAATAAAACCTGGTCATATTCAACTGGTGATGCATCAGTTGCAACTACCTTTACTACAGTACCCGATATTTCGGCTTCTATTTCGTTGAACAACTTCATGGCTTCAATAATGCAAATTACTTTGCCTTTTTCAATCTTGTCGCCTACGTTTACAAAGGCAGGCTTATCAGGGCCCGATGAGCGGTAGAATGTACCTATCATAGGCGATTTTATCGCCACATAGTTGGAGTCGTTAGATACAGGAGCAGCGGCAACAGGTGCAGCCGGAGCAGCAACAGGAGCGGCAGGGGCAGCAGCAACTACAACAGGAGCAGCGGCAACAGGTGCCTGCATTTGTGCTTCGGTACCAGCACGCGATGTTTTGATGATAAGCTTAATATCTTTCGTTTCAAGCTCAACCTCGGTAACGTTTGCTTTCGAAACAAAACGAATGAGTTCTTCTACTTCTTTAATATTCATAAACTTGGTCGTTTAAGGGTTCGTAATGACAAATATAATTCTCGAATTCTTTTTTACTCTAATAATATAGGAACAAATATAAAAAATTAGGGTAATCAGTTATTAATTGCCCATTTAAGATAAATAGCGCCCCATGTAAATCCGCCACCAAATGCAGATAATATAAGGTTGTCGCCTTTTTTTAATTGCTTTTGATAGTCCCACAAACATAACGGTATTGTGCCCGATGTGGTGTTGCCATACTTATGTATGTTCAGCATCACTTTACTTTCGGGCAGATCCATACGCTTTGCCACTGCTTCTATAATACGCTTATTGGCCTGATGTGGTACTAACCACGCTATATCATCTGCCGTAAGGTTGTTGCGCTTCATTACTTCGTACGATACATCTGCCATTTGTTTTACCGCTACTTTAAATACGGCCTGCCCTTCCTGGTAAACAAAATGCTCTTTCTTTTCAACTGATTCGATGCTTGGCGGTTTTACCGAGCCACCTGCCTTTTGGTACAAATGCACCCTTCCACCACCATCTACCTGGTGTTTAAAATCAATAATGCCAAGGCCTTCGGTATTCGGTTCTAATAAAACTGCACCTGCACCATCGCCAAAAATAACACAGGTAGTACGGTCGTTGTAATCTATAATAGAAGACATTTTATCTACACCAACTACAACTACTTTTTTATGTGCGCCTGTTTGAATGAACTGTGCTCCGGTTGTTAGTGCATAAATAAAGCCAGAACATGCTGCATTAACATCAAAGCTCCAGGCATTTTTTGCCCCTACTTTATCACATACTATATTAGCAGTGGCCGGAAATATATAATCGCCGGTAACGGTTGCTACAATAAGCAGATCTATTTCTTCGGGCGATATGCCGCGTTTTTTGCAAAGGCCGTTTACAGCTTCAATAGCCATAACCGATGCACCCTTTTCTTTGCCCTTAAGTATTCTTCTTTCGTTTATTCCTGTTCGAGATGTGATCCATTCATCGCTGGTTTCCACCATCTGCGATAGTTCCTGGTTTGTCAAAACATAATCAGGAAGATAACCTTCTACAGCGGTAATTGCAGCAGTAATGGCCATATTAACTAAGGATTAAATGCTTTTTTAATTTTCTCTGAAACACCTGCTTCTGCCATATCGCGGGTAAGCAGTATCATGTTTTTAGTGGCTTCTTCGTTCGAAATGCCATGGCCTATAACAACAGTGGAGTTAATACCTAATATAGGTGTGCCTCCGTAAATTTCGTAATTAAACCTGTCAAAGAAGGGATCTGATATTTTTCTCTTTTTAAGGAGTTTGTAAAAAGCTTCCGCTTCTTTTAATACTACGTTGCCGACAAAACCTTCGCATACTACTACATCAGCCGAGCCTGCATCAAAAATATAGCGGGCCTCAATATTGCCTACAAAGTTTATCTGCTTCATTTCTTTCAGCAGTTCGTGTGTGGCTTGTGCAACCAGGTTGCCTTTTTCTTCTTCTTCTCCTATGTTGAGCAACGCAACTTTAGGGTCTTCAATTTTATAAATGTACTTCGAGAACATTTTGCCCAATACAGCAAACTGGCAAAGTACTTCGGGCCTGCAATCTGCATTACTGCCCACGTCGAGCAATATGCCTACACCACCATCTTCCTTAGGAACAACGGTAGCAATGCATGGGCGTTGTACACCTTCAATAGCTTTAACGCTGTATAGCGAACCTACCATCATGGCGCCGGTGTTGCCATTGCTGGCAAAAGCATCCAGTTCCTTGCTTTTCAGCATTTGAAAACCAATGCCAATGCTTGAGTTAGGCTTGTTGTTGATGGCACGCAATGGCGATTCCGCCATTTCAATTACCTCGGTAGTGTGTACAATGTCAAAGTCCTTCTCGCTCACTTTATGTTCGTGCAGCAAAGGAATTATCTTATCGCGGTCGCCAATAAGAACAAGTCTGACAGCAGCAGGGAGCTCGCGAAAGGCCAATACCGCCCCACCGACTGTTGTTTTGGGAGCGTAGTCGCCGCCCATCATATCCAGTCCTATTCTCATCAGCTAAGTATTAAGCTAAATGGAAATCTTATCATAAAGTGCCGCAATTTATGCAGTAACACTCTTTTCTATAGCTTGTTTGCCTTTGTAAAACCCACACTCAGGGCATACACGGTGGCTTAATACCGGTGCTCCGCAATTGCTGCAGGTTGATAATGTAGATGCGACTGCCTTATAATTGGTCCTGCGCTTTCTTCCACGGCTTTTCGAGTGTCTTCGTTTCGGGTGTGGCATAGTTTGTTTGTTTTTAATTAATTGTTCGTTGGTTCTTCTGTGTGCGAAGAGTGCATATTAGCATCAGCTATATACTTTTCTTCGTTGCTCTTTGTTACTTCCAGCTTCTTTAGTTTCTTTAATATTTCTGCATTGCACATGCTGTTACCTTCTTTATCGGTACCGTGTACGCGTTGCATAGGCAACGAAAGTACTACGTACTGGTAAACAAATGGTGCAATATCAATGTCTTTTTCTCCGGTGGTTATAGATATCATGTCATCTTCCTCGCGGTGCTCTTTGCTATCTGTCTTTACAATAAGCTGGCGCTCCATTTTGGTGCTCATCTTAAAGTCGTCTCCGCAACGGTCGCAGGTAACGCTTAATGTGCCCTCTATGGTAAAGTTGAACATTATAATAGACGAATTCTTGTTGAATTTTACAATAGCTTTTAAGTCTGCCTCATGTATATCATCAAAATGATTTTCACGAAACAGTTCTCCGTCAATAGTAAACAGAAAACTATGCTCCCCGTTTTTAAGAGGGGCAAGGGAAATAATACATTGGGTATCCTTAATTCTCACTTTTTATGTAAAAAACGCTGCAAAAGTAAGATTTTATTTTGAATGGGGGCACTTTTCCTTATATGGGGTTTGTGTCATTTTTATTTCATATTGCACTTAGCCCCAAACCCCTAAAGGGGCTTTAACGTCAAGTACCTATATTCAAAGCCCCTTTAGGGGTTTGGGGCTAACACATGCACCCTATTATATCAGCTTTTCCCTGAAGAATTGCAGGTATTCATCAGCCTTTTTATGCCTGAACATCAGGCGGAAATTCTGCTGCGATATGTAGAAGTGCTGGTATGACCCCGGAGACAGGGTTTTAAACATATCGGGGTTGCCATTAAGGAACTGGTAGTAGTTCTTTGCTTTATCAAGGTTGCTAAAGGTCTTCATAATGACCATTAACTGATTGGTATTCAGGTATATTTCATCCGATTGCAGTATGTCCTGGCTAAAGGTTTTACTGTTCATATCGGTCAGGCTCGATAAAACAGCGCTCATCTTTAGCGATTCCGTATTATCTACCAGCAATACCCATAAATAAATACTGTCGCCTTTTTGCAGGTAAGTAACTGTATTTGTGTCTATTACAACAGGTTTTGGCTTCTTGCTCAGATAGTCGAGGATTGATTGCGCCAGTTGCTTTACCGAATCTTTAGGGTAAAGGATGGTGATCTTGGTAAGGGCATCTTTATAAGCATCTCGCCCCTGGGTAGAACCTATAGCAACAGCCTGTAAAAAGGCAAATTTTGGGGTAAGAGCATTTTGTGGAAACAAAGAATCGGCTTGCTTGCAGTTATTCAAAACCTGTAGATAATTCTCCATGCGGTACGATTGCATGGTGGCTGTGTAAAGTTTTAATATCTCCTCTTTACTGGCTTCTTTGTCGCGGGCATATTTAGCAGGGTCTTTTATCAATAATGCATATTGGGTATCGGGGTATTTGTTGAGGAGCAGGTCTTTATAGTAGTTCATGCGCTCATCGTTGTGTGTAGCCTTATAAATTATATAAAGCTCATAATACACCAGTAGTTTGTATTTGTTTTCGGGGAAACGGCTCAGCAGTTCTTCAAATTCCGCTGTCGACTTGCGGTAATTGCGCAGGTATTCTTTATAAATAGCACCGGCATTATAATAGGCATCAATAACGCTATCTACCGATTTTTTCATTTGCGCCTCTGTACGCGGAATATGCTTCATATAAAAAGCAGCGCTGTATTTATCTTTAGTAGAGTCCTTTGCTGCTGTTTTTCCTTTCTTCGATTTTGATGTATCGGTGACAGATGCATCAGCCCCAGGTTGGCCCAGATTATTGGCATTTACAGCCTTTTTACTTCTTCGCCAATCGTCTTCCAGTGCACGGTTACCCCATGTTTTGGTAAACTCAGTCATTCCCTGTTGCAGCGATGCAGGGTTGTAAAAATACCACTTGCCATTGGCCAGCGCAACAGGCTGGTTGCTGTTGGCGTTTAGCGCTGCCTGTGCTGCTTCCTGCTCTTTTTGTTTCTTTTCTTCGTCGGCCCTTTTTTCTTTAGTAATAAGGTCAGCAATGTATTTATCCAAATCTGGTTTACTCATTTTACCGAGTTTCTGTATGCTATCCTGATAGGTAATAATGTCGAGGTAGGTTACCAGTTTTTGCAAATGTTCCTTTTTGGCTACAATAGAATCGCGGCCTTTGTAGTTTTTAGGCAGTGATGTTAACGTACTGTCGAAGTATTTTTTTGACCTTACATATTCTTCCTTCTCAAAATTAAAATCAGCAAGGGCCAAATACGAAATGGCTTTTTGGCGGGCATTTGTTGTGCTGGCACGTACCGATTTGTTCAGGTCGGTTATGCAAAGCGTAGTATCGCGTTCCTTAGCTGCTATTTGTGCTAGGGCATAATATATCTGGTCCCTGTTATCGAGGTACTTAGTAGGCTTTAACATTTTAACCAATTCTTTCTTTACTTTTTGGTTCTGTTTATCGCCACCCATAAAAAGCATGGCACGATATATGGTCGCTTCAAATTCCAGATCGGGCAATGGCCTGTTTTTTAATGTAAGTGAGTAATAGTTATAAGCCTTGGCATTCTCGTTGCTCTTTGTTGCTAACTGCCCTAAAATAAAATAATAGCGGGCCATAGTGGGTTTGTCTTTTTCGATCTTCACCGCTTTCTCCAACCATTTTTGCACATTATCCCATTCGCCTATGCGTTCAAAGTAATCGGCTACGGTGGCATATAATAAAGGGTAAAGCTTTTTAGGCAGTTCTTTGTTGTTTTTCAGGTAGTCAATAATTTCTTCTGATTTCGATACGGCCCCCATTTGGTTAAAGGCCCTTGCCTGCCATATCATAGCTTCGTATTTTACATCGGTCTTGCGGTATTCACGCGATGTATAGTCCAGTTCATCAATGCAGGTAATGTATTCGTTCTTATACAAATTAGCCTCAGCCATAAGCAGGTAGCAGTACTTGGTGTATTTGTTGGCATCGGCAACTTCGTGGTGGGCCTTGTCGGTAATAGTGTGGTTCTCTATCATGGTCTGGCACTTTTTTATGGCCCTGTCCATTTGGGTAAAAATGCTTTGCACCTCGGTCGATTCGGCATAAATAAAAACAGGCAATACTTCAGAATAATCTTCCTTGTGGGCCGCATTTAACTTATCAAGCCCTTCCTGATAGGCCAATTTGCCCCAGAAGTAGCCGTTGTAATGCGTGCAGGTAGTATGGAACTTACGTATAAGCCAGGTATTCTTTTCTGTGGTGCACGAATGAAGCAGCACCAGCAGGGTAAGTAGAACAATTGTATTTAATATTTTGCGGATGTGGGACAAGTACTTAAAGGTTAACTATCAATAACTGATTTTTTGATAAAATAGTGTGTAAAAATAAGAATTTGAGGCTAAGAATGAGGTTGAGGCCAAGAATCAGGCTGAATTGGGCAATTGGCTACCTTACAATGGTTAGTTTACCCCTATTGAGCAGAACACCATTATCAGTAGTCAGTCTATATAAATAAAGACCGTCAGGCAGCTCATGTAGGTCCAATTCAAATTGCTTTGAGGTGGCTGGTTCTAAAACAGAATAAACATTCTGCCCTAGTGTATTGTAAACTGCTATAGTATTATATGTTCCAATAGTTTCGGATGTGTTTGAACTGAAATAAAATATGCCTTTGCTTGGGTTAGGATAGCAATTGAAAATGCCGTTTGTGTTTATTCCATTTATACCTACAGTATTACTTTGGCATGCGTAGTCTATGATTTCGGTTTCGTAACCACTTATTTCCGATACAAATGTTAAGCGTATCCATCCATATAAGGTATCATTTCCTACAAATACCTGTAGGCCAACTATACCAGTATCGGCACTTGTATATTGATCATTACAATTTGGCCCTGAAGTCAATGCATATGTGTACATAGTATATTCACTGTCACTTGCCCAGGAGTTCGTTTTATTAATGGTATCGCTATAAATAAAGCTGTGAGCTATATTGAAAATGCCAAATATATAACCTGAAGTATCGGCACAGGTATCTTTTCTTCCCGAAAAAACTACCTGATTAGTATGGAGTGGTATAATGCTGTAGTAATAAATCATATAACCCGGAGTTTCATTTGTATATTGATAAACAACAAAATCATTTATTCCGTCATTGTTCACATCAATTGTATCAGTAGCAGACGTACCACATACAGGGCATGTTATTAATGTATCGTATGCTGTCTTATAAAAATCTTTCGGGCCATGCTGCCCTGCAATTATATATTGAGCTTTGGCCGCATTAAATTGTAGGGAGCCTAAAAAAAAGAATGCAATTATTAAGTGAGTGGTCTTCATTATACCAGTAAAGATAAGAAAAAACAGTCTTAAATAGCTATATCAAATCACTACTTCACCAAATATGCCTTACTGGTTTCGTACTGTGTAATAATAATTCTTGGCTTTTTGTTTACCTCATCATCATCCCAGGGTAGCATATAGTAATAGTCGCAGTTTTGAGCTGCATAGGTCATATTTGTAATAGTTAGCCAGGTTAGGTTTTTGCGCATTTTATAATAAGTACATGATGGCGAGTAAAAATCATTCACCCCCAGGTTTATGTCCTTATTGCTTATGGCATGATAGGTTTCCATATCCTTTATCACATCTTTCGATTGTGCATCGTACCACCAAAGCAGTGTATATGTATTGTTTTCAGTATTTATAGTGTGATACACAAATGTTATAGCGAGGATACCAAGCATACTTATTCCTATCCATTTTCTTAAAGGGCTTATGCTAAAAGTATCTGCCAGAAACAGCAGATTGACCACAAAAAGAGGGATAAGAAAAAGACCCATTCGGTCCTGCATAAATTTGGTGTGAATGAGAATGTGCTGCGTTACTGAAATAAAGCAGGGAAGCATAAGTAACAGAAAAGTAATGAGATGGATTTGGCGTTCGCCTTGCATTTTTTTTCGAATTAGCCCTGATACTACCCATGCGAGCGAGCAAATAATTATTGCCGCTACGAATACCTGTCCGGCAATAATTAAACTACCAAATGGCATGCCAAAAAAAGTAAACATAATAAGACTGTCTACCGTATCAACCCAAAAACCTGTATTGCCACCAAAGTTCAATGTTTTAAATGCTATAAGCCTGCGTATAGGTTCATATAAAAAAAAGAAAAGGGCTATTGTAAATAATACTATAGATAGGTATTTCCATAGATCTTTTCCGGATAGTTTTTTTACTTTATAATCTATCAGCCAGTTAAAACTAAAGACCATTATAACGCCTACGTAATAGATAAGACTTGAAAAATTACTGATAACGGCCAGCGATGCAAACAGGAGTGAAAGTATGATCGCTTTCATGCTTTTGGTTGAAAAAAAGTCGAGTGTGAAGTTTGCGCTCATGAATGTGAATGCTGCAGCCAGCGCATATCCTCTTGAAAGGGAAAAGAAATCGAGCAGGAAAGGATTGAAGTTTAATAACATGAAACCCAGTAAAGCAATTACTGGGCTTTTTATTTTTTTTATAACCAGGTACGATGCTATTAAATAAATAACATGGCCAATAAGGCTTGGTAAGCGCAATACCAATTCACTTGTACCAAAGAGGCAGGTAAACAGCTTTACGAGTAGTGTATTAAGGATATGGTTATTGGCAGATACGACAGTATTGGTAACAATATTATTGCTGATAATATCCATAAAACGCATGGGAACATAATGCAGAAATGTATAAGCTTCGTCGATTGTCAGCGACAGCGAAGAAGCTCTGTAAATGGTATAAACAAGCAGCGCCAATGAAATGGGAACATAAAAAAACAGTAGTGGTCTGAGTTTATGTTGCATACGTTAAGGAGTAGTGAAAAAAACTACAACGGAATATTACCGTGCTTTTTACGCGGCAGTTTATCTACCTTGTTCTTTAACATGCTAAAAGCTTTAATTAGCTTTATGCGTGTGTCTTCCGGTAAAATAACTTCATCCACGTAACCACGTTCAGCAGCCCTATATGGATTAGCAAAGTGGTTAATGTATTCGTTCTCTTTTTCTTTCAACTTTTCGGCAGGGTCCTTAGCTTCCGATATTTCTTTTTTAAATATTATTTCGGCAGCACCGCGGGCACCCATAACGGCAATTTCGGCACTTGGCCATGCGTAGTTCATATCGGCGCCAATATGTTTCGAGTTCATTACATCATATGCTCCGCCATATGCTTTGCGGGTAATTACGGTAATACGTGGCACAGTGGCTTCACAAAAAGCATAAAGCAATTTTGCTCCGTTCGATATAATGCCGTTCCACTCCTGGTCGGTGCCCGGTAAAAAGCCCGGTACATCTTCAAATACGAGTAAAGGAATATTGAATGCATCGCAGAAACGTACAAAACGTGCTGCCTTTAAAGAAGATTTAATATCTAAGACCCCTGCAAGGAATGCAGGTTGGTTGGCCACAATGCCAATGCTTTTTCCAGCAAGGCGGGCAAAGCCTACCAGCATATTTTCGGCATAGTTCTTATGTACTTCAAAAAATGTATCGGCATCGACTATTTCGCTTATAACCTCTCTCATATCATAAGGTTGGTTGGCGTTATCAGGTACAACTTTATTGAGAGCAGGGCGTTTTTCATCAGCCGGTTCGTAAGGTACCGAAGGGGCATCTTCTTCGCAGTTTTGCGGTACGTAACTCAGTAACTGCTTTAAATAACTTATACATTCTACACCGTTGGCACAGCTAAAATGCGCCACACCCGATTTGGTAGAGTGGGTAGATGCACCACCCAGTTCTTCCGAAGTAACTTCTTCGTGTGTAACTGTTTTTACCACGTTAGGGCCGGTAACAAACATATACGAAGTGTTCTCTACCATTAATATAAAGTCAGTAATAGCAGGCGAATAAACTGCACCACCTGCGCAAGGGCCCATAATGGCAGAGAATTGCGGTATTACTCCTGATGCTAATGTGTTGCGGTAAAATATATCGGCATAGCCACCAAGAGATACTACACCTTCTTGTATACGTGCGCCACCTGAGTCGTTAAGCCCGATAACCGGAGCGCCATTTTTCATGGCAAGGTCCATAATGCGGCAAATCTTTTCAGCATGCGATTCTGATAATGAACCGCCGAACACGGTAAAGTCCTGAGCAAAAATATAGACCAGTCTTCCGTTTACTTTTCCGTAGCCAGTAATAACACCATCGCCCAGGTATTTTTCTCTTTCCATACCAAATTCGGTAGAGCGGTGGGTAACAAACATGCCTATTTCTTCAAAGGTGCCTTCATCCATTAAAAGGCCAACACGTTCGCGGGCGGTAAGCTTGCCTTTTTTATGCTGCGAGTCGATGCGCGTTTGCCCGCCGCCTAAATGCGATAGGGCAATTTTTTCATTCAGTTCATCAAGCTTTTTAGTCATAGCAATAAGGTGTAAGTTTAAATTCCTGTGTAAATATAGGGTTATGCCACTAAAGCACTAAAACTCAAAATCCCACAAAATTTTGTGATGCCTTTCTTTGTGATTTCGTGTCTTAGTGGCAATGTATTTTGTATTCTGTCTTTCATTACTAAATAATAACGCCTGTGAAGGTTGCAAAGTTAAAAGGAGAAATGGATTAGCGAAATGTGACAGGAATTTAACCTGAAATTTATTTTTGGCAGAATAAAAATGCGTAGCTTTCGGAATTATTCAGAATGTCCCCTATCCTGTAATAGCATTTATGAAGAATACCACAATTAAAATAATGCTTCTTGTTTCGTGCCTTGTATTAGTTGGCACAAGGGCCTTTGCTCAAAATACGGTAGCTCCAGCCAATGGCGATACCATTATGGGCATACCTTATTTTATAAGAATAGGTGAAGGTACAGGTGGAGTAAAACTCGGAATATCGACCGTAAGTGATGTGCAAAAACTTTTTGGCGACACCAAAATACGCAGGGAGCAAGCGAAACGTAACGGACAGATATACACCGACAGGGCATTGACCTATAAGAAAAAGGGGCTTAAATTCTTTGCATTGGATGATCCTTCTAATATTATCTATTCAATAGAAGTATCGATGAAAGGTGCACGTACCGAAAAAGATGTATTGATTGGTACAAGTACACAAGATGATGTATTAAAAGCATATGGAGAGCCATCGTATCGTTCGCCTACAAGCTTTGAGTATGATGGACTTGGTGTGGTGTTTCAGTTTAATAACGGATTGCTGTGTAAGGTATTGTTAAGCAAAAAGACATAAAAACTAATAAGTAGCTTAACCGCGGAGAATGCTGAGTAGGTGCAAAGAACCGCTGAGAAACACAAGAGATAGTAGTGAATAATACAGCTCAATTAATAAGAAACTTATGCTCTGCGGCCCTCTGCGTGAAATACTCTGTGAACTCTGCTGTAAAAGATATTGAATAATAAAAAATGGAAACAGCTACCATTAATCCTGTTATACACGAAAGCTGGAAGGAAGCCCTGGGCGAGGAATTTGCTAAGCCTTACTTTGCAACCTTAAAACAGTTTTTAGTTGAAGAGCGAAAGAAGCATGTGGTTTATCCTCCCGGCAAACAAATTTTCTCTGCCTTTAATCATACCCATTTCGATAATGTGAAGGTGGTTATATTGGGGCAGGACCCGTATCACGGTCCGGGCCAGGCCAACGGATTATGCTTTTCGGTAAGCGATGGAATTAAAATGCCACCTTCATTAGTGAATATATTTAAAGAAATAAATAGCGACCTTGGTTACCCTATACCTACAACGGGCAACCTGGAGCGCTGGGCCGATCAGGGAGTGTTGTTGCTTAATGCCATGTTAACCGTTAGGGCGAATGAGCCGGGTTCGCACCAGGGTAAAGGCTGGGAAACATTTACCGATAGTGTTATACAACGTATATCGAAAGAAAAAACCGGAGTGGTTTTTTTACTCTGGGGTAGGTATGCACAGGCTAAAGAACAATTGATTGATGCCACCAAGCACCATATATTAAAGGCTGCACATCCTTCGCCATTTTCGGCTTATAATGGTTTTATGGGCTGCAAGCATTTTTCAAAGGCCAATGAATTGCTGAAGTCTCAAGGGAAGAAGGAGATAGATTGGCGTTGAAGGTTTTACCACGGAGACACGGAGAGCACAAAGAGCCACAGAGGTTAAATCTGAATTACTTTATCTTTTTTAATTTAATGTCTAAGCTGCCACCTTCGTTCGGGTCGATACCTATATAGTATATATAGGTGCCAGTTGTAATATCCATTTTACTTACCTGGTCAAAATAATCTGTCGGCGAAATTGAGGCTTTTCCATCACGTGGCAGGGCTATGGTAAACCGGTATATATCCACAAGTTGACCCTTAATTGTACTATCTGAGCATATCTTGTGGCTGTATTCTTCATTAGGCATAAGGTTATTTGTAAACATCCACTGGTTTTTTATAATAGCCTGAACACGTATCATAGTATCTTTCGATACATTTTTAAAAATAATTGTGGCACTATCATGCTTAACAGGTGACTGTGCCTTGACAGCAAATGAGGCTAAGATAAAGAGAAAGCCACAAAATAGTTGCTTCATTATATTATGAGAGAATTGAATAATTGCTTCAAGCTAGAAGTTAGAAAACACCCCATTGGCAACGACTTTTCGCTTGCCTACAGAATGATCAACAGAAAAATTAAAAATACCACTAAAAGCACCATTGTTCGGATTAAATGATGTTATTGTTACTGTTCCAAAATTTCCTGTAACGGGAATATTATAAACATAGTTGCTGCTATCTATTTCTGCTGAAGCAATATTTCCGCTATTCAGTTTAAGCGTTACGGTATCTGTAGGTACAGGCAACCAGATTTTTATTTCGAAATCTTTACATACACCGTCCAGTACAACTTCTTCGTTTGCGAACCATGTATCATTAAGTGTTGCAATAAATACAATAGGAGCGCCATTAACGGTAGCACTCATTGTTGGTGTCAGGTAGACTGTATTGCCACCGCCATTATTAGATGTTTCTTGTTTTTGACAGGAATAGAATAGTAAAGCAATAATGGTTAATGCTGAAAAAAATAAAATCTTCATGATACAAGTGATTGATGGGTTTCTTCTTCCAAATATAAAACAAAACTTTCAGGAAACCTAAAATGGATATGAATAACATGTTTATAGTAAGATAGTGTTTTTCGCGTGAGAGTTAATCACTTGTGAATAAATGCCCAAATTTTATCATTTGATATTTTCTTATTAAATTATTGAGAATTTAACCTCCGTGAAACTCAGTGATCTTCGTGTCTCTGTGGTTGCTTTTTTCTATTCATATAATTCATACATTTGCTCTAACAAACTCATGAAGTGAAAAGCATAGTATCGATAGTATTATTGTTTTCCTTTTTAACGGTCAACTTCAGCAAGGTATTTATTGTTGGCTATTACGAGTTGAATAAAAAACAACTTACCGAACAGTATTGCGTAAATAAGGACAAGCCCGAAATGCATTGCTGTGCCAAATGTTTGCTGAAGAAGAAACTGGCTGATGATGATGCCAAGCAAAGGACTCCTGTTGTGCCCGATATTAAAAACGATATTCAGTTATTTGGTTCTCCTATAAGCATACATATTAATAATAATGTTGGTGAAGGCATAAGTATTCTTTCGGCATATACCTGTTCGCTTCAATCGGGAGTGAATGCGTCTATTTTCCATCCGCCCTGCGCATAAGTGTTTCGTTTATTAAAATAAGTGTATTACCGGCCTATAGTTTGGTAATACCATTAAGCATATAGCATGCATGCTATATGTATTAAAAATGATTTAATTCGAATTGATAATTATCCATAAATAATGATGGATTAAAATTTATTATATGAAGTATATAATTATGTTACTGGTATCGTTGCTGGTATTTGCCAACATTGCAGCGGCCCAGTCTTTAAGTGGCACTGTTGTTGACTCTGCCGGTGGCCAGGGAATACCGGGTGCAGCGGTTTATTTTCCTGAGCTTAAATTGGGGACTACAACCGATTCAGCCGGGAATTTTAAAATGACATCAATGCCCAATGGCACATACGAAATGGAGGTAAAGATTTTAGGCTATGCTACCTTAACTCAACAAGTAACCAAAAAGGATAATTCAACTTGTACCTGCAATTGTAAAATGGGGGCTTCATGCTGTTCCGGTAATGAAGTGGTAATTACAGCGCTTGGTAATGTTACTAATACACAGCGTTCGCCAATGCCTGTTACATTGGTTACGCATGATATGATGCTGCAGGAAACTTCAAGCACTGTTATTGATGCTATAGCTAAACAGCCAGGTGTAAATGAAACAATGGAAGGGCCGGGCACTACCAAACCACAAATTAATGGATTAGGGTTCGACCGTGTTTTAGTACTTATGGATGGAGAAAGAGAGGAAGATTTCCAGTGGGGCGATGATCATGGTATCTTGATTGACCCCTATGCAGTATACGATGCCGAAATTATAAGGGGGCCTGCTTCCCTGCAATATGGTGCCAGTGCCGAGGCAGGAGTTATTAGTTTTAAATCGGAACCCTTTGCCGAAAACGGAACTGTACAAGGCAGTGTGCTGACAGAATATCAAACGAATAACGGGTTGATAGGAAACTCAGAAGACATAGGAGGAAACAATAATGGCTTTGTATGGAACCTGCGGGTAAGTACAGAAGAAGCACATGCATACTGGAACCCCAAGGACGGGTATGTTTGGGGAACCGCCTGGCAGCAGCAGAATGCAAGATTAACCATTGGCCTGAACAAATCGTGGGGTTATACCCGCTTGACTGTAAGTGCGCTTCACAGACGAATAGAAGTGCCCGACGGTAACCGTGATAGTACCGGGAGGTTTATGTTTGATGCCCCGCAAAATGGACAGCTTTACCCGACCCGGGCCGATTTCTTGTCGTATAATGCTGACATAGCCAGTGACAAGATTTTGAATGAATACCAAACATGGTGGCAAAACAGCTTTAATGCTGGTAAGGGAAGAATAGGGTTGGATATTGGATTTACCCGAAGTGAACACCATGACATAGACACCGGGACCATTGGTCAGGGAAATATGGTTGTAAATGATATACCATACTCTTTAAAATACCAGGTTACCGGAGAAAATTCAGGCCTTAAGTTTACTACAGGAGTTAATGGTACGTATGAATTTGAGAATAATTACCCTGAACCACCGGCACCTTATATAGCCAATTTTGAAATTCCCAATTACACAGATTTTGAGATTGGAGGATATGCCATTTTGCAAAAGGATTTCAAAAACCTTACGTTAAGTGGAGGATTGCGCTATGATATGACAAATTTTATAGGACAATCAATGTATTTGATAAACAGCGGCACGCCTGAACAAAAACAGGTACCAATTGGAACAGAAGGAGCGATAGAACAGTTCCAGGGATTTAACAATACATACAGCGGGCCATCAGGTAGTATAGGAGCATCATACCAATTACCCGGCAATAATTATATAAAACTCAATTTCTCAAAGAGCTTCCGTGCTCCGGCCATCAATGAATTAACAAGCAATGGGTTGAATATTGGTACTAAAACTTTTCAAATAGGAAACATTAACTTAAAGGCCGAACAGGGTTACGAAGTAGATTTTGCATACGGGAATAATGGAAAGGATATCAGTTTTGAAGCGGATGCGTTTTATAATTATATAAACAACTTCATATTTGCTGACAGAACTGATTCAAGCTTATCGGGTTTTCCGGTATATCCTACTAAATCTAATATTGCCATAATTACAGGGGTATCAGGATATTTTAATATTCATCCTGCCGATGCAAAATGGCTTGAAATAAATAACGGGTTCACCTATATTTATTCTTTTCTTCCCAATCAAACAGATTCAACCGATCACGTTCCCTGGACACCTGCCCCGCATTTAACAACTGAGGTTAAGTTTAAATTTAAAGACAGGCATAATTCAATACTCAGGGGAACTTTCATAAAGGTTGAACGTGCACAATACTGGGCGCAGAATAATATTTACAGTGCGCTTTATACCGAACTTCCATCTAAAGACTATAGTTTATACAATGCAGGAATAGGTACCAATTTCGTCAACCCCAAAACGGGTAGTGTAATTTGTTCGTTCTATATCAATTGTACTAACCTTATGAATCTTGCCTATGTTGATCATTTAAACCTGGCTCAGTATTTTCTGTCGTACAACGGACAAGTGGCTACTGTAACCAATCAAAACCAAGGTATATATAATATGGGTAGGAATGTTGGCTTCAAGCTACTATTCCCTATTGGCGGACATAAAATGCAAAATGCTGAGAAAGGAATGGATGTGAATTGAAAAGGCCTGAACATGGCTGAAACAGGGCTTTATACGTTGAGTTATTAACAAAAAGCCCTATTTTTCAACATTTTCAGAAAAAAGCACCCATAGAGTTAGCTATTTATAGGGAATTAATATATATTCGTCTTAATTAATTAACCGTTTAACCTTTAAAAACCAAATCAAATGAACAAAGCAGAATTAGTAGACGCAATTGCTTCTGAATCTAAATTATCAAAAGCATCTGCAGAAAAAGTTCTCGACGCATTCGTTACTCAGACAACCAAAGCCCTTAAAGCTGGACACCGTGTAGCTTTAGTTGGTTTCGGTTCTTTTTCAGTTGCTAAACGTGCAGCTCGTAACGGAAGAAATCCTCAGACAGGCAAGGCCATCAAGATTGCTGCTAAAAAAGTAGCAAAGTTCAAAGCTGGTGCTGACCTCGCTGCAAAAGTGAACAAATAGTCTACCCTTTTTACTTAAACAAAAAAGCCTTGCACACTGCAGGGCTTTTTTGTTTTAAATATAGAACTGTAAGTACTACCCATTATAATCGTAGCAATTTACACATACAGTTGCCTGCGCCTTAAATTGTAAGGTAAGCCCCATGCTAAACATAAGGCCATTGAAATTTACAGGGCTGCCGGTTCCGTCAAATTCATTGGCCTGTTTCAGGTACATGTTCCTGTAGCCTAACTTCATTTCGAATCCCAGGTTCTTCGATTTGCCAACAAAGTATTTGGCTACAGCGGCAGCGTGCCAGCCAAACTGCATACCGTCGTATAAAACACTGTTGGTGGTAGGATAACTGCCTCCCTCATATGTTATATCATGTTCCGTTCCGCTAAAAATTCCAATGTCAGCACTCAATTCGCCACCAATTTGAAACCTGTTCGATGTATCTGTACCTCTTAAATATTGCAATGCGTCGTTTAAGCAAAAGTATGAAATAGCCAGGTTGCCTGATGCCCCATTAGCATAGTTGGCAGTATCGTGTATAGCGGCAGGGGGTGCCGTTTCAAACTGAAATTCATAACTCCAGTTATTCTGTTTGTTGAATATAAGCGAACCACCCATTGCAAAGTTATACATCTCGGTATTGCCATTGCTCAGCTTAATAGTACCGTTGCCTTCCTGTGAAAACCTGTTCTGAAAATAGTCATTAATACTTCTGTTATCGTAAGGTGTTAAAGGAGATACAACTGCACTATAGTAAATAGTAGCACCGGTAAGGTTGCTGGGCGTTGTGGTAACAGTACCATCCGGATTATAGGTGGTGGTTACGTAGGTGCTTTGTGGTATAGGGGCAGGTGCAGGTTGAGGTATAGGTGCCAAAGCAGGAAATGCATCGTTGGTGCCATCGGCATAGTGTATAGCGCTTACCTGGTATTTTGAAATATCGTAAACCGGGCTGCTTTGCAATGTGGCGTATTTTTTATATTTTATTTCTGAGGTTCCTACTTCCTGCACCACTGCAATGGTTTTGGTTCCGTCAGTTTGAATAATGGTGTCTTGTGCAGTAGCAATTTTAATACCGGTAATTAGGGTGAGTAAACAAATTAGAGTTTTCATGATGATTGGGTTTTATATATGGGTCTACGCATATTCATTCTACCTGTTTCAGTTTTTCACATTAATTAACAAACTAAATAGTTTAGGGTACAAACTAATTAGGGTTTTTCGTTTTGCATTTTACCCCAAACCCCTAAAGGGGCTTTAGCGATCGTCGCACTGAGCTTGCCTGTCTATCGCCAGATAAATCGAAGTGTCAATGAATATGTTTCGACAGGCTCAACACGACATCGTATTTTTCAAAGCCCCTTTAGGGGTTTGGGCTCGACAGATATAAACTGAATCACTATATTTTTGTAAACTTGCAATAATGAACGACTGGGTAACCATAGCTGCTTTTCAATATGCTCATCAGGCTGCCATGCTCAAAGGAAGGTTAGAGTCGGATGGAATACTTTGCAACATAAAAGATGAGCTTACTGCTACCACTTATGTTTTTTACGGGAATGTTATTGGCGGAGTGAAAGTGCAGGTACGCGAAAACGATATTAAGCTTGTTATACCCATTATGAAAGAACTGGGCTATAATATAGAGGATGATGGAAATTATGAAACACAGGTAACTAAGGTTGTACGCTTTACCCAAAAGATACCGATCATTAATAAACTACCACTTGAAAAAAGGTATATGGTTTTAATAATTGCAATTGCAATTATTATAGGTATTATATGTACTGTGTTTTATTTTATAATGAGGCCAACAATTTCAGAGCAACTAAAAGATACTTCATGGTGTATAAATGAAATTGTTTATAAAGGTAAATCATATCAGCCTAAATCTACAGATCAACGGATAGTTATTGTTCCTTTAGGTGGTTCTCAATGTAATGAACAAATGAGCTTTTACCACGACTTAAATTTACCTGGTATTAATTGTTCATCCATTACTTGTAATTGGCATGTAATAAGTGATAGCTTAGTATTGCATGAATCAGATACAACTCATATTATGAGAAATGTTGCTGTCACTTGGGACTATATGATGAAAACTGTTTATCATGGTCCATTTAGTGTTAAAATAAACAGAAGACAAATTGTGCTTCAGTCTCAGAATACTACAATATATGGAACTAAGCTTGAATGATTTTTTTAATTATTGCAGTAGCAGTTTTTATTGGAGTGGTTTATGCGGTGGCGTATTTTCTTTCTAAATGAGGCTATATGCAATTGAAGTTACAAAAACTTTGTCGGCATATGCTTGCTATTTAGAACATTCTTAGATGTTTTGTTTGAACTTGCACATCCGTGAATACAAATAATGGTAAATGAAAACAGAAAGATGATACAACATGTTTTCATAATCACTTTCATTATCCAAATACAATTAGTTTAATGTAAATATAGGTATTACTATTTCATTTTACTGCTTTCTGCAATCAGATGGTTCATTTGCGTAATATGCTAATAGTCAAATACTTATATTTAACATGCTGATTTCCAAATAATTAAAGCCTAATTTTCAATTCTATTGTTATTCATTGTTATTAACAATGGAGGCATTGCCAATAGAGGCTTTCAGAAGGTGGTTATTGTTAATTTCTATTGTTATTTTCATTGTCAGCCCCACCTAAATCCTCCCCATTGGGGAGGACTAAAAATACCTCTCCATAGCTAAAGAAAAGAAGCTAAATTTGCGGGAAATAAAGACAATTATAAGTATGAAGCGGACCATAAAAAAAGTTGCCGTAATTGGTTCAGGTGTAATGGGCTCACGCATTGCCTGTCATTTTGCCAATATTGGTGTTCAGGCATTGTTGCTCGATATAGTTCCTAAAGAACTCAGAGATGATGAAGCAAAGAAGGGATTAATCCTTACCGATAAAGCGGTTCGCAACCGTATAGTAAATGAGGCCCTTGCGGGTGCTGTTAAAAGCAATCCTTCTCCTATATATAATAAAGCGTTCCTGTCGCGCATTGCAACAGGTAACCTCGAAGATGATATTGCCGGTGTTGCCACCTGCGACTGGATAATAGAGGTAGTAAGCGAGAACCCTGCGGTTAAAAAAATAGTATTCGATCAATTAGAAAAAGTACGGAAGCCGGGTACGCTTATTACAAGTAATACATCCGGTATCCCTTTGCACATGCTTGCTGCAGGCAGGGGCGATGATTTCCAAAAGAACTTTTGTGGCACACACTTTTTTAACCCGCCACGTTATTTAAAGCTGTTGGAAATTATTCCGACACCTAAAACAGATCCTGAAGTAGTTGACTTTTTAATGCACTATGGTGATCTGCATTTAGGCAAGACCACTGTGCTTTGTAAAGATACTCCTGCCTTTATTGCCAACCGTGTTGGTGTTTACGGTATTATGGCCCTGTTCCATTTGGTTGAAAAAATGGGACTTACAGTAGAAGAAGTAGATAAGCTTACCGGCCCTGCATTGGGCAGGCCTAAGTCTGCTACCTTCCGTACGTGCGACGTGGTAGGCCTTGATACGCTTGTGAATGTGGCAGGTGGCTTAAAGGCCAATGTGCCAAACGACGAAGCTAAAGCATTGTTCGAACTGCCTAAGTATGTTGCTAAAATGGCCGAAAACAAATGGCTGGGCGATAAAACAGGACAAGGCTTTTATAAGAAAGTGAAAAGCAAAGAAGGCAAGAGCGAAATACAGGCACTCGATCTAAACACACTTGAATACAAACCAAGCCAGAAGGTGAAGTTCGCAACACTGGAAGCTGCTAAGATGGTTGATTCGCTTACCGACCGTATGAAAGTACTGGTAGGTGGAAAAGATAAAGCAGGTGATTTTTACCGCACTTCATTTATTGGTTTGTTTGCTTACGTATCTAACCGCATACCTGAAATATCGGATGAGGTTTACCGTATCGATGATGCTATGCGTGCCGGTTTTGGCTGGCAGCTCGGCCCATTCGAAACATGGGACGCTATAGGTGTTCAGGCTTCTATTGATATGATGGAGAAAGCAGGAACAAAGCCTGCAGCTTGGGTTTACGATATGCTCAAAAAGGGTTGCACTTCCTTTTACAAAATAGAAAATGGCACCCGTAAATATTATGATATTCCTTCGGGCACTTATAAAGTTATACCGGGTACCGAAGCATTTTTATTGCTCGATAACTTCAGAGCCAACAAAACGGTTTGGAAGAATGCAGGCGTTACCATTACCGATATTGGTGATGGAATACTGAACGCTGAGTTCCATACCAAAATGAATTCTATTGGTGGCGAAGTAATACAGGGCATCAACAAAGCTGTTGAATTAGCTGAGAAAGATTTCCGCGGATTGGTAATATCGAACGAAGGAGATAATTTTTCTGCAGGTGCGAATGTGGCATTGATATTCACCATGGCTATTGAACAAGACTGGGAAGAACTGGATATGGCTATCCGCACATTCCAGAATACAAACATGCGCTTGCGATACTCATCTATACCGGTAGTAGTGGCTCCGCATAACCTTGCATTAGGTGGTGGTTGCGAAATGTCGATGCACTCTGATAAAGTACAGCTACATGCTGAAACATACATGGGGCTTGTAGAATTTGGTGTAGGGCTTATCCCTGGCGGCGGCGGAACAAAAGAAATGGCCGTTCGTTTATCTGATTCGTTTACCGAAGGTGATGTTGAATTGCCTATGCTGCGCGAGAAATTCCTTACCATAGGTATGGCAAAGGTTTCTACTTCAGCATTCGAAGCATTTGACTTAGGCTACCTCAGGAAAGGAATTGACGAGGTAACCATGAACCGTTCACGCTTACTTACCGATGCTAAAGCATCTGCAATCAGAATCGCTGAAGAAGGATATACTCAACCAATTAAGCGTACCAATATTAAAGTATTGGGTAAGCAAGGTTTAGGTATGGTATATGTTGGTGCCGATGTTATGCTGCAAGGCCATTATATGTCAGAACACGATAAGAAGATATCGTTGAAGCTGGGCTATGTAATTTGCGGTGGCGACCTTTCAGCGCCTACATTGGTATCTGAGCAATACCTGCTCGACCTGGAAAGGGAAGCATTCATGTCGCTTTGCGGAGAGAAGAAAACGCTAGAGCGTATTCAAAGCATATTGACCGGAGGAAAAATTTTGAGAAATTAAATTCTAAAAACAATTATTATGGAGGCTTATATAGTAGCTGGATACAGATCGGCAGTGGGCAAAGCAACAAGAGGTAAATTCCGTTTTACCCGCCCCGATGATATTGCAGTAAGTGTATTACACCATTTACTGGCAGCGGTACCCAACCTTAAAAAGGAAGATATTGATGACCTGATAGTAGGTAACGCTATGCCTGAGGCTGAACAAGGCCTTAACATGGGTAGATTAATATCACTCATGGCATTCGATACCGATAAAATTCCGGGTATGACAGTGAACCGTTATTGTGCATCGGGCTTAGAAACTATTGCTATTGCAAGTGCAAAGATTCGTGCAGGTATGGCCGATTGTATCATTGCCGGTGGGGCAGAATCTATGTCGCTTATACCAATGGGTGGCTGGAGAATTGTTCCGCATGCTGAGGTTGGTTTAACACACCCTGACTGGTATTGGGGCATGGGCACTACGGCAGAAGCTGTGGCGAATGAATATAAAGTTTCGCGTGCTGACCAGGATGCCTTTTCTTTAGCATCGCACCAGAAGGCTGTTGCAGCAATTGCGGCAGGCAAGTTTAAAGATGAAATTGTACCTGTGAAAGTGAAAGAGACTTACATGGATGAAAAAGGTAAGAAGCAAAACAGGGAGTATATAATGGATACGGATGAAGGTGCACGTGCTGACACAACGTTGGATGCATTGGCAAAACTTAAGCCTGTATTTGCTGCCGATGGAAGTGTAACTGCCGGTAACTCATCACAAACATCTGACGGAGCAGCCTTTGTAATTGTAATGTCAGAAAAGAAAGTAAAAGAATTGAACCTTAAACCTATTGCACGCCTTGTATCGTTTGCAGCAGCAGGTGTACCTCCACGTATTATGGGCATTGGTCCTGTCGAAGCAGTTCCTAAAGCATTGAAACAGGCAGGTTTGAAATTAGGCGATATCGGCCTTTTTGAATTGAACGAAGCATTTGCATCGCAATCATTGGCTGTTGTAAGAACACTCGGCATTAACCCTGAAATAGTGAACGTAAATGGTGGAGCGATTGCATTGGGCCACCCGCTGGGATGTACCGGAGCAAAACTTTCGGTACAGTTGTTTAATGAAATGCGCCGTCGCAAAAGCAAATATGGTATTGTTACCATGTGTGTTGGTACCGGCCAAGGTGCAGCAGGCGTTTATGAACTTTTGAATTAAAACTAAAATACCTATATTTAAACCTAATATCTGAATATTAATACCATGGAAACTACCGCAGTAAAAACCCCCATTAAGGGCGGAGAATTTTTAGTAAAAGAATCTTCTTATCAGGATATATTTATCGCTGAAGAATGGAACGAAGAGCAACGTATGATCGCGCAATCGTGTCACGAATTTTTGGCAGCAGAAGTGTGGCCGATAATGGACAGGATAGACAGCCAGGAAGAAGGCCTGATGGTGAAGATACTTGACAAAGCCGCTGAACTTGGCCTATTGGGTTTAAATATACCTGAACAATACGGAGGATTTGAAAAAGACTTCCTTACGGGTATGCTTGCTACCGAAGCAATCGGTTCTGGCTATTCATTTGCTGTTGCTATATCGGCTCACACTGGTATTGGTACGTTGCCAATTTTATATTACGGAACTGAAGAACAAAAGAAAAAATATTTACCTAACCTTGCTTCAGGCAAATGGAAAGCATCGTATTGCTTAACCGAACCGGGTTCGGGCTCTGATGCCAACTCAGGCAAAACAAAAGCTACATTATCAGCTGATGGTAAATCGTATTCTATCACCGGTCAAAAAATGTGGATTACCAATGGTGGTTTTGCAGATGTATTTGTGGTGTTTGCTAAAATAGGCGATGACAAAAACCTGAGCGCTTTTATTGTTGAAAAAACATTTGGTGGAATTACCCTTAACCCAGAAGAACACAAGATGGGTATTAAAGGCAGTTCAACCCGCCAGATATTCTTTAACGACTGTAAAGTGCCTGTAGAGAATTTACTGTCGGAAAGGGAAAACGGATTTAAGATTGCAGTTAACATATTGAACGTAGGCCGTATTAAATTGGCTGCCGCTGCATTAGGCTCTTGCAAAACAGTAATTACAAAAGCTGTGGAATATGCAGGCCAACGCATTCAGTTTGGTAAAGCAATTGGTACTTACGGTGCTATTCAGCATAAAATGGCTGAACAAGCTATCCGTTCATTTGCATGCGAATCTGCTTTGTATCGCGCCAGCCGCAATATGGAAGATGTAATTGAAGGCCTTACAGAAGGTGGTATGGAACATGGCAAAGCAATACTGAAAGGTATTGAACAATATGCTGTTGAAGCTGCCATTATGAAGGTATTTGGTTCGGAAACATTGAACTATGTAGTTGACGAAGGTGTACAGATATATGGTGGTATGGGGTACTCGGCTGATGCACCTATGGAGAGGGCATACCGCGATGCACGTATCAACAGGATATTTGAAGGAACCAACGAGATCAACCGTATGCTTGCAGTTGATATGATGATAAAACGTGCTATGAAAGGTGAGATCGACCTGATGGGCCCTGCAATGAAAATTTCGGGTGAACTTATGTCGATACCTGATTTTGGCGAGCCGGATACATCCTTGTTTGCTGCTGAAAAGAAATACATACGTAACTTTAAGAAAGCTGCTTTGATGGTTGCCGGTTCTGCCGTGCAAAAGCTTATGACAAAGCTCGGCACTGAACAGGAAGTGGTAATGAACATTGCAGATATGCTTATTGAAATATATGTGGCCGAATCAATGCAATTGCGCGTTGAGAAGCTTGTGAGCATGAAGGGCGAACAAGAATGTGCTTTGCTGCTTGATATGATGCGTACCTGCTTGTTTGATACTGCTGACAGGATCAACAGGGCAGGTAAAGATGCTATCTGTTCGTTTGCAGAAGGTGATGAACAACGTATTATGCTTTCGGGCTTAAAGCGTTTTACCAAGACCGATGCATTCAATACCAAAGATGCACGCCGCCGTATAGCTACCAAAATGCTTGCTGAAAACAAATACTGTTTCTAGGAATGGAGCCAACAAGGTTATTTGATATTCCATACTGGCAGCACGAAAAGTATCCAAAACCCGATGCCTTAGTTAATAAGATAAAAGGCCAATGGATACCTGTAAGCACTGAAGAGTTTATACAGAGATCTGAAAAGATAAGTTATGGCTTGTTGGCTATGGGCCTGAACAAAGGCGATACCATTGCAACCATTTCTACTAACAACCGCCACGAATGGAACTATATGGATATTGGCATGCTCCAGATTGGAGTGATGCACGTACCTGTTTATCCTACCATTAGTGATAGTGACTATGAGTTTATATTTAAGGACGCGGAAGTAAAATATGTTTTTGTTTCTGATGAGGCATTATATAAACGCGTTAAGGAAATTGTAAAGAACATTCCGGCTATAAAGAATGTGTACACGTTTAATGAAGTAGCTGGCGCACCACACTGGACTGAAGTATTGAAGCTCGGAGAGCAAAACCCACAACCCGCAAAACTGGAAGAGCTAAAGAAGGCAGTTCTGCCATCAGATACGGCTACACTTATTTATACATCGGGCACAACAGGCACACCAAAAGGTGTAATGCTAACGCATAATAATATAGTCAGCAATTTAATTGCTTCGCACCCGTACGTACCTATAAAGCCTTATGCCAAAGCGTTAAGTTTTTTGCCGCTTTGCCATATATACGAACGTATGCTCAATTACTTATATCAGTATTCGGGTATTGCCATTTACTATGCTGAAAGTATTGATACCATTGGTGATAACCTGAGAGAGGTGAAACCGCACGTTTTTGTTGCAGTACCACGTGTGATCGAAAAAATAGTAGATAAGATAATGGCTACCGGCAATACTCTTACAGGCATTAAAAAAATGCTTTTCTTTTGGGCTGTGGGTTTAGGTTCACAATTTGAACATGATGGCCGCAATGGTTGGTGGTACGGACACAAATTATCACTTGCCCGCAAACTTGTTTTCAGCAAATGGGCAGCAGCGGTTGGTGGTAATTTAGAATTAGTCGTTTCGGGTGGTGCAGCTTTGCAACCCCGTTTAGCCAGAATTTTCTGGGCAGCTAATATGCCTATACTAGAAGGATACGGACTTACAGAAACATCTCCTGTTATTGCTGTTAATACACTTGAACCCAATGGTTCATGCTTTGGAACTGTTGGCCCTGTTATACCGGGTGTGACAGTAAAATTTGCTGAAGACGGTGAAATACTTTGTAAAGGTCCCAATGTAATGAGGGGCTATTATAAAAGGCCTGATAGCACTGCTGAAGCTATTGATGCAGATGGCTGGTTCCATACCGGAGATATTGGCATAATGGTTGAGAACAGGTTTTTAAAGATAACCGACAGGAAGAAAGCTCTACTTAAAACTTCGGGTGGAAAGTACATTGCTCCGCAGCCTATCGAGAACAAGATGAAGGAGTCGCGTTACATAGAGCAAATTATGGTTATTGGCGATGGGCAGAAATTTGCTGCGGCTTTAATTGTGCCTAAATTCAGTGAACTTGAAGCATGGTGCAAGGCCAAAAATATTACCTATACCAATAAGGAAGAACTGATCCATAATAAAGATGTGCATGACCTATACAGAAGTGTATTGGATAAGTACAACGTAAACTTTGGCCACGTTGAGCAGATAAAGAAGTTTGAGCTTTTAGCTAAAGAATGGACTGTTGCTGATGGTGAAACCACTCCTAAACTTGACCTTAAGCGGAAAGTGATAATGGAAAAGTATAAGGCTCAGGTAGATAAGATTTACAATAGCCAGGCAGACTAAGTCCCGTTTATTTTATTTGATTGCTTCTGTTTTATACCAATTAACGAAATTGGTAATACCTTCTTGTAGAGTAGTAGAAGGGCTGTAGTTCAATAGCTTTTTTGCCTTCTCAATATTAGCAAAGGTTATATCCACATCGCCGGGTTGCATGGGCTCATGCGTAATGACTGGCTTTTTGTTCAATGTTTCTGCAATGCAGTTTACAAGTTCGTTAAGTTTTACCGGGCTGTTGTTCCCCAGGTTAATTATTTCAAATACATTCTTATTCGAAGTAACATAGTTGAATGCACTATAAATTCCGTTTCTTATATCGTTGATATAGGTATAATCTCTGGCCGTACTTCCATCACCAAATAATTGAATGGGTTTATCATTCGATATAAGATCAACAAATTTTCTGATAGCCAAGTCAGGGCGTTGGCGTGGCCCAAATACAGTAAAGAAGCGAAGATTGATTATGTCAAACCCATGCAAATGATGGTAGGTGTGGTTCAGTAATTCAGCCGCCTTTTTTGTAAATGCATAAGGCGAAATAGGGAAATCTACAGCATCGGTTTCAGTAAAAGGTACCTTTTTATTATTGCCATATACACTGCTAGAAGAACCAAAGACCAGTTTACTGATCTTATTCGCCTTCATCCATTCCAGAATATGAAGGGTGCCATTAATATTGGTAAATGAATATGCTTCCGGGTCAATTATAGAGGGGCGTACGCCTGCTTTGGCTGCAAGGTGTATTACTGCAGTTATACCTTCAGGAAGCCTGTTGAGAGCCTCTTTATTGGTGATGTCAATTTCTAAAAAGGTAAAATTTTTGTTCTTGAGCGAAGTACTAAGGTTCTGTTTTTTTTGCTCAATGTTATAGAAAGTGTCAAAATTGTCAATGCCAACTACCTCGTGCCCCTGGCTGAGAAAATACTCAGAAACATGGCTACCTATAAAACCCGCACAACCGGTAATTAATACTTTCATAGAGACCTTAAAGGTATTGAATTTTACATGAAGTTATCGTACCACATCTCAAACACCAGCAAATTCCACAGTAATTTGCGGTGATTTTGCTTTAGTGAATAGTGTTCTTTCTTCAGTTTGTCGATGTATGAATAGTTGAATATACCATGCTTGCTTATTCGTTCTTCCGAAAGATAATGCTCCATGGTTTCTTTTAGCTCATTTCTCAACCATAATGAAACAGGTATGCCAAAGCCTTTTTTAGGGCGATCAATTATTTCATTGGGCAGTTTATTGCGCATCAACTCTTTCAGTAAAAGCTTTCCTGTAAAGCCTTTTATCTTATAACTTTTGGGCAGGGTATTTAAAAACTCAACCACATTTACATCTAAGAATGGTGCGCGTACCTCTAATGAGTTATACATACTTGCTCTGTCTACTTTCACCAATATATCTTCAAGTAAATAAGTGCGGTAGTAAGAATATAAAAGGCGGTTAAATTCATTTGCAGTAGGGACATCATTCAAATAGCGATCAATGCTGGTAATGCCATTGCCATTAGTTATATGACCTTGTGCTGTCGTTGTAAATAATTTATTTTTTAATGATGGTGTAAAACTGCCTAACCAAAGTGTATGGGCATATTGCCTGCTTTCTTCAAAGCCTTTAAAGAATTGGGTTAACTTAAAATCGAGGCTTATATTTTTATCGCTGCGTGGCAATAGATTGCTTAACTGAGAGAAAGATTTGATCAATGACTTAGGCAATGCTCCAAAAGTCTTTAAAAATTTATCTGAGATGAACGTTGGGTAACCAGCCATTAGCTCGTCACTACCATCGCCACCAAGGGCAACAGTTACATGCTTACGGGTAAATTTAGATAGGAAGTAGGTGGGGATAATAGAAGGATCTGCGAAAGGCTCATCAAGGTTTTTAGTTATGTCGGGTATAAGGCTTAGGGATGTACTTGCCGACAAAACCTCTTCATGATGTTGGGTGCCTAATTTTTTTGCTACCAGTTTTGCATAGCTGCTTTCATCGTAGCTTTTCTCTGAAAAACCAATAGAAAATGTATTGATCTTCGATGTCGCATTTTTTTGAGCATAATAGGCTACAGCACTGCTATCAAGTCCTCCGCTTAAAAATACACCTAATGGTACATCACTCATAAGTCTACCCGATACGGCATTGTTTAATAATGTGTCGAACTTAGTAGTTGCATCTCCAAATGATATGTTCTGTTCAGTAAAGTTTACATGCCAATAGGCTTGTTTTGTTATAATATGGCCTTCTTTGAAAATAAGGTATTGGGATGCTTCTAGTTTATGGATATTCTTGAAAATGCTGTTGGGGGTAGGTATATAATCAAATGTCAGGTATTCATTAATGGCGTTGTAGTTCAATTCTTTGGTGGCTAATGGGTGCTGAAGAATAGCTTTCAGTTCGGATGCGAAAACTAGGGTATTATTAATTACCGAATAGTAGAGGGGCTTTTTACCCATCCGGTCGCGAGCCAGTAATAACTCCTTTTTCTGGAAATTATAAATAGCAAAGGCGAACATGCCATTTATTTTATCAAAAAGCTTCTCACCATATTCCTGATACATATACAGTAACACTTCTGTATCTGATGTAGTTCGAAATGTGTACTTGTTAAGCCTGATAAGCTCCTGCTTTAGTTCGAGGTAATTATAGATCTCGCCATTAAAAACCATAGCTACCGATTTATCGGCAGTAAAGAAGGGTTGTTGGGCGTTTACACTTAAATCGATAATGCTTAAGCGGGCCTGTGCCAGCCCAACATTGTCAGTTACTATTGCTCCCTGATGGTCGGGCCCGCGATAGCGTATGGCATCTATCATGCGTCTTAATTCGCCTTCGCTGCCTTTACCTACAAAACCTGCAATACCACACATACAAATGAAAGTGAAATATCTAAATTAACTCAAATCTTTAACAGGAAATAGTTTACCATATCCCCAGTATAGGGTATATGCAGCACATATAACCAGAAAGGGCCATGCAGGTATCAGATACCTGTTCTCGTTTGCTTTAATTATAGTGGCATGTATAAAAATGGTATAGAGGGGTATTATTGGGAGTATGCTCTTAAGGGAGGCTTTAAAAATAAAAGGAAACATTAATAAAGAGCCAAGTAAACCAAGGAATAGCAGCACAGCATAATATCCGGCAGTAAACCGCGAAATGTAATTGTTAATGAAAAGCTTTGATACGGTGTGGATATTTAGGAGCATTGTACTTAATCTTCTTTCATTGCTTTTTATATAGTAACAGTATTTGTTTTCTGTTTTTTCAGATAGTGCGTATTTATTGAATTTATCACTTATAGCTTTTTGATACTCGGCTTTCACTTCAGCAGAAAGGTGGCTTGAATCACTCGTGAAATGTATAATTGTATTCTTCAGAATCTTTAAGCTATCTGCATTAAATTGTGATGTATAGATATAGCTTGGATACGGCACTGAGTCACTTTTTGCCCCGGTTTTGAAGGTACAGGGCTTGTTATCACTGAACCATGAAATTTCGGTACTGGGGTTAACAAACCAAATGGTGCCTCCCCAAGATTGTACAAAGGTTATCATGGGTTTTAAATAAGAATTTTCAATCCAGGGAAAGTAGACAGTCCTGGTAAGTGGAATGACCTCTTTGTAACGTATGTAATTACTTGTTATCCATGAACCGTCGGCAATTGTAAACGGAACAAGGAAGAGAAGTGCCGGTAAATTTTTTTTATGAGAACGTACCAGTTCAATTACAACTAAAACAAAAAATAACAATAGAAGTGGAGCAAATACAGGACGCAAAAAGACAGTCCATGTTAATAGAGAGCCTGAGAAGATAAGCTCTTTTGCCTTGTAATTATTAAAGTAACAGCATAAAAAATATACTGAAAGTATAAGGGTAGAGGTAGTTAAACTTTCAGATATAAGTACAGGGTCGACAAGGCTTGAAAATATACTGCATGTATATAATATGAATGTGATATAAAAGAGTGTAGTGCTTTTAAAGAGTTTTTTTGCAATTAAAGCCAGTGCATAAACCGATAAGGTAGATAGGAGTAATTGAATACAAATTAAAATATTGCAGGCTACTGCTTTCGAAAACAATAATAATAAAGGGTAATACAGAACTCCGTACCCCGGCATACGGTAATTGGGCGTATAAGAGCCTAGTCTTATTAAGTTTTCGAATGGTATTAAATATCCTTCACTATCTCCGCGTAAGCCTCCCCAGAAGCCTGGGAAGCTATTGTATTGACGAAAATGGTTAACTAAAATAAAAAATATAAAGCGGCTTATAAAAGCAATTGTCAACCAGTACTTCCAGTTTGATATGTCTTTTAAAAAAAGGGAAGAAATTCTTGCCTTCATAATGCTTTATAAATTAATCTAAGTATTTATTCACTTATTTTTCCTTCCTCCGAATTTCCATGAGTTACCGTTACGGAAAATTATATAAGTACTGCTCTTATCTATATCAGGGTATTTGTGAAGCCATTGCTGTATGATTTCTTTAGATAAATAAGCTGTTTGGGGGGTAACCAACTGATCGAACGCTACATGCCTGAAGAATAAAAAATCTCTTTTAGCTATCCAACATGAGTAGTCATATAGGGGGAATTCACTAAATATTTTTGATTGTGATATTATTTTGGCATAAATAAAGTAGGGCACTACCAAGGGTGTTGCAATAAGGTATTTGGTAAACCACCAGGGCAGCTTTGATGCGATTTTACGTATAGGGTCAACAATGTAAATAACAACTGCATTGCCTTCTTTTGCATAAACCCAGCAATGAAACCTGCCTCCTGGTTTCGTGTTCTTTAAAACTGATTCAAATCCTTCAACAGGATTTTTTAAATGATGTAAAACCCCAATGCAATAAACTACATCACAGCCAACTCCAGTATATTTGGTGAGGTCGAATTGTGTAATCTTGAAATTAGTAAAGCCTGTTTGCTTCATGTTTTTTTTGCAAGAAAGGACAGAATCACCCAGATCAACACCCTCAATGGAAGCAGGTTGCCATGCAGTAATATGGCACAAAAGGCTGCCATTACCGCAGCCCAGTTCTAAAATTGTTCTATTAACAACATCAGCTTTTGTAATTGGTGCAAACCAATCTTCAAATTGGCTCACTGTATATACCGAACCGCCGGGTAAATTATTCCATGAAGAGGCAAAAGCATCAGCAGTTTTTTTATCACCCGATTCGATAGTACTCACTCTATTTCTTGATAAATATATATTCAATTTCTTCAAAACCACCTACCCAAAAACACCAAAGCCTTGAACATAAAGCGGGGCTGAGATTGGCAAAAAAATTGATTATGGCATTAATAAAACGCATAATAGTAATTGTAAATTTGCCAACGCCCATATATGGCAGCAGGTGAAAAAAAGCGAAATAATGCAATTCCATTTTCTCTAATTGAAACTCTATCCCATAATACCCCGATTTGGTAAATGATGGATTGAAGTAGTAAGGGAATGTAACATCAAACCCGGCTTTGTGTTCAGAGTGGGTAAATCCGCGGCTGAAATGAGGCACTTTTATATGAAGCTTGCCATCTTTTTTTAAAATACGATGTAATTCGGTCATAATTACAAATGGCTTATCTAAATGTTCCAGCACATGCGATGCCAGAATAGAATCAAATTCCCCATCTTTAAATGGGTAGGGTACCACATTTAAATCGTGCTGAATATCAATTTTAATATGGGAATGGAAGTCGACATTTACAAAGCCTTCTTTGTAATCAATTCCGCAGCCTAGGTTTAATTTCTTCATTTGAAATTAATTTTCTCTTTAATTGTAAATGGAAATTTATCCTGGCTTTCATAATAAGTTCGCATTAGCATTTCGGCAAGAACGCCCATAAGTATCATTAATACCCCTACCACCATAAACATAGCAGAAATTGTAGGCAGTGGAGTTTGTATGAAATCTTTTTGCCCGGTAACTTTAAAGTAAACCGCCAGGCCGCTTGTAAGTAACATAACTACAAAGGATAAAATACCCGCGCCACCAAAAAAGTGAATAGGGCGGTGCATGAATTTATCAAGAAATTTTATAAGTATAAGGTCGAGTATTACTTTATAGATGCGAAAAAGGCCATAATTACTTTTACCATAAAGGCGTGGCTGGTAGTTCACAGGTATTTCGGTTACTTTGCCACCCTGCCATTTGCAAAATACAGGTATAAACCTGTGCATTTGGCCATATAGCCGAACGTCTTTTATTACATCGCTTTTATAGGCTTTAAGTGTACAGCCATAATCGTGCAACTTAACTCCGGAAATCTTGCTTATTAAGCCATTAGCTGCCAGCGATGGTACTTTTCGGGTAAGGAACTGCCCTTTCCACCTGTCTTTTCTCCAGCCGCTTACCACATCATACCCTTCATCGATCTTTGCTAAAAGCTTTGGTATATCGTTGGGGTCATTTTCAAGGTCGCTGTCAATAAGTATTAATATTTCTCCGGTTGCTGCTTGTATCCCTGCATTAATAGCCGCAGTCTGGCCAAAGTTTCGTTTTAAGTTGATGAGTTTAAATGCGGTGTTTTTAGCGGCACCTTTGCACATTTCTTCCCAAGATGAATCTTTAGAGCCATCATTTACAGCAATAACTTCATAGCTATAGCTGCTTAAAGCCTTTTCGAGGGTGCTGAATAGTAATTCGATGCCCTTGGCCTCATTATAAACCGGAAGTATTACAGAAAGCCTAGGCATGCTTTAATATTAAGTTGACAATAGTTACAGACAAATATACTGATTAGAAGTTTGGCTTGAGTACATATTTGCTATAGAACAGGTTGATGGCATCCACTACTTCATCAGCGGTATCAACTAGTTTAAAAAGATCAAGGTCCTCAATACTGGCATTCTTTTCGTGGGTTATCATTTCTTCTTTAATCCACTTCAAAAGCCCTTCCCAATATTGTTTGCCAACCATTATAACAGGAAAGTGCGCCACTTTATTTGTTTGTATAAGAGTTAGCGCTTCAAATAATTCATCGAGTGTACCAAAGCCACCCGGCAGAACTACAAAGCCCTGTGCATACTTTACAAACATTACCTTACGTACAAAAAAGTAGTCGAAGTTTATAATTTTATCATGGTCAATAAATGGGTTATGCGATTGTTCCATAGGTAAGGTAATGTTTAGCCCTACTGATCTGCCACCGCCTGCTTTAGCGCCTTTGTTGGCGCCTTCCATAATACCCGGGCCACCACCCGTAATAACACCATAACCGTTGCGGGTTAGCTTAAATGCAATTTCAGATGCAAGTTTGTAGTATGGGTGCGATGGCTTGGTACGTGCCGAACCAAATATGGATACACACGGGCCCACTTTAGCCATTTTCTCAAAGCCTTCTACAAACTCGGCCATTACCCTGAATATCTGCCAGGCATCGGTGGCCTTTACCTCATTCCACGATTTATCCTGAAAGGCTTTCTGAATTTGTTCTTCGTCGTTAATCATGCGTTGCTTATTAAAAAATTATAACTCTTTAGACAGGTATACGGCAGTATGACTCTTTTTGTTCCTTATTATTTCTTCAGGGGTGCCTTCGGTAATTATTTGTCCGCCTTTTGCACCGCCCTCAGGGCCAAGGTCTATAATATGATCGGCTACCTTTATTACATCTAAATTATGCTCAATAACAATTACTGTATTGCCATAGTCAACAAGCTTATTCAGCACATCAAGCAACAGGCGTATATCTTCAAAATGAAGGCCGGTAGTAGGTTCGTCAAGTATATACAAGGTATTACCGGTTTGTCTTTTCGATAATTCGGTTGCTAATTTGGTTCGCTGTGCCTCACCACCCGAAAGGGTAGTGGATGATTGGCCAAGGGTAATATAGCCCAAACCTATTTGGTTGAGTGTTGTTATTTTTTGCGATATAGATGGGATTTCAGAAAAGAAATCTACAGCCTGCTCTACAGTAAGGTTCAATATATCGTTTATAGATTTACCCTTAAACCGTACTTCCAGTGTTTCCCTATTATAGCGCTTGCCGTTACATTCATTGCAAACTACATATACATCAGGTAAAAAATTCATTTCGATAGTGCGTAGACCTGCTCCCTGGCAAGTTTCACACCTGCCGCCTTTTACATTGAATGAAAACCTACCTGCCTGGTAGCCGCGTATTTTAGCTTCGGGTAAGGCGGCAAACAAGTTGCGGATATCGGCAAATACATTTACATAGGTAGCTGGGTTCGAACGAGGTGTTCTGCCAATAGGTGCCTGGTCAATTTCAATTATTTTGTCAATGTGTTGTATTCCGGTTATCGAATCATATTCCAACGGTTTTTTCTCTGACCTGTATAGGTGGTGATTGATAATAGGGTAAAGGGTTTCATTAATGAGCGATGACTTACCACCACCCGAAACACCTGTAACGCATATTAGCTTACCAAGAGGAAAGTGAACAGTAAGGTTTTTAAGGTTATGCCCTTTGGCACCTTTTAATACTATTTCTTTACCGCTTCCTTTTCTGCGTTTTGCGGGTATGGCAATTTGCTTTTTCCCTAGCAGAAATTCTGCCGTAAGGCCGGGCATTTTTACAAACTTAGCTGGGGTACCTTCAGCAACAGCTCTGCCACCGTGCATGCCTGTACCCGGGCCAATATCAATTATCCAGTCCGATGCCAGCATCATTTCTTTATCATGTTCCACAACAATTACCGAGTTACCAATATCTCGTAATTGCTTTAATGCATCAATCAGTTTAGTATTATCGCGCTGGTGCAGGCCTATACTTGGCTCATCGAGTATATATAGCACACCCACCAGTTGCGAGCCTATTTGGGTTGCTAAGCGTATGCGCTGTGCTTCTCCACCCGATAGTGTGCGCGAACTGCGGTTAAGGGTCAGGTAATCGAGCCCTACATTAAGTAAAAATTGGGCACGGCTGCGAAGCTCTTTTAAAACTTCCTTGGCTATTACTTTGTTCTTTGCACTAAGTTTTTCCTCAATAGTAAGAAACCAATTATATAAAGCTATAATATCTAATGATGCAAGTTCGGCTATGTTCTTGTTATCAATTTTAAAGTAGAGTGCTTCTTTTTTAAGGCGTGTGCCTTTGCAATCGGGGCAAATAACCTTGTTCATAAAACCTGCTGCCCATTCTGCCAAGCCTGGTGCATCGCTATCTTGCCTTTGGCGGTCAATAAAGTTAACTATACCTTCGAAGCTGAGTGCGTAACTGGTTGCATTACTGTTAAGGCTTTCGCGCACTTTCAATATTTCATCTGAGCCATATAAAATTGTATGTATAGCCTCATCAGGTATTTTACTTACAGGTGTATCTAATGTGAAACCATGCTTTTCGCCAATAGCATCTAGCTGGCGGAATATCCAGTTATCCTTTCTTTTACCTACCGGTGCAATAGCACCATCGTTAATGGATTTGTGCGTATCAGGTATTATTTTTTTTGCATCTATTTGTGCTACTTCACCCAAGCCATTACAATTAGGGCATGCACCGTAAGGAGAATTGAATGAGAAAAGATTAGGTGCAGGCTCGTCGTACGAAATTCCTGAAGTAGGGCACATTAAAAAACGGCTGTAGTGATGTACTTTATTATCCTCGCTTATTATGGTAATAATTCCTTTACCGGTTTTCATGGCAAGTGTAACTGATTCGGCAATGCGCTTTTGAGCATCTTCATGCACTTCAACCCGGTCAATCAGTACTTCAATATCGTGTATGCTGTACCTGTCGGTATGCATTCCCGATTTTATTTCTTTCATATCCCCGTCAATACGCACGCGGGAAAAACCACTTTTACGCAGTTGTTCAAAAAGTTCACGGTAGTGGCCTTTTCGGCCTTTTACAACAGGTGCAAGTATTTGTAGCTTTTGTCCATTGAACCTTTCCATAATAAGGTCCACAATTTGTTTTTCGGAAAACCTTACCATTTTTTCTCCTGTTACATACGAGAAGGCTTCGCCTGTACGTGCAAAAAGCAGACGCAAGAAATCATATATTTCGGTAATGGTACCAACTGTTGAACGCGGGTTTTTGTTTACTGTTTTTTGTTCAATAGATATAACAGGACTGAGGCCTTCAATTTTATCCACGTCGGGCCGTTCCATGCTTCCTAAAAACTGCCTTGCATACGCCGATAGGGTTTCAATATAACGGCGCTGACCCTCAGCATAGATAGTATCGAATGCAAGTGATGATTTACCGCTACCGCTTAAACCTGTAATTACGACAAGCTTGTTTCGGGGTATCGACAGGTTTATGTTTTTCAGGTTATGTTCGCGGGCACCAATTACTTCAATAAATTCCTGTGCGGAAATAACATCGGCCGGCCTTTCTAAAATCTCTTGCTTCACTTTATTGTTCAAATATCATAAGCTCATCTTTTGCTTTGAGCTTGGTTGTATCGTTAATTGAGTTCCATGCGCAAAGGCGCTCTACCGATACGTTGTATTGCTTGGCTATCGATTTTATATCTTCTCCTGCCTTTACTATATGTACAGTTATTTTGCCTTTTGCCTCATCTTTTTTTATAATAGTATCTACTGCATTTGCCCCAGCCATAGTACTATCGGCAAAGGTTACGTATTCTCCAAGGTCAAGAAAGGGAACATTTTTTACAGGGAGTGAAATAGCATACATACGCCTATCGGCATCAGGTAGCTTATCAGTCAATAACCATGGGTTAAGCATTTTAAGTACCCTGTAGTTTATGCCCTTGCTTATAGCATAATCAGCAAGGTTGCCAATGGTGGAATCTATAGGTGCTATAAAAGTTGGCAATTGATTATACAATTCAGAATTTTTCAGATAAAAGCCGTACTGCTTAGGTGATGTTAGTAAAGCTTTTAAAGATAGAATACGATATACATACCTTGCTGTTTCTGTATTTAGTTCCAGGTCGTAATAATTATCCTGCCTTTGCTTTTGCAATTCATGTGCAACGCCACCAAGCCCCATATTATAGGATGCAGCCACTAATGTCCAACTATGAAACTCTGAATAGGCTTCCTTGAAATAACGGCAGGCTGCCTCAGTACTTTTTCCCATATTATAGCGCTCATCCACATCTTTGTTTATTTCCAATCCATAAGCCTCCGCAGTTGGTTTCATAAATTGCCAAAAGCCCGATGCACCTACCGAAGAAACTTTGAAACTAAATCCGCTTTCGGCTAATGCAAGGAATTTAAAATCTTCGGGTATGCCGTTCTTTTTAAGTATTTGTTCAATAGCGGGGAAGTAACGGTGGGCACGCTTTAGCATTAATAATGTTTGAGATTGCCAGTAGGTATTTACAAGCATTTCCTGCTCCAGATTCTCCCGTATTCCAAAATGATTCATGGGTACTTTTTCACCTGCAAAGCTCATTGTATCGGGTAGTGGTACCGAAAAGATTTTATAGGTCTGTGTGAATGTATTATTGTCAGGGCTGATATTATCAGATGAATTAAGAAGCTCCATTGTCAGTGATAAAAGCACAACACTTCCGCCTATAAATAGGATGTTTTTAATCCTGTTTTTAACTGCAGGAGATATTTTATTGAGAAGGCTAAACTTCATAAGTTTTCTTTTTTATGCGTGTAATAATAAAGAAAACTATAAGTGATAAAAAGAAATAAGCTGCGAACAAAGAACAGTATAACGCAGACCAGTTTTGTATGTATTTATTTATAAACACAACAAAAAGGAGTGACAAGCCGGAATAGGCAGAATACAAAACAGCTATGCGCGGTTCTTTAAGGCCCATATAAAAAAGATGGTGGGTGGTATGATCTTTGCCGCCTATAAATGGCGATGTACCTTTTAGTATTCGGTTTGTGAAAACTACAGTGGTATCTATTATAGGTAAAGCGAAGGTTAGTAAAACAGATAGAATGCGTTTGGTAGCCGGCAACATAGGTTCGGGTGTGGTGCCCCATAAAAATAAAATACTTACTGCTGCCATAAAGGCACCAAGAAATTGAGTGCCGGTGTCACCCATATACATTTTTGACGGGAACCAGTTAAATAAAAGGAATGCCGATAATGCTGATGATGTCCCCAATATGAGTGTAAAGAATACAGATTCAGATTGCTTGCCAATAACTAAAAGGCATAGTATGGTAACCAAAGCATTTAACGAAGCTATAGATGCTATCGCATCCATATTGTCGAGCAGGTTAATTGCATTCATAATGCCAACTACCCAAAGCATAGTGATAAAGTAGTCGAGGTAAATGTTTTCGAACAGTTGTATATAAATATGCGAATAAATGAGTATGACACCACAAAGCACCTGTGCTGAAAACTTTAGAAGTGGGTTGGTGTCATAAGCATCGTCAGCAAGCCCCATTAAAAATGCAATGGTGCAGACAGCAAGTAGCCCCAGTGTTTCAGAGTGAAGAAGTACATTAGGTGACTGAAAAAAAAGTGAGTAAATAATAAGTGATAAAAGAAAAGTGATAAAAAATGTAATACCTCCAAGTGCCGGTTTATGTATGTCGCTGAAGCGAACAATGTTTTCACTTTTGCGTATTCCTAAGGTCCTTGAAAATTTAAGGAAGAGACTATTCATCAATACCGAAAACACAAAGACAAATGCAAAATAGCTAAAGTAAAAAAGCGGTAGGTTCAGAGCCATTATATAGTATATTAGAACTGGCTTTTGAAATCTTTAAAAAGCGGAGCGCTTTTATCTTTTTCTGATAAAACAGGATCCGTAATATTCCAGGGTATATTAATATCGGGATCATTCCATCGAATAGAATCCTCAGAGGCTTTATTATAAAGTCTTGAACATTTATAGAGGAATACAGTTTTGTCTTCAAGAGTTTTAAAGCCGTGTGCAAAACCTTCGGGGATATATAAAATGGTCTTGTTTTTTTCGCTCAATTCCAATCCATAATATTGCCCGTAAGTAGGCGAGCCTTTGCGTATATCAACTGCCACATCCCAAACAGCTCCTTGTATTACTCTTACCATCTTTGATTGAGCAAAGGGAGGATTTTGAAAATGCAGGCCTCTTAATACGCCCTTTTGAGACATAGATTGATTATCCTGTTGAAAGTCATCAAGGATACCCATGTCAGCAAGAACCTTTTTGTTATAGGGTTCATAAAAATAGCCTCTGTCATCCTCAAATACCTTAGGCTGTATAATAAACAGCCCTTTGATGTGTGTTTGTATTGTTTCCATTATTATGCTTCGTAGTAATTTCCATGTCCATAACCATATCCGTATCCATATCCGTATCCATAATATCCGTAACCATAAGGATTACGTTTTAAGTTTACTCCATTCAATACAAATGAAAGTTTATGTAAGTGATTTTTAAAATAAAGGCGGTCAACAAAATGAACGAATTCGCGTTTTGAATAATCGGCCCTCATAACATAAATAGGGTAGTCTGCTTTTTGAAGCATAGCAATACCATCTGTTACCAGGCCTACAGGCGGATTATCTATAATAATAAAGTCATATTTCTTTTTCAGAACTTCCAATAAGTCATCCATCGCCTTGCTTATTACCAGCTCCGACGGGTTTGGTGGAATAGGGCCAGCGGTAATTACGTGCAGATTTTCGAATTCTGTCACCTGTACAGTTTCTTCAAGTGAATATTTACCAATAAGCAATGTGCTCATGCCTTTTGAATTATCCATACCAAGGGCAGTATGTATACGTGGTTTACGCATATCAAGGTCAAGTATTATAACTTTTTTTCCTGAGTAGGTTATTAACCCTGCAAGATTAATAGATACAAAGGTTTTTCCTTCACCCGATATAGTAGAGGTGATTGCTATTATTTTGGCTTCCGAATCGTTGGATATAAACTGAAGGTTGGTACGAATAGACCGGAAAGATTCGGCAAGGATAG
>JABDCA010000006.1 GCA_013288345.1 Bacteroidota bacterium | reverse complement strand
ACTACATTGACATTAGACGCCAAACTTTGTCCAATCACATTATGGCCCTGGGCATAAATGTTTTTACTGAACAGTATGATTGAAACAGTGAGGCCTATATTTTTAATTACCGATAACTTCATTTAGTGTAAAGTAGAAACTTATTAACGCACTAAGCCCGTGCTTAGTATGTACCCATAATAAAAAAGGATGACAAAGATAGAAATAGCTTATAAAATAACAAGCTTTTGGTAGCTGTCAGTGGTGGTGCCTTCGTTGGTGCGCACTTTAACGTGATATATATATACCCCTTTGGCTATTTTATCTCCGTAGTCATCTTTCCCATCCCAATCAATAGGCTGCGACCGGAAGCTATCTGTTTTTACGGTTCTAACAATATTTTTAACCAGCTTACCTGATACCGTAAATATTTGTATTTGCACATTTAACTGGTCGCATACCTCATTCAGTTCAAAGAAGAACTCTGTAAACGTAGTAAATGGGTTAGGGTAGTTAAGCACATGCTGCAATTGCAAACTCGATTTTGGCTCAACAGTAAACTCAGTAGATGACTGTGTAGTATTATTATACACGTTCCAAACCCTGATTGACAATGAGTGGGTACCCGGACTTAATGATGAAAGTGGATAAGTAACAGTACCTCTTTGGTAGCTATTAAGTGCAGGCTGGTAATACTGGTTCAGGTCAATAGTGTTTTGCGTATTATTGTCAAGCACAGCTGTTATGTCATGCCCTATACTGCTACCCGAGGTATTTATTCCATTACTATCAGTTATAATGGCAAATATTTGCGGCGTTTCATTGGTCATTCCGCCATAAGCAAAGTTACTGTCGTTCATATAAAGCCTTACTTGGGGCCCTTTGCCATTATTAAAAGCTGTAGGTGAAGAACCTCCTACAATAATGCTGTCGTAACTACCGGTAGCATCTTGTGAGCCATTTTGAGCATAGTAACTTATTTTACCAAAACCATAGTTATACTGAATGTCTTTAGGTACTACAAAACCAAAAGAAAATTTTCCGTTTGTAACCGATACACGGCCATTAAAAACAATATTTTTTTGTATTTTAAATGATATAATAGGACTAACACCTCCAAGGTTACCAAGTGTAAATTCGTAAGTTGGCTTATCGTAAATAGTTGGGTAAAGCACACCATTAAAACCACTTAATGTGTTTCCCGATTTATCTCCCACATATCCGGTTACAGTAACTTTAGCAAGTGCTTTCAGGGTGTCATGATTAGCGCTTATTGCAACAGAATTAATTGTAGATGTATAGACTTCGTTTTTAGGGTAAGCAAGCCTTACAGCCGGGTCGCCAAGTAGGGCAAACATCCGCGAATTAATTATAGGTCCTGTTAAATTTTTTGCATTTGTAAACAAGTCACCTAGGCGTGGCAATGAACCATCAGGTAAGGGAGTATATAGTATACTGAAGAAGTTTTGATTAAGTAGTGCATTACCCCCTGAATAAACATCGCGCACGGTTGTCATAAGTGCAATATTTCCACCTGTGGAACTTTGTAAACAAAGCTCGCCTGCAGATATCTGTTCAGGATCATCAAAACGTGCAAACTCGCATGATGCTGTAAAGAAAAGAGAAAGTTTATTGATATTGGTCCAGGAATAAATATCATTGAATGTGAGTACGCGTGAAACAGCAAGGCCCAACTGCCCACCGTGACCGGTGTAGTTTATAATAAGCAAGCCTTTGTTCATTTGGTTATCAATAGCTGTGTTTACATCAGGATACCTTGGCCCACCAGGTGTCTGAATCATTTGGTATGCATCGAGATATATTTTATTTACATTCAAATTAGGGAAATCATTTGCCACTGAGTCTGCTAATGTTTCTGCTTCATCTACATGTATATCAGCATCACCATCGTGAGCTATAAAGCACACGGTATTCCTCCAGTTACCCATGTTGTATTGGGTTTGAGGGTTACAACATGATATAGGTGAAACAACAGGCTCACCTGAATTTGTTTCATAATTTATTATTTTATTCAGCACTGTTTGCGCTTCAGATGCATTATCAACAGTAAGCCTGCCAACTCCAATGTCCAACGTATAATTGCTTAAGTCAAGGTTACCTACCGGAGAGCTTAAAAGATGATTCGTATCTTCTAAAACAGCATAAAAATCGTCAGTAACGTACGAACCCGTAGGATCAAATGAATTATCAGATTCATAAGTGACAACAAAGTTTGAATTATTAGCCATCCTGTTTTTCGGGTCATAGGAGCCATCACCATACAAGAGTAAATATTTAATACTGTTGGCATAACTGGTTTGGCGTGAATAGAACATGCGACAAAAATCACGTATAGCTACAGGGTCCTGCCGGCCCGATGAAAACTCGTTATATACCTGGGTAGTTGTAACAACCTGCACGCTGAGACTATCATGGGTTCTGTGAAAAGCTGCAAGTTGCATTGCTTGAGAGTAAAATTGCGGATTAGCAACAATAATCAGATCAACTTGAGCAGAAGCATGCAGGTTTTGATTAGCAACTTTGCCCAGGCCAATGGCTGTTAAATACTTGTTGCCGGTAAATGCCATGTATTGTTTTAAGGTATCGCTGGCTAAGGTATACTGATAATGCCCTGCCGTGGAATTATTTAAAGTAACCGATAAAACATTTTGAGGATTGCTTATATCCCATACTTGTAAAGGTGAAAATGTAGAGATATCAAATAAAGAAACTTTGCCCTTACCTACTGAAAGGGCATCCCTGAATTCCATTTGGTCATTAGGCATGGATAAGGGACGGCGCAAGTTTACTTCTATGTAATATAACCATCCAATAGCACCTGGGGTTATTTTTGAAACATTTATGTCGAATGAACTACTGGTAGGGGTAAAAGAAAAACAACCACTACCCATTGTCGCGTATATACCAAAATAAATGTTAGTACTTACCGACCCACACGATATATTCACAGTTCCACTTCCGGCACTTGCAGTATATAAACTGGTAGTGCCGTTACTTATATCATAACGTGACGCCAAGTATGTATTTACATATACAGGAGAAGATGTTAGAATATTGGAGAAATTGAAAGGTATATTGTATGATGTAGTAACATCAAAATACTGCCCAAACCATTGATTGCCTGATTGAATCAGGTTTGTTTGGTCTGGTTCCACATAAGCATAATCATCAAAAGACTTTACGGTATCGGTAGCCGTTGGTAAGGAATTTTCCACAGCAATTCTTTTCCCCGCACCCATATCGGCATTTATAAAATAGTAAGTGGTATCGGAATATAGATTAACAGTATGGTGGTATTTTGCACAACTCCCTGTAGTATCAAGTGCCCATGTATGGGGGCTTTGACCATAAAACAAAACATAGTCATTCTGTTGAAACGATGCATCGCTATTGCCCTGAACAAAAACGGCATTTTCCATTAGGTCGTCAGGCCTTGGTGCATTGTTCATGGTAGGTAACATTTTACCGCCATTACCATATATGCGAATGTTTGCAGGCACAAGCGATGCCATATTGTAACCCAGGTTCTTCAGGAAATTATAATCAAGTTTATAAACCCCATCTGCAGTTACGCCAATTTTATACCAGGTGCCGCCACTTAATACCGAACTCGAGGCAAAACTTGCTTTTTTCAATCTTTTTCCGGCAATTTCAGTACTTTCTTGCACACTTATTTTAAAAGAAACCAGTTTTTCAAACTGCCCGGTTGATGCATTTTTACGAATAGGTAAAATAGATAGTTGGGCATAAGGTTGCATTCTGTCTGCAACAAGATTGTAGCTTAATTTAATATCAGCACCAATGGCTTTATTTTTATTTATAGCTGCCGTTTCATCTGCCGAGAGAGATATATAAGTTTCATTTTCAAGAACAACTTTTATTTTATTTGTGGAACTGTTAAGTTTTATACGTTTAAAATATACGGGCAGGTATGACATGCCTGCATCGTATGTTGCTCCTTTAAAGCCAATAAAAACTTTTGTTGTTCCGGTATTGCCTATGCTTTCAGTATGTGGTTTTTCCCATTGCAGGGTTGTAAGCCCATTGGTATTTGCTATAGCAGCAGTGGTTGTGTTTGTTTTTAATAGTGTGGTTATAGGCGTGCTATTTTTTACAACAGCCTGCACAGGCTTCTGCTTTAATTGTGCATTAACCGTAAAGAATATCAATAAAAATGGGAATATTGTTAATAATTGCCGTTTCATCTTAAATTTTAGTATAACCCCTCATAAAGAGAGTAAAGTTAGGATATTTGATTCGATAAGTATGCAAAGCAATAACTTTTGCAAGGCTTTTTTATTGTGTTAGGCCAAAAAATGCCAAATAGGGTAACAATCATATAAAACTTTTCGTATATTTGTATTCTAATGCAGCATACTGCCATGAAGAAATTATACGTTTTACTAATCGCCACAATGGCACTGATAACAGGTATATCATTTAATGCCAACGCACAAGATCCGCAGTTTACGCAGTTCTATGCTAACCCATTATACCTAAACCCAGCATTTGCAGGTAGTGCCAATTGCCCCCGTATATGTATGAACTTTAGGGATGAATGGCCTAATATACCGGGCACATTTGTAACTTATAGTGGTTCATACGATCAGCACATTGATGCATTATCAGGCGGTATTGGAATATTAGCTACACAAGATGAGGCTGGCAATGCTACCCTTACTACAAGTAACTTAAGCGCTATTTATGCCTTTCAATTACCTGTTACCCGTACCTTTACTATAAGTGCAGGTTTCCAGGCTACTTACCACCAAAAGAGTGTTGATTGGAGCAAGCTTACTTTTGGCGATATGATTGATGCCACACGTGGTTTCGTTTATAATTCTGCAGAAAACTCTACCCGTACAAGTGTTGGTGTTCCTGACTTTTCTGCCGGTATTTTGGGTTATAGCAAAAACGTATTCTTTGGTTTCTCTGCTGATCACCTTACTCAACCTGACGAATCTTTTGTTACCGGTGCCAGCCAATTGCCTATTAAATATACTGCCCACGCAGGCGCTATGATACCTGTTAACGGACACTCTATACAAGACGATCAGGTAGTTATTTCTCCTAACGTTATTTTCCAGAAACAACAGGATTTTCAACAACTCGACCTTGGCTTTTACGCTATGAAAGGCCCTATTGTGGGTGGTTTGTGGTATAGGAACCAGGATGCACTGATGTTGCTTATCGGGTTTCAAACCAAAACAGTAAAGATGGGTTACAGCTATGATGTTACCATATCTAAGCTTACAGAACAGACTGCAGGTTCTCATGAACTTTCGCTTATTTTTCAATTCTCATGTCATCCTCACAAAAGAGGATTCAGAACCTTTAACTGCCCTTCGTTCTAATTCAACGAGAGATATAAGTACTCAATAAAAATATATAATTAAGCTATGAACAGACACTTGAGTTTTTTAGGTATTGCAGGGATTGTGATACTGGGATCATGCTCGCACGAGAGATCGAGCGTTACAGGCTGGAACCTTAATGACCCAAAGAATGGCGGCTATGAAGTTTCTCATAACGATGAACAGGAAACTGGCCCCGGGCTTGTATTTATTGAAGGTGGTACATTTACCATGGGCAGGTCTCAGGACGATGTAATGTACGAATGGAATAACGTACCAAGACGCGTAACTGTTTCTTCGTTTTATATGGACGAAACTGAAGTTACTAACGTAAACTATAGGGAGTACCTTTACTGGACCTCAAGGGTGTTTAACGGTAACTATCCACAGATATATACTAAAACACTTCCTGATACTTTAGTTTGGAGAAATAAGCTTGCTTACAACGAGCCGTTTGTTAGATATTACTTACGTCACCCTGCATACAACGATTATCCTGTAGTAGGTGTTAACTGGTTACAAGCAACCGATTTTTGTAAATGGCGCACCGACAGGGTAAATGAATTTATACTTGTTCGTGAGGGTATAATCGATTGGAACCCTACACCATCTGATGCTGACTATTTTAATACTGATACTTACTTAGCAGGTAAATGGACAGGTCAGGTTAAACAACCTTTGCCTGACCTTAACCCATCTGGTAACGGTACACGTAATGTGAAAATTGAAGACGGTATATTTTTACCTGACTATCGCCTTCCTACCGAAGCAGAATGGGAATTTGCTGCTTATGGCTTAGTTGGTAACACCACATTGGAATTGATTTTCCAACGTAGAATTTACCCATGGAATGGTCACGCAACACGTAATCCTGATGAAAAATACAGGGGACAAGAATTGGGTGACTTTGTAAAAGGTGCCGGTGACTATATGGGTGTTGCAGGCGATTTGAACGATGCTGCCGACGTAACTGCACCTGTATATTCATACTGGCCTAATGATTATGGCCTTTATGGTATGGCTGGTAACGTGAGCGAATGGGTAATGGACGTTTACAGGCCATTAACACCGGATGATGAATTTGAATTCAGGCCTTTCAGGGGTAACCAATACCAAACACAAGTTAAAGACCAGGACGGTATTGTAATACAAGATTCATTGAAATACGCATTTAATGGTGTTGACAGTGATATAGTAAGCATACCGGGCCAGGTTAAATGGAGAGATGTGGATAAGAATCACAAAGAAGATAATTTAGCTGAACGTAGAAACTATCACGAATCTGACGAAAGAAGTTTTCAGGATGGTGATGTAGCATCAAGTATATACTATCCTGATGGCGAAGGAGCTAAAACAGCTCATCCAACCGGAATTATGTACCAAACAGGTACAACTACTTTAATTAGCGATGAGACCCACGTTTACAAAGGTGGTTCATGGAAAGACCGCGCATTCTGGATGAGTCCGGGTACACGCAGGTTCCTTGAAGAACACCAGGCAACCGACTATATTGGTTTCCGTTGCGCTATGACCAGGGTAGGAAGCCCAATTGGGTTAGGTGGCAAGAACGAAGGTGGAAAATATTAATCAAGCTATTCTATAATAAAGAAACCTCTGATTATTCATCAGGGGTTTTTTTATTTTTGATGCAGAATTACAAGAGAGTGGATATAGTAGAAAAGATAAAAGCATTGAGTAAGCAACATCTCAATTTGGTAATTGAGATGAGGAGGCATATACATGCTAACCCTGAATTGTCTTTCAACGAATATAACACAGCAGAATATATTACTACTGCTTTAAGTAAAATAGGCCTGACACCAGAGCGAATGGCTAAGACAGGACTGGTAGTTACTATTCAGGGTAAGAAGCCCGGCAAAACTATTGCTCTGCGTGCAGATATGGATGCTCTTCCCATTAAAGAAGAAAATGATGTTCCATACAAATCGAAGAATAGTGGTGCAATGCATGCATGCGGGCACGATGCACATTCGGCAGGATTACTAGGTGCTGCTATGATACTTACAGAGCTAAAGCAAGAATGGGAAGGCACCATCAAGCTCATTTTTCAACCTGGGGAAGAGCGCTTGCCCGGAGGAGCATCTATTATGATAAAGGAAGGTGTATTGGAAAACCCTTCTCCTGAAGTTATAGTTGCACAACATGTGTTCCCTACATTAGAGGCAGGTAAAGTGGGCTTCTGCGGTGGAACCTATATGGCATCGTGCGATGAGATATACCTTACTGTAAAAGGTAAAGGTGGCCACGCTGCAATGCCCGCGAGCTATGTTAATCCTATACTTATAGCCTCTGCCATATTGTTAGAATTGAATGACAAGTTCATGAAGCATCCGAAGAATGAGATACCTACTGTGTTGGCTTTTGGTAAGGTGCAGGCTAATGGCGCCACCAATGTTATACCACAAGAGGTTGTTATTGACGGAACCTTCCGCACTATGAATGAAGAGTGGAGGAATGAAGCACATGAGATAATAAGGAACATCATTAAGACCAAAGCCAAAGAAATGGGTGGCGATTGTGAAGTGCGCATTGATAAAGGCTATCCTGTATTGATAAACGATACCAATGTAACCGGCAATGCTCAAAAGGCAGCCGAACAATACTTAGGCAAGGAGAATGTAGTTACCCTTGAAAAGCGCATGACATCTGAGGACTTCGCATTCTATTCACTTACAACACCTGCTTGCTTCTATAGGCTTGGTACGGGCAATATAGCTAAGGGTATTACTTCAGGGGTGCATACACCAACATTCGATATTGACGAGAAAGCGCTTGAAACCGGCATGGGACTTATGGCATGGATAGCCATAAGCGAACTCAGCAAATAAACTTAATTACTCGAGAGCTTAATTTTTGTACCCGGTACCAATGAGTTGTTCGGGTTAAGCTTCTTTAATGTAGCTACTGATATGCCTGTGGTTTGCGATATGTGCCATAAGGTATCGCCTGCCTGTATTACATAATCTTTTTTAGTTGTTGTCTTTTTAGATGCTACTGCAGTTGAACTGGTTGTTGCATGGTGCCCACGACTTACATAAACTGTAAGGTGTTGGCCCGGTTCTACGTTGTTACTTGCAAGGCCGTTCCATTCTTTAAGTTCACGAACGGTGCAATGGTAACGATTAGCAATGGTACTTAAGTGCTCTCCATGTTTTACACGATAGTATTCCACTTGTGGAGATGATTCCTGCATGGCCATTATCTGCGAACTTGTAAGGGTATCTTTACGAGAGAGGTTATAAATAGTCTTTTCGTTGGTAATAAAGGTACCTGCCTTTGATACCGGGAGGCAAATGGTATAAGCTCCATCGTTGCTATAAGGTATTACACCTAGTTTGTAGCTTGGGTTTAAATAAGCAATAGTAGCAATAGGTACATTCAGGTAGCTTGATATTTGTGTGAATGAAAGTTGTTGGTGAACGGCAACTGTATCAACATCAAAGTAAGTTGCATTAACAATACTTGGAGAAATATTAAGTGAAGTAGAATAATGCATTACATAGTTTACTGCAATAAATGCAGGTACATAGTTTTGGGTTTCCTTAGGAAGGTAAGGCCTGATAGCCCAGAAGTTTGTTTTGCCACCCGAGCGGCGTATAGCCTTGCTGATTTCACCTGGGCCGCAGTTGTATGCTGCAATAACCAATTGCCAGTCGCCAAACATGCCATATAAGAACTTAAGGTATTCGCAGGCAGCAACGGTTTCTTTATAAGGGTCATTACGGTCATCTACATACGATGTTACTTGCAAGTTGTATAGCTTGCCTGTGGTATACATAAACTGCCATAAGCCACGAGCACCACATTTAGAGCATGCTGTAGGGTTAAGGGCTGATTCAACTACTGCTAAATATTTCAACTCTAAAGGCATTTTGTACCTGTCTAATATTTGTTCCATCATAGGGAAGTAAAGCCTGCCTAATGCAAGTACCCTTGAGGTAAGTTGCTTTTTGCGGATAGCATATAAGTCAACATATTCTTTTACTACGTTATTGTATTCTAAGTCGAATGGGGTTTGTCCATCGAGTTTGCTAAAGCGGTCTGCTATTTCTTTATCGCTGTAAACAGGTATTGAATCGGGCTTGAAATTGTAGTTAGAAGACTTAACTACATCATATCCTTTTTCAAAAAAATTAAGTACCGAAAGGCTATCAAGATTAGCAGCAATAGGGTCATCGGCCAAAACTTGTGTGCTATCGCCCGGCCCAAAAGCTTTACCGTTTTTATGTACAACGGCAGCTTTAGAAAAACCGCAGGCCAATACCATAGTAATGGCAAGTGATAGACTAATATGCTTCGCTGGTTTCATTATCCTCATACTATATATACGGTTAATTCGTAAAAATGTTGTACAATACTATATAAAAAGTGCAATTTTAACAAGAATTATGCCTTTTTTAAGGCTTGGTTCTTTTAGATATTCACGAGGCACTGTTCATTAAGTACTCCGAAAAGGCCAATAAAGTAAGCTCATCGTGGCGTTTACCCATCAATTGAACCCCAAATGGCAGGCCATTCGAATGTTTACCCAAAGGTAAAGAAATGGCAGGCAATCCGGTAATATTTGCCTGTACAGTAAAAATATCTTCCAAATACATCTTTACAGGGTCCTGGTCATTTTGCCCGAATAAAAAGGCCGTACCCGGGGTAGATGGTAAAAGTATAAGATCGTAATCTTTTAAAATGGCTTCGGTTTGTTCTGAAAATAAACGCCTTACTTTTTGTGCTTTTGAATAATAGGCATCAAAATAACCTGAGCTTAGCACAAAAGTACCAAGCATAATACGGCGTTTTACTTCTTTGCCAAATCCTTCTGTGCGCGATTTCTTATAGGTCGATTCCAGATCAGTTGCCCGTGAACTGCGGTGGCCATAGTTAATACCATTGTATCGCGAAAGGTTCGATGATGCTTCTGCTGTGGTAAGTACATAATAACTGGGCACTGCATAATCGGTCAGCGGAAAAGAAGCAGGTTCAACTACATGGCCTTGTTTCTTCAACTCTCTTATTGTCTTTTCAAGGTGGGTACGAATCTCAGGATCAAGTCCTGTATGCTCCACGCAATCTTTTAAATAAGCTATACGTAGTTTTTTAGTATCTACTTTTTTATATTCTGCACTGTAAGCAGGCACGGGCTTTTGGTTCAATGTGCTATCGTATTCATCTTTACCTGCCATTACTTCCAGTATCAATGCCGCATCTTCTATATTGTTTGTTAGTGGTCCAACCTGGTCGAAGGAAGAAGCATAAGCCAATACTCCGTAACGGGATACCCTGCCATACGTAGGTTTCATACCTACTACGCCGCAAAATGAAGCAGGCTGGCGTATAGAGCCTCCAGTATCTGTACCTAATGCAGCCAGGCATAAACCTGCCGCAACCGCTGCTGTAGAACCTCCTGAAGAACCACCGGGCACACGTTTGTTATCGTGCGGGTTAAGTACTTTACCGTAAGCCGATTTTTCGTTTGAGCTGCCCATGGCAAACTCATCGCAGTTGCAACGGCCAATAATAATGGCATCTTCAGCCATAAGGCGTTCTACTACTGTTGAGCTATAAAGTGATTCAAAACCTTCTAATATTTTTGATGAAACAGAAACTTTATGGCCTTTGTAGCAGATGTTATCTTTAATGCCCATAACCATCCCTGCCAGTTTACCGGCCTTGCCTTGTTTTATTTTTTCATCAATAGCTTTAGCTTGTGCAAGCGCTTCATCACCCCATACTTCTAAAAAAGCATTCAGGTGTTTTTCTTTTTCAATACGCGCTATATAGGCAGCAACTAAACTATGGCAAGTTATTTTGCCTGATGCCAGATCTGTTTTTATTGCTTGCAGGGAACGGTAATTCATAGGTCGGCTAAATTAGTTTTTCTTCTCAAACTCATCAATAGCTTTGGCAAGCTTGTGGTCTTTTTCGGTTACAATATCTCCGGCACTGTGTGTCGAAAGCCATATTTCGAGCGTGTTGTAAGTGTTCTTCCATTCTGGGTGATGATCCATCTTTTCAGCTGCAAGTGCAACGCGGGTCATAAATGCAAAGGCTTCTGAAAAATCCTTGAATTGGAATTTCTTGTATAGTTTGTTATTTTCTTCTTTCCACATGGGGTTGGGTTTTATTTAGGTTGTTTTATATTTTTTGCCACAAAAACACTATCCCGATGACTATCGGGACACTAAATCCCACAAAATGTTTCGTGTGTGGTTCGTTAGTGCTTTGGTGCTTTAGTGGCATAGAATTTCAATTGATTTATTTTAAAATTACAAGATTAACTTTTTTATCAAAATAATTTGTCCGAGGTGATAGTGAATATGCTCAACAACACCGGTTATGTTTCTTAAATAAGTGCCATACTTTTCATCTGCAAAAATTTCCTCAAGCTTACTATCAGGCAATTTTTCGATTAGGCTTGCCAGGTTTTCTCCATCGGCCCAGAGCTTATTTACTAACTCTTCCCAATCTTTCTCAGATGTTATAGGTGGACAATCGAAACTATACTTATCATGAGCAGCAAGCGGTACTCCTTGTAATACGCTGCTAATTGGGCCAACGTAATAGTTTATATGGTAAACGAGTTTGGCAATAGTATTAAACGAATTAACCTGTTTGGTAGCTTGCTGCCAGGTAAGGCCTGTTAATGCATCTTTCAGGCATACGCCTGTCCAGTTGCCACCGGAGTAGGCTGTACGTAATTGCTTAGCTAGTTGTGCTGTCAAATTCAAGTTTTCGGGTTTATTTTATATGCCACAGATTTACTGATTATAAAACCTAATTATTCGATATAATCACTTTTTCTATTCTCACAGATGACAAAATATCGAAGATATTTAATTTGGGTTGATTTATTCGTGGGTTAAAATTGTATAGCATAATGATTAATCTGCGAATCTGTGGCAATGTTATTTAAGGTGCTAATCTGTAAATCCTCCACTTGCCTGCTTCTAATGTATAAGCAATTCGGTCGTGCAGGCGGTTGGTGCGCCCCTGCCAAAACTCTAAATGCTTTGGTATAATGCGGTATCCGCCCCAATGTTCAGGAGTAGGAATTTCTTTGTTCTCGTGCTCTTTCAAAAACGAAGCATGTTTTTCTTCCAGTTCGGTGCGGGTTGCAATAGTTTTACTTTGTGGCGATATCCATGCACCTGCCTGGCTTGCTATAGGTCGGGAGTGAAAATATTCTTTCGATTCTTTTTCTGTTACTTTTTCTACCACACCTTCTATACGTATTTGCCTATGCAATGTTGGCCAGTAAAAAGTCATACTGGCAACAGGGTTCTCCAGCAACTCAATTCCTTTGCGGCTTTCGTAATTGGTAAAAAATAAAAATCCTTTGGTATCGACACCCTTTAATAAAACTACTCTGGCTGATGGCATACCATTACGTGTAGCTGTTGATAATACAAAAGAGTTTTCCTCCAATACTTTTTGTTCCATTGCTACACCAAACCATTTCTCAAACTGAAGTATTGGGTTCTTATCTGCCTGAGATTCGTCCCATATGCCCGCTTCAAATTGATGGTGGTGTGTTGCTATGTCTTTTTTCCAGTCGCTCATACTGCAAAAGTACTAAAATAGGGGGTAGCAGGTGATACCCCCTGAGACACTATTAAGTGATTGATTTTCAATAAATAAGTCATAAATATTTTTTGCATTTTGTTACCCCCTACCGTCATACTGAGCCTGTCGAAGTATCTCTTCCATATTAAGTGCATGTGGTTCAATTGGAGGCTTTTTGTTACTCACTCTATATTATTTTTAATTGTGTTCGTGAATATAAAAGCTATTACAACTTAATTTGAGGCTTTTTGTTACTCACTCTATTTTATTTTTAATCGTGTTCGTGATTATAAAAGCAGTATTATATGTTGAAGCTTTTATAATTGGCGGAAAGTGGCGGTTTCTGGCGGTAATTAAGCTTTTTTTCGTTCTCCTCCATTTTCATAGTTAACCCAAATATTTCCAACCGCAGTTCATCGCTCATAGTTTATCTCTTATCATTTCCTTACCATACAAAGTTAACATCATAATATCCTTTTCTCTTCAAAAACTTTTCGATGTTTTCAACAACTCAAAAACAGTATGGTATATTATATTAGCTTTTGGATAGGTATACTTGAAAAAGTTGTGGAAATGAATTTGGTGATGTAAAGCAGGTTAGTTTGGCTGTAAAGAAATCTTCTTTGTTGTATGTGAGTTCATTACTCCACTCGCGTCGAGTGACATAATTCCATCATAAGAAATCCAACGGCCTTTATCAACCGAAAACTCTGCAAGCGCTGAACACCCTATTTTCATCATGCATGGTTTATCGGTGCCTTCAAATGGGCTTGCAAAGGTTCCCGATACAAATTCAACTACATCATATTTTAAGACTGCAATTGTTTCGCCATTTACTTTCTTAATGCCAACAAGCGTTACCAGGTTTTTGTGATAAGATGTATCGCATTTAAAATTCTGGTCCATCGATATGAAATGAATATCCAGTGGCCAGCTTTCACCTACTTTTATTTGTTTGGCAGGCAGCTGAAACAGGAGTGCGATTAAATTTTTCTGATCATTTTTAGTATAAAAACTTTCAACAGAACCACTATCATTTATAGAGCCTCGTAGTTGAACATTTTTAGTCATCATTTGCATCATCTTTGCTAAATCCCTCATTCTGTATTCAGAAGTATCTTTTGTATTTACGGATGCAGTATCTGTTCTATTATAGCTCATGGTAATATCAATAAGCCCCTTTTTCTTTTCAGTTAAGTAGGTCATCATATCACTGTTAAGATATTTATTAAGGAGTCCCATGAATTTTTTTGCTGCAATTTCTTTATTTATATCTAAGTTGCTATCATCGGCCAATTGCCCAAGTGAACCAAAAAAACCTTTAAAATCTACTGAGAAATCTTTGTATTTTGTCGTGTCAATTTCTTCCATTATTGTTTTATAAGAAAGAATTTCACCGGGTTGGAGTTTCCATTTTAGAAAAACTTTCCTTTGGGCAAATACTGAAAAAGAAAGTAATAAGATAAATACTAAAAGTGTTCCTTTAATAATACTTCTCATAGGTGGTGTTTTAAGTTTGTTGCAAAAGTAAAGTAACCTTTAAATCTCTAACAATTTATCTGTATCAATCCGTCAAATCCGTGTCATCTGTGTTCCATTCCCTAAAATAAATACTTTTGCGCCTTTAATTCACACTTGTGAAACTAGCCCGGACCATTGCAGAGCTTAATTTAATTCTTGATCCCTTTAGGGCAAAGAAGGCTAATGTTGGTTTTGTGCCTACTATGGGCGCCTTGCATGCCGGGCATATATCGCTCATTAAGCTGGCCAAAGCAGAAAATGAAATGGTGGTGTGCAGCATATTTGTAAACCCTACCCAGTTCAACGACCCGAAAGACCTGGAACGTTATCCCCGCCCCATAGAAGATGATAAGCACATGCTGGAAGCAGCAGGATGTGATGTATTGTTTATGCCTGCGGTAAAAGAAATGTACCCTGATGGAGATTATTCCACATTGAAAGATGATTTCGGAACGTTGGATAAAGTGATGGAAGGCATATCTCGCCCTGGGCATTTTGCAGGTATGATAACTATTGTGAATAAGCTTTTTATGGCAGTAATGCCACAAAACGCCTACTTCGGACAAAAAGATTTTCAGCAGTTATCTATTGTAAAGAATTTTATTGAAAAACATACTATTCCTATTCGCATTATTGCCTGCCCTATAGTGCGCGAAGCTGATGGATTGGCCATGAGTTCGCGCAACAGGTTATTAAACCCCGATGAACGTAAGCGTGCTGTAATTATATCGCAAACACTTTTTAAGGTAAAAGAAATGTGGAGCAAAACCCCCGTGGCAGAGATCAAAAAATTTGTGGAAGATGTATTTACAAAGGAGGGTTATTTAAAACTGATTTATTTCGAAATAGCCGATACCCAAACCCTGCAACCTATTGCAGGAAATGCAAAACAGGCTGTGGCTTGTATTGCTGTTTTCGATGGTAAAATAAGGCTGATAGATAATGTGCTGCTAACTGCATAGCCACTAATTTCACTAATTAATGTCGATACTTATTTTACGTCAACCCCAAACCCCTAAAGGGCTTTTATTACATGCTTTTATTTGGGCGTTCCCCTCCTGCGTCGGGTCGGGCTTTACGTTGCAAGTCCTCGCTACGCTGTGGGCTTTTCACTGCAACGGCGAAGCCCTCATGAGTTCTAAAGCAAAAAACGAGTACGAATAATCCCTAACGCAAACAGCCCTGGGCCTCAATAATTAAACTTGTCAGTCTGAGCTTGTCGAAGACCTTCCGTTATATAAGGAATATGTTTCGACAGGCTCAACATGACGTTAATTTCTTTAAAGCCCCTTCAGGGGTTTGGGGTTAACAGTATAAAATGTGTAATTTCCCTTCCTAAACAGTTATAGCCCAAGAATACCCGCAAACGCCTGCTTTTTAAAACGCTGAATAATAGGCGCTTATAGCTTGTTGATAACCTTATACTAAGAATAACCTTAAAATAATTTGTTTATTCACCGAATATTTTACTTTTGCGAAAAATTAAAACTCGGTAACGAATGTATTGGACCCTAGAACTCGCATCATATTTAGAAGACGCACCATGGCCTGCTACCAAAAGTGAACTCATAGACTATGCCATCCGCTCGGGCGCTCCCATAGAAGTTGTAGAAAACCTCCAGGAGATAGAAGACGAAGAAGAAGTTTTTGAGAACATTGAAGAGATCTGGCCTGACTATCCTACTAAAGAAGACTTTCTCTTTAACGAGGACGAGTATTAAACAAGCTCTTTTTTAACGTACATATATAAAAGTGATAAGTTGTGGAGAAGCCTCCCGGCATATTGCTTTACTTCGGGCGCAACGATAATGTAAAGACATTACGTGACGCACTCGGTCAAAGCGACTCTTGTTTCTGCCTGGAAAATCTTTCCGGGTCGGCACCCTCGTTTATTGCCGCTGCGGTACTGGCAGGCAATGAAGATAATCACCTGTTTGTTTTAAGAGAAACCGAAGAAGCCCTTTACTTTTTTAACGACCTGGAAGATCTGATGCCGGGCCGCAGCATTATGTTTTACCCCGGCCTTGCCAAAGGTGCACAGCGGAAAGATACCGAGAGTTCGAACCTGTTGCGTAAAACTGAAGTACTGAATGCCATACGCACCGGTAAGGGGCATATTATAGTTGCACCTGCTGAAGCGCTTTGTGAGAAAGTAGTTAGCAGTGAAGCCATAGCGGAAAATACGCTCGAAATAAAAAAAGGCGACAAGCTCTCGATGGATTTTGTAATCGAGTTGTTGGAGCAATACAATTTTAACCGCAACGATTTTGTTACCGACCCCGGGCAGTTCTCCCGCCGTGGTGGAATACTCGATATATTTTCTTTTTCCAGCGAAAACCCATACCGTGTTGAATTTATGGGTGATGTGGTGGAGTCGATACGTTTGTTTGATGCAGCTACACAGCTTTCTATAAACGACCTTGATACCATTGCCATTACTCCGAATTTACAGGAAAGCCTTTTGGAACAATCGCACCAAAGCTTTTTAGAATATTTAGAAAAGAGTAAGAAGACCACTCTATGGATAAAAGATTATCCGGTTGCCTTGCATAAAATAGATGAGGCTTATGAAAGGCTGATAGAAGAACGTAACAGTAGCAAAGCGGTTTTGCTTTCATCGGGAGAGTTTGAGGCGCAGAGCATAAAAATGCAGCGCATAGTATGGGGGCAAAGGCCCGATGGCATAATGCAGTATTTGTCTTTTCAGTTCTCTCCGCAAAAATCGTTTGGTAAAAACTTCGAATTATTTTTTGATGAAATAAAACAGAATGCAGAGAAGGGTTACCGCAATTATATTTTTACCGATACTGCTGAACAGGTACAAAGGCTCCATGATATTTTTGCTGAGCTGAATGAAAAATCGGGCTCTGAATTTAAGCTCGACGAAGCGCTGATACCTGTATTCCTTCCTATTTACGAGGGCTTTATAAGTCACGACCTTAAACTATCTTGCTATACCGACCATGAAATATTCGGGCGCTATCACCGTTTCCGCTTGCAGGATACTTTTTATAAATCGAAAGAGGCACTTACCTTAAAAGAGCTGCACGATTTAAAACCCGGCGACTATGTAACACACATAGACCATGGTGTGGGGCGATTTGCAGGATTAGAAAAAATTGAAGTGAATGGCAACATGCAAGAGGCCGTTCGCATTATGTATAAAGATAATGACCTGCTTTATGTAAGCATTCACTCGCTGCATCGCATAAGCAGGTTCACGGGCAAAGAGGGTTTTCAGCCTTCGTTAGATAAATTAGGTTCTGCAAGCTGGAAAGCATTAAAACAAAAGACAAAGAAGAAGCTCAAACAAATGGCCTTCGATTTGGTAAAGTTGTATGCCGAGAGAAAAGCAAAAGTGGGGTTTCAATATGCACCCGATACCTATTTGCAAACCGAACTGGAGGCATCGTTTATTTATGAAGATACTCCGGATCAGGTGAAAGCCACTGCCGATGTAAAAAAAGATATGGAAACGCCTCACCCTATGGACAGGCTTGTATGCGGTGATGTGGGCTTTGGTAAAACTGAAATTGCCATACGCGCTGCATTCAAAGCCGTTACCGATGGCAAGCAGGTTGCTGTGTTGGTGCCTACCACCATACTTGCATTGCAGCACTATAAAACTTTCAGCGCACGTTTAAAAGAGTTTCCTTGCACGATAGATTACCTCAACCGCTTCCGTTCTGCCAAAGAGAGAAAAGAGGTTTTGAAAAAACTGGCAGAAGGCAAGATCGATATTTTAATAGGTACACATCAGATAGTAAATAAGGAAGTAATATTTAAAGACCTTGGCTTGCTAATAGTTGACGAGGAACAAAAATTCGGAGTAGGTGTAAAGGACAAATTAAAAACGTTGCGTTCTACCGTAGATATTTTAACACTTACAGCAACACCTATTCCTCGCACCTTACAATTTTCGCTCATTGGTGTGCGCGATCTTTCTGTTATCAACACCCCACCGCCAAACCGTTATCCGGTGCAAACAGAGGTGTCTACTTTTAGTCCTGATGTGTTTGAACATGCCATTAATTATGAATTGGCTCGTGGCGGGCAGGTGTTTGTAATACATAACCGCATACATAATATTGAAGATATTGCCGGCATGGTTCGGGAGTATTGCCCTAAGGCTCGAGTATCTATTGCACACGGACAATTGAAGGGCCATCAGTTGGAAGAAATTATGTTACAGTTTATCGAAGGGCAGATAGATGTGTTGGTTTCAACCGCTATTGTAGAATCGGGTTTAGATATTTCGAACCTGAACACCATACTTATAAACGATGCACAGTTATTTGGCTTGAGTGACCTTCACCAGTTGCGTGGCCGTGTGGGCCGGTCCGATAAAAAAGCATTTTGTTATTTGGTAGCGCCTCCTTTCGAACTGCTTACCAAAGAAGCGCAACAACGATTAGAGGTGATTGAAAAATTCTCTGACCTCGGCAGTGGTTTTAGTATATCTATGCGCGACCTTGATATTCGTGGTGCAGGTGACCTGTTAGGTGGTGAACAGAGCGGCTTTATAAATGACATGGGCTTAGAGACTTATCATAAAATATTGAACGAAGCCATTGAGGAATTAAAAGAAGAACTGGGCGAAGAAAAATCTACCGAACTTGGATTAACAAAAGAACAGGTTATAACTGGCCCTAAAAAATATGTGCGCGATTGCCAGGTTGATACCGATGCCGAAGCGCTTATTAGTGATGAATATGTGCCAAGTGCCGAAGAGCGTTTGCGCCTTTACCGCGAACTGAATAATGCCAAAGACGAATCTGAAATGGGCCGCTTTGAAAGCGAGCTGACCGACCGTTTTGGTAAGCTGCCAAATAATGTACAAGAATTGATAGATATAGTGCGGATGCGTTTAATAGCAGCAGAATTGGGTATTGAGCGCATTGTATTTAAAAAGAAAACATTCATCTGCTTTTTCGTATCGCAACACGATTCCCCTTATTATAGTACAGAAACTTTTGCCAACGTGGTAGAGTATGTTAAGCGCCACCACACTACCTGCCAAATGAAACATGGCACCGATAAACTTTCATTGGTAATTACTCCCGTGCGGAGTGTAAAAGAAGCGCTGAAGATTTTTGCAGAGATGAAAGGCAACCACTATATAAAATAGATGTCATTGCAAGATCGATAAGGAAGAACTATTCCTATATTTGAAATAGTAATTAAGCCACTAATGAAAAAAATTATTGCTATAACGATAATAATAAGCGTAGTAATATTCCTTGTTTCATGTCAAGGAATAAGCAATAAAATCAGAGCAGTAGGATATAATGGTAGCGCACGTGGTAAAGAGCAAACAGGCGATTATAAAGGCGCTATAGCTGATTACGATAGTGCAATTAAGCTTTATCCGGAATATACAGTTGCTATAAGTAACAGAGGGCATGCAAAGTTTAATTTGGGTGAATTCAAGGAATCAATAGTAGATTATAATAAGGCAGTAGAGATATCTCCACAAGAAGCTGGTATTTATAGTAACAGAGGTTTGGCATATTATAAAATGGGTGACACAATAAAAGCACTTGACGATTACAATAAAGCTATCATCTTAGACTCGAATTTTGATTATGCATTTTCCAATAGGGGAGAAGTAGAATTTGATCAACGTAAATACAAACTTGCTATTAAAGATTTAGATCGTGCTATTGCAATTAATAAATATAATGCGACTGCATATATAAATAGGGCTTATTGCGAACGGAAGATGGGAGATACCATTAAAGCCGAAAAAGATTTTGCAGAAGCAAGAAAATGCAGCAGTAGAAAAGATTCGGCCACCATTAAGTAAATTACTAAAACCCTCCCGCATCTATTTTACGTACATTAGCAGCGTATGAAGATAGCTATTGTTGGTACGGGTATTGCAGGCATGGCTTGCGGGCATTTTTTGCAAAACAATGCCGATATATTTTTCTACGAGAAGAACGATTACGTAGGCGGCCATACTAATACCATTACAGTTGATGAAGATGGGCAGCCAGTATATATCGATACTGGTTTTATGGTTTTTAACCATGAAACCTATCCGCACCTTACCAAATTATTTACCGACCTTAAGGTTCCCACCTTTGCAACTTCTATGTCGTTCAGTGTGCAGCATGTACCCACTAAATTAGAATATTGCGGTTCAGGCCTCAACGGGCTTTTTGCACAGCGCAAAAATTTATTTAGCCTGAAGCATATACGTATGCTAAAGCAAATTGCACGCTTCAATGAGACGAGTATTAAAATACTGGATGACCCTAATTATGCAAACCAATCGCTGGCGCAATACATAAAAGAAAATAGTTTTGGCGATGATATGCTTTGGAAATACTTGATACCTATGAGTTCTGCGGTATGGTCTACGCCTATGGATAAAATGCTGGACTTCCCTGTACAAACACTGGTTCGTTTTTTCTATAACCACGGCTTTTTAGGATTGAATACCCAACACCAATGGTACACCGTTACCAAAGGTAGCCAGGCGTATCGTGAGATCATCATGGCTCCCTTTAAAGAAAAAATAAAAGTAAACGACCCTGTAATAAAAGTAAAAAAGCAAAATGGTAAAGCCGTAGTTTGTACAAAAAGCGGACAAGAAACGGAATACGATAAAGTAATTATTGCTTCTCACGGCGATCAGGCATTAGGTATGCTTGATGCTCCAACTACTGATGAACAAAGACTGTTAAAGAACTTCAAATACCAAACCAATATTGCTACCCTGCATACCGATACTGCAATAATGCCAAAAAATAAAAGAGTATGGTCATCGTGGAACTATAGGGTAGAGGAGAAGCAGGGTAAAACTATGGCATCTACTATTTACTGGATGAACAGCTTGCAAAACGTATCGAAAAAGAAAGACTACTTTGTTTCAATCAACGATCCGGGAAGTATTGACTCGAGTAAGATTATAAAGACCATAGAATATGAACACCCTTTGTTTGATGTGGATGCAGTAAAAGCACAAACTGAGTTAAATACGCTTAATCAAACTGGTCCGGTTTATTTTTGTGGAAGTTATTTCCGTTATGGCTTCCACGAAGATGCCTTGAAGTCGGCAGTGGAGTTGTGTGAAAAATTGCAATAGAACACAGATGAAACGGATTGTGCAGATTAATACGGATAAAAGCAATGGAGATAACAATAATAGATATTTAGAAAATCAGTGAATATCCGTCAAATCTGTTTTATCCGTGTTCTATTTCGTAAATTAGTAAAATGAATTCCAGTCTATATACTTGTTCGGTAATGCACAACCGCTTGTCACCTAAGCGGCACACCCTGCATTATAATGTATTTATGTTCTGGCTCGATCTGGATGAGATAGACGAAGTAGCCAAAAAGTTTTGGCTCATCAGCCGCAACCGTTTTAATATGTTCAGTTTTTCTGATGCCGACCACGTGCAGTTACCAGCAGATAAACCCGATACATCGAAAAATGTAAAGCAGCAGATAACTGATTACCTGCTGGCTCAGAATGTAAAACTGAATAAGCCCAAAATATTCCTACTTACCAATTTACGAACCCTTGGCTACCAGTTCAACCCTGTATCGTTTTATTATATTTACGAAGATGATAAGCCAGTTTGTTGTGTGGCAGAAGTAGGAAATACCTTTGGCGAGATGAAACTTTTTTTGCTGAATAGTGAAACTTTAACGAAAAATCAGTTTTTATATCGAACAAAAAAGTATTTTTATGTATCCCCTTTTATAGAACACGACGTGGATTTTGATTTTCAACTTTCGGTACCTAATGATAAACTAAACCTCCGCATTGACGATTACCGTGGCGAGGAGAGGTTCTTTATTGCTACCGTTACCGGAAACAAGCGAGAACTTACCCAACTCAGGTTGATATGGTATGCCATTCGTTTTCCGTTTATAACCCTGAAAATCATCAGTTTAATCCACTGGAACGCATTGTTATTGTGGCTAAAAAAACTACCCTATCATAAAAAAGAGGCCAATCCTAATCTACAGCGCGACGTTTTACGTAAATATCCACAAAGCCGATAAGAATGGAAGCGATTACACTAACAGCTAAAAGGACCTGGTACGAGCGCATAGTGTTGCATTTTCTTTCGAATATGCAAAAGGGCTCGGCCATCATTACCATGCCTTCGGGCGAGATAATTAACCTGGGTAACGGGCAAGGTGTGCATGCAAATATTACCATAAGCGACCCGCGTTTTTTTGAACGTTGCGTTTTGTTTGGCGATGTTGGTTTTGGAGAGTGCTATACCCTTGGATATTGGGATACCGATAATGTTACCCATGTAATACAATGGTTTCTGCTGAATGTAGAAAATGTTCCTACTGCATCAGGTAGCAAGGTAAAGAGCGGCATATTGAACATACTCAGGTTTGTTAACCGCCTGTACCACATTAAGCGTAAGAATGATATTGAAGGTTCACGTGAAAATATAGCAGAGCATTACGATTTGAATAATGATTTTTTTAAGCTTTTCCTCGACCCAAGCATGACCTATTCGAGTGCTTATTTCGAAAAAGAGGAATTGGGATTGCAGGAAGCGCAATTGGCAAAATACGACAGCCTGTGCCGCGATATGAAATTGAAACCCGAAGATAATGTGCTCGAAATTGGTTCAGGTTGGGGTGGCAATGCCATATTTATGGCCAAGAAATATGGCTGCAAGGTAACTACGGTTACTATATCGGAAGAGCAATATAAGCTGGCGAAAGAACGTATTGAAAAAGAGAATCTTAGCCATAGGATTGAAGTAAAACTGATGGATTACCGTCTTTTAAATGGACAGTTCGATAAGATAATTTCCATTGAAATGCTGGAAGCAGTGGGACACGAATTTTTAGATACCTTTTTTAAAAAATGCCACGATCTGTTAAAACCTAAAGGCGTATTAGCATTGCAGGTAATAACAAGCCCCGATTCGCGTTATGATAGTATGCGTAAAGGAATTGATTGGATACAGAAACATATTTTCCCGGGTACATTACTGCCCTCTATTTCAGCCATCAACAGCTCTATAAACCGTACAGGAGAGCTTACCATGATGAACCTGAAAGAGATGGGTTTGCATTATGCCAAGACTTTGGAAATATGGAAACAGAAATTCAATGAGAACCTTACAGAAGTAAAAAATCTGGGCTTCGATGAGAAGTTTATTCGTAAGTGGAACTACTATTTAAGTTATTGTGAGGCTGCATTTGCTACCCGCAATATTAACGTAATGCAAATGGTATATACCCGCCCTAACAACACCGAATTTTAAGAATTATGAACTTAGCAGATATGGCCAAAAAGTTGAAAGTAACGCAAGATGTTACCAGGGTAGATAAGCTGAAAGAAGGCGATAAGGCCCCAGATTTTTCGTTGAAGAACCAGGATGGCAAAACTCTTACACTGAAGGATTACAAAGGAAAGAAGATAGCTCTCTATTTTTATCCGAAAGACGATACCCCAGGTTGTACTGCTGAATCTTGTAACTTAAGGGACAATTATTCGGTACTGAAAAAGAAGGGATATGAAGTAATTGGTGTAAGCATTGATAGTGAAAAATCGCACAAGAAGTTTGCCAATAAATTCTCTTTGCCATATAGCCTATTGGCTGATACCGAAAAGGATATGGTGAATAACTATGGCGTTTGGGGTGAGAAAACACTGTTTGGCAGAAAGTATATGGGCATTATACGCACCACCTTTATTATTGATGAAAATGGTAAGATTGAGAAGATCATAAAGGACGTGGAAACAGCCGATCATACCAGCCAAATACTTGCCTAACAGCTATTTGGCAATTTCCCCGAAATTTTGTATTTTTGTTTAGTAGAATTGTCGCATTATAATACCCTGGTACAATGGCAGAGAAAGAATTAATTAAGTGTTCCTTTTGCGGAAAAGATAAGAAAGACGTCTTTATGATGATAGGCGGTCTTGATGGACATATTTGTGACCAATGTGTTGCCCAGGCGCAAAAGATCGTTGAAGAAGAATACAAGCAGCAAACCGATAGCAAAAAGATACAACTGGTTAAACCTGCAGAGATAAAAAAACTGCTCGATGAACATATTATTGATCAGGACGAAGCGAAGAAGATAATGGCAGTAGCGGTATATAACCATTACAAACGCGTATTGCAAAAAGCCAGCAAAACAGAGAACGATGATGTAGAGATTGAAAAATCAAACATCTTATTGGTTGGAGAGACGGGTACCGGTAAAACATTACTGGCTCAAACCATTGCTAAAATATTGAACGTGCCTTTTTGTATTGCTGATGCTACGGCATTTACCGAAGCAGGTTATGTGGGCGAAGATGTGGAGAATGTATTAGTAAGGCTTTTACAATCGGCTAACTACGATGTTGCTTCTACCGAAAAAGGAATTGTATTTATTGATGAGATAGATAAGATAACCCGCAAAGAGGGCGATAGCCCTTCTATTACCCGCGACGTAGGCGGAGAAGGTGTACAACAAGCTTTATTAAAAATGCTAGAAGGTTCTGTAGTAAATGTACCACCGCAAGGCGGACGCAAGCACCCGGAACAAAAGATGATAGCCGTTAATACCAAAGACATATTATTTATTTGTGGTGGCGCTTTTAACGGAATTGAAAAGAAGATTGCACGCCGTGTACAATCACATGCATTGGGTTATGTGAGAGGTGCAGAGCAAGATGATATTGACCGTGAAAATTTATTACAATACATTTCCCCTGAAGATTTGAAGAGCTTCGGACTGATACCGGAATTTATTGGCCGCTTGCCTGTAATAACGTACCTGAAGCCTCTCAGCAAAGAAAGCTTAAAGCGTATACTTACCGAGCCAAAGAACGCATTGATAAAACAATACACCAAACTGTTCAAGATAGATGGTGTAAAGCTTACCATTGACAAAGCTGTGCTTGACCTGATAGTTGACAAAGCCTTGGAGTATAAGTTAGGTGCAAGAGGTCTGCGTGCTATTTGCGAAGCATTGCTTACCGATGCCATGTATGAAACACCGGGCGATACCGAAGTGAAAGAATTTCATGTAACACTGCGTTACGCCAAGGATAAAATACAAAGGTCATCAGCCTTGAATAGGTTGAAAGCAGCGTAAGTTCAAAAGAATAATATCGAGTTAGAGAAGCCCGAAGGGCTTCAATGTTAGTAACCGCCGATGAAATCGGTGGCATATAACGATTGTATAATAACAACCCTGGAAGGGTTGAACAAAAAAAGAAGACTTCATATTATGGGGTTCAACCCGTACGGGGTTGCAAAACGTATTGCTATTTATACCCCCGATTTCATCGGGGGCTACTAAGGTTTAACCCCTTCGGGGTTAGAGTATTTTTGGAGAGGTTGAGTTTCTACCAAGATATTGTCCCTATGGGACTAAGAACCCCATCGGGGTTAAATCTTGGTAGTATAAAAAGATGAACCAATCTTTGCAAGCCCCATTGGGGCGATATATTTTTCAAATAAATATTACGCAGTAACTAATTTCCTTGAAGCCGCTAACAAGTCATGTATCCTAAGCGACAGGCTTGTAAATAATATTTTAGGATGAGCGTTGCGCTCAATAGCATGATATGCTTTATTCAGTTCATCGAATATTACTTCCCCACTTTCAAGCGGAACATAAGGAGAGAACTTGGTAAGGAAATCTTGTTCGCCTGCATCAATACTTATAGCTAATTTGCCAATGAGCAGGCTTTTGCGAATGGTCTGTATAGAATAAGCTAAGAATTGTTTTTGCCTTTCTCTGCCAATGGTAGATATACCGCTATCAGCGCTACCTATCCATTCCGATAATTTTTCTCCATCCATCCTCAGGCATATACGCATCCAGTCCTGGAATTTTTTTGAGAAGAAAACTGCATCTTCATTCTCTGTCAATAAAACCTGAGCGTAACGGTAATTTCCCTCGGCTGATCTGGCAACCGATAATGCAACCTCTTTCGATTGCCCGTTGCGTTGCATTAATGCTGTTGCAACTTCTTCTTCCGTTAATCGGGGTATCTTGGTTATCTGAGTACGCGATAATATAGTAACAGGCAACTGAGTGCTTTCTGTTATCAGTATAAAAATGGTTTTGTCCGGGGGTTCTTCCAGTATCTTCAATATTTTGTTGGCAGCTACCAGGTTCATTTTTTCTGCCATCCACACTATCATTACCTTGTATGAACCTTCATAAGATGTCATACTCAGTTGGTGCAAAATGTCTTTGCTTTCACCAACACCAATTACAGGCTGCTTGTTCTCTGCATCCAGATAATTCATCCAGTCGGTAAGCGACATGTAATTGTTTTGCAAAAAAGCTTCTTTCCATTTCGGAAAAACATCGGTACTCTTTTCTACATCTTTCGATAGTGCAAGTGGAAAAACAAAATGCAGATCGGGGTGGCCCAGCTTGTTTATGTTATTGCATTGCGGGCATGCTCCGCATGAATCGGTAGCGGTGCGGTTTTTGCAAAACAGGTATTGTATGTAAGCAATAGCAAGCGGCAACGCACCATTACCTTCGGGCCCTAAAAACAACTGTGCATGGCTTATGCGCCCATTGGCCACAGCTTCTACCATGCTCTGCTTTATATGTTCCTGGCCTATTACTTTGCTGAATTGCATCTGTCAGTTAAAAGTTCTTAAAGTTTGTAAAGTCTTTAAAGTTTATCAAGTTCTAAGGATTACTTTATGAACTTTATAAACTCATATGTTTTTAAGCGTGTGGCCCATCTTATCCCTCTTAGTTTGTAAGTAAAAATGGTTATGCGGGTTCGATTCTACTTCAAGCGGAACATTCTCTACTATCTCTAAATTATAACCCATCAGTCCTGCTCTCTTTTTCGGGTTGTTGGTCATAAGGCGGAGTTTGCTTATGCCAAGGTCGCGCAATATTTGTGCACCAACGCCATAGTCGCGCTCATCAGCTTTAAAACCAAGCTCTACATTCGCTTCAACAGTATCTCTTCCTTCTTCTTGTAATTTGTAAGCACGCAGTTTATTTAACAGGCCAATGCCACGCCCTTCCTGGTTAATATATACAATGGCTCCTTTGCCTTCTTTCTCAATAGCCTCCATTGCTTTTTGCAATTGGGTACCACAGTCGCAGCGCAGCGAACCGAAAATATCTCCGGTAACACATGATGAGTGCATGCGCACCAATACAGGGTCGCCAGGGTTCCATTTGCCTTTTACCAATGCCAAATGCTCCTGGTCGTTGGTGGTTTGGCGGTATGCAATAAGGTTAAAGCTACCAAACTTGGTTGGCATCTTTACTTCTATATCGCGGACTATGATGGTCTCTTTGCGCAGTCGGTATTCAATAAGGTCCTTTATCGAAATTAATTTCAAGTTGAACTTTTTAGCCAACTCGATCAGTTGCGGCATGCGCGACATAGAGCCGTCTTCGTTCATTACTTCTATCAATGCACCCACAGGTTCAAACCCTGCAAGGCGTGCCAGGTCAATAGCTGCTTCGGTGTGGCCTGCCCTCCTGAGTACACCGCCTTTCATGGCACGTAAAGGGAATATATGGCCGGGGCGTGCAAAGTCACTTGCTTTAACTGAAGTCTTTGCCAACGCGTTTAATGTTTTTGCCCTATCGATAGTTGATACACCTGTAGTGCAACCATGTCCTAACAGGTCAACAGAAACAGTAAAGGGAGTTTGGTGCAGTGATGTGTTCGATGTAACCATCATCTCCAGTTCAAGCGCACGGCAGCGGTCCTCTTCAACAGGGGCGCATAATACACCACGGCCATGGCTGAGCATAAAGTTCACCATCTCCGGAGTGATGTTGCGTGCAGCGGTAATAAAATCGCCTTCGTTTTCGCGGTCCTCGTCATCTACTACAATAACAAGTTTACCTTTTTTTATATCTTCAATGGCATCTTCAATTGCCGAAAGTTTGTGTGTCATGTTGTTTGATTAAACGCTCTCAGAGCGTGATTTATAGATAGGCACATTGGAACATGCTTCACCATACATTATACTTTTTACAAATGGCTTTAACATAGTCGTAGCATCCGAAAATGCCGATACAGGTATCTCCACATCGCCGCAACCTTTTATCATTACGCGTTTATCTTTGTATTGTTCAGGCTGTAGTTTTTCAGTGATCGTTTCGTGGAACAGAATTGCTTCCAGTGTTTCCGGTGTGCCGCAGACTACCTTTTTAGCGAATGCCTGTAATTCCGATGTAATGAGCATATAGGCCCATGTGGGAATAATAGCATCGGCAGTAGAGGTAACGGAAACCAATTTGTTTTTGTACTTGCTCCAGTCCTCTGTTTTTACGAATTGCCTGAAGTCTTTTTCCTTCAAAATAAGGCCTTCAAAAAGGTGGTCCTTCATGTCGATAATAGCACGTTCTCCAGCAGGGTAAAAATCCTTCAGGTCGATTGATACCAGACCGCTTTCGGCTATCTTGTTCTTTATTTCTTCTACTTCGTTTGACATAGCTTGCAAAGATACGAATTCGGGGCTGAAAATGGAACGCTGATGACACAGATTTGGCGGATAATCACTGATTAACGAATACCCTGATTACTAGGGTTTTTACGGTAAGGATTACATGTGTCTTTTTTATGTCCAGATTTTGGGCGTTACCCCCGATGCACGTGGGGTCGGGCTTTCCGCTACAATCCCTAACGCGAAAGACCATTTCTTGCCAATAAATAGATTCCATCCCTCTCCTTGCTCAAGGAGAGGGGCAGGGGTGAGGTGGAATTATTACATTTGACTCATAAAATACAAGCTTATGATACCAGCCGAAACAGTTACCGACCGCTTTTTAAAATACGTGAAAATAGATACTCAAAGCGACCCTGAATCGCCAACGGTGCCAAGTACAGCCAAGCAAAAGAACCTGGGCAAGGTATTGGTGGAAGAGCTAAAGGCCATAGGTATAAAAGATGCAGAGCTCGATGAGCATGGATATGTATATGCTACTATACCTGCGACCTCTGCAAAAAAGGTGCCGGTGCTTTGCTTTTGCTCGCACATGGATACCTCACCCGATTGCTCGGGGGCGAATGTGAATCCTATTATTCATAAGAACTATCAGGGTGGAAACATACAACTGCCGAATGATAAAACACAGGTGCTGACGCCTGCTGCTCACCCTGATCTGCTGAACCAGAAAGGAAACGATATTGTAACTGCTGACGGCACTACCTTATTGGGTGCTGATAACAAAGCAGGCCTTGCAGAGATTATGGCTGCTGCAGAGTATTTGATGAAACACCCGGAAGTAAAGCATGGCGTTATTCGCATACTGTTTACACCTGATGAGGAGATTGGCCGCGGTGTTGATAAGGTAGATATGAAAAAGCTGGGTGCACAGTTTGGCTATACCATGGATGGCGAATCGTTGGGGCATATTGAGGCGGAGAACTTTTCGGCTGATGCGGTGGTTATTACCATTACAGGTGTTAGTGCACACCCCGGTTTTGCAAAAGGCCAGATGGAAAGCGCAATTAAAATAGCAAGCGCTATTGTAGATAAACTGCCTAACCATAAACTATCACCCGAATCTACCGAAGGGATGGAGGGCTTTGTGCATCCTACATCTATAAGCGGCAGCATAGAGCAAGCGACCATTAAGTTTATCATTCGCGATTTTGTTACACACGGACTTGCAGAAAAAGAAAACCTGCTGCATGAGATAGCTGAAAAAGTTATTAGTCATTATCCAAACTCGAAATATGAGTTTAAGATAACCGAGCAATACCGCAACATGAAAGTGGAAATTGACAAGCATCCTCAAATAATTAAGTACGCCGAAGAAGCTATGATACGTGCCGGTATTAAGCCACACATGCAGAGCATACGCGGCGGCACCGACGGTGCCCGCTTATCGTTTATGGGTATGCCTTGCCCTAACATATTTGCCGGTGAGCATGCCTTCCATGGCAAGCAGGAATGGGTTAGCGTGCAGGATATGCAAAAGGCTGCGGAGACTATTGTGAATATTTGTGGGGTTTGGGAAGAACACAGTTAATTACGAATTCCCGTCACTGCGAATCCCATTCCATTAAAAATAAATATGTGGGATGTGGCAGTCTCAGTATTTTATAATTAAGACTAAAATTAAAAGATAAAAAGGTCTCTGACCTACATAAACCCTAACTCCAACTGAGCCACTTCGCTCATCATTTCTTTGTCCCAGGGCGGGTCAAAGGTTAGTTCAATTTTACAGTCTTTAACGCCTTCAATTTCTTTTATCTTTTGCTCTACTTCGGGCGGTAAGGTTTCTGCAACCGGGCACGATGGAGAAGTAAGCGTCATAATAATGCGCACTTCGTTAGCTTCGTTTACATGTATTTCGTAAATAAGTCCAAGTTCCCAAATATCAACAGGTATTTCAGGGTCAAAGCAGGTTTTGAGCATGTCAATTACCTTGGTGCCCATTTCCACATCTTTACTAACTACTATCGCTGGCATTTCCTTTAATTAATAATTATTCATTGAGAACATTTTACCGCAGAGAACGCAGAGCAATACACGCAGAGTTCGCTGAGAAAATCCAGATGAAATAACCTCTGCGGTTCTCTGCGCCTTCTCTGTGTACTCAGCGGTTTCTGTATTTCCTATATTAAATTGTCCCACTTCATTTCTGGTTATTATTTAGCTATCTCACGATACGCCAACGCATCTAACTTTATTTGTTTTATCATCGCCATCAAGCCATTTGAACGTGTTGGAGACAAATGTTCGTGCAGACCAATTTTATTTATAAAGTTCATATCTGCACTTAATATCTCCTCCGGTGTATGGCCCGATAATACACGCACCACCATAGCTACAAGCCCCTTGGTTATCATCGCATCGCTATCGGCTGTGTAATATATATATCCGTCTCTCACTTCCGAATGTAACCATACTTTGCTCTGGCAACCTTTAATGGTATGGGCCTCATCTTTAAATTTCTCATCTATCAAGGGCACATCTTTTCCTAAATCTATGATGTACTCATACCTCGCCATCCAGTCGTCGAAGAGTTCAAACTCTCCCACCAATTCCGCTTCTGCTTCTTCAATCCTCATTTTACTATTTTATTAACCTCAGTCTGAATATAGTCATGTTGAGCTTGTCGAAACATAGGAAGACACTTCGACAGGCTCAGTGTGACCATATAGGTAATATCTCCAGAGTTCCTTTTCATTATTTTTTCAGCATATCAATAGCTTTCTTAACTCCTGCCACCAGCACATCAATTTCCTCTATGGTATTATAGAACGAGAATGATGCACGCACTGTTCCCGGTATGCCATACAGGTCCATAATGGGCTGTGTGCAATGGTGCCCTGTGCGCACTGCAATACCCAACTGATCTAATATTACTCCTACATCGTAAGGGTGTAGGCCTTCAATATTAAATGCTACAACAGGGGCTTTATGTTTTGCCTGTCCTACAATTTTCAAACCATTTATAGCGCTTAGCTTTTCGGTAGCGTAGTCTAACAATTTTTGTTCTTGCTTTGCAATTGCATCTAAACCAATGTTGTTCATATAGTCAATAGCAGTTGCCAACACTATCGAGCCTTCTATATGCGGTGTGCCTGCCTCAAAGCGCAATGGCGGATCCTGATAGGTGCTGGCTTCCAGCTTCACTTCCTTTATCATTTCTCCTCCGCTTTGGAATGGCACCATTTGTTTCAGCCACTTTTCTTTTCCGAATAAAATACCAATGCCTGTAGGTGCATATATTTTATGGCCCGAAAAGCAATAAAAATCTACATCCAGTTTTTTTACATCTATCTTCATGTGCGGCACAGCCTGTGCGCCATCCAGTAGCACCGGTATATTTTTGGCATGTGCCAGCGCAATAATTTCTTCAACGGGGTTTATAGTCCCCAATGAGTTTGATACATGCGCTACTGCAACTAATTTTGTTTTTGAGCTGAGTAGTTTTTTGTACTCATCCATTCTCAATTCACCGCTTTCAGTTATAGGAATAACTTTCAACACTGCTTTTTTGCGTTGGCACAATATCTGCCATGGCACAATGTTCGAGTGGTGTTCCATGTGCGAGATGATTATTTCATCTCCCTCTTTTACAAATACTTCTCCGAATGAATAGGCTACCAGGTTAATGGCTTCGGTAGTGCCGCGTGTAAATATTACTTCGTCAATGTTGGCGTTAATGTGAGTTGCAATGGTTTTACGTGCTGCTTCAAACTGGTCGGTAGCAAGACTGCTTAGGTGATGCACGCCACGGTGTACATTGCTGTTTACCGTTTCGTAATATTTTTCAATAGCTTTAATTACAAACAAAGGTTTTTGAGAAGAGGCCGCATTATCGAAATAAACCAATGGCCTGCCATGAACTTTTACAGAGAGTATAGGAAATTCCTTGCGGATGCTTTCTACATCAAACTCTTTGCTTATGGCCTTATTTTTTACCATTGTATCCATAGTGCAAAGTTACTACACTATATGGACTTGTATGCGTTCTTCTAAAAGCACACGGAAAGCGGTATCTTTTACGGTATCACTTATCTCGGTAGCAAAGGCTCCTAACAATACTTTACGTGCCACATTCTCATTTAACCCCCTCGTTTGCAGGTAGAACAATGCTTCTTCATCTATGCGGCCGGTAGTTGTTCCGTGCGAACATTTTACATCGTCGGCATAAATTTCAAGTTGCGGTTTGGTGTTCATGGTTGAATTTTCACCCATCAAAATATTTTTGTTACTCTGGTAGGCATTGGTTTTCTGCGCATCCTGTTTTACAAATATTTTGCCATTGAACACTCCTGTACCGCCATCGGCAATAATGCCTTTGTATAATTCGTTGCTGAAACAGTTAGGCACGTTATGCGAAACCAAACTGTGGTTATCTATATGCTGTCCGTCTTTTACAACAAACAAGCCATGCATGTGTATCTCAGAATTCTCTCCGTTAATATTTACGTTCAAATCGTTGCGTACCATTTTGCCATCTAAGCTTACAGTAACGCTGTTGAACTTGCCCGATGTGCCAACCGATACCTGGTGTACATTGTTCTGGCTCACATTGGCATCTTCCTCTTGTAAAATATAATTATTCAGCGTGGCATCTTTTTCCACTATCATTTCGGTAACCGAATTGATAAAGGTTTTTTCGGTAAGCTCAACCGAGCGGTATGTTTCAATAAGCGTAAGGCTTGCACCTTCGCCTACTTTTATAACATGGCGCGGATTGTATAATACTTTATCTGTTCCGCTGCTAATGTGTAACAAATGCAAAGGGCCTTTGCAATCGTACCCGGCAGGTACGGTAATAGATATGCCGTCTTGTGTTAGTGCAGTATTGAGCATAGCCATCGGGCTTGCCTTTTCATCGAACTGCTCGTTAAATTCTCTGCCGGCACCGGTATCGGTTGCTTTAAGAACAGTAAATAAATTCTTTACAATTACTTCTCTTGGTAAATTCTTTAAGGAAGAAAGTTCCTGTACGAAACGGCCATTTACCATTACTATGGTAGCATGCCCGCCAAAGAACAAATGCCTTACATCGCTCTGCCTTAACCTGGTTGCAGCTCCTTTAAGCGCAAACTCATCATTCAGGTAAAGGCGTATGTTGGTGTATTTATAATCTTCTACTTTTTTATCGGGTATGCCTGTTTCTGCAAAACCGGCAATAGCTTTCTGTTGTTTCTCGAGTACGGCAGCATTGGCTGCCCCCAGCCTGTTGGCTGCTGTCAGTTCAAATTGTTCGAGCCACTTAGCCGATGTATCTTTCTTGGTTGCAACGGCGCTCATTATGCAGGTATTTCAGAAAATTCTTTCTTGATCCAGTCGTATCCTTTGCTTTCCAATTCAAGCGCCAATTCTTTGGTACCCGATTTTACGATCTGTCCGTTGTACAATACATGTACAAAATCAGGAATAATATATTCGAGCAAACGCTGGTAGTGAGTGATAACTAAAAATGCGTTGTTCTTATTGCGGAGTTTGTTCACACCTTCCGCTACAATACGCAGTGCATCAATATCGAGGCCTGAATCGGTTTCATCAAGCACAGCTAACTGCGGGTTAAGCATCGCCATCTGGAATATCTCATTGCGCTTTTTCTCTCCTCCCGAAAAGCCTTCGTTTACCGAGCGGCCTGTAAGGTTGGTATCTATCTGAACCAGTTTTTGTTTTTCTTTTAGCATAGCAAGGAATTCTTTCGCTTCCATATTGCCCATGCCTTTATGCTGGCGAATTTCGTTTACAGCGGTCTTCAAAAAGTTGATGGTGCTTACACCGGGTATTTCAATAGGGTACTGAAAAGCAAGAAACACACCTTCTTTCGCTCTTTCGTCTGGCGACAGTTCCAATATATCTTTTCCGTTGAATAAGATAGAGCCGCCTGTTACTTCATAATCTTGTTTGCCGGCAATTACAGAAGCCAATGTGCTTTTACCTGCGCCGTTAGGGCCCATAATAGCATGCACCTCTCCTTTGTTAACAGTAAGGTTCAATCCCTTCAGGATCTCTTTCCCTTCTACCGATACTTGTAAGTTCTTTATCTCGAGCATTTTATTTTTTTGTTTCTCGCAAAGACGCTAAGAGCGCAAAGCTTTGATTTGTTTTCTGGTTTACTTATTAATCGTAATTCGTAATTTTTAATTATTTACCCAACGCTTCCCTCTAAACTTACTGCCAAAAGCTTTTGTGCCTCTACAGCAAATTCCATAGGGAGTTTATTTAATACTTCTCTGCAATAACCATTTACAATTAGGCCAATTGCTTTTTCGGTATCAATACCACGTTGGTTGCAATAAAATATCTGGTCCTCGCCAATCTTCGATGTGGTTGCTTCGTGCTCCACAATCGCAGTCTTATCGTTTATTTCAATGTATGGGAATGTATGTGCACCGCAACGGTCGCCCATCAATAGCGAATCGCATTGCGAATAGTTACGTGCCTTGCTTGCGCCTTTATTTATACGCACTAAACCGCGATAGCTGTTATTGCTTTTGCCTGCTGCTATTCCCTTCGATACGATTGTGCTTTTAGTGTTCTTACCAATATGGGTCATTTTAGTACCGGTATCGGCTTGCTGCATATTGTTGGTAACAGCAATCGAATAAAATTCTCCTACCGAATAATTACCTTTTAAAATTACCGATGGATATTTCCAGGTAATTGCTGAACCGGTTTCTACCTGTGTCCACGATATTTTAGAATTATCGCCAAGGCAAATTCCGCGCTTGGTAACAAAATTGTAAATGCCACCCTTGCCTTCTTTATTGCCGGGGTACCAGTTTTGTACGGTCGAATATTTTACTTCAGCATCTTTATGTGCAACAATTTCTACCACTGCGGCATGCAATTGGTTTTCATCGCGCATTGGCGCGGTGCAACCTTCCAGGTAACTAACATAAGCGCCTTCGTCAGCTACAATAAGTGTGCGTTCGAATTGGCCAGTGCCCGCAGAATTGATACGGAAATAAGTTGAAAGCTCCATCGGGCAGCGTACGCCCTTGGGTATATAACAGAAAGATCCATCGCTAAATACTGCAGAGTTAAGTGCAGCAAAATAATTATCGCCGGGAGGTACTACCGAGCCCATGTATTTCTTTATCAGTTCAGGGTGTTTACGTACTGCTTCGCTAAACGAACAGAATATAATACCAAGCTCAGAAAGCTTTTCTTTAAAGGTTGTCTTTACCGAAACACTATCCAATACTGCATCTACAGCTACACCGCTAAGGCGCATTTGTTCTACAAGTGATATGCCCAGTTTTTCGAATGTGCGCAATAGTTCAGGATCAACCTCATCGAGGCTGTTCAGTACTTTTTGCTTTTTAGGAGCTGAATAATAACTAATGCTTTGGTAATCTATAGCCGGGAATTTTACATGTGCCCAGTTAGGTTCCTTCATTGTCAGCCAATGGCGGTAAGCCTTCAGCCTGTATTCAAGCATAAACTCGGGCTCTTCCTTTTTTGCAGAAATAAAACGAACTACATCTTCGCTCAGACCAGCAGGAATAGTATCGCTCTCAATATCGCTGGTGAAGCCATACTTGTACTCACTCGTCGTGATTTCTTCCAATATTTTATCAGAACCGGCCATTTTTTTAGTTTAAAGTTTATAAAGTTCGTAAAGTTTATAAAGTTGTAAGGTTCATAAAGTCAAGCTGATTTCGCTTTATAAACTTTACAAACTTTCGACTTTATGAACTAAACTGCAAAGCTATCGCCGCAGCTACAAGTGCGGTTTGCATTTGGGTTATTGAATGAGAAACCTTTTCCGTTCAGGCCGCCGCTGTAATCAAGCTCGGTGCCTACCAGGTATAAAAAGCTTTTTTTATCTACTACCAGCTTAACGCCTTTGTCTTCAAATACTTTATCTTCAGGCTTAAGGTTATTATCGAATAGCATTTTATAGGAAAGGCCTGAACATCCTCCGCTTTCTACGCCTACGCGTACAAAACTATCAGGTGAAGCATGTGCCTCATTCATCAGGACCGTTAATTTTTCTTTTGCGTTTTCTGAAACAGTTATCATAATTGGGTCTATATATTAGTATTAAGCATACAAATTTACGCAAAAAGTGCGGATTTTGAGGCAATTTTTGCCTCATCGGGACAAATAAACAAAACCTTGAAAAGAGGAGTACATGAGAAAGAATAGAATTCTGTGATTATCTATCTGATAATCAGCATTTTTTTTGTTTTCTGTTTAGCTCCATTTGAAACAAGTATTGCATACAAACCAGGAGCAAAATCTGATACATTAATGGTCAGGTGATCGATAAAGGTAATAATATGACTTTCATATATTAATTGGCCCAAAGGTGAAAATATACGCACATCGCTCTCTTTACTAGAAGGTTGAAATCCGGAAAGAGTAATTTGATCTTTTGCTGGGTTAGGATAAACAGATAGTGCAGTTTGATCTGCGGAAATAGTACCTATTCCTGATAAACTGTCTACTTTATATATTGGGCATTTGCCCGTCGAGCCATTAAAATTATATAAGTTTATTCCATTTTGCTGAAAGCAATCTAAATTAAAAGGGCAGCCTATCGGTGTATGGACAAATTCAAATAATCCATCAGTACCCCCAATACCCTCTATTATATCTAATCCTGGTCCTGTAGGGCTGTTTGGAATAATGTAAAATTCTTTACGGTATGCTGTACCTATAAGTATTGAGTCACAACTTAAAACCTTAGTGTTTGAGCCGTACAGGTAAGTAGGTGGCATGTTAATTCCAACCGTCAGGTTAAAATCATATAATAAGGTATCCTGTGACCCTCCACTTTTACCCCAATGCAGATAAATGCGTTTATTGTTATCCTCACGTATAGCGGCATAAAGGCTATCAGAAACTGAATCGGCACGGAAGACCTTTTTATAGACAGTGCCATTGAATACAGTATCTCCGGCTAAATAGTAATTATAATATTTGAAATAAGGGGTGCCAGGTGGGTAGTGTTCTTGCTGGCCCCATGCGGCGTAATACTTTGGAAACGGATGATAGGTATTGAACTGGCAGAAAGTGTTCCAACTTATCAGTAGAAAAATCGATAAGACTAAAATTCTTTTATTCATAAAAAGTGGTTTGCGGAATAACAAAGGTAGCTATATTATGTGAGTATTCAATGACAGGTGTAATGTGTATATCTTAATATATCAAGGCTAAGTACAGTAGAATAGCAGCTAAATCTCTTTAGACCAAAATCTACAAAAAATGATATTTTTTTAATAAAATAGCTTGTTTCAAACAAATTTGTATATTTTTGAGCTACAAAATAGAGCGATATATACCACATTTTAACGTTTTAGGTACCACGTATATACCGCTTCGAGCAAATTAAGTTTATGTAAAAATGAAAAGAGCATCTTTAAAAGACATTGCTGAAGCACTAAATGTCTCTAAAACCCTGGTTTCCTTAGTACTTAATAATAAAGCCGATGAGTGGGGCATAAGTGAAGAAACCCAAAAGAAGGTCCGCAAAAAAGCTGAAGAGCTTAACTACTACCCTAACCAAATGGCAAGGGGCCTTCGCACAGGCAAATCGAATATTATAGGCCTGGTTGTAGCCGATATATCAAACCCTTTTTACGCAAAAATATCGCGTACCATCGAATTTGAAGTGGCGCGCCTCGGGTATCACCTATTGGTTTGCAGTTCGGATGAAGTGGAAGAAAAAGAAATGAAACTGATTGAGTTATTGCGTGATAGGCAGAGGGTTGAAGGCCTTATTGTGGCTACTACCCAGCAAAATGCCGAGCAGTTTAACCAATTAAAAAAGCAACAATACCCTTTAGTATTTATCGACCGGAAGTTAGATGGTTTTACATCGAGCTTTGTGGGTGTAGATAATAATAAGGGCGCATACCAAATGGTGGAGCACCTTATTAAGAATGGCATGCGCAAAATAGGTATGCTTAATATTTCGCCTATGCACTTAAGTTCGTTAAACGAGCGTGTTGATGGTTATAAGGAAGCGCTTAAAAAGCATGGAATAAAATTCAATAGCGACTGGTTGCAGTCGGTATCGTATAATGATATTAGCAATACTACTACCGAAGCGGTTAAGAAATTGCTTAGCCCATCTGTTGGTGTACAAGCCATATTTACAATAAATAACTATGTAGCTGTGCATTGCCTTCAGGCGGTTCACAAAATGAAAAAGCGCATACCCGAAGATGTAGCTGTGGTTTGCTTCGACGACCTTGATGCATTTAATTTCTCCCACCCGCCGCTTACTACAGTAGCGCAGCCGGTAGAAGAAATTGGTGCAGAATCGGTGAGACTCTTAATGAAGCAAATAGATGGTAAGAAGTTTTCGGTATCCGAAAAAATATTGCCTACAACGCTCATTATCCGCGAATCGTGCGGTAGCTTGTTGGCATAGTTGTAAAAGCACCTTTTAGTTACGCTAGTACTTGATTCTTCTCAGTTAAGTAAATGATACTATTGCTTGATAAACTTCATAACCCTTGAGGATGTGTTCGTTAATACCTGAACAAAGTATATTCCTGCTGGCAAACCTGAAGTATTAAATTGTAAAGTTTTATCTGGAGAAGTTTCCAAATTATCGGTTTCTAAAAGCAACCTGCCGGTAACATCTATAAATTTAATTTTTGCAGTTTCAGAATTACTGAATTGAATATTCAAAGTCTGCTTTGCCGGGTTTGGATAAATAGATATAGAACCATCAGTATTATCAATTTGGTTAATAGATGTATTAACATTTAGCCGGGTATTACTGCGAGCTAATAGACTGTTAGTATTTTGTGGTCTTAATAATGGTACTGTACATCCTGTATTTACTGAATCGCTCAGTTTAGCTCCAACATACCATCTTGCTAATGGGTAATTACTGGGGTGAGCTTGATACTGATTATCAGACATAGTGTACTGTGTACCAGATATGGAATCAATTGCTTTCCAATTTCCATTACTAATACTGTCTCGGAACAAATAATAAGTCAATACCGGAAAACTGACACCTTCTTTAAGATAACCGGTACTTGACCAGGTAAATGTACCGGCAGGAGATTGATTTATATGCATCGTATTTTGCCAGGGGCTTGCCAGTATCGATTCTTCAAGGCCATTTGAATCTACAGAAGTCAAGCAGTATCTTACTGTGTTAGAATTTGGGTTATTAACAGGAGTGCTATCTACCAAATAATTCGGACCTAAAAATGGGACTTCTTTAATTAGTTGCCATACAGAAGAGGAATTCAGGTAATAAATCTTCAAGCTATCAATATCTTTCAAGCCACTTGTATTCCATACTATTACATTATGAGTAGATGCCGTATCAACGCTTACCATACATATAGAAGGAACCTGTGGTATAAAACCGAAAATGACACCATCATTATTTGCTCCTCCTATTGAAGCCATACCATACAACACATTGCCTACAAAAACTAGCGGGCCTGTTGGGGTTCTACCGTTTGTACCATTAAAATCTAACAAATTTTTATATCCACTACCATTCGTATCTATAGAATATATAATGCCATCACCTGTTGGCCCTCCGTATTCTGTCATTCCATATAGAGTCCTCCCAGATAATATTACAGAGGCTGCCGGATATGAACTGGAGTTCGTAAAATCATAAAGGTCTTTAAATCCATTTCCATTCGTATCTATTACAAATAGCGAACCATCATTACTACTGGAACCTGGTTGGGTTACTCCAAATAATTTGTTTCCGGATTGGGCTAGTGTACCCCAAGGGTACATACCTTTTGAGCCGGTAAAATCATGCAGATCTTTGTATCCGGTACCGTTTGTATTTATGGAAAAAACAACACCATAACCTTTAGAGCCTCCATATTCTGCTACTCCATATAACACGTTCCCATGTATAATTAATGTGCCGTTCGGGGCTGCCCCGGCAGTGTCATTAAAATCGTGCAGCTTCTTATAGTTGTTTCCATTTGTATCTATCGAAAAAATAACCCCATTACCATTACCGCCATCATAAGTCATACCGTATAAGGTGCTTCCTGAAAGTGTTAATGAGCGAACAGGATATGCCCCATTCGTGTCATTAAAATCGATTAGTTTCTTGAAATTATATCCGTTTGTATCTATTGAAAAAATAACACCATGACCTTGAGTACCCCCACTTGATGCCATCCCGTATAATTTATTAGCGGAAAGCGTTAATTCACCAATGGGGTTTGCACCATTTATTACATTGAAATCAAATAAATCTTTATATCCACTGCCATTATTATTGATTTTGAAAATACATCCGGTGTCCTTTACTCCTCCAAAATTTGTCATCCCATATAACACATTACCCGAAGGTGTTAAAGAACCATAAGGTGTTCTTCCATAGATAGTGTCGAAATTATGTATATCAAAGAATTGTGCTTTACTTAATAATGTAATAAAGCAGACCAATATAAGGGTTAGAATGTAATTTCTTTTCATGGAGTAGTTAATAGAGCACTAATATAGGGGTTTATATTAAAATAAGCAACTAGGTATTTACGTTTTATTAAACTAAAAGCCGTTTCCGTTGAAATTCCCTATTTTAGTCTCATCTGTTGTAAGATTTTATGTCTGAAAGTATTCTGCATAATAAGAAGCCTGTAATTGTAATTAGCCGCACCGATAATATTGGCGATGTGGTTCTTACATTGCCTCTTGCAGCCTATATACGGAAGAAATATCCGCAGGGCCGCATACTTTTTCTGGCAAAAAAATACATCAGGCCACTTATTGAAGCATGCGAGAATATTGATGAATTTGTTGATGCTGAAGAAATTTTAGCCCTGCCCGAAACATTTATGCAGGTAGATGCAATAAAAAAGCTAAGTGCAGACGTAATTATACATGTATCGCCCAATCACGAAATTGCCTGGCTTGCACGCAAAGCGGGGGTGCCTTTGCGCATAGGTACCAGCCATCGTTCATACCACTGGTTGTATTGCAATAAGCTCATTAATTTTTCACGGAAAAGATCGATGTTGCATGAAGCACAACTTAATTTTAAACTTGCTGCTCCATTGGGTCTCGATGTTCCCGAACTCGCTGACTTGAAAAATAGCTACGGACTTACACGTGTGCCCAAACTAATTAATGATGTGTTGGACAAAACCCGCTTTAACCTTATCCTTCATCCAAAATCGAGGGGTAGTGGCAGGGAATGGGATTGGAAAAATTATAATAGACTGGTAGAAATTCTGCCAAAAGAAAAGTTTAAAGTATTCGTTACCGGCACCGAAGAAGAAGGAAAGGTAATTCATGAGAATCTGTTGAAGAATCATCCTGAGATAATTGACATGACAGGCAAGCAGGATTTTTCGCAACTCATTGCATTTATCTCGCAAGCAGATGGTTTGGTTGCCTCGGGCACAGGCCCATTGCATTTAGCTGCTGCCCTTGGCAGAAAAGCCATAGGATTATTCCCACCCATCAGGCCTATACACCCCGGCAGATGGGCACCATTAGGGCCCGATGCTCACTTTCTGGTGCTTGATAAAAGCTGCGACGATTGCAAAAATAGTGGCAACTGCACCTGTATTAATTCAATTACACCTGAAGAAGTTAGCATCTTATTAAATAATTGAACTTTAAAGTAGAAAGTTCTTAAAGGTTTTTGGAATTTGACTCTGTGTATCTCAGTGGTGCTCTGTGAACCTCTGTGTAATTGTCCTAAAGGGATTCATTTGAGAAAAATCTTACACAGAGAAATACAGGAAGAATCACAGAGGTTCACCGAGAACTTCGGTATTCATAATTTATTATTCGATATTTTTTAGTGGGTTTATCCGTACCTTTGTGTTATGATTCCACGCGAAACTATAGACCAGATTTTTACCACTTCACGGGTTGAAGAGGTTGTTGGCGATTTCGTGAACCTAAAAAAACGGGGAGCAAATTACATGGGCCTTTGCCCTTTCCACAACGAAAAAACTCCTTCGTTTACCGTATCTCCTGCCAAGGGCATTTACAAATGTTTTGGTTGTGGGCGCGGTGGCAATGTGGTGAATTTTGTGATGGAGCATGAGCAAATGGATTATGTAAATGCGCTTAAATATTTAGCACGTAAGTATAAGATCGAGATAGTTGAAGAAGAGCGCACCAGCGAACAGCAGGAGCAAGATAATGAGCGCGAAAGCCTGATGATCGTTACTTCGTTTGCACAAAAATTCTTCAGCGAGCAACTCCAGACTGAAACAGGCAAAGCCATTGGCTTAAGCTATTTAGAAGAAAGAGGTTTCAGTCCTTCTACCATCGAAAAATTCCAATTGGGGTATTCGCCTGAAAACTCGAAAACATTTTTGCAGGCAGCGCTAAAAGCAGGTTACAAACTACGGTATTTATTGCTGGCAGGACTTGTACGGAGTTCGGATGATGAAACAGTACTTGCACAAGGCGAACCTAACCCTGACCATTGTTACGACCGCTTTGCTGGCAGGGTAATGTTCCCGGTACATAATGTTAGTGGACGTGTTATTGCATTTGGCGGACGTACCCTGCGAAAAGATAAAAATGTAGCCAAGTATGTAAACTCGCCCGAAACACCGTTATATCATAAGAGTAATGTACTGTACGGTTTGCATGTGGCGCGCAAGGCCATTACCGCAGAAGATATTTGCTATTTGGTAGAAGGTTATGCTGACGTTATTTCATTACACCAATCGGGTATTGAGAATGTAGTTGCGTCGTCGGGTACATCGCTTACCATTGAACAGTTACGACTGATTCGCCGATACACTCCGAACCTTACCATATTATATGATGGAGATGCTGCCGGTGTGAAAGCTACTGAGCGGGGATTTGGCCTTGCACTCAAAGAAGGCATGAACGTGAAGATAGTAACCCTGCCTGCTGAAGATGACCCCGATACCTTTGCCCGCAAGCATAGTTCAGAAGAATTAAAAGATTATCTGCAAACTAAAGCAGTCGACTTTATTGTATATAAAACAAGGGCTTTATCAGATGAAGCAGCACATGACCCTATTAAAAAGGCAGGGCTTATAAAAGAAATAGTTTCGACCATAGCTGTAATACCCGAAAGGATAACACGTTCTGTCTATGTGAAAGAATGTGCCCGCATTATGCAGCTGGAAGAGGATGTGCTTTGGAGTGAGATGAAAGTGAACCGTCAGAAATTGGTGGACGACCATGTAAACAGGCCACCTGTTCAGCACACAACTAATATTCCTGCTAAGCCTGCCCAGGCACCTATCAATTATGTGTTTTCGTCGGAGCCACAAGAGAAAGAAGTAATACGTATACTTATAAAGTATGGCAATGAAGAAGGTGTATTTATTGGCGAAGCTGAAGAAGGCGAAGAACCTGCAAAGGTTAAAATGAAAATTGCTGACTTTATTATTCAAAGTATGCGTGCCGATGATTTTGCTTTCGACAATGATCTGTATCGCAGAATGTATGATGACTGCTGCGCATTTTATGATAAAGAGTTGCCTATAAACGAAGATTATTTTTTACGCCACGAGGATTCTGTCATCAGCCACATGGCCATGACATTCGGTACCGACCAGTACACAGTGAGTGACTGGAGCCGCAGAAATGTGGATATAGAAAGAGAAAATGATGACATTGGCAGGACAGCAGAAATGGCCATTTATGGACTTAAAAGCCGGAAGATTGAAATAATGATTCGTGACCTGCAAGAAAGTATGAAACAAGTGCTTAGTACAGAAGAGCTTAATTCAATAATGGAACGCAGGCTTAAGCTTAATGATGCCAAGAGTATATTTAAAAGAAAATTAGGCCGAGTGATGTAAATAAATACAGGATTCCCGATTCTTGCCGTTGCTTCCAAGCCCCCCCCCCAAGTTTAATAAAGTTAATTGAGTCAAGTATTTGATAATCAGATATTTGTGTAATTAACTGATAATCAAATGCTTTAGCGTTTTATTGTTAGTCATTGTTATTAAAAATGGAGGCCCTGTCAATAAAGGCGTTCAGAAGGTGCTTATTGTTAATTTCTATTGTTAATTTTTGATAAAATAGGTTGAGGCCGAGGCTAAGATTAAGGGGTACATTTTGAAGACCCTTCGACAAGCTCAGGGTGACAATAATTCGTGTCATTCGTGGTCCAAAGTCTTATTAGCTTTCTTTCCTTTACTTTTACCTCCTCTGGCAAAACTTATGTCTAATTCCAATTCGTCTTTTATTAAGTGGCTCATATTTGTTGTGCTTGCACTTATATGGGGTAGCTCATTTATATTAATGAAGCGTGGCCTCGAGGTATATAGCCCCCAGCAGGTTGCAGCTATACGCATGGTTGTTGCGTTCTTGTTTCTGTTCCCTTTTGTAATTGGGCACATTAAACAAATACCCATGAATAAGTGGGTATTTATACTCATTGCCGGTGTGTTGGGCAATGGTATTCCTGCATTTTTATTTACTAAAGCCGAAACAGCTCTATCCAGTTCTGTGGCGGGTATTCTTAATTCGCTTACTACTGTCTTTGCCCTTGTAGTAGGCGTTATGTTCTTTAAAATGAAAACCAGTACCCTGAAAGTTGCAGGTGTGTTTTTAGGCCTTGCAGGAGCTATTTTGACTGTGGTTTATAATGCCAAAGGCAGTTTCGATAATAACTATTACTATAGCATATACATTATTGTAGCCTGTATCTGCTATGCCTTCAATGTCAATATCATCAAGACATTCCTGGGTTCGATAAATAATGTGCAGTTATCAGGCTTTGCGCTTTTTGGAGTCGGCCCTCTTACGGCAGCCTATCTTTTCTCAACCGATTTTGTGCAACGCCTGTCATCGGGTGGTAAAGCGGTAGAGAGCTTTTTTTATGTGGTGCTCTTAGGCGTATTCGGTACAGGTGTATCGCAAATACTATTCAACAAACTGCTTAAAACATCCAGTGTTTTGTTCAGTTCTTCCATCACCTATTTTATTCCTATTGTAGCTATTATGTGGGGCGTACTCGATGGCGAAAACCTTGGCTGGATACAGGCGCTGGGCTTTGCTATAGTCATAGCGGGGGTGTTCCTTATTAATAAAAGAAAGGCCACTTAATAATATCGAATACCCAACAAGGAATAATGAATATCCAAGTTGTTGAACCATAAGTAGCTTAAATAAAAATGTCGAATAGTGAATTTTACTTCAACATTCGACATTCCGTGTTCGATATTCAGTATTTGGATTACACCGTCAGTATATCCTTCTCTTTCTTCTCGGCGTGCTTATCTGAGTGAACAATAAACTCATCGGTAAGTGTCTGGGTCTTTGCTTCTGCGTCCTTTGCTTCGTCTTCGGGTACGCCTTCCTTCAATAAAGCTTTAATTGCTTCATTGGCTTCCTTACGTATAGTACGTACAGATACCTTACAATTTTCAGCTTCACCTTTTACTTTCTTCACCATTTCCTTTCTGCGTTCTTCAGTAAGCGGTGGTATGGAAAGGCGGATTATTTTTCCGTCGTTTTGCGGGGTAATGCCCAGGTTTGCTGCTTGCAGAGCCTTTTCAATAGGGTCGAGCATACTTGGTTCCCAAGGCTGTATGATCAGGGTACGGGAATCTTGTGAGTTAATGTTTGCTGTATTTTTTAAATGAGTGCGGGCGCCATAGTAGTCAACCATAATGTTTTCAAGCATCATAGGGTTTGCCCGGCCTGCGCGTATTTTAGCAAGTTCGTTTTCTAAGTGTTCAATGGCCTTTTGCATTTGCTCTTTTGCGTCGTCCAGTATAAGTTTCAATTCTTCGTTCATGTTCTAAATGACTTGGTTATTGTTGCAAAAGTAAAAAAATAGAGGTTATAATTGCTCAGCAGGTATCTAATATAAATTTACCATTATTAATGTAGATAATTTATATTTGCCGCCATATCAAAAAACATAGCATATGAATTTTCCCGACAACCTGAAGTATACAAAAGACCACGAATGGATTCGCGTAAGTGGCAACGAAGCTTATGTGGGTATTACTGAATTTGCCCAGGGCGAATTAGGAGATATTGTGTTTATTGATATCAACTCGGTTGGCAAGGATGTAAAACACGGTGAACTTTTTGGTACCATAGAAGCAGTTAAAACTGTATCGGACCTGTTTATGCCTGTTGCCGGTAAGGTACTCGAGGTTAATGCTAAGCTCGAAGCAAATCCTGAATTAGTAAATAAGGATCCGTATGGTGATGGATGGATGGTGAAAATATCCCTCCAGAATGCTGCTGAAGCCGATGCACTTCTTTCTGCCGCTGATTACAAGCAGACCATAGGCCAGTAAAAAATATTCTCTTATTGTTTTATAAACTTCGATGTGGTTGTTTTAACTCCATCAAAGGCTTGTAGTAAGTAGGTGCCTTGTGCAAGGTTGCTTACATTTATACTGAAAGTATTTCCCCCATTTTGCAGGTTATAGTCATTGGTTGAAATAACTCTTCCTGTAAGGTCTGTTATTTGCACATTCAGTGTACTTGCAGCTTTAGTAATGTAATTCAATAGCATTGTTGCCTTTGCAGGGTTAGGGAAAATAGTCATTCCCGCTTTTGGCGAAATATTTACCGGCACAATTGCTGAAACAGTTGATGCACCATCAATATCAGTTTGCTTTAGCCTGTAATATGATGTACCAGTATAGGGGTGTTCATCTAATAAGCTATAATCGATAAGTTGCGATGTGGTGCCTGCGCCAGGCAATGTACCTGCAGAATCAAAATTAACTCCGTCAATAGATTTTTCAACAGTAAATAACCTGTTGTTTGATTGTGTAGCAGCTTCCCAGGTGCAATTTACATTGCCCTCGTCATTTACCTTTGCATCAAAGTAAACTAATTTAATAGGAAGAGCTGCAGCAAACAAACCGGCTACCCATTCGGAAGCAGGGAACGTAGCCTGGCTTGCCGAGCTTAGTGAACCGGTAGAACCGGCAGCAGTTATTGCCGCCGTGCCACCACCAACTCTTGGGTTCCAATAAGCTAATGAAGTGTTCCACTGATATGCATCAAGGGTTGATCCACAGCCCGGAATTCCGGTAAGAGTAGCAGCTTCAGGCCCGGCGTATGTAAATGTAATATTTGCAGTTGGGTTTGATGGTGCATTGATATACCACCAGCGGTCAACTATTGCCTGCACCGATTCATCAATACCTCCATAGCAGCCTGTAGATGCACCTATAAGGTTAGTAACACCCGGAGCAAATGGAGTATTGTTAGACCCTACATCGTATGTTGCAGCCGCTACATTTCCTAATGAGAGAGCCGCGGAAGATATATTAAATGTAAATGGTAAATAATAATTTGTTCCACCTATTGTGGCGCCAAATGGGAAAACAAAACTAGCAACACTCATACTTATGTTGTTCCACTGAAAGATACTTGTCATAGATGTGTTTTCACTTACCACATAAGCTGTTGCGCTACCTCCTGTAAGGGTAGTGCTTAAAGACAATGTAAATCCGTTCAGATTATATGCCCCGGCTGTAAGTGTTAATATGTTTGATACATTGGTGTTTATATTTTGGGTTACACCGGTTGTCATTCCTGATGAATTGTTCAGTGTGAAATTATAAAACGTGGTTGAAGTGCTGCCACCAATTGCCTGAGCTATTGAACCTTTAAAAATAGTGGTGCCAGTGCCTGGGGTAAAAGTACTGTTGTTTGTAAAGTCGCCGCTAATGTTGAAAGTTCCGGTGCTGGCAGAGAAAGTTCCGTTATTTATAAAATTACCGGTTAGGGTAACTGTACGCGTTGTAGTACTTAGCGTAGCAGATGCATTAGTGGTTAGGTTACCTGCAATAGTTAATGGGGTTCCGGGAAGGGTTTTGGTACTGGCTGCTGCCCCGGTTGATATTACAAGGTTGCCATAGGTTGGTGTAACAGAAACGGTTTGTGCCCCGTTGGCCTGATAAGTAACAGTGCTTGTTACATTAAGGGTTGTATGCGCTGCTGTAAAAGCTGAAGGGAAAATGGTTGCCGTTGCCGAGCCTGTATTGCCTAAGGTTAAACTTGTACCTGCGCCCATGGTAAAAGTTCCAGCAGCATTACCGGTTATATTATATACATCACTGGCAAGGGTTGCAGTACCGCTAATAGTCAGGTTATTGGTAACAGTCATTATGCTGGCCAGTGTTGTAACTGAGCTATTAGTTACAGTTAAATTATATAAGTTACCACCGGCTGTATTTGGCCATCCGCCATTGGCTGCCTGCGTATATGTCTGGGCGCCTGCTCCGTTTAAGGTAAGAGTATTACTGTTTGATGTAAAGTTTGCATTATTGGTAAAATTACCGCCTACTGTCATGGCATTGCCTGAGGCAATGAAAGTAATAGGTGCCAATGTAGCCGAATTGATACTAAGATTATTAGTTACAGTAAGGGCATTCCCTAACGTTACCTGTCCCGCATCTATGGATAGATTATAAAATGACATACCATTAGATGTTAAGGTAAAGGGGCCGTAGTATCCCACACCTGAATTAGCATAAGGCCCGTATATATCAACAGTTGATGAACCTGCACTTACTGTTCCTGCTGTGTAGGTCCAGTTTTGTGTTGAAATTAATCCTGATAAAGAAACTGTTCCACCTGTACTATTAATTACAATACTCGGAAGGCATCCTTGCCCAACAGTACCGGCAGTGTTTGAGATGGTCTGGTTACCACTTCCTGTAATATTCAGCGTAGCAGGCCCATTGCCTGTGGTATATATGCCTGTATTGGTAATAGTAATATTACCATTTGCAAATATGTTGCCGGTACTGAAAATTATATAGCTTGTACCTGTTAATGACAATGTCCCATTTATAGTCAGGTTTGAACTGACAGCAAGTGTACCGTATTGGGTTGCATTGATCGTAAAATTATTAACCGTTAAATTATTACTGATTGTGGTTGTAGCATAAACCTGATTAATGGTAACATTATTAAGGGTATGAACCCCTGATACAGTAATAGCATTTGTTGTTTCATCTAAATAAATTGTAGATGCACCAGGGCTTATTGTTCCTGAAGTATAGGTCCAGTTATGTCCAACTGAAATAGTTCCCGATAAGTTTATAGTTCCTGTAGCATTAATAATTATGTTTGGCAGTTCACCTTGCCCTGCAGTGCCTGTACTCGAAAAGGTTTGTGTTCCTGCTCCGGTAAATTTAATTGTAGCCGTTCCGTAAGTAGCCCCGGTGGATGTATTGTTGTCGGTAAAATTACCATTTGCAATTATCGTTCCTGTATTAAGTAATAAAAGGCTTGACCCTTGAAGAGTTGTAGTAGCATTAACTGTTATTGTAATTCCGGCAACAGTGCCAATTGCAGCAGTTAAAGAGCCATTAGTAGCATCAAGTGTTAAATTATCAGCTACCACTATAGAATTATTAACTGTAAATGTTCCGTAATAACCGATCACAGTAAGGTCGTAAAATGTGGGTGTACCGGTTATTGAAAAAGTTCCACCTAAGGGGTGGTTATCAAAAGTCACTGTTCCACTATTATGGGTAAAGGTACCTGAGCTTAGAGTGAAAGAGCTTTTTAGAATTAATGTACCTGAAGTACTTGTAAATGCCATTCCAGAAACAGTAAATGCCCCTGTATTCGTTATGTTTTTATTCCCACCCGAAAATGTACCGCCTGACCAGGCAGAGGTACCAGAAATGCTTAGCGTTTTTCCGTTATTTTGGTTTATAGTATTGGTAAAACCTGCAGTTACTGTTAAATTATTACATACAGCATTTACATCTATAGCACAGCTAAGGCTATTATTATCAAAAATTACGTTATCGCCTGCAAGTGGTACTGCACCTGCCCCACCTGTGCCACCTGTGCCCAAAAACCAGTTAGCCGAAGTTCCCCAATTGCCATTAGAAGCCCCATACCAATAATATGTTGCAGCACCGGCAATGTTGGAAAAAGCCAATAATGCCAGCAATAGAAAAAACCTTGTTTTCCTAAAAGAAACTATGTTACCTAAAACATTCACTTACACCTGTAGTTGTATATGATATTTTTTTGCTTTTGTTATATTATATAATCTGCCTTACATACCATTATCTATATGTTTCATTTTCAGGCTTAAATATTGTTAATAGTGTAATATATACGATGATAATTCATTATGAATGGTTGCATGCTATGTAAATAGTTCAATTAATTGAATTTTAGTAACTTATAAGAATCCATATACCTTACTCAAAATCATAAAAATGGGTTTTATATAAAGTACTTTTTTGTAGTCTTAAAACTGAATAAGACAGGCAGATGTAAGGGTGAGGAAAGACCTCAATTCTGCTTCTGCAAATATGCAGAGAAAACCGCTGATAAAAAATGACTTATGTCAATATTATTGACAGAGGCATGTCAATTAAGACGAAAGCCCCGTTTTTGCCCTCAAAAAATGCCATTTCTTTGAGGGTTCTGGTTTAAAAAAGTGTTAATATTGCATTCCTTTTTTATAAATAGTGCTCCAGGAAAAAACATACGAAGTATCGCTAAAAACTACTATTTCAGGTAAAATATCTGATTATGTAATGTTTACTAAGTTCAGATTAGCCTCTTTAGTGGTCTTTTCATCAGGTATTGGTTACCTAATAGCAAGTACTTCTCCTATTGACTGGTATAAATTTTGGTGGCTTATTTTAGGCGGCTTTTTAGTTATTGCGTCATCAGGTGGCTTTAACCAGATATTAGAGCGCGATACCGATCAACTTATGAGCAGGACTGCAAACAGGCCTCTCCCTCAAAACCGCATGAGCCTTACTGAAGCTTATTTAGTTGCTTCATTACTGGGTATTATAGGAATAGCTTTATTATGGATAAAAACAAACCCACTTTGTGGTGTGCTTTCCGGCATATCGTGGTTACTCTATGCGTTTGTTTATACCCCGTTAAAGCAAAAAACCCCTTGGGCAGTTTTTGTTGGGGCAATACCTGGTGCTATGTCGCCTATGTTGGGCTATATTGCAGCAGGTGCCGGCGACAAAATTGAGTTTTATGCATGGCTGCTTTTTTCTGTTCAGTTTATCTGGCAGTTTCCTCATTTTTGGGCCATTGCCTGGGTAGCCGACGATGATTATAAAAAAGCAGGGTTTCATCTTTTGCCATCAGCCGGAGGAAGAGATAAAACCAGCGCTTTTATGGTATTAGTATTTACTTTCTTTTTGGTGCCCTTTGGTATGTTATCGGGCTTTTTTGGCATGAATGGAACCATATCGGGTATAGTAATTATAACCTGCGGTATGGCATTTGCTTACCAGGCTTATAAGTTATACAACGAATGCACCGTAAAAGCTGCCAAGCGGCTTATGTTCGGTTCGTTTATTTACTTGCCAATAGTTCAGTTGGCTATTTTATTTGGTAAAAACTAAGTTATTATGGAAGCAGAAATTACAGGAACACCAAACACGGCGAACATCAAAGAGAAGTCGCTTAAAATGTTGCTTTGGATAGGACTGGTGAGTATTGGTATGATGTTTGCAGGGCTTACCAGTGGTTACATTGTCCGCCGCGGAACAGGTACCTGGCTAACATTTCAAATTCCTTTTCCTTTTTATATAAGTACTGCTATTATTATTATAAGCAGCATTACTATAAATATGGCTATGCAGGCTGCAAAAAAGGGTGCCCTTGCCGGAATAAGCCGCGGAATATTATTTACCTGGATACTTGGTGTGGCTTTTGGTGTATGTCAGTTTATGGGCTATAAAGCCTTGGTTGATCAAAAAATATTTTTGGTAGGCAGCAATAGCAATGCTTCAGGTTCGTACCTGTATATATTATCGCTACTGCACCTTGGCCATATTATAGGTGGCCTGGTGGCATTAACTATTGCCTATATCAAAGCACTTAAAAAGAAATACACAGTTCAAAACTACACAGGCATTAAGTTATGCGCTACTTACTGGCATTTTCTCGATGGCTTATGGGTATACCTGTTTATATTTATGCTCCTTTACAGGTGAGAAAAAAAGCGAAATAAAAAATTGTCAGATAGCGAAACTTTTTAATTTTGTGCGCTGATAGGTCAAAATAAACTTTATATATGTCAAATCAAGCTACATTATCATTGCGGAAAGACTGGGACGGAGGGGTATCGCCATTTGGGGTGAGCTACGGTAAAATGTTCATGTGGTTCTTTCTGGTATCTGATGCTCTTACATTTTCAAGCTTACTCTGCGCTTACGGTTTTATGCGCCACAAATTTGCGGGCGACTGGGCAGTACCGAATGATGTATTTACTCACTTTCCATTTCTTCATGGTGACCATCCTCTTGCCTATGTAGGTTTCATGACATTCGATCTTATTATGAGTTCGGTTACCATGGTATTGGCTGTTGAAGCAGGTCACAGGCTCAACAAAAGACAAGTTGCAATGTGGTTGTTTTTTACCATTATAGGTGGTTTTATATTCGTAGGTTCTCAGTGCTGGGAGTGGTATCACTTCATTACCGGTGAAGCATCTAACCAACAATATCGCGAATATTGGATGAATGGGAAACATATTATCGATCCTCACTTTCAGGGCGCAAACCTTATTGTTAACGCTTACACTCAATTACCAACCTTTGGCGATTTCTTCTTCTGTATTACAGGTTTCCACGGTTTCCACGTATTTAGCGGTGTAATAATCAATATAATAATGCTTATTATGGTGTTGAATGGCGTTATGGAAAAGCGAGGCCATTACGAAATGATTGAAAAAGCAGGTTTATACTGGCACTTTGTGGATTTGGTTTGGGTATTCGTATTTACATTCTTTTACTTACTATAGTAATAAACATATTAATATAAAAGCGTATGGATTTTTTCGAAGAATATAAAGGCTATCCAAATTACGAGAAAGCGGCTATTCATGATGAGGCACACGGAAAGGTTGTAAGAAAAAAACTGTGGATGGTATTTTGGATAATGCTTGTAATAACCATTGCAGAGCTTATCATCGGTTCTCAGTTTCATTTCAGTGAAATCAATAAAGAGTACACATTTATATTTCTTACACTGGTAAAGGCATTCTTTATTGTATGGATATTTATGCACCTTGGCGATGAGAGAAGGGCTATGAAGTATGCTATAATTGCACCATATACTTTGTTTATATTCTATTTAGCATTTATGGCAATTACCGAGGGTGTTTACTCAAAGGTAATCAGAGATGCTTTGGTAAGCATGGTGTTACACCAATAGGCTTTGAAAAAAGCGCTGACATTACTATTCATTTTAGTATTCCCTTCAGCCATTTACGTTTTTCTTGCTGCAGGTAAAGAGAAGTCTTTCATACGACTTGCCTATTTTGGACCCAAAAAGGTCTTACATCTTACTATAGATGGTAAAGCAAAGACTGATACTGCATTTTACCGCATACCCGATTTTATTTTAACTAACCAGTTTGGGCAGCAATATAATTCAGGTGCACTTAACGGTAAAATATGGGTAGCCTATTTTACCAATATACATGATAAAGAAAAAGCTCCATCGATGGCGGTCCTCATGAACCGTATAGATGAAAGAAGCGACCTAGATACAGCATTGCGTATGCTTACCTTCACCCTCGATTCGGAAAGTGCTAAAAGCATGCAGGATTATGCAACCACAATACATGCGGGTAAAAGAAGGACTTTTTTAAGTGGTAGTGCACAAGAACTCAATTATATAGCCACGGAGAGTTTTTATAAACCTGCCGGTATAGCCTATAATAGTGGCTTTAATTATTTCTTTTTAATTGATAAGGAAGGCGATATACGTGGTATATATAACGGACTACAGGTAAAAGAGATAGACAGGTTGATTGATGAAATAGGTATGATGGAAGCAGAATACTTTGTAAGGAAGCAATTAAAAGAACAGAAAGAAGGTAAGGATATAGATGCAATTTAAAATTACAACATGACAGATAAACTAGTATTCCGTATAATTTTTGGCGTAACCATTGCAGTTGTTGGTTTAGTTATAATACTTAACCTTATGCCAAAGCCAGATGTAATGCCCGATATATTGAAGCATTGCCCAATGCTGAATGCAATGCTGAATGGTACCTGTACAGTTTTACTTGTCTCATCTTATTTCGCAATCCGCAATAAAAAAATAAAGTTGCACCGCACCCTTAACATTACTGCATTTACCCTTTCGGCAATATTTTTACTTAGCTATGTAGCGTACCATGCTTTTGGTAAGGAAACGCTATTCCCTAAAGATAATCCCATGAGGCCTGTTTACCTGACGATACTCATATCGCATATAATACTGGCTGCTTTGGTATTGCCTTTAGTATTACTTACTTTTTACCGTGGCTTGAGCAATGATATTGTAAAGCATCGTAAAATTGCCCGTTGGGCTATGCCAATATGGCTATATGTAACTACTACCGGGGTAGTGGTATACCTTATGATATCGCCCTATTACCCGTTCTAGGTTTTTTTTGTAAATTCGCATCATGAAAAACATCAAAAGAATATTTTTCTCTTTTGTAATTCTCCTACTTCCTTTGTGGTCGGTAGCACAATGTTCCGTTTGTACTGCGGGTGTACAATCTAATGCCAATTCAAGCGGAGGCATAGCTAAAACTATCAATTCGGGCATAGTGTACCTGCTTACAATTACCTATTTAGTATTTGTAGTAGCAGCAATTTATTTTTTCCGTGAGCATATAAAGTACTATAGCAAGATTGCTATGCAGCGTATGCGAATGCTCTTAGCTTCTCGCTAAACTGCTTACACAGGGAGGAGCCACAATTACTTCTTACCAATAATAGAAGACCAGATAAGCACCAATGGGCTAAAACCCATGATAATTAACTATTTTTGTACCCGATAAATCAAAAGCAATACCAATTATGGCCAGAATACTTACAGGCATACAAAGCACAGGTATTCCTCATTTGGGTAATATTTTAGGGGCAATTAAGCCAGCTATAGATATGTCGAATGATAGCAAAAATGATTCATTCCTGTTTATAGCCGATATGCATTCGCTTACTACTATAACTGATGCTGATGTGCTAAGAGAGAACACCTATTCGGTTGCGGCGGCTTGGCTTGCTTGTGGCTTGAATACTGATAAAACAGTTTTCTATCGCCAGTCAGATGTGCCTGAAGTAGCTGAACTTACCTGGTACCTGAATTGCTTTGCACCATACCCTATGTTGGCTAATGCAACTTCGTTCAAGGATAAATTAGATAGGCTTTCAGAGGTTAATGCAGGTGTGTTTATCTATCCTGTATTAATGACAGCTGATATTATTTTATACGATGCCAACTTTGTACCTGTAGGTAAAGACCAGCAACAGCATTTAGAAATTGCACGCGATATTGCTTCGGCAGTTAACCGTCGTTGTGGAGATGTATTTGTACTACCTGAAGCTATGATAAATGAACAGGTAATGATAATACCGGGTATTGACGGGCAAAAGATGAGTAAATCATACAACAATACCATTAACATTTTTCTGCCTGAAAAAGATTTGAGAAAAAATGTAATGAAGATTGTTACCGATGCCAAAACAGTTGAAGAGCCTAAGAACCCTGACACCTGCAATGTTTTTAAAATATATAGCCTGTTAGCCACAAAGGAGAAAATTGAAGAAATGCGTGGTAATTATCTGCGAGGTGGTATGGGTTATGGACAAGCAAAAGAAGCTTTGTTTGTTACCATAATGGAAAAATTCGGTAAGGAAAGAGAGTTGTATAACGACTATATGACCAATAGAAGCGAACTGGATAAGCAACTTAAAATAGGTGCGGATAAAGCAAGAATAGTGGCACATACTACGTTAAAGAGAGTTAGGAAAGCATTAGGATATTCATAATTGATTACTATGTCAATCGAAAAAGAATTAGAAAAACGAATACTTGTTATAGATGGTGCGATGGGCACCATGATTCAGCGGTATAAGCCGACTGAAGAAGACTATCGTGGGGAGCGTTTTAAGGATTATAAATATTCGGTAAAAGGCAATAACGACCTATTCTCTATCACAAAACCATCGATGATAGAAGAAATTCATACTGCTTATTTAGAAGCAGGTGCCGATATTATCGAAACAAATACATTCAATGCTAATCCGCTTTCGCTGGCCGATTATCATATGAGTGAACTTACATACGAATTGAACCTTGAATCGGCAAAAATTGCACGAAAGGCAGTCGATGAATATGTAAAGAAACATCCTGGTAAAGCAAAATTTGTTGCAGGGGCTATCGGTCCGACAAACCGTACCACTTCGTTATCTCCCGATGTAAACGATCCGGGCTTTAGGGCAGTGTATTTTGATGATGTGGTTGCTGCTTACACCGAACAGATAAAAGGGTTAGTTGATGGTGGAGTAGATGTATTGTTGGTGGAAACTATATTCGATAGCTTGAATGCGAAGGCCGCGTTATTTGCTATTGAAACCTATTTTGAGAGTGTTGGCAAGCGGTTGCCTATAATGGTTTCAGTTACTATTACCGATGCCAGTGGAAGAACATTATCCGGTCAAACGGTTGGTGCATTTTTAGATTCAGTGAGCCACGAAAATTTATTGAGCATTGGCTTGAATTGCGCCTTGGGTGCCAAAGAAATGAGGCCGTATCTTGAAGAAATGGCTCAAAAAGCTCCATACTATGTTAGTGCATATCCTAATGCAGGCTTACCTAACCAGTTTGGCGAATATGATGAGACTCCGGAAACTATGTGTTCTCTTGTTTCTGATTTTCTTAAAAGTGGTTTTATAAATATTGTCGGCGGTTGTTGCGGTACTACACCTGAACATATTAAGGCTATAGCACATGCTGCATCACTTGCTACACCTCGCAAAAAACCGGTTGCAGATACTTTGTTTCATTTGAGTGGACTAGAAGATGTAACTCTCTTTCCGGGTAGTAACTTTATGAATATTGGTGAGCGCACTAATATTACAGGTTCAAAAAAATTCTCTCGTTTTATTACATCAGGCGATTATGAAGGTGCACTTGCTATTGCCCGCGACCAGGTAGATGGTGGTGCACAGGTTATTGATATAAATATGGATGAGGCCATGATAGATTCAAAAGCTGTCATGGTAAAATATTTAAACCTTGTAGCTGCCGAGCCAGATATTGCACGCTTGCCTATAATGGTCGATTCCAGTAAATGGGAAGTAATAGAAGCAGGACTTAAATGTTTGCAGGGGAAAGGAATTGTAAACTCAATAAGCTTAAAAGAAGGCGAAGAAAAATTTAAAGAACAGGCACGCAAAATAAAGAAGTATGGTGCGGCTACAGTTGTAATGGCCTTTGATGAAAAGGGACAAGCAGATACATTAGACCGCAGAAAAGAAATATGCCAAAGAGCATATAATATTCTGACGAAAGAAGTTGGCTTCCCGGCACAGGACATTATTTTCGATCCGAATATTTTTCCTGTGGCGACAGGTATGGAAGAGCATAAACTAAATGCCCTTGACTTCTTTGGAGCCACAAAATGGATAAAAGAAAACCTGCCTCATGCTAAAGTAAGCGGTGGTGTTAGTAATGTGTCTTTTTCTTTCCGTGGCAATGATACTGTTCGCGAAGCAATACATTCTGCGTTTCTTTACCATGCAATAAAAGCCGGTATGGATATGGGTATTGTTAACCCTGGCATGTTGCAGATATATGATGAGATACCTAAAGATCTTTTAATATTAGTAGAAGATGTATTGCTCAACCGCAAGGAAGATGCGACGGAAAAGCTTTTAAATTATGCTGAAACTGTAAAATCTGCAGGAAAGAAAGTTGAGAAAGATGAAGAGTGGAGGAAGCTGCCTGTAAAAGAACGCCTTGCACATGCATTGGTAAAAGGTATTACAGATTATATAGATGAAGATACTGAAGAAGCCCGCAAGCTTTTCCCTCGATCACTTGAAGTGATTGAAGGCCCCCTGATGGATGGCATGAGCATAGTAGGCGACCTGTTCGGTTCCGGTAAAATGTTTTTACCACAAGTAGTTAAGAGTGCTCGTGTAATGAAGAAATCCGTTGCCTACCTCACTCCATTTATGGAAGCAGAAAAATCGGAAGGCGCTGCTGCTGTTGGTAAAATATTAATGGCTACGGTAAAAGGCGATGTACACGATATTGGTAAAAATATTGTAGGCGTTGTGCTTGGATGTAACAATTATAAAGTGATTGACATGGGTGTAATGGTCCCATGTGAGAAGATATTGGAAGCTGCTATAGCTGAGAAAGTAGATATAATTGGTGTGAGCGGCCTCATTACTCCTTCGTTAGATGAGATGGTACATATAGCCAAAGAAATGAAGCGATTGAACATGAATATTCCTTTGCTTATTGGTGGTGCAACTACATCTAAAATACATACTGCTGTGCGCATAGCACCTGAATATGATTTCCCTGTAATATATGTAAACGATGCATCGCGCTGTGTTAATGTAGCAAGTAGTTTGTTGTCTGAAAGCAAACCACAATATGTTGAAAAAGTAAGTGAGGAATATGAAAGCTTGCGCAAGCAACATTTAAACAAACAAGCACAGGATAAATATATTAGCATGGCTGAAGCCCGAGCTAATAAATTTAAAACCGATTGGAACACAACAGAAATCGTAAGGCCGACTGGTTTAGGAAATAAAGTATTTGCAAATTACCCATTAGCTGAAATTGCAAGGTACATCGACTGGACTCCTTTCTTCCATGCTTGGGAGATGAAAGGCAGTTATCCTAAAATATTCAGTGATCCTGAACGTGGACAAGAAGCGAAGAAGCTATTTGACGATGGGCAAGAGTTGCTTAAGAAAATTATTGCAGGAAAATGGCTAACTGCAAATGCAGTGATCGGTTTTTATCCTGCCAATACGATAAACGATGATGATATTGAAATTTATACAGATGATACGCGTAAGAATGTAAAAACAGTATTGCATACACTACGCCAGCAAACAAAAAAAGCGGAAGGACAAAACAATGTTGCCCTTGCAGATTTTATAGCCCCTAAAGAATCAGGTAGAAAAGATTATGTGGGTGGCTTTGCAGTTACTGCCGGCATTGGTATTGAAAAATGGATCGAGAAGTTTGAAAAAGACCACGATGATTATAATAGCATAATGATTAAAGCTTTAGCCGACAGGCTTGCAGAAGCATTTGCTGAATTAATGCACGAAAAAGTGCGTAAGGAAATATGGGCATACGTTCCTGATGAAAAGCTTAGCGGAGAGGAGTTGATCAAAGAAGAATACCGTGGAATACGCCCTGCACCGGGATATCCTGCAAGCCCGGATCATACAGAAAAGATTTTGCACTTTAATTTATTTGAAGTAAGCAAGAATACAGGTATTGAACTTACCGAGAGCATGGCCATGTACCCAACCGCTGCAGTTAGTGGTTTGTACTTCGCTCATCCTGGTTCGCATTACTTTGCCTTAGGTAAAATAAATAAGGAACAAATTACAGAGTATGCCAAACGTAAAGGCATGAGCCTTGAAGATGCTGAAAAGTGGATGAGGCCTAATTTGAGTTACTAGAAATTAGCTGGCCTTAGGAACTACTACTTTTAATGTCCTCGGCGCAATCTCTACCTTAATCTCATGTGTTGTTCCGGCAGCTTCACCATCATAATGAATACATAAAGGAGTCTGCTTATCGGCATTACGAATAGTAATGCTCTTGCCTTGAATTGTTTTCATATAAGGAGAACGGTCGAGTGACCACCTGAATAGCCTATAAGCTAATATGGGTGATACAATGAGGGAGAAGGGCTTTATTATACAAACATCCAATACCCCATCTCTTGTTGAGGCATTTGGTGCTATATGGGCGTTGTTGCCATATTGGCTGCTGTTAGCAATGCTTATAAGGAACGCTTTTTCGGTGGAACTGTTCCCATCTATCATAATATCATATTCAACGGGCTTGTATTTAAAATAACTTGAAGCAGCTATTGAAAGATATGTAAAGAAGCCACGCTTAGAGCTATTAGCAAATTTATTGGCTACCTCAGCGTCAAAACCCGTACCACAGACAGCAAAGAAATCTTCATCGTTCATTGTAGCGCTATCTATAACACGAGTATTCATTTTGTTAATACATTCAATAGCGCCTTTATGATTAATAGGTATTAATAAGTGCCGCGCTAAAGCATTACCCGAACCGGTAGGTATAATTGCCAGAGCCGCTTTAGTACCTATTATTCCGCGTGCCACTTCATTCATCATGCCATCGCCACCAACTGCAACTACTATATCGCATGTTGCGGCAGCATCGTTTGCAAGCTCAATTGCATGGCCTGCATATTCAGTATAGTAAAGAACAGTGTGAAACGAAGGGTCTAAATATCTGGTGATACTCTCTTCTATTCCCTTCCAGCTACCTGTGCCGGAAATAGGATTAATTATGAAACATATTTTCCTATTCATGCGTTTCTTTTGCAGGATTTGCAAATAATGAAAGCACTATATAAAGCATCATTATAATTGGAACTGAAGCAAATCGAAATACTATAATACTTATAAGAGAAAGAATTAGCAGTAGAAATCTTGACTTATTACCGGTCCAGGACATGTTCTTAAATTTCATTGATATAAGCGGGATTGGTAATACCATCAATGCAGAACAGATTATTGAAACAGCAACAAAAATCCAGCGGAGGGTAACATGGCCAGAGGCGCTATCATAGAAATCTGCCGCATTGTAGATAAGTATTAACGGAAATGAAGAAATGAGTAAAGCAACTGCCGGAGTCGGTACTCCTATAAAATATGTAGCCTGGCGTTCATCAATATTAAATTTTGCAAGGCGCAATGCAGCAAAAACAGGAATGCTTAACCCTATCCATCTCACAATATCACTTTCATCAACTAAGTTACCTGTATTATCAATCAGTTTAAATATCATCATTCCCGGTACTACGCCAAACGAAACTACATCAGCAAGCGAGTCTAGCTCTTTGCCAATTGCAGAATGTACCTTGAGTAAACGGGCTGCCATGCCGTCAAAGAAATCTGCTATCCCTGCAAACAGAACCATACATGCAGCATCAACCAGTTTGTTGTGAAAAATAAGTACCAATGCAATGCAGCCAAAAAGTAAATTCAGCGAGGTAATGGCGTTTGGGATATTTTTTTTTATAGTGTTCATTCAGGTTTTATTTTATAACGCAGCCTCATAATTGGCTTTTCAAAATAGTTATAACTTATTGCAGATACAAGTACTGTAACAGCAAAGGTAATGACAGGAGTGATAATAAATACAGAGAGACTATTGTTTAGCCAACCAAAGTGAATTAGAAACTGTTCAAACAGCAGTATAACCAAGCCATGGTAGCAGAATAGGCCATAGGATATTTTACCTAAATAATTTAATCGGGTAAGATTGCCCAATGTAAACAAGTGGTTATCGCAGAATGCCTGTTCGAAAATTATAAATGAAAAGAAGCATGAGGCTGAAAGCCTCTCTATCACTGTCATTACATCTGATGCATAGATCTGCTTATAAAATAGCACATTTACAATAAAGAGGATATATATTATAAGTATTACAGATTTCGGTAGTCTTTTTAATCTTTCGAATGAGGAGCTACCCTTTATGCAAAAATGGGCTAACAAAGCACCGATGGCAAAATTACCACACCAGCTAAGAGAATTAAAATATAGATTGGTGGGGCTATGTAAAGCATATATTCTGAAAGCCAATGAAGCAATAATTAACACAACACAAACTGCTGGTAATAACTGTTTGGCCCATTTAGATACTATTCCCCATAATGCATATAGTTGTTCCTCTACCGAAATGCTCCAGAAGAAAACAAGAAAGAATAAAAATGCCTGGCCATGATTTACTATATAAAAATTGAGCGTGAATGTAAGTAACCAACTTAGTGGCGGTATGCTGTGTACAGTATTACCACTATAACGCGACATAGCTACTAAAAGTAACCCGATTATTATCATGAGGAAATATAGGGGCCAAATACGCAGACAACGTTTTACCCAAAAATAAATCAGACTAAATTTAGAAGTAGATTTATATTCTTCCAGAATTATCCAGGTTATAAGAAAGCCTGAAAGTACTGTGTAAAAATCCCAACCAATAACTCCTAAGCGAAAGTGCTGATCGTAAAATTGATAAAATGAAGAACCCTTGATGGCTCCATTATTAGTGATGATCATGTGTTCGAGGAATACAGTAATAAAAGCCAGAAACCGCAATGCATCCAGGTTTCCGAAATACTTTTTAGTATAGGTATTCACTCTGTTAATTTAGCTTTCTGATGGCTTTTCTACCCAGTCGCCATTATCTTTAATGAGAGTAACAAGTGCTTCAACAGCTTGTTCTGATGCAATGTTACGTTGCACAACCTGCTTGCCTTTGTACAGGGTTATTTTACCAACCCCAGTACCCACATAGCCATAATCAGCATCTGCCATTTCGCCGGGGCCATTTACTACACAGCCCATAATGCCAATTTTGATTCCCTTTAGGTGTAGTGTACGTTCATGTATTTGCGCTGTTACCTGTTGCAGGTTAAATAATGTCCTACCGCAAGATGGGCATGATATATATTCGGTTTTCGATATGCGTGTACGTGTGGCTTGTAGTATGCCAAATGCAATGCTGTTAAGATTTTTTACAGGAACATTCGCCTTTAGCCATATTCCTTCACCCATTCCATCAATAAGTAAAGCACCTACATCTGTGGCTGAGTATAGTCGTACTTCATCTTCTGTTGTAGTATTGTATATACGCTTTATGATTACCGGTGTATCGTATTTTTTCGAAAGAAGCTCAATTAATACTCTTCTTTCTTCTGCCATTCCATGTTGATTTGCTGTTTCTAAGATCCAGACCAAAGTCTCATCCTTGTTCACTTTTTCAAAAAAACCAGCTGTAATATCTTTTATTGTGAGACTTACAAAATTCAATTCGTTTGATCTTTCAATTGAAGAGTTGTACTCCTCAGCACTTTTGAAGAAAGGAAATGAATGACTTTGTTTTGCTTGTTTCCAACTAGCTGAATCATAAATGGCTTTAAGCCCTTCAGGAAGGTTAAATGGAATTACCTGAGAGCCTGTGTATACATAATCTGCACCCTGATCTAGGCTTTTCCAAATTCCGGTAGTAACATTGTATGAATGCCCAATGCCAAAGAGCATTGCCTGAGTTATTGTTTCTTTTCCACTAAGGTCTGCAACAACACGCGGATGATTCTTGCCTCCTATGTTAGCGGGCTCTCTTGTTTCTCTACGGGTATATTGTGTTGGCGAATAGGGGAGTTCAGTAACAGCTGGGATAGGTGTGTGCTTACTGCGATTAGCATATCTATTCACTAACATTTTAGCAACCGGTATTTCAAATTCGGGGTCCTCGGTAAGTGATACACGAACGGTATCTCCAATGCCATCTTCCAATAACGTACCAATACCTGCTGCTGATTTTATACGGCCATCTTCTCCTTCGCCTGCTTCGGTTACACCCAAGTGCAACGGATAGTTCATATTCTCTGCATTCATCTTTTCAATGAGCAGGCGATATGCCTGAACCATCACCAACGGATTGCTCGATTTCATGGAAAGCACTATCTGTTTATAATTGTGCTCTTCACATATTCTTAAAAATTCTAAAGCCGATTCAACCATGCCGAGTGGAGTATCTCCATAGCGGCTCATAATACGGTCGCTTAGCGAACCATGGTTAGCACCTATACGCATAGCAGTACCATGTTCTTTACAAATTTTTATAAGTGGTACAAAACGTTGGCGTATTCTTTCCAGTTCAGTTATATAAGTCTCATCGGTATATTCAATATGTTCGAACTTTTTCTTGTCGGCATAATTACCAGGATTCACACGGACTTTTTCTACTATGCGTGCAGCTACTTCGGCTGCATTAGGGGTAAAATGTATATCAGCTACCAATGGAGTTTTGTATCCTCTCTTTCGTAATTCGTTCTTTATGTTCTGAAGGTTCTCTGCTTCTTTAAGACTGGGTGCAGTAATGCGCACATACTCGCAACCGGCATCAATCATTCGAATTGATTGCTCTACTGTCCCAATGGTGTCCATGGTATCGGTAGTGGTCATAGACTGTACCCGGATAGGATAATCGCCACCCATCGGTACATCGCCGATATTTACAACGCTGCTTTTACGGCGGACATAAGATGTTAGGCTTTCACAATAGTTCTGTAACAGTAAGCCTGATTCGGTTGACATGGGCGAAATTTACACAAAGTTAGAAAATTCACCTGTATCGTGCGATTGTTAGTTTACAATTGCTTCAGCAGGTGCAGCAATAATAGTTTCGGCCTTGTTTCTTGTAAATAACTTCTTAAGCCCCTTTTTAGTATTACTCGACATGAAATACATGACAGGCACCAAAATTAGTGTCAGGAAGGTAGCAAAACTTAACCCGAATATCATAGTCCATGAAAGCGGGCCCCAGAAGGCTACACTATCGCCACCAAAATAAATATGTGGATTAAGGTCAGTGAACAAAGTAGCAAAGTCAATGTTCAAACCTACAGCTAAAGGTATTAAACCAAGTATTGTTGCAATTGCTGTAAGCAATACCGGTGTCATACGAATGCGTCCTGCTTCAATAATAGCTTCTCTCACAGGCGTACCTTGTTCTATAAGCATATCGGTAAACTCTACCAATAGTATACCATTCCGGACGACGAGACCGGCCAATGCAACGAATCCTATACCAGTCATTATAATTGACATGGTCATACCCGTTATAGCGTAGCCTAGCATAATTCCTATAACACTGAATATTACTTCAGAAAGAATAATGAATGGCTTGCTTACAGAGTTGAATTGGGTAATAAGAATAAGAAATATTAAACACATTGCAATTCCCATTGCGTTCCTTAAGAAAATCCCTGTTTCTTTTTGGTCTTGCTGCTCGCCGGTTAGTTCAATATCAACACCTTTTGGAGCATGGAAGGTATTGATGGCTTGTGTAACTGCTGGTATAACATCACTTGGATAGAAACCATTCAAGAGGTTTGAAGATATTGTAATTACAGGTTTCTCATTCAAACGGGTGATTGCGCCATACGTTTTTCCGTAGTGAATATTGGTGAAGGTAGAAATTGGAACCTGCCTGATTTCTCCATGCATGTTCATATCACGGAACGTAATGTCAAGGTTTCTCAGTGCATTGATATCTGTCCGCTGATCTCTCTGGTAACGTACCATGATCGGGTACTCATCATTAAGGTCGCGGAACTTGGAAGTTTCGTAACCATATACAGCAGTACGAATTTCAGAACCAATTTGCCCTGTGCTTACCCCTTGGTAATTAGCACGCTGACGATCAATGTCAAATGCCAGCTCAGGTTTGTTTTTTTGCAGGTTTGATTTCAATTCCTCAACACCCGGTATATCTAATGAATCGAGGTAGTGTAATAAGTTTTGTGAAGTGTTTACCAACTCATTATAATTATCCCCGCGCACTTCTATATTCACCGGCTTGCCATTTGAAGGCCCACTTGATTCCTGGCTGACAGTAACTTCAGCACCAGGAATTCCTTTAGTGATTTTTTGTATGGAATCAAGGTATTTTACTGTCGATACTCCATGACGTTGAGAGAAGTCAACAAAATTGATGGTGATCTTACTCTTATTCGGATAGGTTCCCTGATCCATGTCGGCCGGGTCAGTGGCACCAATAGCAACGTTAGTTATTACAGAATTAACAACCGGATTGTTGTGTCCTATAACCTTATATACTTTTTCTTCCATACTCTTAGTTATGGAATCGGTATAATGTATACTGGTACCAACAGGAAGGTTAAGGAACACTTGCACCATATTAGGATCACCCTTAGGGAAGAATTCAACTTTTGGTGAACGGATACCGAACAGTACAAAAGAAAATATGAATAGTGCAAACGTGCATGCTACTACAATGCCAGGCCGTTTTAAGCAAGCTGTTAAAAACCTGGTATAAGCTGCTTGTACCGCAGGCCATGTTTTTTTCTGGAACTTATAAATTGCACCAACTAATACAAACCTATAGAGCATGTTTACGAAAAGCACAGTTAATGCAAAATTGCCTATCCCTTTAGCCCCTGCAGCATAGAATAATAATGCTAAGGCGACAAATATCACTACTGTAATACTTGCTCCTCTGGTCCATTTAGATTTTTGTTTTCCTTTATCATCATCATTCGCCTTCATAAAGGTTACTGCAAATACAGGGTTTAAAATATATGCTACAACCAATGAAGCAGTAAGGGTTATAATAATAGTTACAGGCATATAGTGCATGAACTTACCGATCAATCCTCCCCAGAATGCTAAGGGAATAAAAGGAGAAAGTGTAGTAAGCGTACCTGCTAATACTGGCAGGAAAACCTCACCTGCAGCACCTTTAGCTGCGGTAACAATATCTACTTTACCGTGATCGAATATGCGGTGGGTGTTTTCAATTACTACAATAGCGTCATCTACCACAATACCCAAACCAAGTAAGAACGCAAAGAGAACGATCATATTCATACTAAAGCCAATGGCAGGCAATATCATAAATGCAACGCACATTGATAGTGGTACCGAAAGCGCTACAAACAATGCATTGGTAGCCCCCATAAAGAACATGAGAATAATGGTTACCAGTATAAAGCCTATTATAATAGTATTGATAAGGTCATGTAATGTTTGACGGGTCTGGTCGGACTGATCACCAGTGATTTTAATATTCAGATTTTGCGGAAGTGAATTATCCTGCATTTGTTTTACAGATGCACGAACATTGTCAGATGCATCGATAAGATTTGTGCCACTACGTTTAATTATGTTCAATGAAATTACATTCTTTCCTTCCAAACGTGCATAACTCTGCGCATCGGCAAATGTATCTTTCACAGCAGCAATATCTTTCAGGTAAACAGTTGCACCACCCATTGAGCGGATGATGAGGTTGTTTATCTGATCCATATTTGTAAACTGCCCCGAGACTGTAAGTGAACGATCTTTACTACCCATAGTAACTATACCGCCCGAAATAACCATGTTCTCAGATGAAACTGCTCTTTCAATATCACCCATGGTAATTTGAGCAGACTGCATCTTGTACATATTCACATTGATCTGTATTTCTCTTCCTAAAGCACCCACTTCATCTACACGGGTAATTTCAGGTAATGCTTCGATCTTGTCTTTTAATGCATCGGCATATTTCTTTAAACGGGTTAAGTCAAAATCACCTGAAAGATTCACATTCAGAATCGGAACATCTGAAAGGTTGATATCAATTACCTGTGGAGGATTTGGAAGATCACTCGGCAACTCAGGTTTTGATTTATCAACGGCATCTTTTACCTTTTGACGTGCATCATCAATACTAACGTCAGTGTTGAACTCTACAATAATTGATGAATAATCCTGTACAGAATGACTTGTAATTTTCTTTACACCTGAAATGGCTTTAATTTCCTTTTCCATATGCCGGGTAACCAGATTCTCCATATCGGCCGGAGAAGTACCGGGATAAATGGTCTGCACAAATATTTGCGGCAGTTGTATATCAGGAAATTTTTCCTTAGGAATACTGTTGTAAGCAAATATCCCAGCCAGTGTAATGATAATGGTAAGCACAAAAATGCTTGTTCTGTTATCTATTGCCCAGCTACTTGGTTTAAACTCTTTGAAAATATCTTTCATAATTCAGGTATCTTGAAATAATAAATTTCTTTTACAATGCTATTGCATCACCGTTATTAAGGTCATCATATCCAACAGTAATTATCTTATCTCCCGCCTTAACACCAGATAAGATCTCAGCATTACCATTATATACTTTTCCTATTGTAACAAGCTGTTTACGTGCTATCATTGTGCTACCCGTATTGTCTACAACAAATACAAATGAACCGGTAGGGTCACTTTGTACAATGTTGATAGGTACTACTATAGCAGAACGGTTAGTGTAGTCAATAATATTCATAGTTGCTATCATGTTAGGGTGATAGTCAGGGTTTCGCGGAAGGCTTACTTCTACAGTAAAAGTACGGTTCACATTATCAATAGCGCTTGATACGTAGTTAGCAGTAGATAATACGTCTTTGTGGAGGTCAGGGAAAGAAATTTTCAATGAGTCACCTGTATGAATATCAGAAATAAATGATTCATCTACATAACCTTTAACCTTTAACTGATCTATATTTACTACCTGTATACAAGGCATGCCAGGTGCAACAGATTCACCAATTTTAAGATTCACAGCATCAACTGTTCCATCAATAGGCGATTTTATTCTGCTCATATCATCTTGTTGTTGTAGGGCAGAAAGCCTTTTTTGAAGCGACTCATAATTACTTTTCGCGCTCAGGTATTGTACTTCAGTACCAATCTTCTGATCCCAAAGACTCTTTTGTTTTTCATACAGTGTTTTTGTTAACTCAAGTGAGGTTTGCAACTCCTGTATGTTTTGTTGCAACACGGCATCATCGAGTATTGCAAGTACCTGGCCCTTGCTCACCTTATTGCCTTCAGTTACAAGTATGCTTTTTACATCGCCAGGCATTTCGGGGCTAACATTAATATTATCCTGCCCATAGACCGAAGCTTGTACCTGAACATAGTGGCGAAATGCCTGCGTGTTTATATCCATAACACTTACGTTCACAGTCTTAAGTTTCTTTACTCCCTGTTCCTTATCAATTCTTGTCTGCAATAGAGCAATAGAATCTTTAAGGTCACCGCTATCTTTTTTCATCTTTGCCATTTTTTCCTGGTCTTTTTCCAGTTGCGATTTGTGACTGCATGCTGCAGTAAGGCTTAGCAATAAAATAAATGCAATTTGCTTTTTCATAAACGGTGTTTATTTTTTATTATATAATGTTCCTTTAGCTTGTTCATAATCCACTTTTGCAACAAGTGTGTTGAACAGTGAATTGTAATAATTTGTTTCTGCTTCAGTAAGTGCTGTTTCGGCATCTACCACTTCAAGGTTAGAGCCTGTACCTGCTTCATATTTTATTTTCGAATCATGTTCTACATTCTGGGCAAGATCCATATTTTCTTGCTGGTTCTTTAACTCTGCAATTGCATTTTCAAGACTTGTAGTACTATTTGCAATATCTAAATAGATACTTTGTTTAACAGTATTGAGTGTATTCATTCCTTCGACTACACCTATTTTATCTTCCTGTGCACGGTTTTGTTTTTGCAAACCATCAAAAATAGGTACACTCATTTTTAAGCCTACTATAGCAGTTGGATACCATTGCTGATCTGAACTAAAAACTTCGAACTTGTCACCTAATGCCTGGCGGCTCACAGAGCCATATAGTGCAAGGCTGGGTAAGTAAGAGAAATGGTCTCTGCGAAGCATTAATTCATTTGCCATTAAATTAGTTTGAGCCAACGAATACTCAATACGGTTTTCAGGCCTGAAGGTTGTGTCTTTTTCTAAATCAGGGCTAATGGTAATAGCTTTAAGGCTATCAGTCAGAGCCAAGCTGTCACTTATTGCCATACCCATCTGGAATTTAAGAAGCTTAAAACTAAGGTCAACTAATTTGCCAATTGTTTTTTCCTGTGTTTTCAGATTGTTATAACTAACCTTGATACGTTCCCAATCCATTTTTTCCACAAATCCGCTTTTGTACATCGACTCGGTTTCATCCATCAGTTTTTTAAGGCGGTTAACATCGGCGTCGACCATTTGTAGTTTCCAATGGTTCACTAATACAGTGTAATAAGCCTTTGTTACTGCTGAAACAGTTTGTATGCTGGTTTGCTGAAGACTTTTCTGAGATAGCTCTTTATATGTCTTAGATGCTTCGAGGCCCACTATATAGGAGCCATCGAATAAAAGCTGGCTTGCATCTAATTCACCTGTTGTATTGTATTGTGTGCCAAATTTCACGGGTTCGAATGTACCTGCAGGGCCACCAAAAAATTGTGCTGGTATAAGGGTTGTCGGTATTTGCAAGAAGTCCTGGATGTTAACCGAACCACTTATTTGTGGTAATCCAATTCCAACTGTCTCTCTTACCTTGGCACTTGCCCTATCAACTTCGTAACGGGCATTTATCACATTCCCCTGATGGTCCATAGCGTAAGCAACGCTTTGTGTAATTGAAAAACGATGGGTACTGTCCTTCTTTTGCTGGGCAATGATGCTTGCGGGTAATAAGAGTGCTAATAAGAGATGAGTCCTTTTATATATCATAATGGGACATTTAAAGTTTTCGATTTTTTATATTTTTCAATTAGTTGATGACCTTTTGTATTGGCTATTCCGTGCATAAAATGGTCAAGAAAGGAGAGTTGAATCTTTGTAATATCGTAGCGCGAAGGTGGAAATATTTCAGGATTCCAGGCTAATTCTAATTGCTCTACTCGCAGGCGCGATAAAGCATCGACGTCAATATCTTTACGATAAACGCCCTGCTTGATACCGCGTTTTATATTATCTGTTACACATTGTAAAATTACATGCTGCTTAAAATCCTGAAATTCCTGCCAAACCTTAGAGTGGAATTTCTTTAATTCAAACAATAACCGCGGATTCATCATATTAGCCATGCCTTTGATCTGTTGCATGGTCATAAAAATCTCTTCTACTGCATCTTTCGATTTCTTCCTGTAGGTATCGATATCATTTATACTTTTTTCACGTTGCACAGTCAATAGGGCACTTACTATACTGTCTTTGGTTGGGTAGTTTTCATATATAGTACGCTTCGACATGCCTAAATACTTGGCAATATCATCCATCGTTATACTCTTTAACCCATATCGGAAAAAGAGTTCTTCAGCGCCTTTTAATATTTGTTGTTGTACCTTCATTTTTTTTTAACGGGGGCGCAAAACTAAGAAAACTTTTTACGTTCCAAAAGTTTTCTCATTATTTTTTTACACTTATTATCATTTATAAGGCTTTTTTGTCCGCAAAAACCAATTACTTTTGCCTTAGTTTATGGGAAGACGAACAAAAACCCTGATTACTTTAAAATATGATAAATACTAGTGTAAAGACATTATTAAGCTCGACCGACTATGATAGTAAGGTAGAGGTGAAAGGCTGGGTGCGCAGCAAGCGTGGAAGCAAAGAGGTAGCTTTTATTGCCATTAACGATGGTTCAACTATACATAATATGCAGGCGGTAGTGACCATTGCCTCTTTTCCGGAAGAAGTGCTGAAAACTATAAACACAGGTGCTTGTATTGGTGTTAAGGGTAAGTTGGTTAAATCGCAAGGTGCAGGCCAAATGGTCGAAATCGTAGCTGAAGAAATAGAGGTTTACGGAGCATTTGATGAAGCATATCCATTACAGAAAAAGGGTCATACCCTTGAATTTTTGAGGGAAATTGCCCATTTAAGGCCACGTACTAACACTTTTGGTGCCGTTTTTCGTGTTCGCCATGCAATGACATATGCCATTCATAAATATTTTAACGACCGCGGCTTCTACAATATACATACACCTATCATTACCGGTTCGGATGCTGAAGGTGCCGGGCAAATGTTCAGGGTAACTACCTTGGATATGAAGAACCCACCAATGAACCCTGAAGGGGGTATTGATTATAAAGAAGACTTTTTTGGTAAAGAGACCAACCTTACCGTATCAGGCCAGCTAGAAGGCGAATTGGCTGCCATGGCTCTATCTAAAATATACACTTTTGGCCCTACTTTCAGGGCGGAGAACTCCAATACACCTCGTCATGCGGCTGAATTTTGGATGATAGAACCTGAAATGGCTTTCCATGATATTAACGATAACATGGATGTGGCTGAGGATATGCTTAAGTATTTGGTAAGGTATGCCTTGGAGCATTGCAAGGATGATCTGGAGTTTCTCAATAGCATGTATGATAAGGAATTGTTAAAGAAACTAGATATTGTGGTTAATAACACATTTAAGCGTATGAGCTACACTGATGCCATTGAAGTGCTTAAGTCATCCGGCAAGAAATTCGAGTTTTTACCCGATTGGGGTGTTGACCTCCAAAAGGAACATGAAAACTTCCTGGTGGAACATTTTGGCAAACCTGTTATCCTTACTGGTTACCCTAAGGACATTAAAGCTTTTTACATGAAGCTGAATGACGACGGTAAAACAGTAAGGGCAATGGATGTATTATTCCCTTATGTTGGCGAAATAATAGGTGGATCACAAAGAGAAGAAGACCATGACAAGCTCCTTAAGCGTATGCGCGAAATGCATATACCTGAAAAGGAAATGTGGTGGTACCTCGATACTCGCAAATTTGGAACAGCCCCTCACTCCGGCTTTGGGCTTGGCTTAGAGCGCCTGATACTGTTTGTTACGGGTATGAGCAACATTCGTGATGTAATAGCTTTCCCACGTACACCAAAGAATGCCGAGTTTTAAGTAAATTTGGAATGGAAAATAACCCTTCCAGTAACAAATTACTATGCTAAGGCAATCGCTTCAACAAAAGCAACAATTAAAGCTAACTCCCCAGCAAATGCTGGTGCAGAAGTTGGTGCAACTGCCTTTTGCCTCCATGGAACAGCGTATAAAGGAGGAAATTGAGAACAACCCTGCATTAGAAGAAGCTGTTGATGCCGAATGGGAAGCGAAGGATGAACAAGAGACAGATATAAGTGATGACAATGAAGCAGTAGATAATGACAAGTACGATGATGCTGCTGATTTTATGGAAGAGAACGATGATTTACCGGGTTATAAATTATCGGTAAATAATACATCACCTGATGAAGAGAATAAAGAGATGCCAATTATTGCATCCGGTTCTTTACAGGATTCTCTCTTGTCTCAAGTAGGGCTGCGCAATTTAAATGAAAGGCAGATAATGCTTGCCGATTACATTATAGGTAATATAGATGATGATGGCTACTTAAGACGTGATCTTTATTCTATTGCCAACGACATTACCTTTTTGCAGAATATACTTACCGACGAAAATGAACTTATACCTATACTCGAAGCAATTCAACAGCTTGACCCTGCAGGGGTTGGTGCCCGAGACCTTCGGGAATGCTTATTACTTCAGTTAAAAAGGAAGGCACAAAAAAAACCTCCTGTGCACGTAGCTTGTGAAATATTGGAGAAGGGCTTTGATGAGTTTTCAAAAAAGAATTACGAAAAACTGAAAGAGGCAGTTCACATAAGCGATGATGAATTAAAGGATGCTATTGCAGAAATTGTAAAGTTAAATCCCAAGCCAGGCCTTGCCTATTCAGATGGCAGTGAAGTTGCCAACCAGGTTATCCCCGATTTTATTGTAAACAACTGGAGTGGCAAGCTGGATATGATGCTGAATAATAAAAATTCATCGAAACTTAAGTTAAGTCCTGTTTACGAAGAAATGGTGACCAGGAAAGCAGGGAAAGATAAGCTGCAGAAAGAGGCTGCATCCTTTGCACGCCAGCGCATTGATGCAGCCCGCGATTTTATTGGCGCACTAAAACAGCGTGAAGAGACCTTATTCAAAGTAATGAATGCTATTTTAGATTACCAGAAAGAATACTTTTTAGAAGGTGATGAGAACAAGCTAAAACCCATGCTGTTAAAGGATATCGCTAAAATTACCGGGCTCGATATTTCTACCATATCAAGAGTTGTAAATAGCAAATACGCACAAACTGCTTTTGGCACCATATTACTCAAGAGCCTCTTCTCTGAAGCTTTTCAGAAGGAAAGCGGAGAGGAAGTTTCTATAAAAGAAGTAAAGAACATTTTAAAGGAACTGATAGAGAACGAAGACAAGAAGAACCCATTAAATGACGATGCGATAGTTGTATTACTGGAAGAGAAAGGATACAAACTGGCGCGTAGGACCGTTGCCAAGTACCGCGAGCAATTGGATCTGCCTATTGCCCGCATGAGAAAACAAATATAGGTTGGCACATATTAAATGAAAAACCCGGGCCGATCGCAGACCATTGTTATAACCACTATTATTTTTTACCTGGTTGTAATTATAGTACCAGGCGATAACTTCCCGCTTCCTATGATTGCGAATATCATTACAGAACTAACAAGCTTGACTGACGGATATTCTAAACCGGCCATGATGAACGGCGGACTTCCGCTTGCTGCCGTTATGATTTTAATGATAGCTACATCTGAACGGGTAATGCGTAAGGATCTGTTATACATTTTATCTGTATGTATGCTATGCCCAAGTGTTTTTCAGGCATTCAAAGAAAACAAAGAAGTAAATGGATGGAGCATCATGACTTTTTCTGTTGTGCCTTTTTGTATTGTTGCGGCGGTAGGGTTTGTTTATTTTACATTTAAATTGATCAAGAGATTAATACGTAAGTAGAATTATATGTGGAAAGTATTTTCTTATTTGTTTCATCCGGTACTTATGCCAACATTGGGTATAGCAATTGTTATGGCATGCGACCCCAATATATATCTTGTACTGGATGTGAGCCAGGCTCTGATACCAATTTCACTGGTATTTCTATGTACTGCTTTACTGCCCATTTTTGTAAGCTGGATATTATTTATGCTCGGAATGGTTACCAGTGTTACTAAGCCCACCGATAATGACAGAAAGCAACTCATTGCATTTTCGGCGCTGTTCTTTATGCTTGGTTATTATCTGTTTCATAACATTCCTTCATTCGGTAAATCGATAAGTTATTTTATGTTGGGTATAAATATTGCTATGGTAATAACATTAATTACTAATTTGATAACTAAGGTAAGCCTGCATGCAGTGGGTATTGGTGGTATACTAGGAACTGCAATCGGCCTAATATATTATACGCGCTTACAAATGTTTCCTTTAATTGGTATTGCTATTGCAATGGTTTGTTTAGTGGGGTATGGGCGTTATAAACTTAAAGCACATACTGCCTTTGATATATATATTGGCAACATTATCGGAATAACCTGCCAGGCCTTGGTCTTTTTTGTCGGGTCAAGGTAAAAGCCTAATTCTCCTTTTTAAGATAGACAGTATTAACAGGTGGGAATGGAATCACTATTCCTTCTTCTTTATAGCGCTTGTATAAACGTTTTATAAGTGTGTGCCGTATTACATATTGTTGCATTAATTGTTGAACCGTAATCGAAATACTGCAAGTAATAGCAGCATTACTAAACTCTTTATACCGGAAGGTTGGATCACCTTCATTTATTCCAAACTCCTTTAATAATAGTTTGGCTACATCAAGTGTTACTCTTTCTACTTTTTCAAGGTCACTGTCATAACTAATACCAATAGTGAGTGAAATTGATAAGCTTGCTTCCGGAAGAGAGTAGTTGGTTACTATGGTAGACGAAAGCTTTGAATTAGGTATGATAACCACATTGTTCGATTGCGTAAGCAGCATAGTGTTTCTCCATGTAATATCGCGCACGGTACCTTCTTCACCCGAACTCAGCGATACATAATCGCCCGGTTTTATATTACGGGTTAATGTTATTTGTATGCCGGCAAAAAGATTCGATAGCGTATCTTGTAATGCAAGTGCAACTGCCAAACCACCAATACCCAATGCTGTAATAATGGGCGTAATAGATATGCCCATTGCTTGTAGTATTACTAATCCGCCAAGGCAATAAACTATTATGTTTATAATGGTATTGAAAAGCGAAATAGAACTTCGTGTATCTTCTCCCCTGTGTATATAGGCCCTGAGTAAGCCTGTAAGCAAACGTGCTGTAACAAAGGTTATAAGAAAGATTACTAAAGCATTGTGCAGTTTTTCAACTATCTGTAAGGTACTTGGTGGCAAAGGGGAGTCCCTGAGGCCAAGGTAAGTACCAACCAGAATTGATATGAGTACTATCATTCCGCGGAGTGAACGAATTATGGCAGGCCCTGCTTTCCAACTGTGCTTGACAGATTGCTTGTGAATAGAAACGATAATAAGGCGCTGTATTATAATACCCACAAGTATTACTCCTGCAAATATTACTAATGGCGGAAGCCAGTCTTTTACAAAATTTATATCAGTGTTCATAATGCCAAAGGTAGCTAAAATTGAAAATTAGAGGCAGGAGGGGGGTAACACCTGCTACCTCCCTGTTACGCCTTAACTTGTTGATTTTCAATTTTATTTGCTTAAAAAATAATTACACTTTGATACCCCCTTATTGTCATACTGAGTCTGTCGAAGTATCTTTTCCATATTAATATTTGGCGGAAAGTGGCGGTTTCTGGCGGTATTTTATCTTGTTTTCTATTCCTGCCTATACAATATTTTTTTGCATTTTTAACACAGAGTACACAGATAAAATAATCGCAGAGTTTCACAGAGAGAGAATAGTTTAATATGAATGGAGAGGGCATGGTGAGGCCTTGATACTGCAAAATTAGCTCTATTACTTTTTTGAATTCTCAAAAAAGCATTTTAGTTTTCAACTACCCGAATAAGAATCCATCTAAAAGAAGCCTGAAGGGCTTCAACGTTAGTAACCGCCGGTGTAACCGGTGGCGATTAATCTGGCTCCAAAAACAACCCCGAAGGGTGTTGAATGTGAAAGTATTTATTTTGGGGTTCAACCCCAATTCGGGGTTGTAATAAGGTGCCTGCATTATTACCACCGATTTTATCGGTGGCTACTCATGTTCAAGTCCTTCGGACTTGCTTACTATTTTTGTGGTTACCTAAAAAAACAATTTCTTCTTAGTGCGCTATTACAATCTTAGTAATAGCACTTTGAGTGGCATTACTCACTTTTATAAAATATACACCTGGTGAAATATCGGATGTAACAAGGGAATAAGGCGCTTTAAAATGTTCATTGCTCCATATTACCCTTCCTGCAAGGTCAAGCAATTGGGCTGTTCCCGATGGCGCAGAAGCTATAAGGGTTCTATCGTTGCAAGGTGTAGGATAAACCAGCATATTCATTTTCTTGGCTGCTATTGGTGCAATACCAAGTGGCGGTGGCAGCATAATTGCCCTTACCACATTGTTGCCATTATCTCCTACATAAAAGTTGCCCTTGTTATCGCAGGCAATGCCAATGGGCTGATAAAATTCTGCAGTATCGGGTGCTCCGTTAACAAGGCCGCTTATTACAAAACCAGCATTACCGGCAAAGGTCGATACCTTGCCTTTGCTAATTTCTCTAATTACGTTATTGTATTCATCGCATACAAATACATTACCTGAATCATCAACTGCAATGCCTGTAGGGTTATTAAAAAGCGAAGTGTCGGCAGCGCCATTCTGATAGCCCGGATAAATAGTTACATCTGTTGTATCTATGCCCAATGTATCGTAGCCACCAATATTGGTAACATACCCTTTGCATATTTTCCGTACAGCATTATTGCTTAGTTCTGTTACATACACATATCCTGAATCATCAACTGCAATACCCGCTAATCCAAAAAATTCGGCAGTGCTGTCTAAACCATTGCGGTAGCCAATAGTATCATTTCCGGCAAAGGTGCTTACGGTATCTCCTACCGATATTTTCCGCACTACATTATTACCATTCTCAGCCACATAAATATTGCCTGCTTTATCTATTGCTACTCCAACAGGTAAGTTGAAAAGAGCCATGCTTGCCGGGCCGTTTCTTAATCCTGCAGAGTCAAGCCCTTTACCACCAATGGTAGTTACTATTCCTGTGGTCGAAATTTTACGAATAGCGTTATTATATGTATCAGCTACATAAACATTGCCTGTTGCATCGGTACATACTCCTATAGGTTGGTTAAAAAGTGCTGTAGTACCTGAACCATCTCTGAATCCTACAGTATCGCCTGCAAAAGTGCTTACCGAGCCTTTAAAAATTTTACGAATACGGTTATTAAAAGCATCTGCCACAAAAACATTTCCATTGGTATCTACAGCAACTCCTGCCGGCCCGTTAAAAAGAGCGGTGCTGTTTGTTCCGTCAAGGAAGCCTGCTGTATCGCCTGCCAGGGTGCTCACTGTATATTGGGCAAAACCTGCAGTAGCAAAAAAGAAGAATAGTATAAGTATCGAAAATTTACGCATAATTTTTTTAAAAGATCAAACTCCAAATTGAGTTAAATGATGGTTGGCATGTATATAGTTAATGCGGCCCCATTCCTGAGCAGACATTTTGCCAAAAAACGGATGGTGAGTAGCTTTTGCAATGCTTTCGCCGTTATCTACAAGTTTCTTAACAGAAGCTATAAAGTTTTCTTTTTCCTTTTGGAACTCGCGTGGGTCGGTAATTTTAATTTCAGGGGCAGTAGGCGAATTCTTTCTAAAAGTAGGTGAATTCAATATTTTTGATTTCAGCAAGCTTCCAATAATATTTATAGGAAAGCCTGCCCTCTTTGGAGTAATGTCTCCTGTAGGCATTTGTGCTGCACGTGCAGCATGGGCTAGCATTTGAGCTACATTCATTGTTCCCCACAATGGCTTGCTCTCAGGTGTTAGTTTTTCAATTCTTGCAAGGATTTCGTTTCCGTCGGCCTTGTTAAAGATATTTTTCATTCCAATGGGATTTTTAAAGACCGTCAAAGGTAAGATTTTTTGGGTATCGGGAATGCATGGAACACGGATGACACTGATATGACAGATTTTCACTGATTTTCTTTATAATAGCCACAGATTCACAGATTACAATTCAAATTCAATAATTTAACTACCCATTTATAATCTGTGAATCTGTGGCTGATTTGGGTTGCTTTAAAATTTCATTGATTTTATCCGTGCTTATCAGTTAAATCTGTGTTATCCGTGTTCTATTTGTTGTTGTATTCTATATCTTCGCATTCTGTGAACAGAATAACGCAGCTTTTTCAAATAAAGTATCCCATAATACAAGCCGGTATGTTATGGACCAGTGGTTGGCGCCTTGCATCAGCTGCTTCCAACAGTGGCTGCCTTGGACTTATTGGTGCGGCTTCTATGTACCCCGATGTGCTACGAGAACATATTCAAAAATGTAAAAAAGCAACCAATAAACCTTTTGGTGTAAATGTGCCTTTGCTTTATCCTGATTTGGATGTGGTAATGAAGATAATTGTAGAGGAGGGTGTGAAGATCGTTTTTGTTTCGGCAGGTAATCCCAAAGCATGGACGCCCTATTTTAAAGAACATGGTATTACCGTTGTGCATGTAGTAGGTAGTGTAAAGTTTGCACAAAAAGCGCAGGATGCCGGTGTAGATGCAATTGTAGCTGAAGGCTTTGAAGCAGGTGGACATAACGGACGGGAAGAAACTACTACTATGTGCCTTATACCAATGGTAAAGCAGGTGGTAAATATTCCGCTTATTGCTGCAGGTGGTATTGCCAGTGGCCGTTCTATGCTGGCTGCCATGGCCCTGGGTGCCGACGGTGTGCAAATTGGTACACGCTTTGTTGCATCTGATGAAGCATCGGTACACGATAATTTTAAAAAGCGGGTAATTGAATTACAGGAAGGTGATACAGTGCTTACATTGAAAAAACTCGTACCGGTTAGGGTTATAAAAAATAAATTCTACGAAAAGGTTCAGCAGGCTGAAGACCGCGGTGCATCTACCGATGAATTGAATGCGATATTGGGTAGAGCAAGAGCAAAACTCGGAATGTTTGAAGGTGATATGGAGGAAGGCGAACTTGAAATTGGACAGATAGCTGCTGCCGTGCGCGAAATAAAACCGGTAAAAGACATAGTGAATGAAATAATTGCGGAATTTCATACCGCCAAAAAAGAAGCGGGTAACTTTGATGTGCCTGCATAAATAATAAGAGATATGATACAATTTGAAAGATTTACATTAGCAAACGGACTTAAAGTAATAGTACACCGAGATGCATCTACACCTATGGCATGTGTAAATGTATTGTACAATGTGGGTGCACGCGATGAGGACCCTGAAAAGACGGGTTTTGCTCACCTCTTCGAACACCTGATGTTTGGTGGTTCGGTTAACATAGCTGATTTTGATAATGCCTTACAACAAGCCGGTGGCGAGAACAATGCCTTCACCAACAACGATATAACCAACTATTATCTTACCCTGCCAGCATCGAATATTGAAATTGGTTTCTGGCTTGAATCAGACCGGATGCTAAGCCTTGCTTTTTCTGATAAGAGCCTTGAAGTACAACGCAGTGTGGTAATTGAAGAATACAAGCAAAGCTACCTTAACCAGCCTTATGGCGATGTATGGCTCGAGTTGCCAAAGCTTGCGTATAAAGTGCATCCTTACCTGTGGCCTACAATAGGTAAAGAAATAGATCATATTAAGCATGCGGTAATGGGCGATGTAAAAGCATTCTTCCAAAAGTTTTATTGCCCAAATAATGCAATACTTGCTGTTAGCGGTAATGTAACACTCGACCAGGTTAAGGCGCTTTGCGAAAAATGGTTTGCACCTATACCTATGGGTAACCCTCCTATGCGGAAGCTGCCGGTAGAACCTAAACAAACACAGGCCCGCTTGCTTGAACTGGAGCGCGATGTGCCTGTTGATGCTATTTACAAAGCATACCACATGGGCGCCCGTATGGATCAAAGTTTTTACGCAATGGAACTGTTGGCAGACATACTTACCGATGGTAATGCATCGCGTATGTATATAGAACTGGTGAAGAACAAAAAACTATTCAGCGAGATTAATGCATTTACATTAGAATCTTTTGACCCAGGGTTATTTATTATTTCAGGAAAATTATCAGAAGGTGTATCGCTGCAAGCCGCTGATGAAGCTATACAGGAGGAGTTGAAAAAAGTTGTCCTTGCCCAGGTGAAGAAAGAAGAAATGGAAAAGGCAAAGAACAAAACAGAGTCTTCGCTCATATTTTCAGAGATGAGCATTTTAAATAAAGCCATGAACCTTGCCATATTTGAAGTGCTTGGCGGGGCAGAAGATGTAAACAAAGAAACGGAGCGTTTTACTAAAGTTACCGAAGTCGATCTGCTTGTTGAAGCATCGAGGGTAATTAACGAGAACAACTGCTCTACACTATATTATCGTTCAAAATCAAAAGCCAATGGAAACTGAAACTAAGCTCGATAGAAAAGCAATGCCTGCCCTTGGCAAGCCAAGCAAAATAGATATTATACATGCTACCGAAAGCAAACTTGCAAACGGTATTCCGGTGTATTCGGTTAATGGTGGCACACAAGATGTGGTAAAAATTGAGTTGGTGTTCCCTGCCGGTTCGCGCCAGCAACATCAGCCATTAATAGCAGATACTGCCAATGTATTGCTTGAAGAGGGAACAACCAAACATAATTCAGAAGAGATTGCTTCGTTACTCGATTATTACGGAGCCTTTTTAGAAACATCATCTCATCACGATTATGCTACTGTATCGCTCTATTCATTAGGAAAGCATTTTAGTAAAGTATTACCAGTATTGGAAGAACTGGTTAAGAACCCTTCGTTTCCTCAGGAGGAGATTGATGTGTACCTGACCAATAAAAAGCAGCGCTTTTTAGTAGAAGAAAAAAAAGGCAGAGTTGTTGCAGCACGTAATTTCCCTGCATTGCTTTTTGGCGATAACCATCCTTATGGCCATGCAACTAAAATAGAAGAGTACGATACTGTTAAGCGCGAAAATCTTGCTGCTTTCCACAAAGGGCACTATTCATCAAACGGTTGTACTATAATTGTTGCAGGTAAAGTAAAAGATACAGTGCTTACTGCATTGGGTGATAACTTTGGCGGCAACGATTGGAAAACTGCCGATGCCCAATTAAATGGTCAAC
>JABDCA010000005.1:29901-124497 GCA_013288345.1 Bacteroidota bacterium | reverse complement strand
CTGTACCTTCGAATTGCGATACTGCCGGGATGACCTATTCAACCGGTGCAGGTGAAATACAGACTATTATAAATGCACAGTGTGCAACGCCCGGTTCAAGTTGCCATGGAGCCGGAGCAACATCTGGAGGAAAGTTTACCAGTTATGGACGACTTGGTGCTTATACATCGGGTGGAATGTATAGCCAAATATATGTTAACCTTGAAGGTGGTCCAACGCCTATGCCAAATGTTCCGCAACCCGGTTGGAATTTGTGTGATAAACTTAAAATAGAAGCCTGGGTACTTGCCGGCGCTCCTCAATAATAAATCGTTATAATCCCTGATATGAAAAAACATGTAATTCTTATTGCAGCATTTACTGCTATTTTCTTTAGTAAAAGTTTTGGCCAGATCTATATGGCCGATTCAGCACGTGTTTCTTTTTTCTCGAAAACGAGTGCTGAAGATATTGATGCTGCCAATACAGTGTGTAAGCCTATTATGAGCATAAGCACAAACGAATTTGATGTTAGCCTTATCAATACTTCTTTCGATTTTCCGAAGCCTTTAATGAAGGAACACTTCAACGAAGATTATATGGAATCGTCAAAGTTTCCTAAAACTGTTTTTACCGGAAAAATAAACGGAACAGTAGATTACACGGAGGATGGAACCTATAATGTAACTGTAACAGGTACAATGGATATGCATGGTGTTAAAAAACAAATAACCGTGCCTGGCACTATAACCGTGAAGGGTAATGTACTTTTTGTATATGCTAAGTTTAATGTTAAAATAGCCGATTACAATATTAAGCTACCTTCCTTCTTAAGTATGAATGTGGCCGATAATGTTGATGTAACGGTTAAGGCCACTATGAAACCCTATAAAAAATAGGTATTTTTGAACTTTATGAAATTAAATAAAAGTCTTTTATTGGGCGTAACATTGTTTTGTTGCAGCCCTTTTATAGCCCAAAGCCAAAGCTTATTAGGCATTGCCGATTCGGTTACTAATGCTACGCAGCCTTTGCCTCCATTAGAATCGACCTGGAAGGATACCCGGCTTATAAATGCACAAACTACCAAAACTGTTGCCCCGGGTGTAATGGTATTCAGGGTTAATCACCGTTTTGGTAATATGGGCGTAGCCAGTAATGGTGGCATACATTCACTTTACGGTTTTGATGTAGTAACCGATATTTATTTGGGGTTTGAATTTGGTATTCTTAAAAACCTGCAGGTTGCAGTTGGACGTAGCAAACAACAAGAACTGCTTGATGCAAGTTTTAAGTACAGGCCACTTACTCAAAAATCAAAAGGCATGCCTATATCACTTGCCATATATGGCGATATGTCATTGAATCCTCAGTTAACCTCACTTTTTTACGCTGGCGGATCTGATACCATAGCATCAGAACAATGGCTAAGAGACAGGCTATCGTATGTATCGGAACTGTTGATTGACAGAAAATTCGGGAATGTATGTTCGCTGGAATTGATAGCAGGCCTTAGCCATCGTAACTATGTATTGGCAGTAGTCAATAAAGATAATGGCTCAAGAGACTCTAACAACATTGCATACGCAGGCGCTGCCGGTAAAATAAGGTTAACCAAGCATGCTGCTATTGTTTTCGATTACTATTATATAATGTCTCCTTTCCGGAATGGTAATAGTGCAAGCCCATATTATAACTGCTTATCGGTAGGGTATGAAATTGAAACAGGTGGCCACGTTTTCGAAATTAATTTGAGCAATGGCGCTTTTATTAACGAAAACAATATAATTCCTTTAACTACCGATACCTGGACCAAAGGTGGTTTTAAACTTGGTTTCTCTATATCCAGAGCGTTTAATATTTAAAATATTTTATTTTCTGTGAAATAGCTCCGCAATTTTGCGGGGCTATTTTTTTGCCTTAAACATTAACGCATACCTATAGTCTAAATTCTGTGCAAAGGTTTAGAGGGTTTAAATCGTCTAAGAAATTGTTGACACCTATGGCCGGCATAATAAATATATTAAGCGGTGATAAAAGATAATCAGATAACATTGTGTGCAGGATAAAAGAAGGGCTTACTGAGTTTTATGTTAGAAGTATTGCCCTGATAATCGCGTTTCATTTAGCTGGTAGTATCTCAGCTATTGCCCAGCTATCAGATTCAGTAAAAAGGCAAGACAGTAACCGCTACCGGCAGGAAGATGCAATGGATATAATTACGAAAGTAATTAAGATCAAAAATAAGGAAGTGCCGGATAGTGAAAATCTACGAGCGGGTATAGTATACAAATCTATTTTTCCGGCAATTGGATATTCACTTTCTAACGGAGTAACTTTTATACTGGCTTCAAATTTTTCGTTTTATACCGATAATCCAAAAACCACCAACCTTTCCGTAATTACTCTAAACCCTTTATACTCTCTTAAGCAGCAAACAATCATTCCGCTTTTAAGTAGTATATGGTTAAAGGATAATAAAATAAATCTTCTGGGCGATTACCGTTTTTATCAGTACCCATCGTTAACGTATGGGCTGGGTGGCAAGCGATTATTATCTCAATCTGATTCGGTAGACTATTCCTATTTTAAAGTTTCGCAAGAAGCGCTCTATTCTATTACCCATAACTTTTACGGGGGAGTGGGGTACAATTGGGACTATCATTATAATATTAAAGAATCTGCAGATAGCCGCCAATACGAAAGATATACTAATGCTGTATCTTCTACATCTTCTTCGGGCCTTGTTGCCCGTTTAAAGTACGATAGCAGAACCAATATTAATAATCCGAAGGATGCATTTTATGCAAATATTGTTTACCGCAATAACCAAACGTTTTTAGGAAGCTCTACCAACTGGCAAGAAGTAGCAGTCGAATTCAGAAAATATATAAGCCTAACGAAACATCGGAACAACGTGATTGCCTTTTGGAGTTGGAATGAATTTACGTATGGAGGTAAGGTGCCTTATTTCGATCTTCCCAGCACAGGATGGGATGATTACTCCAATTCGGGCAGGGGCTTTATACAAGGTAGGTTTAGGGGAACTGATATTATATACTTAGAGGGAGAATATCGGTTTGACATATTGAACAATGGCTTACTTGGCGGAGTAGTATTTTGTAATGGTGAATCGGTTCCTAACTACCCTTCAGGCAATTTTACAGCTATTCATGTGGGCAAAGGAATAGGGTTGCGCATAAAAATGAATAAATACTCAGATACTAATTTGTGTATTGATTATGGTTTTGGCGATGGTGGCTCCCGAGGTTTCTTTTTTAATGTGGGTGAGGTATTTTGAACCGTGAATTTATTTTACTTTGCAACCCGAACGCAAGTTCTTACAAGTAATATCGTCAAATTAACCCTGAAACCCAAACACAGGAATTAAACTAATCCCCCAAAATTATGAGAAAAAACAAGTTACTATTTCTAATCGCAGGCTTTTCTATATCAGCCATAAGCCTTTTTGCGCAAAGTGCGGCGCATCATCTGCACGCCCCAAAATTGCATAAGGTATCAGCAGTTTCTACAAAAAGCTTTTTTAAAAATACTGCAATAACTAAAAAAGCGACTGCTACAAATACAAATGCTTCAATGCAATACCCCATGAGTGATCAAAACCTTCAAACATCTTACTCCTTAGCCAGCGGATGGTATATTGAGTCGATGAACAGGCTGTGGACCATAAAAGATACAGGGTCGGGTGCTAATATGAACTTCGATTTAACACATAGTCTTACTGTGGCCTTTGATACAGTTGTTGATTTCTACTCAAATAACACTTACATACCTGCTGCAGGTTCATTGGTTGTAGATACTATTACCTCCTTTGTGGCGTATAGTAATACATCGGGATTAAATGATACACTTGTATTTTTTATTACCAATGTTACAGCTAATGGCTACCCCGGAAGTACAGTATTGCATACCGATACTATTATACTTAATAAAGGCAAGAACCTGCCCGGCAACACAATCGACAGTATTTATCAAATAGGAGTACTGCCGAATTTTGTTGTAGCCAGTGGCTATAAATTTGCCGTTACCATGCAATTCTCCGGTTCAAAAGCCGATACGTTTGCAGTTGGTTATGCTTTTCCTAATGCAACCTGTGTGTCAAGTGGCGGGGCTTATGCTGATGCCTTTACATTTTTTGGCCCTAAATTTGGTCCAACTCCATTCTGTAATAGTTTTGTAACCGGCTGGGAGTATTATCAAACCTCACCGTATGCTCCGGTAACCTGGCCCGATACTCATGGAAACCAAATTGGAGTACTTGGAGGAGTTCCGTTTGATAATGACGAGTGGAACTTATGCGGCACCGATACTGAATACTTTTACTGGCAGGACAATGCAATTCTTACCAGTGTATCATTTACCGATGCTACAGGTATAAATACTATTTCTGATAATGGCTTGTCTATTTCTCAAAACTTCCCTAACCCGTTCAATCAAACAACTCAAATCAGCTACAGCATTAACAAATCGTCGGATATTGTTTTTAGCGTGTACGATATGACAGGCAGGAAACTTGTAAGTAATTCATATTCAGATATTGCCCCCGGCAAGCACCAAATTAACCTCAGTGCTAACCAGTTTACACCGGGTATATATTTCTATACTTTCGATGTAAATGGTAAAGCAGTAACCCGTAAAATGGTTATTACTCAGTAAGATAGTACTTTTTTTGAGATGGAAGCGTGGCATATAATATGCCACGCTTTCTTATTTATAGGGAGCCCAATTATGAAGTATTTTAAGCCCTGAAACCGTCTTTATAATGAGGTAAAAAGGAAATAACCCTCCGTGCGGGAATTTGCCTTATTTTTGCCTCCTTTTAGTAAACATATAAAACAGTAGTGATGTTAGAAGATTTTGTGAGCACATTGTCAAAAATATTTGGCAATAAGCACGACCGCGATGTAAAAGAAATTCAGCCAGTTGTCGATAATATACTCGAAATAGAAAAGTCGTATACCAATATAAGCAATGACGAATTACGTGGCAAAACAGTAGAATTTAAAAAGCGCATACAGGATAAAATAAGCGCTAATGAAACCCGTAAGAAAGAACTGAAGGCTAAGGTTGAATTTGATGACGCATCATTGTCAGTAAAAGAAAAGGAAGAGATCTATATTGAGGTAGATAAACTTGAAAAAGAGATTTTGGTTGATATTACACAACAACTGAAGGATATTTTACCTGAAGCTTTTGCAGTAATGCGCGAAACAGCCAGGAGGTTCAAAGAAAAAGACTCGCTTGAAGTAACAGCTACAGCATGGGATAAGGAACGTGCTGCCGATTTTAGCCATATAAAAATACAAGGCGATAAAGCTACCTGGAACAGCACCTGGAGTGTGCGTGGTAACGATGTAAAATGGGATATGGTGCCTTATCCTGTTCAGCTTATAGGTGGTGCAGTATTGCATTCGGGTAAGATAGCTGAGATGGCAACGGGTGAGGGTAAAACTCTTGTGGCTATTTTGCCGGTTTACCTTAATGCATTAGCCGGCCGCGGTGTGCATTTGGTTACTGTTAACGATTACCTTGCCAAGCGTGACTCGGAATGGATGGCCCCCTTGTTCGAGTTCCATGGACTGAGAGTAGATTGCATTGACAGGCACGAACCTAACTCGCACGAACGCAGGTACGCTTACTTAGCAGATATTACATACGGTACCAATAACGAATACGGTTTCGATTACTTACGCGATAACATGGCCCGTTCACCGGGCGACCTGGTACAACGCGGACACTACTTTTCTATTGTCGATGAGGTCGATTCAGTGCTTATTGATGATGCCCGTACGCCCTTAATTATTTCGGGCCCTACACCGCGTGGCGACAAGCACGAATTTTTCCAGATGAAACCACGTGTAGAAAAATTGATGAATGCCCAACGCACCTTTGTGAACAAAGCATTGATAGATGCTAAAACACTTATTGAAAGCGGCGATAAAGAAAAGGAAAAAGAAGGTGGAGTTGCTTTATTGCGTGCATACAGAGGTTTACCTAAAAATAAGGCGCTCATAAAATTTTTGAGTGAGGAAGGACGTAGGGCTCTATTGCAGAAGACAGAGAACTTCTACATGCAGGACCATGGCAGGGAAATGAGCAAGATAGACGAGGAGTTATTTTTTGTTATTGACGAAAAAAATAATACCGTAGAGTTAGCTGAAAAAGGAATTGACCTGATCACTTCGCAAGGAGAAGATCCTAAGTTTTTCATTTTACCGGATGTGGGTAGCGAGATTGCCAATATTGAAAAAATGGATGCTACTGATGAGGAGAAAGCAAAAATAAAAGATGAACTACTTCGTGACTTTTCTATAAAAAGCGAACGTGTGCATACCATTAACCAATTGCTTAAAGCATATACCCTATTTGAAAAAGATGTGGAGTATGTGGTGATGGAAGCTGAAGTAAAGATTGTGGATGAGCAAACAGGCCGTATTATGGAAGGCAGACGTTATTCCGACGGCTTGCACCAGGCTATTGAGGCGAAGGAAAACGTTAAGATTGAAGCCGAAACACAAACCTACGCAACTATAACACTGCAGAACTATTTCCGTATGTACCACAAGCTTGCAGGTATGACGGGTACTGCCGAAACAGAAGCAGGTGAGTTGTGGAGCATTTATAAACTGGAAGTTGTAGCTATACCTACCAACAGAGGTATGATACGCGATGACAGGCAGGATTTGGTTTACAAAACAAAACGTGAAAAATATAATGCCGTTATTGACCAGATACAGGAAGCAGTAAAATTAGGAAGGCCTGTGCTGGTAGGTACTACATCGGTTGAAGTGTCAGAGTTACTTAGCCGTATGTTAAAACTACGTGGCATAAGGCATAACGTACTGAATGCAAAGTTACACGAGCGTGAGGCTGAAATTGTTGCTGAAGCAGGTACTCCCGGTACGGTTACAATTGCTACTAACATGGCGGGCCGTGGTACCGATATTAAACTGGGAGCCAATGTTGCGACATCGGGTGGCTTGGCCATTATGGGCACTGAGCGCCATGAATCGCGTCGTGTAGATCGTCAGTTACGTGGCCGTGCAGGCCGTCAGGGAGATCCGGGTTCATCACAGTTCTTTGTATCGCTCGAAGATGATCTGATGCGTTTATTCGGTTCGGAGCGTATTGCCAAGATGATGGACAGGATGGGTATTGAGGAAGGTGAGGTTATACAACACGGACTCATTACCAAATCGATTGAACGCGCGCAAAAGAAAGTAGAAGAAAACAACTTTGGTACCCGTAAGCGCCTTATCGATTACGATGATGTAATGAACCAGCAACGCGAGGTTATTTATACCCGCCGCCGCCACGCTTTATTTGGCGAAAGGTTATCGCTCGACATTGCGAATATGTTCCTTGATGTATGCGAAACTATTGCAGGCGAATATCATTCAGAGGATATAGATTATGAAGGATTTAAAATAGAAGTATTACGTACATTCTCTGTGGAAACTCCGGTTACACAAGAAGAGTTTGATAGCCTTACTACAGACCAGATAGCTGACAGACTTTTTGAAAAAGTACAGACCAGCTACCAGAAAAAATACGATAAGATTGCCAAAGAAGTATTCCCGTTTGTAAAGAATGTTTTTGAAGACGCCAACAATCGTTTCGAAAATATTCAAATACCAATGTCGGATGGACTGCGTGTAGTACCGGTAGTAGTAAATCTTAAAAACGCATACCAAAGCAACGGCAAAGAAGTATTGCGCGAGCTTGAAAAGGCTGTGATATTAGCCGGTATGGATGATGAGTGGAAGGAACACCTTCGTGAGATGGATGACCTCCGCCAATCGGTGCAAAATGCTGTGTACGAACAAAAAGATCCCTTACTGATATATAAATTTGAATCATTCAAATTATTTAAGGACATGGTTGTAAGGATGAACAAGAGCATATCTTCATTTTTGATGAAGAGCGCTGTGTTTGTTCAAAACCCTGATCAGATAAAAGAAGCCGAGATAATAGAACACCCGGAAGTGGAGTATGAAACCAGCCGTGCAGGTGGCGAAGCCCAACAACAAGGTGGTGCTGCTCCTGTAAAGGTACAACAGCCAGCCAAGGCCGAAAAAAGAGTGGGGCGTAATGATCCTTGCCCTTGCGGTAGCGGTAAAAAGTATAAGAACTGCCACGGAAAATAAGGCTAATAGTTCAAGTAAAATGCATAGTATCGGTTGAGCATTATGAAAGATTCTAAAATAATGCGAGCCCTGCCTTTTGTGGCAGTAGTTTTTATTGCACTTATTGTTTGGGCAATTTGTTACCCTGCCTTTATGAATGGCGATAGTCTGGTACAATATAACCAGGCCCTTACCGGAAATTACGATGATTGGCACCCACCTGTAATGGCGATCATCCTGCACTATGTTTTGAAACTGGGTGGTGGGATTGGTTTCATTACCTTATTACAAACCGTATTGGGTTGCCTTGGTATTTATTTATTGTCGAAACAAGTTCTTCAATTGTTTGGAGCATCTGAAAAAACAAAATGCTATTTCCCTATTGTACTTTTAGTATTTCTTCTTACGCCTGTAACGCCGCTTGCCTTTCATTTAATGGCTTTTATTAAAGATACATGGGTAGTGATTGGTCTTGTTTGGATAGCTTACCTTGCTTTGCATTTAGTACAGATTAAAGTAAACAAACTGAAGAATTACAAATTCTTCTATGTTCTTTTGTTTATAGCAATGTTACTTGTAATGCTTGTAAGGCATAATGCTATAGTGCTGATTCCTGTGTTTGTTTTACTCCTGTTCTTTTTATCTGATGCTTATATAAATACAGGCAAATTTCATGTATCGGGTATTATGCCGGGTGTTTACTATCTGGCCATTTATTTTATCCTTTCTATTCAAATTAATGCTGCATTTAAGGTTACAAAAACCCATCCCGAAAATCAGGTATATGCAACCGAATGCCTTGGTGTTTTGGTAAATAATATGGATGATAAAAAGTATTTGCCCTATATGTATAGTCATCTTACACCTATATACCAAAAAGCATATATACCAGGCAATGTGGCGCCTATCATGTGGTGGGGCCCCGTTAAAGCGGTCGATACTATATTCAACAGAGATGATACTGCATTTACCAAACAGTATTATAGTCTCTTAACGCATGATCTAATGGCAATTGCCAGAGTAAAATGGGATGGTTTTAAAATGATGCTCAGGCCGCACGTAGAAAAGCAATGGTTTCACCCGATGCTCGATGACAATAAATATGGCCTTATGCAGAACGGGAAACTCAAGGGTATAAGAGATAAATGGATAGATGCCGCAAGCAACTTGCATGAAACAAAACTGGTGCACTATGGCTTCGGCGAACATTCATTGTGGATACTTATAAATGGAGCAATGCTACTGTTCTTCTTTATAAAAAGGCGTACGAAGAATGCAATGTTCATCACTGTGTTATTACTCCCGCTTACCTATTATGCATCATACCTACTGGCCTCAACCGGACCCGATTTCAGGTTTATGTACCCTGCAACATTGCTGGTTCAGGTAATTACGGTTACTCTTGTCGTTGCTCTCATTACGCGCAAAAAGCAGGCTTTAACGGTTTAGATTAGATGCTTGACTAAAGCATATATTTGCTTGAACGAATTATGCTAACCCTGGTGTAACAATGAAAAAAAATTATCTCTTAGTTCTTGCTGTTGTATTTTTAATTAATACTGTACTCTATTCACAAGCAATAACACAAGTAACAAGTTTCGGAACTAACCCCGGTGCCTTGAATATGTATACCTATGTGCCATCGGGTATTAGTGGCAAGGCACCCTTAGTTGTGGCTTTGCATGGTTGTACCGAAAGTGCAAACCTTTATTCTACGCAAACCGGTTGGAACAAGATAGCTAACGCACATAAGTTCTATGTAGTTTATCCTGAACAGATAAGCGCAAATAATAGCAGCCTTTGTTTTAACTGGTTCGATACTACCGATGCAAGCCGTAATGTTGGTGAGGCCTTGAGCGTGAAGCAGATGGTAGATTATATGAAAGCACACTATAGCATAGATACCACTGAAATATTTGTTACCGGCCTTTCGGCAGGGGCAGCAATGACTGCAGTAATGATGGCTACCTATCCTGACATTTTTGTTAAAGGAGCTATTATGGCAGGCTTACCTTACAAAGCGGCTACTTCAATATCAACAGCATTTAATGCACAGAATGGTTATGTAACTATGACCCCTGCACAATGGGGAGCGTTGGTGCGCGGTCAGAACCCCGGATATAAAGGAAATTACCCAAAGGCAATGATATGCCAGGGAACATCTGACCTTACCGTTAGCCCGACAAACGCTGCTGAACTTATGAAGCAGTGGACCAATCTGAATCATGCTGATCAAACAGTAGATTCGACCAATAGCGCATTTCAAGGAAATAGCAATGTGATACAAACCATTTATAACGATAGTAATGGTAACCCGGCGGTGTATATATATAGAATAACGGGTATGGGGCATGGTATTGCAGTAGATACCGGTTCATGCCCACGCAAGGGTGGCGCGACAGCTACCTATGCTTTAGAGGAAACAAATTTCCATTCTACCTATTGGGCAGCAGATTTTTTCAATCTTATTCCTAATCCGTATGTAATTACGGGGGCAATTAGCGTATCAGTATCCGCTACAGGCCAGGTTTACAGCGTTCCAAATACAACAGGCTCAACTTATACATGGACAGTTCCTGCCGGAGCAACTATTGCAAGTGGACAAGGTACTAATAGTATTACTGTAAATTTCGGAACCCATAGCGGTGATGTATCGATTACTGAAACTGAAAAAGGCGGATGTAAGAATGATCCTGCTGTATTATATGTTACTGTAGGTGTCAGTACCAGTATCTCTGACATAACTCAGCCTGAAAGTAGAATGTATTACAACCAAAATGAGAACAGTATTCATACTGAAAATATTCCTGCTGCTGCATTAAGGACTTTACACATTTATAATTTATTGGGGCAAGATTGTACTCCTGTTTATTCTGTAAATGGTACAACATTGGTGTTGGATAAAAAACTGCCAAGCAGCATTTATATCATCAGCCTGCAAGATCCTTCGAGAAGATATGGCGGGAAGATTGCTGTGTTATAATATATTTTCGCTTAATTGAGGGAAGGAATGGTATGTCGCCCCTAACAGGGCTTTGATTAAAACGATTTTACTTTTTCTATTACTATTTAGCCCCTCCGGGGCAACATATTAATAGCATTCAAGCAAATAAATACTCATAAGCTCCATAGGCGCGAAATAGTTGGTTAGAGTTTTGAGTCGACTTTTAAACTTAGGAACAATACTAGTGTTCGTTCCTTATATCCTTACCCCAATGCAGTTTTTTGCGTAAGGTTTCGGTAAAGCTTGTCCCGGGTATTTGAATCAGCTTCACTCCAAATGATTCTTTACGGATAACCAATTCAACAGAAGAATCTATATCCTCTGCACGCGAATCGAGAGAAACCAAATTGGTTGGGCTTCTACCCTCTACCTTTAGTTTAATAGTATAGCTATCGGGTATAACCACAGGACGTACATTCAGGTTATGCGGTGCAATAGGGGTTATTATAAAGCTGGAATCATCCGGTAACAGAATGGGTCCGCTACAACTTAAAGAGTATGCTGTAGAACCTGTTGGGGTAGCAATTATCAAGCCATCTGCCCAGTACGAGTTAAGGAACTCATCATTCAGGTAAGTGTGTATGGTCAACATGGTTGATGCATCTTTACGTTGTACGCAAATTTCGTTCAATGCATAATTGTACTTTCCAAAAAGGGAGCTCGAAGTATCTAAACTGAGCAGTGTGCGGTTCTGTATGGTGAACTTTTTATTCTTTAAGGCAATAAGTGCCGGGGAAAAATTCTCTTCAGGCACAATGGCTAAAAAGCCAAGCCTTCCAGTATTTATACCCAATACAGGGATGCCGTTTTTAGCAACATAAGGCAGAGTTTCTAATAAGGTTCCGTCGCCACCCATGCTTATCAGGTAATCGACTGACCCGGCAGGTAATTCAGCTGAGAAAGTTCCCGGCTTTTTCTTAAACGATATTATTTCCTTGAGTGAATTATAAAAGGCCTCATGAATTATATAATCAAATTCGAGCCCATCTAACTGTGCAAAAATGTTCTTTACATCTTCAGTAAGATTTGATGCTGTTGGCCGCCCGTATATAGCTATCCGCATAAGCTGATTTATAATATTCAAAGGTAGCAAAATACAATGGAACATAGATTTGACCGATTAAACGGATTCACAGTGATTTTATCTGTGCTTATCTATAATATCCGTGTCATCCGTGTTCTATTGCGTATCTTTGCTCATATGATAGACTTTAAGCGCCTTAACCATCTGCAAATTTGCATACCCCGAGATAAAGAAGAAGAGGCAAGAAGGTTTTATACCTATACCATAGGGCTTAAAGAAATACCTAAACCTGAGGCACTTATACCCAATGGCGGCCTTTGGTACCAAGTAGGTGATATACAACTACATATAGGCACCGAAAACGAGATAAATAAATCGAAACGCCATCCAGCTTTTGAGGTAGGTAACCTGCAAACTGCCCGCGAACATTTAGAAATGCACATGGTTGCTATAAAAGAGGAAACACCTGTACCCGGCCAAAAACGCCTATCGTTTACCGACCCTTTTGGCAACAGAATAGAGTTGCTGGAATTGGTGTAGCCCTATCTTTTGTCTTTCCCAAGCAGGAAAGACATTTCAATTGTACAGAATACCTACTTGAATGCATATAATTATCTATTCCTATTGCGGTCTGGTGTATAGTTAATGCGGCGCATAAAAGATAATAGAACCCAGATAGTATTTAGTAACGCTTCTCCCTTAAGGGAGAAGTAAGGATGAGGGTAATAAAAAGTGTTAAAAAAATTGCCTTTGCAACCTTTTAGGCGTATCTTCGTTAAGAGAATTTAAGAAGAGCGTGATGATGTCGGATAAGTTCCTGGAATATTTAAGGTTTGAGAAAAAGTTTTCACCACACACACTGGTTTCGTATCAGAATGATATGAAACAATACAGTGAGTTCCTGAAGAAGATGTATGAAATTGAAAAGCCCGAAGAGGCTACCGCCGTTATGATACGTTCGTGGATGGCAGGGCTTATGCAGGAAAAAATGGCTGCTAAAAGTGTTATACGCAAAGCATCTACCCTGCGTACGTTTTATAAATTTTTATTGCGCGAAGGTGTTATTGAAACTACACCTATGGCAAAAATAATCTCTCCTAAAACCCCATCACGCCTGCCGGTGTTTGTAAACAAAAAAGAAATGGAGAGTTTGTTTACCGATATTAAATTTCCTGAAGGTTTTACCGGAGTACGCGACAGACTGGTGCTGGAACTTTTTTATGCTACCGGCATTAGGCGCACCGAGCTTATTACCTTAAAGGATAGTGATGTGAACCTGTATAACCTGACTATAAAAGTATTAGGTAAAAGAAACAAGGAAAGGATAATACCTATTACCCCCTTCTTTAAAAAGTATGCCGAAGAGTATCGCAGTGAACGAAAAAAAATAGGTACTGATTGTGCATCTTTTTTTGTGAACGAAAATGGCACACCCTTATACGATCAGGAAGTGTACCGGATGACAAAAAAATATTTGGGCATGGTAACAACCCTACAAAAAAAGAGTCCGCATGTATTGCGCCATACCTTTGCCACGCATATACTTGATAATGGCGCCGATATAAATGCAGTAAAAGAGCTATTGGGTCATAGTAATCTTTCATCAACACAGGTGTATACCCACAATACGCTTGATAAACTTAAGCGCGTGCATAAGCAGGCGCATCCACGAGGTTAATTAATATTTAATAACTATATAAAACCTAAGAATCATGCAAGTTAAAATTCAATCCATCCACTTCGATGCCGACAAAAAGCTCCTTGACTTTATTCAGGAAAAAGTAGATAAGCTGGGCCACTATTACGATGGAGTAATGGGTGGTGAAGTGTTCCTCCGTGTCGAAAAATCAAAAGATACACAGAATAAAATAGCTGAAATAAAAATTCAGACCCGTACAGGCGAACTGTTTGCGAAAAAGCAATGCAAGACCTTTGAAGAGGCTGTAACCGAATCGACTGACGCTTTACGTATACAGGTTAAGAAGCATAAGGAGAAAGTAAGACAGGTATAAATTTAATTTCTCTAATAATTAAAAACCCCTGCCTAAAGGCGGGGGTTTTTGTTTTATTAGCAATAATTTTAACTAAAGTGTGGCATTCCCAGAGCGAAACGTACTAAGAGAATCAATTCAAGGGCTAAGCTTCCAGTTAATAGAAAGGATGATAATACTATTTCTAGGAAATATTTTTTACAATAATGAATGATTTCAGTAATTGATATTATTTAATTTTTTAATTTGACCTACCAATCTCTTGAAATTTATGCCAAAATGAAATTTACTTCTATAGATAATCTATTAAAAGAAATTAATAAGACTCAAAAAATGATTTCAGGAATCTTAGTTGTTATCGAAATGTACAAAACAATAATAGATCCTAATAATGACTTAAAAGACGACGAAAGAGTGAAGCAATTTGCCGAATATTTAGATTTTAGCGAGGAAAGAATAGAGGCCATCTATGAGCTTGGCTTTATTCGTTTATTCGCGGCTTTTGAATCGTTCATGTATGATTATCTAAAAGAACTTTATTTATTATATCCTAATAGTTTACCCTCCGATAGAAAAATTGATATCGGATCCTTATGGAGCCTTCATACACAAGCGGACGTTAGAGAGTTTATAGTAGACCAAATTGCTATAGAACATTCCTATGAGATAAATGTTTGGGAGAATACTTTGAAAAATACGTTCGGCATTGAAACTTTCAAGGATAAGGATCAAAAGAAAGGGTTATTAACATTAAATTTATATAGGAATATGTCAATGCATGCTGGGGGAAAATTCAACTCGAAAACGTTTAGGGATATAAGAAAAATCGTCTTCGGGAACAAAAAAAAATACGATAGTACTGATAACTATAATTTTAGCACACACAAAATTGAGGTCAAACATAAATTAAAATTTCAGCATTTATTTAGAACAATTGAAGCCATAATATTGCATCTAAATAAGGTGAGTCCAAAGCCAGTTGCTAATAATATGGAATAAATTTTCATAGGTCATATTCCAGGTCAAAAAATATTCTAGCAAGAAGTTTTCAGGGTATTCTCAATTATTTAACTTCATTTTAAAAGAGTTCATGAGATTGAAACCATGACTATTTTTATGAACCTCTTTTCGACCTGTTGAAAACTACATTGCCTTTTTAACCACTAAGCAAAGGCTAAGTTGTAACTTTGTACCAACCATTTGGCACCACAAAAAATGAAACCTGCAAGAACGATTAAAATGTCAAAATTTTGGCGAGATATAAGCTTTGAAGATCAAGAAAATTGAAGATGTATTTACCGCCAAAAACCGCCAGTTTCCGCCAATTATTAAGCATCAATTAAAATTGTAATAGCTTAATAATCATGAGCTCCGATAAAAATTAAACGATATGCGAACAGCGAAGCCCTCACGAATACCTTGATTATAAAATTAGATACTATGAGTAATACCACCACTGACCCACATGCACTTAATATGGAAGAGATACTTCTACAGGCTCAACGAAAGGGGGGGTAGCAAAATGACAAAAAATATTCAGGGTATTTATTTTGGAAATCAAGCACTTAGTAGTGTAACAGGGGGTATCAGGTGCTACCTCCTGAATCAATTACGAATTAAAAATTACGAATCAAAAACTTAGTGAATCTTTGTGCTCTTAGTGCCTTAGTGGTGAAAAAAGGGAATGGAATACACTTCGACAAGTTCAGTGTGACAATAAACATTGCGCCTCAGCGTCTTTGCGGTAAATGGTAACATATTTCGTATTTTCACCTTCTCTCAGTAAATAAGCTAATGGAAAACAACACCTTAAAACAAACGCTCTCGCTATTCGATGCTACTATGATAGTAGCCGGCTCAATGATAGGGTCGGGTATATTTATAGTGAGTGCCAGTATGTCACAACAGTTGGGCTCATCGGGCTATTTGTTGTTGGCGTGGGTGGTTAGTGCCGTTATTACATTAATGGCAGCACTAAGCTATGGCGAGCTTGCCGGTATGATGCCAAAGGCAGGTGGGCAATACGTTTATCTTAAAGAAGCGTATGGTCCAAGGGTAGGGTTTATGTATGGCTGGACCGTATTTACAGTAATACAAACGGGTACCATAGCAGCAGTAGCTGTTGCCTTTGCCAAATACACAGCAGTATTTATTCCGGCAGTAAGTACCACCAATATTATTCTGGATTTAGGTTTTCTGAAAGTATCAGCAGGACAGCTATTAGCGATTGCCACTATTGTAATTATAACCTATATAAATAGCAGAGGAGTACAAACGGGTAAAATGCTGCAAGGTATATTTACCTCAGCGAAACTAATTGCGTTGTTATTACTGATAATTGTAGGGCTTATTGTTGCGTTCAATGGCCATTTTATACGCGAGAATTTTCAAAATATGTGGAATGCTTCGGCAACTACAGTTTCTGATAAAGGAGAGGTAAGCACAATTCCGATTAGCGGAATGACCTTAGTAGCTGCTATGGGTGTGGCAATGGTAGGCTCATTATTTTCGAGCGATGCATGGAACAACGTAACATTTATATCGGCTGAAATAAAAAAACCAGGACGAAACATACCCCTGGCATTGCTTTTCGGAACATTGATAGTAGGTGTTTTGTACATACTGGCTAACATTACATACTTGTGTATACTGCCATTGCATGGCACACCAAGCGGAACGGGTGTAATGCAGCAGGGCATTCAATATGCAAAAGATGAACGTGTGGCAACAGCTGCAGTATCTATAATACTTGGCAATGCTGCGACTTATGTAATGGCAGCACTAATTATGGTATCTACATTCGGGTGCAACAATGGTATAATACTATCGGGTTCACGTCTTTATTATGCCATGGCCCAGGACGGACTTTTCTTTAAACAGGCAACCCAGCTAAATGCGAAGGGTGTACCGGCCAAATCATTAATCATTCAGTGTATATGGGCATCTGTGCTATGTCTGTCAGGTAAATACAACCAATTGTTGGATTATGTTATTATAGCATCGCTGCTCTTTTACATATTTACCATAGCCGGAATATTTATTTTGCGAAAAAAACAACCGAATGCTGAAAGGCCATATAAGGTTTTCGCATATCCTGTTTTGCCTGCGCTGTATATAATTACCGCCCTTGCAATTAGTATTGATCTGCTTATTGATAAAAGCACGCAGAATAATACCTGGCCGGGTATTATAATAGTGTTGCTAGGCTTGCCTGTATACTACATCGTTAAGAAAAAAGAAAAGGCTTAGGCCTGCTACTCACCCCCGACCCCTCTCTTTAAATAGAGAGGGGAGAAATGGAGAAACAAAATATGAAAGCTGTTACAGCACAAGAATTTTTTAAGCTATCATCACAACATCCTGTTATTGATGTGCGCACACCTGCTGAGTTTGAACATGGACATATACCAGGTGCGGTAAATATTCCATTATTCAGTAATGAAGAACGTGTTATAATTGGTACCATATATAAACAAGAAGGTAAGAAACCTGCTATGCTAAAAGGCATGGAATTGGTTAGCCCGAGGTTCTCAGAGTTTGTTCGCACTGCAGAAACTATTTCGAATACAGGTACATTATTAGTGCATTGCTGGAGAGGTGGTATGCGTAGTGGAGGCATGGCATGGCTCTTTGAATGGTATGGCTTTAAGGTATATACCTTGCAGAATGGTTACAAGGCTTTCCGCAAAATGGTGTTGGATACTTTTATAGAACCCCGTAGCATAAAAATACTTGCAGGGCGAACAGGTTCAGGCAAAACATTGATATTGAAAGAGATTGAGAAACTAGGTAAGACCATAATTGATTTAGAGGAGTTAGCGCACCACAAAGGCTCTGCCTTTGGTACTTTGGGCGAAGAGCCACAACCAACACAAGAGATGTTTGAAAATGAATTAGCAGTGAGTCTTTGGAATATACCTGCAAACGAAACGATATGGCTTGAGGACGAGAGCCAGAACATTGGGAGGTGTTTAGTATCAATTGATTTTTATGCTCAAATGCGTGCGGCACAGGTCTATTATGTTGATCTGCCAGTAGAGAAAAGGGTTGAGTATTTGGTACAAGCATATGGGAAATATTCAGCACAGGAGCTGATAGAATCAATTGAAAAAATAAGAAAGCGTGTTGGCTTTCAGAATGCGAAAGCGGCAGTAGAGGCTATTAACACCGGTGACTTGAAGAAAGCCTGTGAGATTAGTTTAGTATATTACGATAAGAGCTACGACCATGGCGTAGCCAAACGGGATGCAAGCACCATTAATAAAATTCAATTTGAGGAATTGAATCCAAAAGAAATTGCGAAAGGAATTATATAGATTTGCTAAAATGGATACACTTCAAAAAATATTCAGCCTGGTTTTTATTTTCTGTAACTCCTTTTTATTCGGTCAGAATTCTTCAAAAATTTATAAGAAGAATGGTACCCTAATTGCGGATTCAACATTTTCAATAAGCAGAATTCAACGGAAAGATTTTCTTCACATTGAAGATACTTTATTGAAACAAATTTGTAATAAAATCATATATCCTGAAGTTGAGCGTGAGGCGCAAATAGGAGATAGTTTAATAGTAGTATCTTTTACTATAAACAAGAATGATTCATTAAAGGATTTTAAAATTGAGAAAAGGCTTGAGAAGAGTGATATAGGTATAATTAAAGAAATTGAAAGGTTACTTGTAAAGCATTCTCCTGCATTAGGATACCATGTTTCTAATAAAATAAACGGAAGGAGATTTTATCTGGCATTTAAATTTAGTATGAATGGTACTTTTACTGGTGCCATAATAAGAAATGGAGTAATAATTATGAATTATAAAAAGCTTGAAGTTTATCCAGAGGGGCATAGTGTTAGAAGCGTTATAATAGACTACTGACAAGTATTTGTAGATTTTAAAACTTATTAATTAAGAAAGTGACCTTTATTTTGGAGAACTAGCTTTCACCTGTAGTTCAAAAAGCTGTAGCAGAACCTTAGTATCAACATCAGCAATTTTACCAACATGCAAGCAACCTCCACTAAAAGAATGCTTGCCTAACTTATTCAATAATGCATTATATTTTTCACCTTTTTCACCCATCATGTAAATTGAAAAATCTTTGCTGCGTGAAGCAAAGCCTATTTGGAACCATTCGTTTTCTTTACCGCTCGCAAGCTTATATGTACTATCGCCAAGGCCTACGATAGCAGTGCCCCACATTTTGGGTTCGCTTTTAGTGGCCTTCTTCATCAGTTCAAGAATAGTAAAACTGTCCTTGCGCTTTTGTTCTTCTTTAATAGTATTTAAAAAACCTTCAACGCTTGCTTTTGTCTTTTGGGTTTTGTTTTCAGCCATGGCTCAAAATTTTAAAATAAAAATTATGCTTTTTTTGAAGTTACTTCCGAAATTAATTCAGCCACATCAAGCACTTTTATATTTTGCTCTTTGTTAAAATGTTTTACTCCGTCGGTCATCATGGTCATGCAAAAAGGGCAGCCTGTAGCAATTACTTCGGCACCTGTTTTCATAGCTTCTTCTGTGCGCTCGATATTTACTTCTTTATCGCCCTTCTCAGCTTCTTTAAACATCTGTGCTCCGCCTGCACCACAGCAAAAGCTTTTGTGCTTATTGCGTTGCATTTCGGCCAGCATCACATCCATTTCCAGTATAACTTCTCTCGGCGCTTCATATATTCCATTACCACGGCCCAAATAACAAGGATCATGAAAAACAATTTTTTTGCCTTTATAAGAACCACCTTCAATAGTTATTCTGCCACTTTTTATAAGGTCGTTTATAAAGCTGGTATGGTGCATTACTTCGTACGTGCCACCCAACGAAGGGTATTCGTTCTTAATAGTATTAAAGCAATGTGGGCAACCGGTAACTATCTTCTTAACTCCATACCCATTCAGTATAGTAATATTGTTCATGGCTTGCATCTGAAAAAGGAATTCGTTACCCGCACGCTTGGCAGGATCGCCTGTGCAGGATTCTTCGGTACCCAATACGGCAAATTTTATACCCGCATTGTTCAGTATACGAACAATAGCAACCGTTATTTTCTTTGCCCTTTCATCAAAGCTTCCGGCGCAGCCAACCCAAAAGAGGACTTCAGGCGTTTCGCCTTTGCTTGCCATTTCGGCCATGGTCGGTACGGGTATCTTTTCTCCTTCAGCCATAATTTACAAGTTTATGCTTCAAAAATAACAATTTCAAATAGTAGCTTTAGTATTTAACCCGTGTTTTACCAAAGATACCTGCTAGTTATTTCGTTTATATGGTTAAAGTAAGGCACTATGGTAGTAATAACAGATTGAAACAGAATAGTAAAATAAAAATGAGAAAAAGCCTGAAATTGCGAAAGTTCGGAATATTTGCTATATATTTACGACAATTAATTCATCTTTTTGGCGTGTTAATAGTACTAACAAGTGCAACTAAATCAATATTAATAACATCTTAAGATAAGTAAATGTAAACTGAAATATAGCCATTCTTTCTTGAAATTAATAGGACAGATAGGATATACAATTGCTTTATTACCAGATAGATTACCTTAAAAAGAAAAAAATGAAAAAAATATTACTCCTAGCTACGGCTTTATTTATTGCTTATAGCGGATTTGCTCAGTCAAACTCCGTTCCTAACCCAAGTTTTGAGAACTGGACATATGTAGCTTACCAGGATCCTATTAATTGCCAATCTGCTAATGATCAGAATGGAAATAATGGAGCACCGCCAACTTTATTCAGGGTTACGGACCCATTTCATGGAAAGTATGCTGCGCAAATGAAATCATTAAAATTCGGTAATGATACAGGCGCTTCTTATTTTGCTTTGGGTAATCCTGGCGGCGGCGGCGGCCCATCGGGCGGCACACCTGTTAGCGGAATGCCTACAGGTTTCAGAGTGTATTATAAGTATACAATTAAAGCGCATGATACAGCAATTATAATTATGGAATTTAAAAAGGCAGGAGCTATTATTGGCCAGACCTTTTACCAGATATACGATACTACCAGTACATATAAACTCTTTACCCAGACATTTACAGCGTTGGGACAGACTCCAGATACAATGATAATTGCCTGTGCCTCTTCTTCAAGAGTAATAAATAGTAATGGTGGTAGCAGTGGCTGGGCACCGGGAAGTATATTTCAGGTTGATAGCATGACCTTTACAGGATTAGTTACTCAGCCCAAAGATTTTGATGGTGATTTTGAGAATTGGACAAATGATACCGTTTTCAATCTCGTTGGATGGAATGTAAGTCAAAACGGTGATAGCCTCCCAATGCGAACCAATGATGCATATGCAGGCAAATACGCTGTTGAGCTTGCTACATCATATAATAATTGCAATTCATGTTCCAGCAATGTTCAGGCTACCGTAATAACAACGGGAAAAATCAATAAAAATAGCAGCCCTACCGGTGGATTGCCCTATACTTTGCAGAAGGATACTTTGGAGTTTTTCTATAAATTTTTGTCACCTAAAAACCTTGGCGATAGCGCTTATGTGGGTTTGCAATTTCATAACAACAGCAATAATAAGTATTATGATATTTATTTAGATACAGCATCGCACTATAGAAAGGTTGATTTTCCAATTGATTTGACAACCTTGTTTACCCCTGATAGCGTACTTATAAATATTCAGTCATCAATTACCAGAACTAATAACGGCGGACTACCAGCTACTGATATTGGGGCTATTTTGAAAGTAGACAGTATGCACTTTAAGTCACAACTATCAATTGTAGTAACTCCGCCTAATCCGACATTCTGTTCGGGTACAGGCGGCATTAAGTTAACTGCGAATGGTGCAACATCCTATACCTGGAGCCCTTCATCAGGATTAAGTGCTACAACAGGCTCTTCAGTTACAGCAAACCCTTTTTCTACCCAAACATATACTATAACAGGAACTTCCGGTGCTCTAGTTGGTACTCAAACAGTTGTAGTTACTGTAAATTTCCCACCAACTGTAAACATCGCACCTTCTGCACCTTCTATTTGTTCAGGCAATTCGGTTAACCTTACTGCTAGTGGTCTTTCGGTAAGTTATATCTGGAGCCCTTCAACCGGCTTAAGCGTTACCACAGGATCAAAAGTATCGGCAAACCCTGCAACTACTCAGGTTTATACTGTAACCGGAACAAATGCAGCAGGTTGTTCGGCTAATAATTCTGTAACAGTAAATGTTACAACCACACCAACGGTATCTGTGAAATCAGCAGCAGTAACAATTTGTTCCGGCAGTAATGCTCAAATGCAAGCAAGTGGAGCAACTACCTACAATTGGAAACCTGCTAATGGGCTTAGTTCTACTACTGGTACTACGGTAACAACAACTACAACGGTAACAACTACCTACACAGTTGTCGGGTATAATGGTACCTGTTCTGATTCAACTACAGTAGTTGCAACAGCTGATAGCCCTATAAAGGTTACTATGACCAGCACCAATGTAAGTTGCAATGGTATGTGTAATGGTACTGCTACACCTGCAGTATCAGGAGGTACTATTGGTTATGCTTATTCATGGAGTACAATCCCTGTTCAAACCGGATCATTAGTTACAAGCCTTTGTCCCGGACCGTATACAGTTACAGTTACTGATGGCTTAGGTTGTAATGCTACGGGAACAGTGAGTATTACCCAGCCAGCTGCGCTATCTGTTAATGTAACTCCTGTACCTACCACATGTGGCCAGGCCGATGGAGAGGGAATTGCGAATGTAACCGGTGGAACTACTCCATATGGTTATGCATGGAACTCTAGTCCTGTACAAACAACTCAAACTGCTTCGGGCCTTGCTGCAGGAACGTATAAAGTAATTATTACAGATGCCAACAAGTGCCTCGATTCTGCATCTGCAACATTAGCTACTTCAAGCGCGCCGGTTGCAACTGTTAAAATAACACCAAGCAATTGCGGTACTCACAATGGTATTGCAACTGCCAATGTAACAGGTGGAGTAAGCCCATATAAATATTCATGGAATACAGGTAAGACTACAGCAACAATAGATAGCCTTGCTGCAGGTGTATACATACTTACTGTAACCGATAAAAATGGTTGCTCATCCTTCCAGGCTGTTACAATTGGTGATACCAATGGCCCATCATTATCTGTAACATCAATTACTCAGAATAAATGTTACGGACAATCACTGGGAGCAATAAGTGTTAGTACAAGTGGTGGAAAAACTCCTTATCATTATTCCTGGTCGAACGGCGCTACAACTACAACCATAACAGCATTACCGGCCGGCCCATACCAGGTAACTGTTATTGATGCAACCGGTTGTACCGATGTTAAGTCTATTAATATTACTGCTCCGCCTGCAATAGCGTTAACTACCAGTTCAACTCAGGCTAGTTGCAAAACATCTAACGGCAGCGCATCTGTTATAGCATCCGGGGGAACATCTCCTTATGGCTATACCTGGAGTACTGCAGCTACCACTACAAATGTAACTGCAATACCTGCAGGAACATATAGCGTAATAGTGATAGATAATAATGGTTGTAAAGATTCAGCAAATGCATCAGTAAGTAATGCTTCAGGCCCTGTAGTTAAAATTACATCGGTTGTGAGCGATAGTTGCACAGCTAAAGGAAACAGTGGCTCTATAGATATATCTGATAGTGGGGGCTCAACACCTTATACCTACTCATGGTCGAATGGTGCTACAACATCTAATATTACAGCTCTCGGATCTGGTTCGTATGCAGTAACTGTTACCGATGCAAGCGGATGTATTGGAACAACTAATACTACTGTAGCACAAGTTCCTCCACCGGCAATTTCAATATGTATGGTAACTGTTAACCCTGCCAATAACCAAAACCAGGTGATATGGAACAAGAGCTTTACCAAAAGGATAGCTAGTTATAATATATATAAAGAAACTACTGCACCAGGCGTGTTCAATAAAATTGGCAGTGTGAAGGCAGATTCTTCTTGTATTTATAATGACACCTTGTCGAATGCATTGGTGCGTAGCTGGAGATATGAAATATCGCAGGTTGACTCATGCGGTAATGAGTCTCCATTAAGCCTTCCACATAAAACTATGCACTTAACAATTAGCCCCGGTACAAACAATAACTTTAACTTGATATGGGATAATTACCAGGGACTTAGCTTCGGGTATTATATAGTATACAGAGACAGCGTTATAGGTGTAGCCGGTGATAGTATTAACTATGTTACTAATAATGGTACTTATACATTCAGCGATAAACCTTGGACAGTTGCCCACAACTGGTATTATCACATGGGAATTAGTAATCCAGGTGGATGTACCCCAGCTATAGAGGCGGTTAATTATAATGCTTCAAAATCAAATACAGGTAACTTTACCGTATCGGGCATAGCAAGCGTAGATGCCGAGGTAAACTCATTCGAGGTTTATCCTAACCCATCGACAGGTACTATTAACCTGAACCTTGCTTTAGCAAGTGTGCGACAAAACATAAACGTAAAGGTTATTAATACAATGGGTCAGGTACTTTTGACCAACAAATACGATGATGTATCGGGTAGCCTGAAGAAACAAATAGACCTTTCGGCATATAGTAAAGGTGTTTATATAGTACAGGTTACTACCGGGAACAGCGTAATGTTCCGTAAGGTGGTAATTCAGTAAGTACCTTAATTTGAAACAGTTATAAAGTCCCGCAAATACTGCGGGACTTTATAATTTAAGGCATAGATAGATGTAATGTTGCCAAAATGCCTATTTTTGCGCCCCTATGTTACTAACACTTTTAAAATCAAAACTCCACAGGGTACGGGTTACCGAGGCTAACATTAACTATGTTGGCAGCATAACCATCGACGAAGACCTGATGGATGCAGCCGGCCTCCTTGAAAATGAGAAGGTACAAGTTGTGAATATCAATAATGGAGAGCGTATTGAAACCTACGTAATAAAAGGTAAACGTGGTTCAGGTATTATATGTCTTAATGGCCCTGCTGCACGTAAAGCCCTGGTTGATGATTTGGTAATAGTTATAGCCTATGCGCTAATGACACCCGAAGAGGCAAAGACCTACGATCCAATACTTGTTTACCCCGATAGCACTACTAATAAACTCAAGTAATTGAGCCCATTCATTAAAAATGCGTTAAAATTCCTCCTCTTTTTAGGGATAGGAGTAGGTCTCGTATACCTAATAGTCAGTAAGATAACGGCCGATGATTGGAAGAATATAAAATTTGCTGCTGCTAATGCCAATTATTTCTGGATAATACTGTCAATGGTTATAGGTGTATTTAGTCATCTTTTAAGGGCTGTACGCTGGAGAATGCTCATTGAGCCAATTGACAAAAAACCCGGTTTGGCAAATACATTCTTTTCGGTTATGATAGGCTACCTTACAAACTATGCTGTCCCAAAGCTTGGAGAAGTAACCCGTTGTGGTGTTTTAAGCAGGTACGAAAAAATATCTTTTGCGGGCTTAGTGGGAACTGTAGTTGTAGAAAGGGTAATAGATACTCTAACTATGTTCCTCTTCTTCGTAGTTATGTTAATGCTAAGCTTCAATAAGGTATACGGCATAGTAAAAATTAAAGCAACATCAATTTTCGAAAACAAATGGGATTCTATCAAGCATATTAATCCTGTTATTCTCATTGTCATAGCTATTGTATTGATTGCAGGTGTATGGTTTCTTTATAAGAAGAAAGACCATCTTTTTGGATTCGCAAAAAAGATCATTGAGAATTTTTTGGGAGGAATAAAAAGCATAGGCAATTTAAAAAAGCCCATTGCGTTTTGGTTTTGTTCTCTTGCAATATGGATATTATACCTGTTTATGTTATATGTATGTTTCTTCAGTTTCAGTGAAACTTCTCATCTAACCTTGTCTGATGCCATTGTGGTTTTGGTTTTTGCTACATTTAGCGCATTTGCGCCTGTTCCGGGAGGTATTGGTGCTTATCAATGGTTGGTAATAAGCGTACTTACTCACATTTATTTTATTTCGCAAACAACATCATTTACATTAGCATGGATAATTTGGTGTTCACAGCTTATTTTAGTTGTAATTTTAGGATTGATTTCATTGGTACTATTACCTTTAATAAATAAGAATGACAAGGCTGGAAGCGTTACAATCGAAGATTCAAAATAAAGAACAGTTAGCTCGTACTCTTGCGCTGTGGAGATTTAAGGATCGCAAAATTGTATTTACCAATGGTTGTTTTGACCTGCTACATAAAGGACATGTAACATACCTGGCTGAAGCAGCTGAGCTTGGCGATATGCTTGTTGTGGGACTAAACTCTGATGCATCAGTAAAAAAATTAGGTAAAGGTGTTAATCGTCCTATACAAGATCAGGACTCACGCGCACTTATACTTGCTTCACTAGAGAGCGTTGGCGCAATTATAATTTTTGATGAAGATACTCCTGTCGAGCTTATTAAGTTTGTACAGCCCGATGTATTAGTAAAAGGCGGTGACTGGAAGCCAGAGCAAATTGCAGGTTATGATACCGTTAAAGCAAAAGGCGGCGAAGTAACTATAATTGAATTCATACCAGGATTTTCTACAACTTCAATAGAGAAAAAAATAAAAGGATAATGGAAGAAGCAGAAGTAAAAAAGTATACAGAGATAAGTAAATTAGGTGAGTTTGGGCTCATCAAACATCTTACAGAGAAAATAGAACTGCTTCAACCTTCTACATTAAAGGGAGTGGGAGACGATGCTGCTGTTATAACCCCGCCTGCAAATGGAGAGGTAATGTTGCTTTCGACCGATATGATGGCCGAAGGAATACATTTTGAACTTACGTATACTCCATTGCGTCACTTGGGTTATAAAGCAATTGCAGTAAACGTATCTGATATATGCGCCATGAATGGCGAGCCAACTCAAGTAGTGGTTTCTATTGCAGTTTCAAACCAGTACTCCGTAGAGTCGTTAGATGAAATATATAAGGGCATAAGATTTGCCTGTAAAGAATATAAAGCTGATCTGGTGGGTGGCGATACCACTTCATCACGTTCAGGACTTGTGATAGATGTAACCATATTAGGCAAGACTCCAAAAGAAAAAGTAGTTTACAGGAGTGGTGCAAAACCAGGCGACTTGCTTTGTGTAAGTGGCGATTTGGGTGCAGCTTATGCAGGCCTGTTATTATTAGAGAAAGCCAGGAGGACACTCGGTGCAGATCCTGCTGAAAAACCTGAATTACAGGGATACGGCTATGTATTGCAAAAGCAATTGATGCCCCGTGCAAGAGTTGATATTATTGAAATGCTGCGTAACTCGGATGTTGTACCTACCTCTATGATAGATATATCTGACGGACTTTCGTCGGAAGTGCATCATATATGTGAAGCATCTAAAGTGGGTTGTTTGCTGGAAGAGGTTAAAGTACCTATACACGAAGAGACCATAAAAGTAGCACAGGAAAATGGGGCAACACCTTCACTATTTGCACTAAGTGGTGGCGAGGACTATGAATTGCTTTTTACGATCAGCCCTGCCGATTATCAAAAAATTAAAGAGCCAACTATGGTAAACATCATAGGTGAAATACTACCTGCCGAAGATGGTATTATGATTGCAGCTAAAGATGGCAAAATGCATCCACTAGCAGTTCAAGGTTGGGATGGATTGAAGGCAAAGTAAACAGCCCCTCCTAAATCCTCCCCATTGGGAAGGACTTAAATCAAAATCATGCTAAAAAGTATAGCCTAGCGTATATGTATTTTGCATATACATAGGGTTCATAGGTGTTGGGGCATATAGATTACCGTAATCCATTTTGTCATTATTGAAAACCCCAAACCCCATTATGTAGGTAAAGTTAAACTTAGTGGTGATGTTATAGCGTAAGCCAACGCCACCTACGGCCGAAAGATAAACACCCGGATCAACCCTGTGAGTCCACATATCTAAAACCGGATTTGCACCTGCGCCTAAGTATATGAATGGAGCTATTTTAGCATCCTCTTTAATTATATATCCATTCGCAAATTTGTATTTTACAGTTACGTTAGCGGTCACAAGCATCGATTTCATATTCAATTCAACCGCTCCGTCAGGCCAGTAAACTTCATCTCCATCTCTGCAATGTCCAAAATTACCAACAGTAGTTGAAGCCATGAAGTCAAAGGAAGGATTGATATAACGGCTATAATTTATCATACTGGCGCCATAGGTCTCATATTCAAAATCGAACCAGGTATTTTCAAGCACTCCGTTATAATTCTGTGTGCCAAAGCCTATACTGAGGTTGTTCCTATTATCTGCAGTTTGAGCAGAACTGTAAAGTGCAATTGCAAGTACTGCAATAAGAATTTTGTATTTCATGGTTTTATTTTTAAGTGGTTAATAATCAATAGAGTACTGTAAATATATAATTTTTTTCACTTTCTTTCCTCTTTTTTCACTTTTTAAGGGGGTATACACTTTTACCACCCTGTAATACCTTAACCCATTGGTTTTCAAAAAAATTACTCTAAAATTAGTTGTTATTCTGTCCACCCCCTCGCCTTCGTCCACTAAAAAATTTGGCGGAACATGGCGGTTTCTGGCGGAAAATATTTTTCTCTAGATCTTCCTTTAAAGACTGCATATCCTAATCGTTATATCAAAGAACACACACAAATTTAAACCATATATTTAGTATATGTAATAAAAAGGTGCAATAGTTTTCAACAACCCATTTATAAATAGAATAAGAAAGTCTTAGTCCCCTAATATTTGGGAGGGAGAGGGTGGGCTGCTTTTACTTTACAACTCCCAACTCTTTACCTACTTTAGTAAAAGCTGCAATAGCCTTATCTAAGTGTGCTTTGGTATGTGCGGCTGATAATTGTACCCGTATACGCGCCTGTCCTTTGGCAACAACCGGGTAAAAGAAACCAATTACATAGATGCCTTCTTTCAATAATTTGTCGGCCATGTTTTGCGATAGCTTGGCATCATAAAGCATAACAGGTACTATGGGGTGTATACCGGGCTTAATGTCAAAACCAGCTTTGGTCATGCCCTCTCGGAAGTAAAGCGCATTGTTCATTACCTTATCGCGCAGTTCTGTTGTTTTGCTAAGCAAGTCGAATACACCAATGGCTGCACCTGCAATAACCGGCGCTAATGAGTTAGAAAATAAATAAGGCCTTGAACGCTGACGGAGCATATCAATAATTTCTTTACGTCCGCTAACATAACCGCCCATGGCACCGCCAAGGGCTTTGCCAAGGGTACCTGTAAGTATATCTACCTTACCAATAACATCAGCATACTCATGTGTACCTCTGCCTGTTTTTCCCACAAAACCGGTAGAGTGGCTATCATCAACCATTACCAATGCCTTATATTTTTCTGCCAGTGTTACTATCTCTTTTAGTTTGGCAATGTAACCATCCATCGAGAACACGCCGTCAGTAACGATTATTTTAAATCTGTCTGCCGAGGCTGCTTTTAACTGCGTCTCCAGATCTTCCATGTCAGAGTTCTTGTAGCGATAACGCTTTGCTTTACACAAGCGGACACCATCAATTATAGATGCATGGTTCAACTCGTCTGATATAAGTGCATCCTGCTCTCCAAAAAGCGGTTCAAATACACCACCGTTAGCATCGAAGCAGGCAGCATAAAGTATTGTATCATCTGTATGCAGAAACTTCGATATTTTTTCTTCCAGTGTTTTATGAATATCCTGTGTGCCGCAAATAAAACGTACCGACGACATACCATAGCCGTGGGTATCTAATGCCTTTTTAGCAGAAGCAATTACATCGGGGTGAGAAGAGAGCCCCAAGTAATTGTTTGCACAAAAGTTAATCACCTCTTGCCCTCCCTGCACTTTAATATCAGCCCCCTGCGGACTTGTAATAATACGTTCGCGTTTGTAAAGGCCGGCCTCGTCAATAGATTTTAACTCGCCTTGTAAATGGGTATAGAATGATTCGTTTGACATAGTAGATAATTATATGGGGCAAATGTAGAAAAAGCAATTTATTTCTTCTTCTTTTTCTTCGGTTTGGGTATTTTACCAATGCGTGGATCGTTATGCAAGACCATTTCGCAGGCTTTTACAACTAAAGATTCAAAGTCATCATCATCGGCCTGAAGCATTTGCCAGCCGGTTTCCCCTTTGCCATTGTTAAGGACAGACACTGTGCAAAGCGATGGAAGTTCTTTCTTCAGGCTTTTATGGTGCTCATGGCTTGTAGCTATCCATACCCCATTTACTTCAGGATGTGTTTTTCTGTCACGCAAAATAAAAACGATCTTATCTCCCACGTATACTGCATAGCTGCCAAACATGGGGTTTATCCTTGGCTCTAATTGCATCAGGTAGTCAATTACAAAGTAGAAGGGAATATTGTGAGCGCGCGGCATACCTTATTTTAATAACTTCTTGGGTACTTTGGCTTTAATCAGTTCGTATGATTGCTTTATGTAGCCTTCCAACTCCTTACGATTTAGTACTGTCAAATCTTTCAGGCAAACCCATTTGTTGCGGGCCAGGTAAGGAGCGGGTATAAAACCTTCATGTACTGATAGCTCATCGAATTCTTCAGGTGTTACTTTAAATGTAACACTTAGCTCACCCGTGAGAGGTACACCACAAAATATCTTTCCACCAATACAAAAGCACAGGTCATTTTCCCACTTTACATCTTCGGTTGCTGCGGGTAGCTTTTTGCAAAAGGCACGGATATCTTCAATATTCATGGCTTAGTTTTTCTCTAAGAAGAACACTACTTTATTAAAATCTGCTGAAGCATTTATCACATTCCTGAACTGCTCATACATAGTTATAGGGTAACGCAGTTGTGCATAGTATTCGTCGCAATAAACAGTTACAGTATTACCATCTGTTTTATAATAGGAATGAAACTCCATAGTATGTGCATCAGTAGCTTTGCCATCATACACATCCATATTCACAGCATCTAAGTTCATTACCTTATATCCATCGGGAAGAGTGAATTTAATTTCGCGGTGATAACCGTGGTTATACCTGTTTTCAATAGGTGTGTGCCTTACCGAATCATGGTATAACTGGCTTTGAGGCCCAATCAATTCTCCAACCTTAAACAGGTATTTATTACCTGTTTTTTCCAGTACACTGTTGGTGCTGAAATCAGCTTCAATAACAAATGGGTTACGGAAAATATCGTTTTCATTATAGCCATATACTTTTACATTAGTAGGCTTTGCATCTTCAAATATCGATTTGAAGAGCTTATCTGTAAAATCTTTCCTGTCCTGGTCGGCCAGGTAATTGTAAAATGGCTGGAACGCATATGCCTCGTAACCCGAAAAGGTTTGTTTAAAGTGAAGATTAACAACCCCCAATTCCAGGTCGAACTTTACATCGGCATATATTTCACCGGTGGTTTTTTTATAATCGTTGCAAGGCAAATCACGCACCTGGCCAACACCTGTTTGCACATCTTTACCAATAGTAAGCGAATGCATAAAATACCCTTTCTGGCATATCCATTCAGCCGGAACAAAACCATAGCGTGATGCAACTTCAGTAGGTGCAATGTAGTTATTAGTAGCTGGGAAGTAGAGCATGAATTTCTGCAAATAGGTCCGTGACTCAAAATCACCATCAAAAGGCTTATCGAATCTGTCGGACGTCATAACAATTTGGTGTTTAATACCTGCGGCATTGAATAGTAAATGATATACTTTCATTATTCCGAGTTCATCGCATACATGATTTTTAAATATTACAGGGAGTGTTCCGCTCTTATCTCCACCTACATCTGCACGTACAACAATGGTGCCCTTAATTACACTTTCAATATGCCGTATTTTATCCTCGTCCGAAAACTTTTTAAGCTTCATCGTATCAATTACTTTTTCAGCTGTTTTCAAATCCTGCTTATCGCTTCCTTTATCAAGTATGTCAAATATTTTAGCGCAGAACTCGCTATATGAATACAATCGGGTATCAGGATCTTTAACTTTATCGTAAGCAAGTATATATTCTAAACGCATTAAAGCGCCATCTGCCGCCGAAAATTCTTCATTGTCAAAACCTTCAATATTGTGGCCAATTGAAAAAAGATGTCGTTTAGTATCTATAGTGGAATCTGTCACCATATCAGGGAAGCCATTATAGCTTTTGGCCAGGAACTCATACTGTTTTGGTGAGTAAATATCAACTTCAACCAGTTTATGCAAAGCGGTTCTGCGTATATATTCCGTACCATATATATGTATAGGGCGTCTTACGGTATATATATATTCCACCTCTCCGCCGGTTTCAATACCGTCAATGGCAAGTATCCTGTATGGCCCGGAGTTTTGATAATTATCAACGTCTTTTACATTTTTAGGGTTAAGCAAAGTTACCTTACCATCTTTAGCAATGGCACGGGCTTTCAGGTCAATTACCTTAACGCCTTCGCCCAATTGTATATAGGCAGTATTGTTTTCTTCTATGGCTTTATCTGAATTAACACGGACTATAAAATGGTGTGTGACATATAATGAAAGGGTATCGTAAGCATCGAAGTAATATTCCAATATGCGTTTGTCTTTTATCACTACCTCGTTTTTCTTTTTTTCAGCGGCTGACAGTTCATGTAGCTTAGGAGTTTCTTCCCAGTTATAGTTTTTGTATTCAGGCTGCGGTTTAGATACTTCAAACTGAGCAAATGAACCTGTATATAAGCAAACGGACAGAACCAGAAGAAATATTTTTCGCAACATGTTTATTGTTTTACTAAAGTTACAGATTCGTTGTAGGCACGCGAAAGGGCATGTATCATTTTGTTCCACTCAGCAAAGTCCTTCGGGTAAACCATCAGCGTATTTATATAAATATAGCTTTCATTTATAATTACGTTACCCTTAACAACATAGTTTATTTTAAAACCACCAATAGTGGAATTATAGTTTGCGCCTTCAGGCAGGTATGAAACCTTGTACCCCTTTGGTATATCAAGGGTATTGATGTTTTTGTCGATCGATTTAAAATCAATTTCACGTGGTGCTTCCCTGTCGGCATCCAGCAGGTCATTCATGTACGTTTTTTGTAATTGCATGTTTATATAAAGCTCATTGCCATTTTGTTTTACATAATCTTCCAGGCTGAATGCATAGTTTATTGCAAAATCTTTATCCCGATCAATAAGATTGTCGTACGAAGAACTATCCAGGCTGAATTTATTACTTCCCTTTTGCAGTATAGCAGTTAAGTACTTATGTTCATTTATTTTATCAATATTTTGCAAGCGATAACCAAGTAATATTTTATAGTAACCGCTCATTTTTAATTTGCCATGGCCTCTAATGATAGTCTTATCTAATTGCAAGTGAACGCTATCAGCATAAATATTCTGGTTGGTATCTAGTACCGGAACCCTTACTATCTTGTATTTACCTTCGCCCATACCTATTAAGGCTTGTTTGCCTTGTATCATGGATGTAGGGAAATCAAAAGGTGCATTTTTTCCGGTGGCATCTAAGAAATAATACTTGCCATCCTGTACATATGTGCATATCATATGGTTGGTTGAAGTAGGCGAGGGAACATCTTCAAACGAATAAGGAATATCGCGGGTACCGATCCATGTTTGATGTGCTTCGAGCCCTGCTGCCTGAATCATTTCAACTAATGTACTGGCCATGTCTTTACAGTCTCCAAAGCGGCGAGAACATACCAAACCGGCTTCGCGGGGTATAAAACCACCAAGGCTATCTTCGTAAGCAATGTAGGTAACCTGGTTTTGCACCCAGTAGTATATGCGCCTTACTTTATCAAGGTTATCGGTGGCGCCTGTGGTTATGGAATCTACTAATTGCTTTACTGCAGGCGGTATGGCAGTATTTACATTCTTCACAAAACTATAATCCCAATTGTAAAAATCACTGGTGTCGCTCAACACCTTTACTGTTTTGTTATTGAGCGTATACTGGTCAATAAGTACTATAATGCCAGGTATAAAATAGGTGTAGTTCGGTGCAGATTCTTCCGATTTTATTTTCTTTACGCCATGCATTTTCCAGGTATAGGTGGTGTTCTTGCCGCTTATTTTGGTGGTAAATTGCAATGCACTGTCGTTCACATGAAATAGTTTATAATGGATCTTTACGTTCGAAGGAAATGTAACGGAGTATTCCACATCTTGAGAAGGGGCAAATGAATTAAAATAAAAGCGCCCGAAAAGATGAGGGTCCTTTAGTTTTTCGGTATAGGAAAGTATGGCACGTGCACCATTAGTAAGGCCCGGGAATACAAATTGGTAAGAGCGAGAGTCATCGTAAAAAGTACCTTCCGAAATTTCATTTGTCTTCGAGAAGTTCTTTACCTTCATTGTCTTGTAGCCATTACCATCGGGTATAAGGCTGCGTGCATCAAGGTCCTCAATATCTGAAAAACTCGACCAATATACATTACGGTCAATATATTCACTGGTTTTGTCAGTCAGTAATAGTAGCTCTTCATACATTTTAGAATACACCACTAATTCGTCTTTCTCGAATTTTATTTCCACATTTTCTTTTCTCGAAACAAATACTGCATTTTCATTTGAGTATTCCTTCCGTAGTTGAGTATATACATTATCCTTTTGTGCATAGCTATGAAACGAAAGCAGTAACAGGCTTAGTGCAATTGTAAACTTGCCGTGTATTAATTTCTCTACTCTCATTTCTCTACTTTTCTGTAACAACCTCATCGTTATAGTAGATGGTTGTTTTAATCAATTTCCCCGATGCGTCATAATATTTAAATGCGCCATGACGCTTACCTAGCACCCAATTCTCGGTATGCTCCGGCTTGCCTGTTTCATAATAGTAAGTTGAAGTTCCATCCATATCACCCAGATAAAAATTCTCTTCGGCCTTTAATTTGCCATCAGCATAATAATACTTCTGCAGTCCGTTTTCATCGCCCGATTGGTAATTCTCATCTTCATACACTTTCCCGGCAGGAGTATACATGATTCTTTTGCCATCGAATACGCTATTGTCATATTTACATTCGAGCGATTTTGTGCCGTTGGCATAGTAACAAACCATATTACCTGTTCCTTTATCAATAGGGATGGTAGCAACAAGGTTGCCATCTTTACCCGGGTACGAATAGCCGGTTATTAATCCATTGTGATACCATGCAAAACAATAAATGGTACTGTCTTCAAAATAGAATTTCGTTTCTCCATCTTTCTCTCCGTCATTGTATTGCCCAATGCGGCGGAGCTTGCCATTTTTATAGTACTCTTTATAAGTGCCATCTTCATTATCGCTTAAAAAATTCTCTTCGAATTTGGTCTTGCCATTTTCAAAATACCTTGTTGCAGGGCCTGTTGCATTTCCAATATCGTAATTGAAAACCGATTCCACATTTCCATTATTATAATAATTGATAAGCTTACCCTGACGGCTACCACCCAAAAAATCACCTTCTGCTTTCAGTTTGCCATTGTAGAAATATGCTTTTTGATGTCCATCTACATTACCGGCAATATAAGGGCGTTCTATTTTTAACTGCCCGTTAGCATAAGCAGGTTTATAGGTGCCATTACCTTTATCGGATATATAGGTATACACAACCTTAGTTCCGGTAGTGTCATATATCCATGCCTTATCAAAATAACCAAGGCTATTGGTAAGCTCTTCCGATGAAAGGCGGCCGTTAACATCATAATAATCGGCGTAGCCATAAAGTGTATTATCAAGATAATAGATATGAGAAGTAAGTGTGCCGCGTGCATTATAATAATACCAATCACCTTCTTTAGATGCACCTACAAACCATCCGGTTGTCATTAACTGCCCGTTCTCAAAATATTCATGATATAAGCCACTGGCTGAGTCTCTGGTATAGTTCAGCGAATCTTTTACTTTTCCATCGGCATAATAATCTGTTCGCATACCATCGAGCAAACCATTTTTATAAGACTCCTGATTTGTTAAGGCTCCCGTTACCGAATAAAATTTCCACTTCCCTGTTTTTTTGCCATACACCGTTTCTCCTTCATTCATCTTTACTCCGTTTGGGTAAAAATTCTGTTGCTCCAGTTTCCCACCTGATATACTTGTTTCAAATATGGTTTTGCCACTCTTGTCAAAATAAATTATATGCTGTAGTTCATTATTCTTGTATTCCATTTCGGCATACTTTACCTCATCATCATCATAACGGGAATCGGGCCCATTCCATTCACCGTTTTTATTAAAAGTATATTCTTCTTCTTTTTTACCATTGCGGTAAAAGGTTGTCCATAGTCCAAATTCTTTACCATTGTTGCCATAAGCGCCTACTTTGTTCAGGGTACCATCCTCGTAATAATATTTAAAGGTATTGGTGGCATAATCATCAATATAGCCCACTTCATCTTTTATCTTTCCATTAGGCCAGAAATCGGTTGCAGTGCCATTCTTCTTACCATTTTTAAGCACAGATGAAAGTGTAAGTTGATGAGTTATGTAAAATTCTTTTAGCTCTCCATCTAGCCCTGCATCAGTATAGTTTGATGTATAATGGGTTTTCCCATCATTATAATAGATAGTAAACTCGCTGGTGGGTTTATCGTTTACATAATTGCCATGGGTAGTAAGTATGCCCGATGCATTGTATTCCGATACTTCGCCATTAAGTTTATCATTATGATATGTGTATTTGCCTTTTTGTGCTCCATTCCTATACCATACTTCTGAAACACCTTCATGCTTATCATCAACATAATTACTTTTCTCCTTCAGGGCGCCATCAAAATAATAATACACCCATTCGCCTTCTTTATTTCCGTTAGCATTAAACGATCCTTTTGCTTCTATATTCCCTGTATAACGATTATATATAAGCCAATCACCAATTGATTTTCCTTTTGCATTCTCTTCACCTACACCTTCAGGCAGGTTATTATCGTAGAATATACAGGTAAGTGTTTTTTTAACGCCGCTTACTGTAACCTCACGCTTATCGCGTTTTTCGGCAAGCATTTTTCCGGCCCAGTCGGTAAAGTCAGTTATTTTTCTTTTGTTCTTACTAATATCTTTTTGCAGGTCGTCGTTATTAACTGAACCCATTATGTAATAGGCGTAGGGTTCAAAGTAATTTTTTGTTTGCAAAGTGTTATAGAAAGGAACATATTCTTCCATCCAAAAATTATTGGTATTGGGTGTATAGGTGAGTTTCTCCAGCATTAATTGGCATTGTTTTATAACGCCAAATGAAACCTTTGTCTTTGCTTTATAATCATCGCTCAGCCCAATCTTCGATTTTATTATCTGATCAAGGTCGGCAAAAGCATCATCGTTGTATTTCGATGGATCAACTACGGTGGCTTTATTATAATCGTATTTGCCTTCTGTTACTTGTTCAACTAGCTGCACTGTAGCAAAGGAACGCGATGTTGCGGGTTCGAGCAGAAGATAAAATTGCAACGAAAGTAAAGCGGGTATCATGCGGCCTTGTTCGAGGCAGCACTTGCCCAGGTAGTAATGACTTGATGCATGAAAGATGTTAAGATTTATGGACCTCTCAAAACATGCAATGGCACTATCGTATTTGTGCGACTTGTAATAGGCGAGTCCCATAGAATACTGTAAGAGGTAAACATTCGGGTAAGCCGGAATAGCAGTATCCTTAAGCAATTTAATGGCGTCATCATCTTTGTCCATATTTATATAAGCGCTGCTAAGGAACTTATAGAAATCAGAACTATACTCTGTATGTAATGCAATGCCTTTGCGGCAAATGCCCACTGCCAGGCTATCTTCACCTCCCGATATGCGGCTTATGGCATCTTCGTAAATGGCCAGTGCATAGTTAGTGTCGTTACGCGAGATCTGTTCGAACAAGTCAGATGCCTTATCATACTGGCCTGTATCAATAAGTGCAAGGCCTTTTGTAAGTAATTTATACGAATTGATAAGTGGTACAGCTTTTTGTGCGCTCGAATAATTGCAGATGCTTAATAAGGCAAATAAAATACCCGGTATAAATGTGTTACCCCTCTTTCGTATCGGCATAAAAATGGTATTTATTGAAAGCTCTAAGGTAGCATTTTTATCCTCTGCCAAGCCGCCTGTATGCTTTTGAATAGAAATGCTATTTTTTAATGAAGTATACTGATAATAAATATCGTTAGTATCTTTGCCAATATGGTGGAGGTGTTTAAAGCATATTTAAAAGGCAAGGTAAGCTTTACTGATGAGCAGTTTAAGGCCATTAGTTCCTTGTGCATACCTAAAACCATTACCAAAGGCGCCATTTTATTGAGAGAGGGCGAAGTATGCCAGTACAATATGTTTGTAGTAAAAGGCTGCTTGCGAAGCTATGTAATTGATAAAAACGGAAAAGAACACATCATTCAGTTTGCACCTGAAAACTGGTGGATATCGGAACAGAATAGTTTGGTAAAGCAGGAACCTGCTATGTTTTTTATTGATGCAGTTGACGATACGCAAGTGCTGCTGAGCGAAAGAGATTTTAATGAAAAACTTGGAGAAATATTGCCTGCAGGGGCACAAATGCTACAAGGGCTTTTTCAAAATAGCTTTAAAGCTATGCAGAAAAGGGTGGTAAATTTATTAAGTGCAAGTGCGGAACAACGGTATGTTGAATTTATGAAGATGTACCCAACTGTTGCATCAAGGGTGCCTCAAAAAATGATCGCTTCATACCTGGGTATAACACCTGAATCGCTTAGCCGCATCAGGAAAGATGTGGCACATAACTAAATCGGGCCTTTATTCTATCATTAGTTTTAGCTGCGATTGTTCTATATCCAACAATCGCTTCTTTCTCCAAAGCCCGCCTCCATAACCGGTAAGGCTTCCATCTTCGCCTATTACACGATGACATGGAATTATAATAGCAATTTTGTTCATGCCATTGGCGCCTGCAACTGCACGTATGGCTTCTAAATTATTTAAGGCCATTGCCTGGCGTTTATATGAGCGCGTTGTACCATAGGGTATGCGCAAAAGCTCCTCCCATACTTTCTTCTGAAAGTCAGTACCTATAAGCACAAGCGGAATATCAAATTCCTTTCGGTTGCCTTCAAAATATTCAGTAAGCTGTTTTTTTAAAGGTTCAAAATACTTGCTGTCGCCTTGTAGTACTGTTCCTTTTAGCTGTTTTGATAGGGCTTTAAGTTCAGTCTCAAGCATACGCCTGTCGGTAAACTCTAACAGGCAAATGCCTTTTTCGGTAGCGCAGGCAAACATGGGCCCTAATGGAGTTTCGAAGCGGCACATGGTTATTATTTGTGTGTTTTTACTTTGCGATGGAGCACTGCCAACCAACGAAGTAAAGGAATCTGTAAAACCGCTCAACGATTCATAGCCGCTATCAAATGCTGTAGCAGCAACGGTTTCGCCTCGGTGTATTTTACTGAATGCTGAATTAATGCGTTGCATACGTTGGTAGGTATGAAAGGTTATACCATGGTTCTTTTTAAACCACCTGCGTAATGCGCTGGGCTCAATGCCTCTTTTAACGAGGTCATAATCTTTAAATTTCAATGAGTGGTCCTCGTTCAGTTCATCCAGTATCTTTTTAATGAGCGGTGGAGTGGCACCAAGTTTCTCTAATGGCGAACATGTCTTACAGGCCCTGTATCCGTGTAATATAGCTTCTTTAGAGCTTTCAAAGAACTCTACATTCTCTCGCTTTGGCTTACGAGCTGTGCATGTAGGGCGGCAAAAAATGCCGGTTGTCTTTACGGCTGCAATAAATAAACCCTCATAAGTTGGGTCCTTATCAACAAGGGCTTTATACATTATATCGGGCTCGAGCATTGTACTGGTTTTTGACAAAAGTAAGCTATACCCAAACCCCATACAACCGAAAAATTGACAAGTATCTTTCACTCTATGTACGTAAACCTAATTATGCCATTCTGTCATTGATACTTGAGGCTAATTATTGTAAATTAACAATGAAATACAATAGAATTTTAATGCTAAAATTTATAGCAAAATGAATGTAATATATTGAATATCAATAGTATGTGACCAAATTGCTAAAACCTTTAGCTGACATTCTTTATTTTACCTTTGTCATACTTAAATCTGAAAAATTTATGGCCAACTGGATACCCTACCCATTGACTTTAACCGGTGAAACAGTAGAGCTGATTTCATTAGAGAAAAACCATTTTGCTGAACTTGATACTCTGGCAAAAGATAAAAGGATATGGGAATTTTCTCTTTCAGATAATACAGACTCTGTTGTAATGTTAGAAGTTTTGAACCTTGCTTTAATTGAAAGAGAAGATGGAAACCAATACCCATTTGCAATCTTTCATAAACAACATAAGAAACTAATAGGCAGCACCAGGTTTTTAGAAATCGAACCAAAGCACAGGAAACTGGAAATTGGCGCTACCTGGTTGCATCCTACGTATTGGGCCACCGAAGTTAACCTGGAATGTAAGTTATTATTACTTACGTATTGTTTTGAAACCTTGAAGACTGCTCGCGTTCAGCTAAGGGCAGATGAAAATAATGTACGATCGAGAAAAGCTATTGCAAAAATTGGGGCACAGTTCGAAGGCATTTTACGAAACGACCTGATACGCGATAATGGCACCAATAGAAACTCAGCATACTTTGGTATGATTGATAAGGAGTGGAGTGAGAAGAAACAGAAGTTAACAGACTTATATAATGCGAAGAAGAAATTGACCCTATAAATCAATCCGTTTTAATTTTCTCTCGGTCTTCTTTATATTTTTCCCTTGGCGATTCATCATCCAGCGCAGCAATTTCTTTATAGGCACGCAGCAAATAACCCGGTAGCTCTCCTTTGTATTTTATTTTATAAAACGAAAATCCATTATAGGGAATCGTATTCTCTGCAGCAGTAAAGGTTATCTTATTATCAACCCCCATTCCGTTAAAGCATGAAATAAAGGCATCCTTTCTGTCTTTATTTAATTGCTTAAACCTGTTATTTAATAAAGTTAATCCTACTAAGTTCAGGCATTTATCCTGCACTGTAAAAACCAACCCACTTGACTGGTGTTTGTTTAAATAACTTATAAATAGAGAATCCTTTACCGACATTTTAGTTACTTTTTCAGAATCACTTTCACTCAGGACTGGAGATTTTTGAGGATGACAGTATAAGTAATATTTTTTCTTGGCTTCAAAAAATAAAATGTATTCCTTTTCTTTTTTCTCATACTGTTGTGGCGATATAACTATAGATGCATCCGGGTTATCTTTTAAGAATTTTGCCAGTTTTTTCATAAACCTTTCTTGCTTAGGTAGCATTTTACTTTGCCTCATTTCCCACTTCAGGGTAAGCGATTGCTCAATTTCCTTTTCCTGATTTTTCACTTTAAGGCCATAAGGTGCTGTAGGTGGTTTTACAAAAATGTTTTTTAAAGCCGTGACTATTACGTTGGTTAAATTAAATAACGGATTTTTTAAATTGCCTGATACAGGAATGGAATAGTCAATAACATTGCTCCGGTTGCGGGCCAATGCCATAACTAAGCGCATCGGTACCCATTTGGTATCATTATTCTTAAGCCGTTCAGCTAGCTGAGGGTCAATGATCAAAAGATGATTTTCGCTTTGTATGTAGCCATTCTTCACATTCCAGTCTCCATTCAAATTAATAGTTCCGCAATCAAACGGAAAGGATGTATATGAAATAGTATAAGGATTAAAAACAGAAACCGGTACACCGGTAAGATGATAACTCACTGTGAAATCAGCACTATCTCTTGGGTTAATTGTAGCATATACCGACATTTTCCCATAAGGCTTAATATCCGATTTTATAGAAAAATTCACCTTGCCATGTTTCTTGTTAATTGAATCGGCTGTAATATATAATGGGCTTGCTTGAAGTGAAAACTTCTCGCTTGAAGAATAGTCATTAAATAAAATATCGGCACGGCTAATAGCAAGTGTATTGATCTTGTACGCACTTTGAAAGAAATTTTTCGAAACATTGGTCAAATAATGCACAAGCTCAATTACAAGGTTAAACCGGTTTTTATCATTATTAACGGCGGTAACGTTTCCGCCTTTTTCTCCGAACATGGTTTCTATATTATTCAGGCGATCATATTCTTCGTATTTGAAATAAGGGTGAACAAGCGTTAGTGAATCCAGATGATATAAATGATGCTCCGGGTTAACTTCATCAATTACCAACGAAAATTTATCGAATGATAAATAGTCATTACCGGGGCTTTTACCAAAATGAAAATTGTTTACTACAATTCGTCCCTTTGTATCTAAATCATCCTCATCCTTTAAATTTCCTTTAGCTTTTAAGTCAGCTTCTAAACTTGCTGAAAAGGTACCATAGTTTACTATATCTTTCATGTACTGATCAATAATGGCCATATTATAATTATGTACCAGCAATGAATAGGTGTAATTAGAAGTCTTTAAATTAATACTGAAATTGGCTTTCATATCTCCGGTGCCAATACCTGCAGCAAAAGAAATTTTGCCAACAATAGTATCTACGTTCCACCATTTACCTGTGCTTTCGAAATTTACATCTTTTATAAAGTAATGTATATGTATTAGTGTATCGTGAAAATAAAATAGGCCATCGTTTATTTTTACATTCAGAATATTAAAATGGAGTGGAGGCCCTGTTGAAATGGAATCGGGTTTGAATTTTTCAATGAGATCGGAAAAATTAAAATCATTCCTGGCATTCAGTATAATTATCCCTTTGGGTTTGTCAAGCGTAAGGCTTGATATCTCGTATGTACCCGAAAGCATTTTAGGAAGTGAAAAATTGGCGCTTACACCATCTGCTGAAAAAAATGTGCTATCGTTCTGCGCTTCAAATACTGTAAAGTTGCTGAAATGAACATAACCGGTAAAGGGGTTTACGTAGGCCCATTTCATTTTAATCTGTCTGCCCGTATATTTTACGCTATACTTTTCGACCATATACTTGGTAATAGGCGAAATGAATATGATAATAATTATGGGAACTATAATCAGGATGCTTCCTAATATGAGTAAGGTCTTTTTCAGTTTTGTATTGGCTAATTTCATGAAGGGGTAAAACTCATGGTTTCTGAAATAAGCATTGTTGCAGAACTAACAGAAATACTTACATAATTCACATATAGAGTAGTGAACACTAAATACTATGGTCGGTGAATTATGTAACTTATAGATAAGGTTATGTAACCCTTTTGGCGACTAATGGACGCACCTTTGCATTATATAATTCATGCACTTAATTAAAACTAAAAAATATGAACACAACTGAAGTAAAAGGAAACTGGAACGAGCAAAAAGGCAAGCTTAAACAACAATTTGCCATTTTAACTGACGATGATTTGATGCTTGTTGAAGGCAAGCAAGACGAGATGTTTGGAAAACTCCAGATAAAACTTGGTAAAACCAAGGAAGAACTTCAGAAACTTATTGCATCACTTTAATTATGGAGCGCAGATCAATAGGAATAGCCCTGCTTATAATAGGCGTACTAATGATGGCTTATACAGGATTTAATTATGTTACCACTAAAAATGTAGTTGATATAGGTAACCTGCAAATAAAGCATGATGAGAACCATACCATTCAATGGTCGCCAATAGTGGGTGCAGTTCTTTTGGTTGGCGGGGTTCTTATAATTGCTACCAACAAAAAAGCAAACGCTTAATACATATACACAATGAATTTAAAAAGAATCTTTGGCGCACTACTTACCTTACTTGGTATAGGTGGCCTAATATATGCTGCTATAGTATTTATAAATGCTGCCGACAGTACTCATGACATGAAAGCGATTGCTATATATGGCGTACTCGGGGTTGTTTTCTTTATGTCGGGTATTGGCCTTATACGTACCACAAAAGACGAAGCATAAATCATTAATAATAAAGATATGTGGAACTGGACATGGTGGGGTATTTTGAGTATTGCCCTGGTAGTTGTAGTGCTGGGTAAGGCCCTGCACGTATGGCGCAAAAAGTAATTGACCAATTACAAGCCCTCCTTCAACAAGAATAGCAATAATTTACCATCAGGTAATCAATCTATTACCTGTTTTTTTGATAAAATGATTTAATCATTTGTTTAAATCAAAAAAATAAATATACCTTTGTGCTATATTTCAATGAGATGGCAACTGTAAAAAAGAAAAAAAAGACTGACGGCGCAGAGGAGAAGATACTTTCCGCAGCGCGTAAGTTATTTACAGAAAAAGGCTTCGACGCTGTTAAAACACGCGACATTGCTAAAGAAGCAGGCATAAACCTGGCCCTTTTAAATTATTATTTCCGAAGCAAAGAAAATTTGTTTGTAATAATAATGAAGGAGAATATGGCGAAGTTTATGGAGGTGATCACCAAAATAGTGGATAACGAAGAAACCAGTCTGGAACAAAAAATTGAAGTGTTAGTTGCTAATTATATCGATATTCTATCAGTAAACCCCGATATGCCACTTTTTGTTATCCGGAATTCACGTATTGATGACCAAAGGATGAAAATGAGGGGAAAATTTATGAATTCTTATTTTATGGAACAGGTTCAGGATTCAATAAAAAAGGGAAAGATTGAAAATATAAATCCTGCTAACCTTATTTTGAATATAGTCGGGCTTACTATATTTCCTTTTGTAGCTCACCGCATGTTTCAGAGCGCTAACGGGTTTACTCAAAAAGAATTCAATGAACTTATGCAGGAGAGAAAAAAGCTTATTCCGAAATGGATTGAAGCTATGTTAAAGGTAAAATGATTTTATAAACGTCGTAATACAACAACCGGGATACAAGGCATTTAAAGAATATATACAATGAAGAAGTTATTACTAATAGGAGCAACAAGTATAATCAGCATTTTTGCACAGGGGCAGGCATCTTTAACTATTGATACCTGCTATGCTCGCGCCAGGCAAAATTACCCTTTGATCAAGCAAAAGGGCTTAATCGAGAAAACAAAAGATTATAATGTGTCTAACGCTGCAAAAGGATATTTGCCTCAGGTAAATTTTAACGGACAGGCTACTTACCAATCAGCAGTTACAAGCATTGCGCTGACAGGACTTCCCCCAGCATTTAAAAATTTAAGTTTTCCTACACCAACAAAGGGCCAGTTTAATGTGCACGGTGAGCTTGATCAGACCATTTATGATGGCGGTATTATAAAGCAGCAAAAAGCATCGCAGTCTGCAAGTGCTGATATGCAGGAGCAAAATATTGAGGTGCAGTTATATTCATTAAAGGACCGTATCAACCAGATATTTTTTGGAGCATTACTTATTGGTGAACAATTAAAACAAAACGACCTTACACAAAAGGATGTACAAAGTAGCATTGATAATGCACAGGCGAAAGTAAACAGCGGTACTGCGTTAAACAGCAGCCTTGAAGAGCTACAAGCTGAATTACTGCAACAGCAACAGAATGCCTTGAACTTAAAAGCATCGCAAAAAGCATATTTAGATATGCTGAGCATTTTCATGAACCGGACATTAGATGAAAATACTGTACTTGAAACACCACGTCCAATGAAAATATTAGATAGCATCCACCGGCCGGAACTTTCTTTTTATGAGTTCCAGAAAAAAACAGACGATGTGCAGGAAAATATGCTGAATGCTGCAAACAGGCCTAAGTTCTTGTACTTCTTTCAGGGTGGTTATGCATTACCAGGCTTAAACGGATTTGATGCTAACCCTGCATGGTATTACATAACCGGGTTCAGGTTAAGCTGGTCACTCGGTGGTTTTTACACACTTAAAAACCAAAGGCAGTTGCTTGATCTTGACAAGCAAAGTATTGATGTGCAAAAAGATGACTTTATATTTAATACACGCATTACACTTAAGCAGCAAAGCGCTGATATGATAAAACTGCAGCAAATGATAAGCAAGGATAATGACATAATAGGTAAGCGCACTTCTGTTAAAATTGCTGCCAAAGCGCAAGTCGATAATGGCGTTATAACCGTGCATGATTATATAAGTCAGCTTGATGCTGAAGATCAGGCCAAGCAAAGCTTATTACTTCATCAGGTACAATTGTTAATGGATGAATACAACTATCAGAATACATCAGGTAATTAATAAATTAAATTTTAGAGAGATGAAAAAAGTATCAATTATCGCCATAGCTACAGCTGCGATATTTGCCTCGTGCAACAACAACGAAAATAATTTTGATGCAGCAGGAGCATTTGAATCGGTTGAAACTATTGTTTCAACAGAATCTGCCGGAACCATTATGCAGTTAAATGTAGAGGAAGGACAAACACTTCAACCCGGACAATTTTTAGGATATATAGATAGTGTACAGCTTTATGAAAAAAAGCAGCAACTAGTAGCGCAAATAGCATCAACTACCAGCCAAACACCCGATATACCTGTGCAGGTAGCAGCTATGCAATCGCAGTTAGATGAGGCTAAAAAGAACCAGGATAGGATGAACAACTTGTTTAAGCAAAATGCTGCTACACAACAACAGGTAGATGATGCGAACACACAAGTAGATATGCTTAACAAGCAAATTGAAGCACAAAAATCTACATTGGGTATTACTTCTGAAACAATACAAAAGAATGTTGCGCCTCTTCAACACCAGATAGATCAGCTGAATGATCAATTAACCAAGTGCCGTATAATAAACCCTGTACATGGTACCGTACTTACCAAATATGCCGAAGACCATGAAATAGCAGCACCGGGCAAGGCTTTGTATAAAATTGCGGAAACCGACACATTGATATTGAGGGCATACGTAACAGGCTCGCAATTATCGCTGGTAAAGCTGGGGCAAAAGGTAACAGTTAGGACAGATAAAGGTGCAAAGCAATACAGCACTTATACAGGTACCATTTATTGGATATCTGATAAATCGGAGTTTACACCTAAGACAATCCCTACAAAAGATGAACGCGCTGACCTTGTATACGCTATAAAAATAAGAGTGGTGAATGATGGATACCTGAAGATAGGTATGTATGGTGAAGTTCAATTTGCTGACAAGAAATAATACTGCGACGAGAAAATAAATGAACGCGATCACATTAAATAATATAACCAAGACATATAACAAGGGCACTGTTCTTGCGGTAGATGATGTATCGCTTACGGTAGAGAAAGGTGAAATATTCGGACTTATTGGCCCCGATGGAGCAGGTAAGAGCACCATCTTCCGCTTGCTTACAACACTTTTATTGCCCGACAAGGGAACTGCAACGGTTGGCGGTTTAGATGTGGTTAAAGATTTTAAGGCCATTCGCGGTATAGTGGGTTATATGCCGGGTAAGTTTTCATTATATCAGGATTTGACAGTGGAAGAGAACCTTGATTTTTTTGCAACGGTATTCAAAACCACTATAGAAGAGAACTATCACCTGATAAAAGATATTTACGTACAGATAGAACCATTTAAAGACCGCCGTGCTGGAAAGCTTTCAGGTGGTATGAAACAGAAGCTCGCACTTTGTTGCGCGCTGATACATAAACCTGAGGTATTGTTTTTAGATGAACCAACAACAGGTGTCGATGTGGTTTCTCGCCGTGAATTTTGGGAAATGCTTAAACGCCTGAAGCAACAGGGAATAACTATTATGGTTTCTACTTCGTATATGGATGAAGCAACTATGTGCGACCGCATAGGGCTTATTCTTAATGGCAAAGTGTTATCTGTAGCATCTCCCGAAGCTACTATTAAAGCTTACCCGGAACAACTATATGGTGTTAAGGCAAATTCTATATATCACTTGTTACTTGACTTGCGTAAATACGAAGGCACCATAAACTGCTACACCTTCGGCGAATATTTGCATTTGTCAATAACAACTAACGAAGAGCAAGTAAGAAAATACTTACAGGAAAAGGGACATACAGACGTTGAGTTTAAAGCAATAGAACCTACTGTGGAAGATTGCTTTATACGTTTATTAAAACATGAAGATGAGCAAGGAAATAGTAATAAGGACAAATAAGCTAACCAAACGCTTTGACGATTTTGTGGCGGTGGATGAAATTACATTCGACGTTCACAAAGGCGAAATATTTGGTTTTTTGGGCGCTAACGGAGCCGGTAAAACTACCGCTATGCGTATGCTTTGCGGTTTATCTATACCTACCTCGGGCGAGGCTATGGTGGCGGGCTACGATGTGTTTAAACAGCCTGACGAGATAAAGCAGAACATTGGCTATATGAGTCAAAAATTTTCATTGTATGAAGATCTTTCTGTTAAAGAGAATATTGAATTTTACGGAGGCATATATGGCTTAAGCAATAAGCAGATAAAAGAAAAAAGCGGGGAGCTTATTGAACGGCTTGGCTTACATAATGAAGCGGACAAACTAGTAAGTTCTTTGCCATTAGGGTGGAAACAAAAACTTTCGTTTTCGGTAGCTATTGTACATCAACCAAAAATTGTTTTTTTAGATGAACCTACAGGAGGCGTTGACCCTGCTATGCGCCGCCAGTTTTGGGATTTGATATATGATGCAGCCGATAAAGGCATTACCATATTTGTTACTACACACTATCTCGATGAGGCTGAATACTGCAACAGGGTATCTATAATGGTAGATGGTAAAATAGAAGCGCTCGATTCGCCTGAAGGCTTGAGAAAAACATTTTCGGCATCAAACATGGATGAGGTATTTTATAAACTGGCAAGAAAAGCAAAACGATCAGCTGATTAAATTTTAAAAATGAAACAGTTACTATCATTCATAAGAAAAGAATTTATACACGTTTGGAGAGATCCGAAAACGCTGGTTATGCTTTTTGGCTTCCCAATTGTGCAAATTGTTCTTTTTGGTTTTGCCCTTACCAACGAAATTAAATATGCCAATATTGTTGTGGTAGATAATGCTAAAGATGTGGCATCGCAGCAAATTATAAATAAGATAGAGGGTAGTAAATTCTTCAGCGTTCAAAAAACATTAATGACTCCCTCTGCCATTGATGCGGCTTTTAAAGAAGGCAAAATAAAACTGGCTGTTGTATTTCCTGTCAATTTTAATACCGACCTGCTGCATTTAAATAAAGCATCTATACAGGTTATAGCTGATGCATCGGATCCGAATACGGCTACTCAACTCTCAAGTTACATTACTACCATTGTTGCCGATTACCAGGCACAGCTTTCTCCAACCATGTCGGCCCCTTATTCCATTGTACCTGAGGTGAGGATGTTGTATAACCCCGACCTGAAGGGTGCACCCAACTTTGTGCCCGGTGTAATGGCAATGGTATTGTTATTGGTTTGTGTTATGATGACCTCTGTATCTATAGTACGAGAAAAAGAATTAGGCACAATGGAGATACTTTTAGTTTCGCCTGTTAAGCCGTTAATGGTAATTATTGCAAAGGCGATCCCATACCTTGTATTATCGATAGTTAACCTGGGTGTTATACTTGTATTAAGTGTATATGCGCTCGATGTGCCTATAAAAGGCAGTGTGTTGCTTCTTGTTTTTGAAAGTACTTTGTTGATATTGACAGCTCTTGCACTGGGCCTGTTTATATCCACTATTACCTCATCGCAGCAATCGGCTATGTTTGCCTCAATGCTTGGCATGATGTTGCCAACCATGTTATTGAGCGGGTATTTGTTCCCGATAGAAAACATGCCTGTGGTGTTGCAGGTAATTTCAAATATTGTTCCTGCACGCTGGTATTATGTTATAGTAAAGGCTGTTATGTTAAAAGGACTGGGCTTCGCTTCCATCTGGAAGGAAACACTCATTCTTGCAGGTATGGCAGTATTCTTTACAGGCCTGAGTCTTAGAAACTTTAAAATACGGTTGGAATAATGAGAGCGTTACGATTCTTAATGCAGAAGGAGTTCAGGCAAATGTTCCGTGATAAAGGTTTTACTGGAAGGCTTTTTATTGCCCCTGCCATACAGCTTATTTTATTGCCAATGGCTGCTAACTACACCATTAAAAATATAAATATTGCCATTGTCGATCACGATCACTCAACAGTGTCGCAACAACTTTCAAATAAAATATTGTCATCGGGTTATTTTAAATTGGCCGATTACACTGACTTTAATTCGAAGGCAGGTGCACTTATTGAAAATGATAAAGCCGACCTGGTGCTTGAGTTTCCATCAGGGTTCGAAAAGAACATGATCCGCGAAAATAATCAGAAGATTGCCATACAGGTAAATGCAATTAACGGTGTAAAGGCCAGTATTGGTTTTGGGTACCTTAGCGGTATCATTGCCGATTATAATAACAACTTACGGTTGCAATGGATACAACCCGGCAGAACGAATACAATGCCTACTATTGATGTAGTCTCTTCGTATTGGTATAACCCGAGTTTAACCTATTATATATATATGGTTCCTGCCATATTGGTATCGCTTATTACAGGTATTGCAGGGTTATCGGCGGCTTTTAATATTGTAAAAGAAAAGGAAATGGGAACCATTGAGCAGATTAACGTAACTCCTATTAAAAAATACGAATTCATTTTGGGTAAACTTATCCCTTTCCTGGCTGTAGGTACTGTTGTTTTCAGTTTTGGTTTATTGTTTTCGTGGGTAATTTACGGCATTAAGCCCTTGGGCAATATTGCTGTTCTGTACCTGTTTATGTATGTGTTTTTATTTGCCATACTCGGCTTTGGCTTGCTTATTTCTACCTATTCTCAAACCCAGCAACAGGCTAATTCTATCATGTTTCTGTTTATGATGGTATTTAATATGATGAGTGGGCTGTATACACCAATTGACAGTATGCCGGGTTGGGCGCAGGTAATAACACATCTGTTCCCTATAAGCTATTTTATTGATGTTATGCGAATGGTGGTTATTAAGGGTAGTGGCATACACGATATAAGGATGCACATATTATTTGTATTTTTAATCGGTCTTGTACTTAATACATGGGCAGTACTGAACTATAGAAAGACGACATAAGATATTACCGTAAGTATGGAAGTGATCAAGCAGAATTGGATAGACGCGTGGAACCATAAGGCATTCCGAATGAACTTTATTTTTGGTTTAGTATTGCTTACTATTGCAATGATATTTACTTCTTTCTTTTTCAATCATATTCAGGATAACAAAGAAGGAGTAGTATTGAATGATTGGTTATTACAAAGACTTCCGGCAATGGATGTTTCTGCGTATATAGTAATACTAATGTTTAGCGCTGCCTGCTTATTTGCTTTTCGCGGAATTCCTAACCCAAATATGCTTATTACGTTCCTTTTTGCCATGATACTGCAACTAACCTTGCGTATGATAACAATTAGTATTACCGGGTTTATGGCCCCTGTTGGGTTAATAGTATTAAGAGATCCGATGGGCAGTATGCTATACCAGAACAGGTTTATTACACGAGACCTTTTTTATTCGGGCCACACAGCCTTGCTTTGTCTGTTTTACCTGTGCTCATTCAAAAAGCCTGATAGATTCTATTTATTATTTGTTGCCGTATCGGTTGCCATTTTGCTCCTTATACAACACGTACACTATACATTGGATGTGGTATGTGCACCTATATTTGCCTTTGCTTGCTTCTGGACAGCTAAGAAATTTATAGGATACCAGAACGCGTATTTAGATGGCCTTGAAAGCCACTTGGCATAAACGAATTTTATTTTCTGCCTTGATGTTGGTTATTTAACTAACAGCCCAATAATACCGGCTGCAGCTTTTTTTACAAAGCCTACTAACTTGTCTTTAATTTGGTGAGGGTCCTGCTGAATTTCTATTGCAGTCTCTACTCCCTCCGACACAAGTAAGCTGATAATTTCTGCTTTTGCACCCTGATCCTTCTTCCACCTTCCACCAATAAATGTACGCAATGCAATGGAGCCCATATTGTCGCTTATATAATCTATCTGCGAACCAATCTCTTTTTCTTTTTCCTTACAAAGAATGGTAACCTCTGCTTTTCTTTTTTGCAGCGATTCGAGGTTATATACGTTAGTTGTTTCCATCGCTATTAGTTAGTTTAATTATTTTGTTGATGATGGACGTCTCTGACTTTTTGCGCCACATAGATAAAAAGAGTATTAAGAGCAGCAAATAGACACCGGCAGAAATAAGAAAGCCCATGCCGTAACTATGCAAACATTGGCCAAGAAAGAAAGAACCTGCAACAAGCAGAGATAACAGACAAAACATTACTAATGCAGTAATGATAAGGGCACTTGATAAATAAGCAGTAACCTTAGCGCTATTTTCTATAAGGCCAAGGCGTGCTTGTTCAGTTTTCAGGTCTATATATTCGGTAACCTGTTCCTTAAGTGCTTTTAAAGGCTGGTCAGTATTATTTTCCATAGAGTTATATTTATTTGTTAAAGTTACACAAACAAACTGATTTCATACCTTTGTTCTAAATAACATGTATCTATTTTGAAACTTCCTCTTACAATTAAATTAGCGTGTTGGCTCCTCATAGCAGTATTGGGTGCCATTATACTCATATATGCTAAGGATTTTCTACTGCCAATAATTATAGCTGCGCTGCTATCATTATTGCTGTACCCGGTTTACAAAAGACTTGTTAAGTGGAAAGTGCCTGGTGTATTATCTGTAATTATTACAATGTTAATAGTGCTAAGTATAATAACCATTGCTATTCTTTTCATAAGCAAGGAAATTACAAGTGTGTTAGTAGACCTTGGTGGCCTGAGCAATAAAATGAGTGAAAAACTGAGCCACTTACAAACTTATATGTATACACATTGGCAGATAGAGGATGCCACCTTTACAGGTTGGATGATTAATGCCAAAGTAAAGCTTATGGCTTATAGTGGCGACTTATTATCGGGTACCATTGCTACTACAACTAATATTTTCAGCACACTTTTATTAATTGGTGTTTATGTTTTTTGTTTTTTACTCTACAACAGCGATTTTAAAGACTTTGCTTTTGCTTTAATGGAACTTGAAAAGCGTGATGAAGCCACAGGTATTATAAGTAATATTCAAAAACTGGTTCAGCATTACTTATTGGGAATGCTTACCGTTATTCTTATAATTGGCAGTTTAAATACTATTGGCCTGCTTATTATAGGTATTGATCATGCCGTATTCTTTGCCTTCTTTGCGGCAACGCTTACTATAATACCATACATAGGTATATTTATAGGTGCCTTATTACCAGTTGCATATACGTTAATTACACACGATTCTGTTTTGCCTGCAGTGGGCGTTACAGCAGTATTTTTTACAGTGCAATTCCTTGAGTCGAATTTTATTACACCTAAAATTGTAGGGCGGCGTGTAAGTATAAACCCTTTTGTAGCTATAGTAGTATTACTTATTGGTGGACAATTATGGGGTACTGCCGGAATGATATTGGCAATTCCGTTAACAGCAATTTTAAAAGTATTGCTTGATCATCGCCCTAAAGCCAAAGCATTTGGATATTTTCTGGGTAGCGAATTCACAGATAAGAACAGCAATCCTTTAAAGATCTTTGGTCCGCGGAAAACTACGCTGAAAAAGAAGGAATAAAATTTATTTCCAGTAATCTTTCATTAACTGGCTAACCCACGCCGGCTGTTTAACTTCTTCCTGTGGTAAAAATTCTTTAACAACCGGTTTAATATCCAGCACAGGGGTTCCATCATCAGCATCAAGTTGTGATACTATAAGTGTTCTGCCTTTTCGTGATAGAAGTTTAACAATGGTAGCGCCAAGATGGTTTGGCCTGTCTTTTTTGCGTTGCGCAAATATGCCTACCCTTGGCCATGCCTTATTTTCGCGCGGGTGTGCAGCTCCTTTCATGGTCTTTGACTCATCTGCTTTATTGAAGTGGTATATAATTTCCAGGTGAGAATAAGCTTCAATGCCTTCAATACATTCTTCAGGCAACTCATCAACAATTGTAATTTCAGATAGTACGTTGCCCCAATGGTCGTCGCTCATATCATTACGCATATTTTTTACGTAAGCAATGGGCGATAGTGTAATAGTAGTAGTCATGTTAAACAAAGGTATGCTTATTTACACATAATCAAACGGTTTTAGGATAAGTAAACCCGGTTACTTCTTCTTTCATTTTTATGGGGCGTACCTCTACACTAGCGGTAATAGTATATTCAAACTCAGGGTTGCCTTTTGCAATAGCAATTGCATCATCCATGTCCTTAGCAAGTATGTGGTAATACCCAACTTGTATTTCATCAGCAACATAAAATGGTTTTTCTTTCCAGGCTCCTTTAGTGCCCGATATTATTTTCCCCTCCCTTACCAATGGCTGTGCTGCCACCAGCTTCCCTTCTTTTTTAAGATTGCCAATATAAACTTCGCATTTGCTCACAAATTCTTTGTGAACTTCAGGTGTAAACCCGGCTTTACTATCGCCGGTGTTGCGAATGAGGAGCATGTATTCTTTCATGATGATAAACTTTATTTAGTAAATGTATAATTAAAATGTACAACCTTTTCTGCTTTACCTCCTGTCGATTTGTAAAACTTTAAAGCATTTAAAAATATTAACTCCTTTTCTTATCGGGGCATTTCAGTTAAAGTTTGGCTTTACCGAATTGCTACTAACGAAGTGAATCAGTATTTCAGACACCAACAAAAACATAATTCATTATTTGAGAAAATAGATTTTGAAAACAATACCCATTTTCAGAGCCTTCTTTTGGAAGATAAAAAAGAAATGGAATTAGAACTGCAAAAGCATGAACAGTTTTTAACGGTTCTTAAAGAACTGAAAACGCTTTCGATAAAATATCAGGAAGTAATATCGTTGAGGTATTTTGAAGGGAAAGACAACAAGGAAATTGCTGAAATACTGAGCATTAACGAAGGAACATTAAAATCCTTACTATCAAGAGGGATGGAAAAACTTCGTCAAAAATGCAACCAAATTTAACTATTAGCATTATTGATTATGGAACTGCAAAATTTTGAAGACAGCTTACTTAAAATGGCCAAACCCGAAATTTCGGAATTAAAACATCAGGATATGTTAGCAAATACCATTATAAAAGCAAAAGACAACTCAGCGTTAAGCTGGTGGTGGTTAAGTATTCCATTATATGTAATTGCTGCCTTTTGCATGAAAACTCTTTTTATGCCCCAAGCAACACTTATCACAAGCATTCATGAATTCAGTAGTAAAGAAAAATATTTATCCATACTATTATTTCTAATTGTTCCCACAGTCTTCATTATTCTAAATTTCTTCAGCATACGGAAAGTATACAATGCATTGGGAAACTCGATTAACATTAGTTTGTTCAAGGAAGTATGGTTCAATGTTTTGATAATACTTTTTTCAATTCTTATTTTAATAATCTATTCACTTTAAATTATACTAGTATGCGCTTACCTTGGTTCAAACGAAATGGAATATTTTTTATCCCTGTATCCATAATTGGCTGGTTGATTTTATTATGCGGAATTGCTTACTCAGTGTATACATTCATCCAAATCAATAACGAAGGCCACTCAGTCAGTGATATCCTTATGAATTTTGTCTTCAGCTTACTGATTATTGGAGCTGTCTATTCCTTAATTGCTTATTTAACCATGAGAGGTACCAAAGACAAATAGTTCAATCATACTGCATTTATTACTTTGGTTGAAATATCTTTTGTATTTTTAGATATATCAATCTATGTCGTTAGTATGAGTAACGCTGTTCGAATAAAACGCCTTGGAAAAAAAGATGTGTTGCTTTTTGAAAACCTAAATAAGCTGTTTTATGAGGTTTTTGAAATGGGAAACTACACGCCGGTTAAAAAAGCCTATTTAGAAAAACTGCTCAACAATACCCATTTTATAGTTTTTGTGGCAATTTGTAATGGTGAAGTTATTGGTGGCTTTACAGCATTTGAGCTACCTATGTACTATGCTGAATACTCTGAAGTTTTAATTTACGACATGGCGGTTCACTCCAAATTTCAGCGAAAAGGAGTTAATATTTTTAAATGCTTTAAAGAAAGTGTCTGCTGCAATATCTGCTGTATTGTCAAAATTTCCGGTCCGTCGGAGTATATACCCAAAAATTGGTTTGTAGTATATTGTAAAAAATTCCGAAAACTCAGATGGGTTATTCTTTATTCTATCCAAAAGTTCACTTTCGGTCATTATGCTTAAATATCTACTTTACTCAATAACGCAAAAGTACCCGTTTGGTTGCACTGTAATAAGCATCTGTTGGATAAAAGCATTAGTAATATACAGAGCTACAATTAGAAACCCTTATATTTGCCAGAGACAGATATTTGTATGGTAAAGCCCGAGGTATTAGAAGGTATTGAATGTAAGGTATGCGGCAATAAAGACCCTAAAAAGTTCGAAGCTGCTTTTGAGAAGGATGACTTGACGATAGTTAGGTGCAGTGTATGTTCGTTTGTCTTTTTGCCATGGTATTTCCGTAAGGATATTACCTACGCCAATTATAAGGATGAAAAAGTACTGGAGCAGGTCCGTAAAGGGAATGATTGGCTGAAACTACAAAGGCATTTCCTCAGGTATAAGCTTTTACGGAAATATAAAAAAGACGGTAAGTTATTTGACCTTGGAGTAGGTTGGGGCCACTTTCTAGAAGCAGGTCGCCAGCTGGGCTATGATGTGTATGGTATTGAAATATCGGAAATGCCATACCGGTATGCCAAAGAAGATTTGAAACTGCCTGTTGACAAGATGGACTTTTTCGATATGAAAGTGGAAGAGGGTTATTATGATATGATTACCATGTGGGATGTGCTGGAACATATTGACGAATGTAAGAAAGTGGTAGTAAAATGCAACAGCATGCTTAAGAAAGGCGGCTATATTGTGATACAGGTCCCTCAAATAGATAGTTTTTTTGCCAAACGCCAAAAGGCTAAATGGAACATGATGGGCCTCGACCACGTTAACTATTTCTCTAAACCAACCATGACCAAAATATTAGAGGAAAACGGCTTTAAGGTTAGAACAATAGAATCGTCAATAGAATTAAAGCTGTTACTCATGTATAGTATTTTGCCTTGGGTAAAGAAAATGAAAGGTGGCAAAAACAAAGAGGCCAAAATATCTTCTGCCGAAAGACAGGAATATTTTAATAAAACCACCAATAGGCCTAAATGGGTACTGAAGCTAATGATGATAGTGCACGATATTATTTACAACTCTCTTTCTACACTTAAAATAGGTGAAGAGATGATTGTTATTGCCGAAAAGGTTTAATTTTCCTTATGTCTGAATTAGTAAAAGATAGCTGTTACTACTGTAAAGCCCGTTACAAATCTATTTTCAGTGAATTAGGTTTAGATGATACCCAATCTATTGAGGTTTCGAAAAGCTGCATGGTTTATAAAAAGGGTAATGTAATTTTTGAAGAAGGTAAATACCCTCATGGTTTGTATTGTATTAATAATGGCAAAATAAAGGTAACGCAGGTTGGTGCTGATGGTAAAGAGCAGATAATACATTTGTGTAAAAATGGAGATGTAATGGGTTATAGGGCAATACTAAGCGGCGATAAGTATTCATGCTCGGCCACTGCAATAGAAGATTCGGCTATATGCTTTATACCTAAAGAAGTATTTACAGGATTGGTTGAGAAAAACACTATGCTTGCCACTAAAATTATAAAGCTTTTTGCCAACGAATTGAAAGTTGCAGAACAAGCCATTACCGATATTGCACACAAATCGGTTAAAGAAAGGCTGGCGCAAGGCATACTTCTTTTAAAAGAATTTTATGGCTACGAAGCAGATGGATGTACGATAAATGTATCTATAACACGTGAAGAACTGGCTAGTATTGTTGGTACTGCACGTGAAACAGCGACACGGCTTCTTTCAGAATTCGATAAAGAAAAAAGTATTGAACTTCAGGGCAAAAAAATAAAAATACTTGACCTGCAAAAACTAGTTGGTAAAGCCAACGTTTTATACTAATAGCCCTTTCCCTTTTTAGTAAAATCGTTTATAAGGCACTGTGACAAAAGTCACAGTCTGCCGGGTATCTTGTGCGTAACATTGTAGTATTAAAACTATAGCGCAACTATTAAATTACAAAAACAATGAACGCAACTCTTGCTCACAACGGATTTTCAGCTTCTGCTGAAAGAAGTATCAGTAACGACAAAGTAATCAATGCTGAAGTTAATAGCGGGCTTCATCCTGTAGCCTATTTTTTGTGGATATATACAGTTATATTCTCAACTATTTTGGCTACTGTATTGGTGGCGGAGTATTTTTTTATGAGATAATATAAACAGCCTACTTACTGTATTGCTGGTCTGTAACATGTTCCATCCAATCAACCGGTGAACCATTAAGTTTTTCCTGAATAGCAATATGGCTCATTGCGGTAGTAGCTGTAGCTCCGTGCCAATGCTTTTCGCCCGGCGCAAACCATACCACATCGCCTTGGTGGACTTCTTCAATTGCGTCACCTTCGCGCTGCACCCAACCGGAACCTGAAGTAATAATTAAGGTCTGCCCGAGCGGATGTGTATGCCATGCTGTACGTGCGCCCGGTTCAAACGTTACCCATGCCATAGCCACACGTGCCGGATCTGGTGGGCTAAAAAGCGGATCAATACTTACTGAGCCTGTAAAATATTCAGTCGGGCCTTTACCCGATGGGTGTGTTCCGTTGCGTTTAATTTCCATAATTTAATTTAGTAGGATTGAAAGTGAATAAAAGGCTAATTTAAAAAGAGAAAACCCTGCAATATTGCAGGGTTTTCTCTTATCAACCGAGAGAGGGTCTGCTCTTTCTCTTTTTTATATTAAGAAACTAAACTTACAATCCAAAGAATCAGGAAAACAAGGGCTGCTATCCACATTACATAAGCTAATATTGCAAACAAACCTAACCCTGCAGCAGAGCCGCCAACAACACTTACTGCTGCTAACAGTAAAAAGATCAACCCCAGAAGCAAGCAAAGAAAAAATGCTCCCAGATAGTGATGGTGTCCACCACCATCGCCTGCAATTTTTTCTAAAGAATTCGGACTGTAATAAATGGCGGAGCTTTGTTCAATTGTGTTTGCGTTTTTATTACCAATAACAGCTACGACTGCCTTATTAGTCAGGTTATGCAATGAATGTTTTGATGATTGGCCAGGGGTAACTGCCCTAGAATTGTCCGATTTTTGGCCAACAACAGTATACGATTCTGATGTATTGGCATCCTCATTCTTTACAGTTATACCAGTACTTACTACTTTCCTGGTATCACTTGAGGCTACGTTTACAGTATTCCCGGTTTCAACCTTCACTTTGGCAATAGGGTCGGCATAATGACCTGCCATGTATTTCCTCTTGGAAAAGGAAGACGCGAATTGGTTTGATGATGAACAAGAGGCAAGCATTGAAATGATAATTGCTAGAACAGCAACCGGCATCAATTTTCTTAAATTCGAATAAAAGTTTTTCATGAGTTTTGGGGTTTTGAACTGTTTAAAATAATAATCCTTCCTGCCTTATTGGTATAGATGAATTTTATGGTTGTAAATTAGTCTTTATTCTTTACAGCAAAGGGGTAGGTTTCATTTTTTTTAGAATAAGCTCACGTTAACTCAGAATATAATTATTGGACGCGATTGACTGTCAAAGTTTTCGCATCAACTCAAGATTTGACTGATTTCAAAAAAAAGCTACAGAAGTTTTCTTCTGTAGCCCTTATATATGATTAAGCGGAGAGAGGGATTACCTTCGGTGATCCCATTGTAGGAGGCTTAAATAAAAAGCAACCTTATCGGTTTTTGTCTTTTATTTCACTTCATTCCGAAAACAAGTTTTCTGCTTTCGCTTATAAAAGACAAACCCCACAAAAGTGGGGTTGCTTTATATTTGCGGAGAGAGAGGGATTCGAACCCCCGGAACCCGTAAGGTTCAACGGTTTTCAAGACCGCCGCATTAGACCGCTCTGCCATCTCTCCTGAAAATCAAGGCTGCAAATATACAATACCTTATTAATTAGAGGTATCAATAAGCAATGTAATTTATATTCATTTAGTAGGAACTCCCTTAAATGAAGTGTCCCAAGCTATACTAATAGCTTGGGACACCCAATATGGAATCAAAAAATATTACCAAATAGAAGCTCTAACGCTATCGGCCCTATACATGCCATCGCCTGGTTTAATTTCAAAGCTCTTAACTTCCGGGTTGTGCTCGTTGCTCGATACGCTGAATGCTTTATAGAATTCAGGCATATTAGAAAGAGGTCCGTTAGCCCTGAAAATAGTAGGCGAGTGCGGGTTGGTATTAATTAACTGCCTTTGGTAGTTAGGACGGATGTTCTCCCTCCATGCCTGTGCCCATGCAATAAAGAACCTTTGTTCAGGTGTAAAACCATCTACAACTCCTTCAGGGTGTTCCTTCAAGTCGTTTTGAAGTGCAGTGTAAGCAATGGTCAATCCACCAAAATCGGCAGTGTTCTCGCCAATAGTAAGTTCACCTTTTACGTTCATCGAATCAACGGTATAGCCATTAAACTGCTTGATAAGCACTTGCAGCTTATTATGGAACTGTGCTGAATCCTGATTGGTCCACCATTTGTGCATGTTACCTTCAGCATCAAACTGGCAACCTTCATCATCAAAACCGTGGGTAAGCTCGTGGCCAATTACTGCGCCCATACCACCGTAGTTCATTGCATCGTCCCTGTTAGGATCGAAGAAAGGAGGCTGCATGATAGCTGCAGGGAACACGATCTCGTTCATAGAAGGGTTGTAATATGCATTAACTGTTTGTGGCGACATGCCCCATTCGGTACGATCAACCGGTTTGCCCAGTTTATTCATATCGAAGTTAAATTCAAATTCGTTTATCCTGAAAGAGTTCAACACCCATGCATCGCGCTTAATTTCGAGTGCAGAAAAATCTTTCCATTTATCAGGATAGCAAAGCTTAAGAGTGATTTTATCAAGCTTAGCAATTGCGTATTTCTTAGTCTCAGGGCTCATCCATGCTACCTGGTTAATGCGTTGCTTGTAAGCTGCAATAACATTGGTAACCATTTCGTTCACCTTTGCCTTAGCTTCAGGGCTAAAGTACTTAGCAACATAAAGCTGGCCAAGTAAATCGCCTAATGAACGGCTGGTACCTTCTACCGAACGTTTCCAACGTGGTTGTTGTTCTTTTATGCCCTGGAAGGTTTTGCCCCAGAAGTTGAAACTTATTTTTGATAAGGTATCGCTCAGCTTGCTTGCTTCGCTCGACACAAGGTGGAAACGCATGTAGGTTTTCCAGTCGTCCATCGAAACTGATTTGGTCATATCGCTAAGCTCTTTCATAAACAAAGGCTGAGCTACAATAACAGTATCGATAGATTTTGCACCAAATACGTCATATATGGTTGCCCAATCAATATTCGGGGTCACCTTTGCCAATTCGGTCATTGGCATTTTGTTGTATTGAGCAGTGATATCTCTTTGTTCAATACGCGACATAGATGAATGTGCCATTTGGGTTTCTATATCCAATACCTTTTGTGCATCTTTAGCGGCAGCATCAGCTGATTCGCCCATTTGTACAAATATGTTGGTAGCATACTCCAAAAATTTACCCCTAAGCATTTTGTACATAGGTGCATCTTCTATATAGTAGTCCTTCGATGGAAGGGTCATACCACCCTGGCCAATAGTAAATACCTCTTTCGAGCTTATTTTGGCATCTTGTTCAACACCGGCTCCAAACATTACATCGGGGCCAATTTTCATAAGGCGTGCTGCCTCAGCCCAAAGCGATTTATTATCAGATATGGCATTTATCTTGCCTAATTCATCATTTAAAGGAGTAATTCCGTTTTTGTTCAGGTCTACTGAATCCATCATACAGAAAAACAGATCACCTACTTTTTGTTCGGTAGAACCTGCAGCAGCTTGTTTATTAGCGCCGGCAGTTTCCAATAGTTTCCTTAAACGTGCAACAATACTATCGTTAAGCACATTAAAACTTCCCCATGCTGCTTCACTGGCAGGAATAGGGTTGTTCTTTAGCCAGCTACCATTTACATACTGGTAAAAATCTTGCTGCGGCTTGGCAGTTGTATCAAAGTTAACCAGGCCAACTTCGCCTTTGTATTTTTCAGCATCGGTTTCGTGTTTGCACGATGTGCCAAGCATTGCTAAACCGAGTGTAAGGCAGATGGCAGGGCCATAAAAATTCACTTTTTTCATTTTAGATAGATAAATTAAAGGGCGCAATTTAACAATTAAATAATATCATCGCGCATTTTATAATTCTTGCAAATCTATTACTGTTTTAGCTCTTAATATGTGCGAAAAAGGTGAAAAAGTGTTAAAAAACTGGAGTAAGCCTAGTGTTTTGTGCTTTTTAACCACCAATAGTAGATTTTCGCTTACAATAAACGGATATACTTACACCTAATAAGATATTTAATACATTTACTATCCTCAAACCACCATTTCAAATGAAAAACAAACTACTTCTTTCCCTCTCGATACTTTGTGGAATTGCCAGTGCACAAAACGTTCGTTATTCTTACGACTCAAAAATGATTGATGGCCTACTATCATCCACTCTTTATGTTGTTCCAACAGGTGATAGAGCATTTGATGACAGTCTTTTAGCTGATACAAAGAAGTATTGGGCATTTACGAATGTTGAAGCGCTTACACAGGAAGAAATAAAAGCAGCTTTTAAAGATAAAACCAAGTACTTCATTGTTCCAATGGGCATGAAAACTCAGAAGTATGTTATTCAATCTCCGTTAAACAGTTATGTATCTGAGGGTTATAGCAATACAACCGCTTACCGCCTAGGAGAGCAAAATAAAAGTGACTTTATATGCACAACTATTTACGTATGCAGGGGAGGCTTTAATCTGAATCCTGATTTTGAGCAAAACTTAATAATTTGTAGCACCTTTCCCTTTATACATAGGGAGACGGTTTACTGGGGGCTTAAATATGTTATGCAAAATATTGTAGATGATATTAATATATTGATTAAAAATAAGGTAAGTATTAATATGGCAACATACAATGCATTTAATGACCCCCAGGAGGAAATGAAGGACTTCTTTAGCCAGGATCCGCAAACATTAAAGTGGCGCACTTTACTTATACCTCAATTAAATGTAAAAGTGGGCCTGCCAGAGAAAGTACTTGCTATGTACAAATATCAGTATAAAATAATGCCTGATTCTGACATTGCAAAGCTTATTAATTCACCTAATGCCAAAAACTATTGCTTTGTATTGGAGGGAGTGGGTGGTGACATGTCTATTGCAGACCCGGTGACTAAGCATATTATATATGTAAGCCATCATGAAGCTTGGGAATCATTAAGAGACAAGGATATGGAGGCATTGAATGAAGCTATAGAACCTACGCCTGCTAAAAAGAAAAAATAAATCAATTTGGCTTACTATAAATGATGTGTTAAGGCAAAGTAGTTATTTGCTAACGTGATTTGTAGTGCCGGCCTTGCCATCGGTATAAGGGGTTTCGTCAAGCAGTTTGCCTTTGCTATTATAAAATTTTTCCACCCCATTTTCAATACCATTCACGTAAGGGTACTCGCCTTTTAGCGTTCCATCTTCGTAATAACTTTTCTGCACTCCATTTTTCTTCCCTGCAGTAAATGGTATTTCCCAGTTTAATTTACCGCTCTCATAATAATCCTTCTCCACTCCAACTTCTAAACTATCTATATATGGATATTCACCTTTCAGTTTCCCGTTCTCGTAATATCCTTTCGCCAGGCCATTCCTTTTGCCATCTGTACAAGGTGTTTCATATTTTATTTTACTGCTTTCATAATATTCTTTAATTGTGCCATTGGTTTTTCCGTTTGTATAGGGATACTCGCCCTTTACAAAACCGTTGGCATAATATTCCTTCTGTAGTCCATTCTTTTTGCCTTCGGTACAGGGCGTTTCGTATTTTAATTTTCCGGTTTCATAATATTGTTTATTGGTGCCATTGGTTTTACCATTTACGTAAAAATACTCGCCCTTTAACACTCCATTATCGTAATAATCCTTCTCTATTCCATTTCTTTTGCCATTAGTATATATAGCTTCTTGCTGTAAAGTTCCATTTTCGTAATACCGTTTGCTATTACCATTTAAACTATCATTCACATAAAAAAATTCTCCCTTCTCCTTACCGCTTTCATAATAGTCTTTTTCTACGCCTTCTCTTTTACCATTGATAAAAGGAACATCATACTTTTCATTGCCGTTTTCGTAGTATGCTTTTTTAACCCCATTTGTTTTGTCGTCAGTATAAGGGTTTTCAAATTTCAGCTTGCCGCTTTCGTAATACGATTTTATCATTCCATTCCGTTTACCATTGGCATGAGGAATTTCAGCATACAATTTCCCGTTTTTGTAATACTCATGAGAGATGCCCTGAGGCTTACCATTTAAGTATTCTATAAGGATATAGTATGGGGCATTTAAGTCAGTAGTAGGTTTAAACAAGCTATCTCTGTACTCAAGCCACTTGCCTTCCTTGACAGTATCATGCTTTGTGTTTTTGGCTTCTGTTTTATCTGTAAACCCATCTTGTGCTATGGCGGTTATACAAACAGAATTAAAAACAAAAATGAGAAAAAGAGTGGTTTTCATATTTTATTGTGTTGTAAAAAAGGTGGTTAAGATTAATTTATCATTTCAAAAATAAACAAAACCAGATTCATTTGTAATTTTTTCAGAACAACCCTATATTTTTCACCCTGTTGGTGGATAGAATGCCCATTAGGCGCAAGTATCCTCGCTCTTGCTAATCACTGAATCCGAATATTCGAACTCAAATACCTCTGCAATATGCCTTTTTAGCTTTGCTTTCACTTCCACGGTATCGGGCTCATATTTAAGCTCTTTAGCCATTGAGGTAACGGCTTTATCGGTTATTCCGCAGGGTATAATAAGCGAGAAGTATTGCAGATCGGGATTCACATTCAGGGCTAAGCCATGCATGGTAACCCAATGGCTGGTGCGTACACCCATAGCGCATATTTTACGCGCTTTAGCCGGGTGGTCAACATCGAGCCATACACCGGTCATGCCTTTCAGGCGTTCGCCTTTAATATTGTATTCGGCAAGCATACGTATTACTGCTTCCTCGAGGCAGCGCATATACTTATGTATATCTGTAAAAAAGTAATCGAGGTTTAAAATGGGGTAGGCAACTAATTGTCCGGGGCCATGGTAGGTAATATCTCCGCCCCTGTTTATTTTGTAATAAGCAATGTTCCGCTGCTGAAGCTGTTCCTGCTTTATTAAAAGATTTTCTTCTTTGCCGCTTTTTCCTACCGTAAATACATGAGGGTGCTCGCAAAAAATAAGGTAATTGCCTGTAAATTGTTGTTCTTGGTCAGGTAACTGGCGGTTTGCCAATTTTTTATCTACTACCTCTCTGAATAATACTTCCTGGTAGTCCCAGGCTTCTTTGTAGTCAATATTGCCAATGTCTCTGAAGGCAACCTTACGGTTCATTTACCGGACAGATCTTTTTTTAACTGGTCAATAACTTTTACTTCGGTAGCATCAACTTTCCTTATTTCTGATAAGTACCACGATACCCAATCGCCAAAATATATCCAGTAAAGTTTTTTCTCAAGCGGGCTTTTACCTTTAGATGGTATTTCAAGTACTACCGGGGCAAAATTTTCAAATATTTTTTTGCATAACTCTATACGTATCTCATTCCGAGGGTGTTCTTCAGTATCTCTGAAAAGTAGTACTGCTATGTTAGGATATTCCTGGCTCCAGCCCACAAGTTCGTTATGGTTCATTTCAGGTATAACATGATGCCAGCAAAGCACTTTGGAATTCTCGTTTAACTGCTGCCTGAACCTGATAGCCACACCTTCGTGTAACGAGGTACTATATATAACAGGTGTTTTATCAACTAAAATTTCTGCCATGCGTTGTGCCGCTTTCATTAACGATGCCTGATGTTCTATCAGAAGCTTTGCAGAGGAAAGTATTTGAGCAGAGTAAGAAGGCGCTATGCCATGGAACTCTAGTATTTTAAAAAGTTGTGTTAATGAATAACCAAGGCAAGCTCTGGGTGGCATACCTGCCGGTATAACAATAGCATCGTAACCGTTTGTTTTAGCCAGCTCGAGCATTTTGCCACCTGACGTAACACATACTATATGTGCATTATGTTTTTTTGCTTCAGCAAACGATTCAAGTGTTTCTTCAGTATTACCGGAATAAGATGAACAAATTACCAGTGTATGCTCGTCAACATAAGCCGGAAGTGTATAACTTTTCATTACCTCAATAGGTACAGTAGCCTGATGTTGAATGGTTTCTTTTAAAATAGTGCCACCTATGCCCGAGCCGCCAAGGCCGCATATTACCACTTTATTAATAACATGTTTAGGCTTGGTAAGCTTAGCATTTTGGGCTATGCCAACTGCTTCTTCCAACTGCTTAGGGAATCCGTTTATTAAATCATTCATCATCACTGCGGAGTAATAGGCTTGCAAAGTTAAAAATATTGGCAGAATGGACAATTTACAAGCTTGTAAGCCTGCCTGATGCAATATTTATAGTGAAATATTAAAAAATGGGAAGCGAAAAAATAACTAATAGCCCAAAACCATTTTTTTAGTGTAAACAGAATTTTTGCCTGTAATACGTAATACATAAAGGCCATTACCTGTGTTAGGTAAAAGGGTATAAGCATTAAGCCCCAGTGATGCATTAATGGTTTTGGTATATACTGCCTGCCCAAGAGTATTATACAGAACCAAAGTATAAGGCCCGCTTTCAGTTGCATTTATTTCAGCAGTAATAGAAGTATTTACCGCAAAAGCATTTATCTGGTTTTCATTTTCGCAGGGAACATATACTGAAGTATTTAGCCCGGTTGTTTTTCCGTCAAAATCAGTTTGAGATATACGATAGTAAGCTGTGCCACTATATGGGCTTTCATCTACAGCAGAATAATTATGAGGCGTGACGCTTGTTCCTGCACCTTTTACAATGGCTATAGTTTGGTAGTTATTGCCATCTTGTGTTTTGTCTATGGTAAAATAATCGTTATTGCTTTCAGTAGCTGTGCTCCATTGCAGCAAAGCAGTATAATTCTGGCAGACTGAAGTAAAGCTTGTGAGTTGTATAGGCAATGCATTAGGCCCGTGTTTTGAACCCCAGGAAAGTATAGGGTTAATATTCAAATCAGTAAGTTCTATGCTTGATTCTGCTGTTACAGTTGACCCTACAGAGCCAGCAAGATCAGGTCCTATATTTTCCCAAAGGCCTGTTCCCGGCGAGGCTAAATCATAATGTGCAACAGCCAGATCGGACAGATTTGTTATAGCACTTTGGGCAGGATAATTAGATGTCATCAGCACATAATTCTGCTCCCCAAGGTTTGATAAATTATTTAATGTCCAATATTCAATTTGGCTTGTATGATCTAACCCTTCATTATTATAATCCTGCACGGGTGAAGCTGCAAATCCTACATTCCCATTGCCATCTATATAGCTGGCTGTACTATAATTTGGTGAAGCTGATAGGCTATATTGGCCTTGGAATTTAGTAGCGGTTGTACCATTATCGATACCATTACTAAACGTACTTGCGCTGCTTACTCCTCCACCTTCAATTGATAATTGTGCATAGATACCCTGGTTGCCCACAGGGAAGGTAAAAGGATCGGGCCCATACACTGCCATAGGCCCATCCACATACGAAGTGATACTTCCCGGATCGGACGTAGCCTCAGGGTAAACACCTGATTGGCCAATTGTCAAGAGATTGGTTCCGGTAGAATTTAATACACCCAGGGTTAATCCTAAATTATCTTTTACAGTAACAGGCGTGCCAAGTGTTACTGCATAAGTAGAAGAAGAAAATGGAATGGAATTATTAATTGTGAGATCAAAGAACTTATTAGCTGCTATTGTTCCGCCAATTGCTTGAGTAGAATCGCTATTGAATACTACCAGTCCTGTCGAGGTATAAGTTGCTCCGGTATTTTGTGTCCAGTTTCCTGAAATATCAATTTCATTTCCATTGTCATTCAAGGTTCCTGTGCCTGTAATAGTAACATTTCCTGCCGTAGCAGTTTGTGCGGTACCTGCTGCGCCTGCAATAAATTTAGACCCTAACCCAAGGGTCCCGGCCGAAATTGTTGTATTGCCGGGCACAGTTAGTGCATCATCAAGTGTAGTAGCACCTGAGCTGGTATAATTAAGTGCCGATGTTACCGTAAGGCCACCTGCAATAGTTGACAGCGTTGCACTATTCTCAATAGTAAGGCTATCGGCCAGACTAGTTCCATTACCACCTTGAGATAAGTTAAATGAAGCGCTGCCACCTAAAAGCAAGTTGTAATAACCTGCACTGCTGCCGGAAGGTAACGGCTGTAAGGTTACAACTGTACCAACGCCTGTAGCAGTTATGGCTATAAGGCCAGCATTTAATATGTATGCGCCGGTAAGCTCGGGGTATGTACCCGAAGAGCTTCTTGTTATAGCAAGCCCTGACTCAGGTGATGCACTTCCGTTCATTTTTAAAACTGCACCTGACAAACCAAAACTATTCAGGTCAGATAGAATATGTGTTCCTTCACTCAAAATAGCTGCATCGTTAATGGTTATTCCAGAACCAACACTAATATTACTTGTTATTGATTTGGTACCCGAGATAGCAACAGTGAGCGAATCGTAAGCAGCGCAACTGCATAGTGCATTACTACCACCCGGAGCTGCAATAGTTTGATTGCCGGCTTTGTTGTAGGCTACCAGATTAGGCTTAAAGGCTGATGGATCTAACACACCATTTGTAGAAAACGGAATTGTTGAGCCACTAATTTTCAATGTTGAGTTAGGCTGCTGCTGCCATATTGACCCTACTACAGAACCATCGAGACTATTAGTTGCATTGGTTAAATTAATAAAACCATTATTTAAAATGGTTATAGCGCCGGTAATTAAAAACTCAGGCGCAATAGACATATTTACAGAGGAATTAATAGTATAAGATGTTGTAATATTTTTAACCTGGAAAATACCGGTTCCCGTAATTGAGCCTGTACCCGTAAGGGCTACAGCAGCGCCACTTTGTGTTAATTCGCCTGTACCTACAGCAAGTGTACCACTTACAGTAAGGTTACCACTTATTACAGATGCTACACCTGTTCCGGTAGTAAGTGTAGTGCCACTGGCTATTGTTACATCACCTGTTTCAGTTAATGTGTTTGCTCCTGATAAAGTTGTGTTTGCGTTTATGCTAATGCCACCGGTTACTGTAACGTTACCACTTGCAGTAACTGAAGTAGCTCCCGCTCCGACAGTTAAACCTGCTCCGCCTGACGAAAGCGCACCCATGGCATAAGTTCCCGAACCCAGGAACGAGGCCGTACCTGTTACATTAAGTGTAGATGTAGCATTGGTGCTTATGTATGCAGTAGCGCCTGCAGTGGTATAAAGTATCCCGTTATCATTTAATGTACTGGCTCCTGCATTGGTAAGTTCACCGGCTTTAATTTGAAGATTACCGCATGTAGTGGTCCCGGCAGGTAAGCTAACAATATCGCCATTTTGTATGATGAAGGAACCTGCAGTACTTGGTACTGCAACACATGGACAGGCAACCGCGCCTGCTGTAATAGACCATTCTGTTGCACTACTCCACGAAGTACTTGCAGCATTAACAGAATAGTAGATAGCTTCAATTGGAGTTTCAATATTTTTAGTGCCGCAAACGTAAACGTTAGCAATACCCGGGTGTGCATTATCAATTGCTCCTGCTTTTACAGCCAACCCTGCGCGTTGCACAGTGGGGGTGGCTACTGTTCCTCCGTTAGTTTCGGCACCGGTAGTTACAAGTGAAGTATATCCGTTTACCGAACTTGTATAGGTTTCAAGCGAATAGTCATTAATGGTGGCAGTTCCTCCCGGGTTATCAAACCCACCATATGTTGCCATTACTGTAAATGTGCCACCTACACCACCACTTCCATCGGTAGTAACGGTAGTGTTTTCTACCGAAATATCAATAACCGCATTACCTAAGTTATCGGTAAAAATATCTGCTATAATTGTTTCAAGCGGGGGTGGGTCGTTATGTATTGCAGAAACTAATCCTGCACTGGTAGGCGATACTGATGATACAATGGTAAGTTTCCTTGTGGTACCCTGAATTCCTACCGGGAATAAACCATAACTACTACCGGCTATGGTAATTGCGCCAATGGGCCACCATCTTGCAAATGTACCGCCATAAGCTGTGCCTGCAGTATAAGTAAGAGTTGTTACAGCGTTTGATGCATTACCTACCTGAAGTGTACTGGTATTCAAATTTATATCGCCCTGTGTCATGGTTAGCAAACTGGTAACAAGCACATTGGTACTGGCGAGTTGCAGCACATCTGCTGCTGCTGCTAAATTAGTTGTGAGTCCATAAAATGTTTCTGTACCGCTTGAGGCAGTGAGGGTTTGTGGAGTATAGTTGGCGCTAAAGGTTACTGCCTGGCTGCCAGCCGTAAATGTTCCATTGTCTATCCAGTTGCCTTTAACAGTAATACCTGCACCGCTTAGCGTTACAGTTTCCGAACTATTAATAGTAAGGTTACCAAACGTAATTTGAGTAGTTGGTGTAACGGTTGAGTTACCTGTAAATGTTTCTGTACTGGAAAGGGCGCTGGAAGTAGAACTGAAAAATGTTACGCCTGGAGTTTTAGTGGCGCTGCAAGTAAAATTCCCGCCAAACTTAATATTGGCAGCACCTGTATTTGTAAATATTGAATTTGCTCCTGAAATAACATAACCTCCATTAAAATTAATAGTACCTGTTGTAACCGATATAGTTCCGCTGGTTTCAGCTACTGAATTGGTAAAATTAATGGTACCGGTAGTAAGGGTTATTTGCTCGCACAGAACGCTTGTAGGAACTGTATTTATACCACCACTATAATTAACTGTAGTTACATTAAGCGTGCCTGTAGTTACTGCCATTAATATTACCCTGTTGGCGGTGTTAGATGAAGCTATAAAGTTTAGTGTGGTTATAGATGCAGTGCCACTGTTAACCTTCCAGTCGTTTGTAGTGTTATTGGCCGCAGGCTGATTGATGGTAGCAGTGGTAGCCGAAAAAGTAGTATTTGCATTTTGTGTTATAGTTGTGTTCCCGGTTGCGGCACTAATAATAACGGTAGTTGCTGTAAGTGTAGAACCTGCTTTTAAAACAATGTCGCCAGTTGAGGAACCTGCTGCAGTTGTAAGGGTATTGGTTACTGTAAGGGTTGTGTTGGCTGCCAAGGTCATACTGGTAGCATTTCCTGCAGTATTTAAATTTAGATTATTGGTAACAGTATATGATTTATTTGTTGCTGCAGTTGGCAAACTAAATGTTATTGCAGCGCTGTTTGAAATATTAACATTGTGTGGGAAGGTAGTTCCGTTTGTACCACCAATTGTAGTTGCAGTACTTGTAAAAGTAACATCAGATGTTGCGCCTGTTAAGCAGCCAACTACGCCACTGTTATTGGCCCATGTGCCGGCAACCGAAATAGATGCGGCAAGTGTTACATCTACACCGTTACCACCTACACCTATTATTACATTACCAAAAGTTACACCGGCTGTAGGTGGAGTAAGGGTAGGTGAAGTGGTAAAATTTCCTGTAAAGGTGGTAGTGGAAGTCTTAAAAAATGTAAATGTAGCGCCGGTTGCGCAGGTAACATTGCCACCGAATTTAATGGTTGTGCTTTTTGTACTGCAGTTAAATGTTCCGTTGTCGGTATATCCTTCTGCAAAAGTAAGCGCGCCTGCAGTAGTTATATTTTCAATGGTTGCACTTGCTGCGGTAGTAACAGGGCCATCGAAAATAATGGTGCCGCCCTGCACTTCAATAAGCCCGTTATGGGTAAAGCCTGCTGTGTTGGCAAATGTCATTGTGCCTGTTCCTGCAACTTCAGCTGTAGCTCCGGTGGCAACCTGCGAAAAAGTGCTGGTAGTGCTGAAATTTATGGAACCACCATTTATACAATTAAGCAGACCTGTGGCTGCTGCAGGTTGCGAAAAAGTGCAGGTGCCGTTAAAGTTTATACTGCCATTGGTACATGAAATAGTTCCGGAGCCCGATTGCAGAACCGTGATACCGGTTGCAAAATTAATTACAGAAGTATTTGAACTCGAAATAGTACCGCCTGCTGATTGCGTAACATTGGCATTGAAGTTTAATGTACCTGTACTTGCAGTGCTGATTGTACCTGTAGATGATTGCAAAACGGTATTATTAAAAGTCATAATTCCGCTACTGGTATTGCTAATAGTACCTGCCCCCGATTGTGTAACTGTGCCTCCAAAAGTTACTGCTCCGCTACCGGTACAGGTAATTTTACTTACAGTTTGAGTAACTACGCAAGTACCGTTAAAGTTTAATGCTCCCCTGGTACAGGATATAACACCTGTTCCCGATTGGGCAACAGTTGTACCTGTTGCAAAGTTTATAATAGAAGTTCCTGTACCTGAAATTGTTCCGGCTGATTGCGTTACATTGCCATTAAAAGATATTGTTCCTGAACTGGTGCTTATTGTTCCGTTCGATTGTGTAAGAGCTCCGTTAAATTTAATACTTCCTGATGTTAATGAAATAGCTGCATTGGCAGACATAGTAGTAGTGGTTGTGGCTGCGTTCAAAATAGCGCTGCCGGAAGTAACAGCTACTGCAATTGCTGTGGTTTCGTTTATATAACCATTTATAATTAACGACCCTGCATTAACTGTTACAGTGCCTGCTGTGGTGCCGTATATTTGGCCTGCTGTGCCTGAGCCAACAGTTAACTGGTCTGCTGCTGCACCCAATTTGATACTGCCACCTGCATTGGTAAATTCAATTGTACCACAGGTGGCATTTATGATGTTTACCGTTACATTAAAATTGGGGATAATAACAATATCATTGGTTGACCCATCCTGGCCAGGGTAGGTTTCAGCGCCTGCTGTGGTCCAAGTACCTGCTGCATTCCAGTTGCCGTTAGCTTTGGCTGTAAAGGTTTGGCCATTGCCAAAAGCCAGATTGCCTGCCCCAAGGAACAAGAAAAGCGAGATGCTTAATAAGAATTTTAAATATTTTTTGACCATTAACAAATTGATATTGAGGATTATATCAGAAGAACGTTAAAAAAGCATAAGCCACTAGCTTATTGATAAAAAACAACCGTGAGGTATTGTAAAGAGTTCATTATCAAAGTGTACTCCTATTTTATTACTGAACATATAATATCCCTAGATGTATTTAAACGACAGAACCCCAACAAAGTTACGGGATTCAGGGCTATTTTATGAGTTAATCAATGTTGTGTTTTTTCTTACCTAACCTAATGCACTGTGTTAAAGACATATATGTATTATAACTACCATTATAATTATAAATAAATCCGTTTTTAGTTTTTAAGGAGCTTTGCCTTAAGAACAGATGTATTAACGGGTAGCGTAATAAAATAGAGACCTACCGAAAGAGAGGATATATCAAGCTGAATTGTATTATAGCCTTTTACTGTTTCAACATTTTTAGTTATTACTTGCCGCCCGGTGCAATCGTAAACCGACAAGCTAAAATTTTCAATAGAGTTACTGGCAAAAGAAATTGCACAAAAGTTTTTGGCCGGATTTGGAATTAATGTAATTCCGATAGCAGGTTTGTCAACTGACACAATTGCCATACCCGGGTAAGTAGAATTGCCATCATAATCAGTTTGTTTCAGTCTGTAATAATTAATGCCCGCACCGGCAGTATAATCAATCGCAGAATAATTAAGTACTGCTGTTGAGTTGCCTGCACCTTTTACTGAATCAATTGTAGTGTATGAAACGCCATCAACGCTTCTGTCTATTGTAAAATAGCTGTTATTAATTTCAGTCCCAGTGGCCCACGAAAGGGCTACAGCATCATTGTTATAGGAGGCTGTAAAAAACAATAAACTAATTGGTAATGAGCAGTTAGTACAACCTGTATTGGTCCCAAAAACAGTACCGGCTCCCGATGTAGAGCCTGAAACTACAACCGCTCCACTGCCTGTAACCGTGGAACCATTACCAAATGTACCCGTACCGCTTATTGACATGCCGCCATTATCGGTTATACCTGTGCTGTTATTATTATTGGTAAAGTTTCCATTTATTACAAGTGCACCTCCTGAATTTATAGTTACAGTACTGTTCTTTTTAAAATCTACATCGCCATTTACAATTAGCTTACCACCAGTATTAATAGTTAGTGTTGAGATAGTTGCACCAGGGCCAACACTAAAAGCACCGGTAAAGGTTATAGTGGTACCCGAGCAAATTATTACCGGATCACCAGGTGTACAACCGCAACTTGCGCCACCGCAACCAATGGTTGACCATGCCGAAGTACTGGTCCATGCAGCATTAGCAATAGAATAAACCTGCGCCCGTAAGGGTGAGGTTAAACTTAAAAGACCTGTTAATAAGACAATGTATGTTTTGCGCATAACATAAATTGATGATAAGAAAAATGTACTGTAATCCTGTGCTACAAAGGTCATCAATAGCAACAACAACTAAATTGATGTAGGTCAACAAAGGTGTACTGTATGTCGCGGAAATGACATACTCTACCTTAATTTTTTTAAGGACTGTAAGATGAGAATAAGAAACTATTACTCTCCTATATCAAACTTAATGCCTTGTGCAAGTGGCAAATGTGTACTGAAATTCAGCGTGTTGGTTTGTCTGCGCATGTAATTTTTCCATGCATCAGAGCCAGATTCCCTGCCACCACCGGTTTCTTTTTCGCCACCAAATGCGCCACCTATCTCAGCGCCCGATGTACCAATGTTAACATTGGCAATACCACAATCGGAACCGGAATGTGAAAGGAATTTTTCGGTTTCTAATATGTTATTTGAGAATATAGAAGACGAAAGCCCTTGTGGTACACCATTTTGCAATGCAATGGCTTCGTCTATAGTTTTGTATTTAATAAGGTAAAGTATAGGCGCAAATGTTTCATGTTGCACTATAGGGTATTCGTTTTTAACCTCAGCTATAGTTGGCAGTACATAGCAACCCGATTCATATCCCGGGCCATCTAACACTTTACCGCCACAAATAACTTTACCACCTTGCTCAGTAATTTTTGTAACTGCATCGGTATAATTTTTTACCGCATCTTTATCAATAAGTGGGCCCATCAACACACCTTCTTCTAACGGATTACCAATGCGTACTTGTTTGTATGCTTTCTCTAATGATGCTTTCAGGTTATCGTAAATACTTTCGTGTATAATAAGGCGGCGGGTAGTGGTGCAGCGTTGTCCTGCTGTTCCAATAGCGCCGAATAGTACACCGGTAATTGCCATTTTTAAATTAGCATCGGGTGTAAGTATAATAGAGTTGTTGCCACCTAGTTCAAGTAACGAACGGCCTAAACGCTCGCCTACTGCTACAGCAACTTTTTTACCCATACGTGTAGAACCGGTTGCCGAAACAAGCGGAACACGTGTGTCCTTACTTAAGAGTTCGCCAATTTTATAATCGCCAATAATTAAGCAGCTAACACCTTCAGGCACATTGTTTTTCTTTAACACAGGTGCAATTATATGTTGGCATGCTACTGCAGTAAGCGGGGTTTTTTCCGATGGTTTCCAAATACAAACGTCTCCGCAAACCATAGCCAGCATGGCGTTCCATGCCCATACTGCAACAGGGAAGTTAAATGCGCTTATAATACCTATTGGCCCTAATGGATGGTATTGCTCGTACATACGGTGCAATGGCCTTTCTGAATGCATGGTTAAGCCATAAAGCTGGCGCGATAAGCCAACTGCAAAGTCGCATATATCAATCATCTCCTGTACTTCGCCAAGGCCTTCCTGGTAGCTTTTACCCATTTCGTACGATACCAGTTTGCCCAATGGTTCTTTGTACTTCCTAAGTGCATCGCCCATTTGCCTTACTACTTCGCCGCGCCTTGGTGCAGGCCACATTCTCCATTCCGGGAATGCTTTGCAGGCTGTTTTCATTACTTCTTCGTAATCAGCAGCGCTAGCTTGTTTCACTTGCCCTATAAGGGCACCATCACATGGAGAATAGGAATCTAATGCATCACCCGATGTTTTGATCCAATTTTCTCCGGTCGTGGCTCCGTTCATTATGCCCGAAAGCCCTAATTCATCTAATACTTTTCCTATTCCGTGTGTATCTTTTAATTCTGCTGTTTTCATGATATTTTATTTAGGGAATTAATCTGTAGGGTTAAATTTTACCCGAATTTATTACTTTTTCTTTTCTTCTTTTAATTTATCTGCTTTAAGGCCTTGTATATAGTTTTTCATCAGGTTGCGGCCAACGGCAGTAAAGTATTTTTCTCCAATTTCTTTAGGTTCATCTTCGCTAAATGGAAAGTAGGTTGTTGCTACTCCTTTGCTTACGTAATGTCCTGTATTATCAAGTATTGAATAGTGAACTACTACCTGTCTCCGGTATGTTTCATCAGATAGGTTGGTTGCATTGTTATCTACATTCTTTATATCAAGCTCGTTAATAAAAACATAGGTATCAGTGCCATAACGGGCGCTGAGAATGCTTAATAAATTAGGGTTTAATAAACTTACATTCATAAACCGCTCGCTATAATCTACAGGCACTTCTACCTGGCCATTGTTAATATAACGGCCGGTATGGTTTTTATCCTTGCTTCCGGCATCGGGTGCGGTGCCGGGTACTATATCATAACTATAGCTGGTAGAGCCATAAATAAAAGCCAACATAGAATCAGAGCGTTGCCTGCCATCAAGCAGATCGACTGTAACACAACTCCTGCGCAGGGTTGCGTACATTGCCAAATCAAGCTCCTGGCGGAGTTCACTTGTAATAGCTGCGTAGCTCAAGTGTGTTTTTGCATTTATCTCTTTTCCAATTTCCGACATTAGCATTTTAGATTCAAAAGGAATCAGCAATATTTTATGCGACATGGTTGTGTCCTTCCTTGAACCCAAATATTTGTTCATAGAAGTATCTTTTGATGCTGCACTACCACGTGAGTTTGACTGCTGTGCGGAAACAGATAGAGCTGCGAATAACGATACTGCTAAAAGAATTCTATGACAGATAGCTTTGGTCATTTATTTATGAAAGAGCTTGAATACATCGTTACCGTTTGCAAATAGAATAAGTGAAAGCAGTATTATCATTCCTGCCCATTGTGCATACTCTAAAAACTTATCGCTTGGCTTGCGGCGGGTAATCATTTCGTAAAGCAGGAAGATAACATGGCCGCCATCTAATGCAGGTATTGGCAATATATTTACAAATGCCAGCATAATAGATATGAATGCTGTAAGCAACCAAAAATGCTGCCAGTTCCATGTACTGCCATAAGCTTTAGCTATACCGCCAAATCCGCTGATTTGGCTGGCAGCGCCCTTAACCGTAAAAATTACCTTAACCTGTTTTATGTAACCTTTAAGACTTTCTATGGACATATTAAGCCCTGCAGGAATACTTTCGAAAAAACTGTACTTCTTTTTAACAGTTACAAAATAGTTAGATGGGTCCCTCTGAACAAAACCTAATGCTCCTTTGTTGTTTACATGTGCAGTTAAAGTTTTTATATTATCACCTGAATTGACTGTAAGCATAACATCCTTATTGCTGTCTTTTACCAAAGCAGTTTTAAACTCCTGGAAATAAGGAGTTGAAAGCGTATCGAGCTTCACAATCCTATCACCTTTTTTAAGGCCTGCATTTGCAGCAGCCATACCCGGCACTACTGAATCTACCTCACACGGATATTGAATCTGAATGAACTCAAGAGGATTCTTAAGTATTTGCGAAATATCATTATCAGTTATCGGGATGTTTTGCGCTTGTCCGTTGCGCAGTACCTGTATAGATTTTGCCTTATCCATAATTATGGTAAGTGCAAGCTTATCAAAGTTCTCTACCGTTTTTCCATCAACAGTTTGTACTAGGTCTCCATTTCTAAGGCCCATTCTAATAGCAGTGCTGTCGCAGTAAATACCATACTTTACATTTTGGGTAGGAAGGTATTCTGAGCCCCACACAAATAACACCATGCAATAAATTACTACCGCAAGCAATACGTTTACAGTAACACCGCCTATCATCACAATAAGCCTTTGCCAGGCCGGTTTCGAGCGGAATTCCCATGGCTGAGGAGGCAGTTTCATAGCTTCCTTATCCATCGACTCATCTATCATGCCCGATATTTTAACGTAACCACCCAAGGGTAGCCAACCTATCCCATATTCTGTATCGCCTTTTTTGAACTTAAAAAGCGAGAACCATGGATCGAAGAAGAGGTAGAATTTCTCTACTTTAATTTTGAAAAAACGGGCTGTAAAAAAGTGTCCTGCTTCGTGAAGTATAATAAGTATAGAAAGGCCAAGTAGGAATTGCGATATCTTAATAAGTGTGTCCATAAAAATAAATAAGGTGCAAAGTTACCTCAATTTTCATTCTCACCCCGTTTAAAGCCCCTTATTTTTTGTAAATGGCTTGCTCTATATAAGCTAACTGGTTCACCAAGGTGTTAATGATGTAACATATTGCTGACTTAGTACAATAGCTATGGGGGCGATAAGGCCAATATTTGCAGTATGAAAAACAGGAGATATATTCCTGTAATTGCTAAAAGCCTTGAATCATGAAAACATATACAAATAAATTCGACCTTCCACTACATCCGGTAACTGTCATTTCAAATCATGTTAATGGCCAAGTTGAAGCAATTTTGCCTGCTTTGCACCCCGGTATAATAGCTTGGGGAGAATATAAGGTAAGAACATACGGCAGATTAGTAAGAGACAACTGGCATAATGAATGGAGCAGCAAGTCTTTTAGAAGAACCTTTGTGCTTATATTGTTAATACTACCTGTTATACTATTTAGCACTAATTATTTCTTTAACTACATACAGGATAGTAAAACCGGAGTATTATTAAATGACTTGTTCTTAAAATGGCTGCCGGCAAAAAATGTTTCTATTCCTATAACGTTCTTTATGTCCAGTGTTATTATTCTATGCGTTTTAAGGTGTATTAGCAACCCAAGAATGTTTACTACAGCGCTTATGGCCCTTAGTTTTTTGCTTATTGCCCGTATGCTGACAATTAGTATAACCCGCTTTTTTGCCCCAGCCGGATTAATAGAACTTAAAGATCCTATTTGTAATTTAATGTATGGCTCGAGGTGCATTACACGCGACCTTTTCTTTTCGGGCCATACGGCTACTTTATTTATACTATACCTATGCTCAGTAAAAAAAGTAGATAAGTACTATATTTTATTTGCAGTAGTATCTGTTGGGTTTTTATTGTTGGTACAACATGTTCACTACACGGTAGATGTATTATGTGCGCCCTTTTTTGCTTTCGGATGTTTTTGGATCTCCAAAAGGATCATGAAGCTTCAGGGCGCTAATGCTAAAAGCAAATAATACGTATTAGTACACACTAATACATTAAAGCAATCCTAGACTTTATAAGTAAAAAATGTAACTCTTTAACAGAGTTATGTAAAGCTTTTACAGACAAAGGCAGGCACCTTTGCCACATTAAAATAAATCAATTATAAAATCATTTTCATGATCATTAAAATTATCAAATCAGTTTTTACTAAACAGTTATTATCTCTTATAATAGGATTAGGTTTTAGCCTTACCGCATTTAGCCAGTCGGTAGATAGTATTCCCAGGAAAAAAATATACCACGTAAGTTACATTAGTGGCAGCATTATAATAGCCGGTGGCTTAGCTACCGACTATCCTGCAATTGGAAGAATTAAAAATAAACCAAGCCTTAGCAGTGCTGAATTAGCCGCCTTAAATCCGGGTGTAATTAACTCTATTGACAGATGGGCATTGCACCAGAATCCTAGTCAGCATTTAATGTATAGCAAATTATCTGATGAGGTTGAACCACCCGTATTTGTTATTCTTCCGGCATTACTCATTTTCGATAAGAAGATAAAAAAAGACTGGCTCCCGATTCTATTTATGTATGGCGAAGGGCACGTTATTACATTCACAGTATATAACTATAGCTGGTTTGGCCCGACTTTTCAAAACAGGTACCGCCCAATTACATACTACTCCCAGCTTCCTTTAGGCGATCAGACTTCAGGCAACAACCGCAATTCGGCATATAGTGGCCATACTGCATCAGTTGCATTTACTTCATTTTTTGCTGCGAAAGTATATTGCGATTATAACCCCGATGCAAGCAAAGTTCTTTTGTATGGCGCTGCATTAGTTCCACCGGTAGTTATGGGATATTTAAGAGTAAAAGCGCTGGCGCATTTTCCATCAGATGATATGGTGGGCCTTACAGTTGGTGCAGTAGTCGGTATTGTTCTGCCCGAATTACACAAATTTAAATGCAAAGGCATTACACTGGGTATGATGGCTATACCGGGCGCATCGGGCCTGAGTATGTGTTGGACATTGCCTACACATGAAACACCTGCTAACAATACTTCAGGTATAGCAAGTACAACATCAACAAACTAAAATTATCACGATCAAATAATTCAGTAATCACAATTTAAAAAACAAAAAATATCATGGGAAACTTACTTTACTTAGTAGCTGTTATATTAATAATACTATGGGCTATCGGATATGTTGGATATAATGCCGGAGGATTAATTCACATATTACTTTTTATTGCACTTATAGCTGTAGTATTAAGATTAATACAAGGCAGAAAGGTATAACGGATCATGAGAACTATACTTTTTTCGGCCCTATTCATTCTTACTGCAAAATGCCTTATAGGGCAAGATACCGTTGCGCCTGATACAACAAAGCACGTTGCCAAACTCGATACCATTAACCGTAACTTGGGTAATGCAGATCAACAGTTAAAGGATATAAAGGCGGCAAAAATAAAACTGCATTCTGATTCTATTGGCCCGGATTCGGTAAGAAGCCAACCTCAAAAGTCTTCGAAGGTTGATACCATTGTGCAGAATAAGTATGGCGATCTATTGAGAGATGATTCGGTATATAACAAAAAGTATTCGCTATGGAGGCCATTTTTAGAAGTATGCGGAGATAACCTGGCGCTGAGTTTAATTGACAGCAGAATATTAAACCTGGGATTTTCAAAGGTGAATGTTATCAGCTGGAATCGCACGTTGAGAGCAGGATTCCCCTGGGGCCCGGGTTGGGAGTGGGATCAGGACAGATTTGGAAATAACTTTCTATCGCATCCTATAATGGGTAACTTTTATTTTAACGATGCACGCTGCAATGGTTATAATTTCTGGGCCTCAGCTCCTTTTGCACTTGTAGGTAGCTATATGTGGAAAATATTCGGAGAGAATGGCACACCTGAAAGGGAAGATATAGTGAATACAACAGTGGACGGTATTCTTTTAGGAGAAATACTTTACCGCATCAGTTCAAATGTACTTGACGACCGCACCCATGGAAGAGAAAGAGTTTTCCGTGAGATATTAGCCGGGCTAATTGACCCGATGCGTGGCTTTAACAGGTTAATACAAGGCAAAACATTTAGAACAACCAATAAAGAAATTTATCAGAAGGAACCATTGAACATAAGTCTGTATGGCGGAATACATGCTATAAATGACCGTTCAAACGCTATTCTATCGGGAAAGACAAGTGAAATGGTGAATGTGCAGTTCGATTATGGTAATCCGTTTGAAGAAAGATTGCGTAACCCGTTTGACTTTTTTAAATTAAGAGTAGAAACAGATATTGGCGTAGGAAGAAAGATAATTGATAATGTAACAGGTTACGGTTTCTTATTCGGTAGCAATTCGCAAAGTGGAAATGTTTCATTTCTCAAAGCAGGCTTTTTGTATTACGACTATTGGGACAATACAACCTTTGAGTTATCGACAATTGCAATTGGAGGAGGCGTTTTTTCTAAAGTACCAATTGGCAAAACTTCAAACCTATATACCAATGTGCATGTGGGGTTAGTGCCACTGGCAGGTAATAGTACGGGCCCAATTACAGATACTTCTCAATTCCGCGATTATAGTTTTGGGTATGGCTGGGAGGCTAAAGCAGAAAGCTCTCTTTCATTGGGTAAAGTGGCTACTGTTGGTATTACGTACTATTATTATATGATACATCTTTTTAATAATACAGGCCAAGGAGAAATTGTGGGTGCTCCCACGCTTGGCAATAATTCCATTGGTATCCTAAAACCTAAAATTACCTTGCAGGTCTATAAATCTATGAGTGTTGGGTTCGAGTACTACTTGTATTCTCAGGCACATTACCAGGAAGGTTCACCAACATATATTGCAGTGCAAACTGAACAAAAAATATTTATTCAGTTTTACTTTGAAGACCCGCAACGCCGTGGGCATTATAACTAATTATAACCACAATGAAACATATAATAAGGTTACTTCTTTTATTTTTTATAACTACTTCAACAAATTCTTTTGCCCAGGAAACAACAAAAGATACTGTACCCAGAAAGGATACAACAAAGTTTCAAAAACTTGTTAATGCAGTTGTTGCTGATACGGTAACAAGGAAAGAAACAGCTGCGGATTCTGCAGAGGAAAAGAAATTAGATATGAAGTACTACGGCCTTCGTCAGTTTGGGCATGAGACAGTACTTTTTATTGAGGGCCCAGCCAGGTGGCACCCGGCAGACTGGGTAAGGGTTGGATTGGTATTGGCAGGCACAGCTGCATTTATGCCATTTGACCAACGTATAACTAATTTGGCACTTGGCAAACAGCGTTATTTATATAGTATTCCGGTTGTGGCCGGCAGAGTTTATGGCGAATGGTATTCCATTGGTTCATTAACGGCCATTTTTGGCATGTATGGAATTTTAGCCCATAATAATAAAGCCAAAAGAATAGCTATTGAATTATTGCAAGCCGGTGCCTATTCTGAATTATTTACCGAAGTGCTTAAAATAGGTGTTGGAAGATACAGGCCATATAATGACCTGGGCCCATTTGTATTCCATCCGGGTAATTTTAAATTTAATAATGCTTTTGAGTCTATGCCTAGCGGACATGCAACCAGTGCTTTTGCACTATCTACAGTAATGTTCCGGAATGCTAATACAACGTTTTGGAAAATAATGTCGTTTGTGCCTGCTTGCTTTACACTGTTTGCGCGTGTGTATGAAGTGCAACATTGGGCTTCTGATGAGTTTATGGGTTCTTGTGTTGGTTTTGCAACCGGTATGTGGGTGGTAAACCTGCACGAAAAGAAAAGACACAGAATACACGTGAAATAGTAATTAAATATAAACAGAAATATAGCTGTGATATATATGAATAGTATCAATAGATGTATAACACTTTAAAAGCCTGTTATAGTCAATTTTGCCACATATTAATTGAATTAATTTTTTAAAACTCTACATATGAAAACTATAACTTCCCTGTCATTATTTATCGGTCTTTCTTTTTTTGCAACAAATGTTATAGCACAGGAAAAAGGCACTATGACTAATAAGCAACTTGCCAAACAACAAACTGATCAGGTAAAGAAAAACGTGGATAAGATAACCCCTGACGAGATAAATAAAATTTTACCTGTTGAGGAGGAGTTTGCAAATAATATGCAGTATGCTCGTGATAAAGCTAAAGGCGATACAATTGTCATGAATAAAAAAGCGGTGAAACTCTGCAAGATTCGCGATACAAAAATAAAAGCAGTACTTACCTCTCAGCAGTATTCACAATACCTTGATATGGAAAAAGGCTTTGGCTGTAAGTTAAATTGCACCAAGTCATAACCAGGCTGTAACCTATAGTCTGTATTATATTCTCCATAATGAAATATTATTTATACTTTTTATTGTTTTCTGTTTTTATAAGTTCAATTGCAATTGGGCAACAAGACACAAGAAACCCGAATACTAAATTTTTAACCAAAAGAGGATATTCATTCCCTGACTCGGGAAAGAACAACGCCTTGCCGGGTAAACCTAGTCAATGGCCCGATACATTATATTATAATACTACCTATAAGGCAACACTTATGGGATCCTTAACAATCCCTATTACTTTTAGTAGTATCGAAATAAGTAATGGTGATGCTATTGTAAGCCCCAATGTAAGTTTAGGCTTAGGTTATACCTGGTTTTATGGCGATTTTATATTTAATGAGAATGATAAAATTACCGTTGATCCAACTTTTTTCTTTGGATTATTAGGCGATGCAGGGATAGAAAATAATTTTAGCTTAAACAGGCTGGCAGGTTTTTTTGCTGGCGGCTTTGTTGGTATTGGGTCGTTTACACTTTTTGGCGGCTATGATGTAATAAATAGATACCCTTTAGTTGGCTTAGGTGGTAGGGTTGACTTTTTCACCATCTCACAAAAATTCCTTCACGTATTTGGCAAGGTACATGAGGTAAGGAAACATAAATCGACTGACAAAATAATTACAGGCGAATAAGCTTACGGGAGTCTATTGATAAGGCTGTACAATGGGCTTTACTTTTCGTAATGCCTTTCCAAGGTTATCGTGTGTATAAATAAGCCTCGATGTAAAATATCCGATGGCAGCGCCCATTAAAACATCCGATCCCCAGTGCCAGTTACCATTTACTCTTCCATACGCCGTAACAGCAGCAAAACTGTATGCGAGTATAGGAATAATAATAGGCTTTGGGTAAGCCATAGCAATACCCGACGCAGTTGCAAAGGCCACTGTGGTATGGCCCGAAGGAAATGAATTGCGGTCTAATTTACCAACGGGTCCGTTCCAGTACAAATTGTTGGGTGGGTTATGCTGAAAAGGCCTGTCTCTTTCGGCAATTGATTTTAATATAAGTGCAGTTGCTGCACTTATTACCAATGTTTTTGTTGTTAACAGTGCCATCTTTTTTAAGTGGGTATTTTTAAGGGCGTAACCAAAAATATAAGCAGACCCTATAAGTATAGCAGGATAGAGGCCATCGCCAAAAGGGTCGCCGAAGTTACCTTCAATAAAATTTGTTGTGTTGTTGCGGTGGCTTTGTGCCCATGATTGTATCGCTTTATCTCCACCTGCAAATATTAATGCAGATTCTCCGGCAGCAAGTACACCAAATGTTGCCCATTGTGTTCCATTCCAATGAAAGGGCGCTATGATCTGGTCTTGCGCATCCAGTAAGCCTGAATAAATATAAGGGTCGAGGAGTTTTGCAGGAGGTAATCTGTAAATGCTGTCTTGTTGTGCAAATGAACGCACAGAAAGTAATCCTATTAAAATAAATAAGTATATGGCCTTAGTCCGAAGACCCATTTACAAAGAGATTTTCTTTTTGGTCAGCGATTGTGCTTCTTTTCTTGCTTCAGTATCGCTGGCTATATAATCTGGCAAAGATGGTGTGGCGATATAGTTGACCTTATTCATGCATTTTTCAACCACAGCAGGAATATCATTAAACCTTATTTCATCATTTAGAAAAGCGCCAACTGCAATTTCATTAGCTGCATTCAAAACGCAAGGCAGGTTGCCGCCTTTTTTCATAGCCTCGTATGCCAGTTGAATGGCAGGGAAGGTTTGCATATCGGGTTTTTCGAAAGTAAGAGAAGGATAAGCAGCAAAATCGAAACGCTTAAAAGTAGATGCAATGCGCTGCGGATAGAACAGAGCATATTGTATAGGCAGTTTCATATCGGGCAGCCCCATTTGCGCTTTTATAGAGCCATCTTCAAATTGTACAAGAGAGTGAATAATTGATTGGGGATGAATGATGACTTCGATCTGTTCCGGCTTCAAACCAAACAACCAGCCCGCTTCAATTATTTCAAGCCCTTTGTTCATCATAGTTGCCGAATCAATAGTGATCTTAGCTCCCATGCTCCAGTTCGGGTGTTTCAGCGCTTCAGCTTTAGTTACAGAAGAAAGAAATTTTGTATCCTTCCCTCTGAAGGGCCCGCCACTTGCAGTCAGGTATATCTTCTCTATCTTATTATGAAACTCACCTGCAAGGCACTGGAATATGGCTGAGTGTTCCGAATCGACAGGATAAATATTAACGCCTTTTTCTTTAGCTAAAGCAGTAACCAATGCTCCTGCCACCACCAGGGTTTCTTTATTGGCAAGGGCAATAGGCTTGCCTGCTTCTATAGCAGCAATGGTTGAACGTAAACCTGCAAAGCCTACAATAGCTGCAAGCACTATATCTACAGTTTCCATTTGCACCACCTGACAAAGTGCATCAGCGCCGGTAAATACTTTTATATCGTGCTTTTGAAGCGCTTCTTTTACATACTTATATTTTTCTTCGCCTACTACAACTGCATTAGGTTCAAAAGCTATTGCCTGTTCAATAAGCAGATCGGCATTGTTTTGTGCGGTAAGCACCTCCACCTGCAAGCGGTCAGGGTTAGCGCGAACAATATCTAATGTTTGCTGCCCGATAGAACCGGTTGAACCGAGTATGGCTATTCTTTTTTTAGGAGGTGTCATTTGTGTTTTGAAGCTATAAATCTACATCTAAAAACTAAACGATGTTTCGCTTTTCTTATTGTATTGTCTTATTTTCGCAATATCATACTTGTTACCAATGGCAAATTCGCATAAAGTATTGTTTATAGATAGTGTTCACCCTCGCTTGCAAAAGGAGTTGGAAGCAGCAGGGCTGGTTTGCGATTTGCAGTACGAATGGGATAAAGAAAAGATTGCTGCAAAATTGCCTGAGTACACCGGTATTGTAATACGTAGTCGCATTAAATTAGATAAAGAGCTAATTAGCAAAGGAATTAACTTGAAATTTATTGCCCGTGCCGGTGCTGGTATGGAAAATATTGATGTGCATTTTGCCCAGACGCTCGGAATACATTGCCTGCATGCACCTGAAGGTAATCGTGATGCTGTGGGCGAACATGCGCTGGGCATGCTACTTGCACTGTTCAATAATATTTGCCGGGCCAATACTGAAGTAAGGCAGGGGCATTGGATACGCGAAGGCAACCGCGGAATTGAACTGCAAGGGAAAACAGTCGGTATAATAGGATATGGAAATATGGGAAGTGCTTTTGCACAACGCCTGAAAGGTTTTGGTGTAACAGTATTAGCGTACGACAAATACAAAAAGAATTTTTCGGATGAATATGTGAAAGAGGCTACGCTGCAAGAATTATTTGAAAAAGCAGATGTACTGAGCCTGCATATTCCACTTACTGATGAAACACGTTATATGGTGGATAGTGCTTTCCTTAGAAAATTTGAAAAGAACATATACCTTATAAATACTGCCCGCGGAAAAGTATTAAAGACCGATGACCTTGTACAAGCCATGAAACAGGGCAAAGTACTTGGCGCTTGTATTGATGTACTGGAATACGAAACGGTTTCATTTGAAGGACTTGACCAAAATAAATTACCTGAAGCATTTCAATACCTTTTAAAAAGCGATAAGGTAATTCTCACACCACATATTGCCGGCTGGACTCATGAATCGAATGAAAAGATTGCGGCGATACTTGCGAAGAAAATTCTTGCTTGTTTAAATCTTGCATAACAAAAAAGCCCCGCATTTCTGCAGGGCTTTTTAGTTGAATTATTTTTCTGTTATTTACTGAATCACAACCTTGTTGTATAATGTTGCGTTATCGGATTGCAGCTTAAGGAAATACACCCCTTTAGCTAAAGAAGAGAGGTCAAGAGTTTTAGTAAAGGCAGCAGGGACATCCTCGTAAACATGAGAGATAACCACCTGACCCAGCGTATTAACAACAGACAGATTAAGTTCTTTAGAACCCTTGTCGGTATTGAGAGCAAAAGTAAAGACGCCGTTGTTAGGATTAGGGAAGACCGACAAACCGGCATTGGCCGCATCGATAGCAGCAATACCTGCAGTAGGGTTAAAGGTAAAGTTACCCGTGTTCGACTTAGAAGCATTGTAGTTAATAGCCTCAATAGCCGGAGCACAACCACCAGGATTACTGATACCGATACGGTATAAGAAAGGCTTGGTAGAATAAGGGAACTTATTATCGGTATACGTAAATATGTTGTTAGGAATAGAATCGATAAGGGTAAACTTAGAAGCAATAGTATCCCTGTAGACATAATAAGTAGAGAAGTTGAGGCCCTCGTAATTATCCCATATCAGGTTAATATTATGACCCACACCCTGGTTCACGGTAAGGTGCATGGTCTTGTGAGCAGGGCTCAGCGAAGACTCGTTACCGCAAGAATCGACCTGCGATATTTTGTATCTCCAGCTACGCACCGTAGCATCCGAAAGCAGATCGACATAAATACCTGCACTGTCAAAAGGAACAGAATCAATTTTAAAGTAAACACCCGCCGAAGTACTTTCCTTGTAAATATTGTAATGCGATATTTTTTTAGCCAAACTCTTATCCCATATAATATAGTTGTGCTTACCCACTAAAGGATCCACGGTAACCATACAAAGCGAAAGTGCAGCAGGAACAACTTCAGATACCGAAGTGTCAGCAGAACCCACACAACCCTTGCCATCAGTAACCGTAACATAATAATTACCGGCAGGCACATTAGATACAGAAGAAGCCGTAACACCATTGCTCCAATGATAAGCATAAGGTAAAGAACCACCAGTAGCTACTACAGAAATTAAACCACCACTGCCACAGCTAGCATTAGCCGACAGCGATAAAGCCAGCGAAGGCCCCGTTTTATTAGAGACTGCAATAAGAGAAGAATCAGCACAACCATTGGCATCGATAATGGTAACATAATAAACACCCGCCGGAACAGCAGCATTCACATTAGCCGACACCCCATTGTTCCAAGAATACGAATAAGGAGCAAGGCCACCGGTAACAGCCACCGAAGCAGAGCCATTAGAAACACCACAGTCAGCCTTCACCGAAGCCGAAGAAACCGATAAAGCATTAGGCTGGGTAATTACAAAGCTCTCCACACTGGTACAACTGTCAGCATCGAACACCACCAGCTGGTAAGGCCCAGCAAAGAGAGCCGAGATAGCCGAAGAAGAAGAACCGTTGGACCAGTTGTAATGATAAGGAGGATTACCACCCGACACGGCCACCGTAATAGCACCCGTAGGCGAGCCATTACACTTTACATTAACAATAGACTGAGTAGTTATCTTAGGGCCGTTAAGGTTAGATACAATAGCCGGAGCAAAAGAAGAACAGCCATTCACATCAGTAACCGTAATAATATAAGTAGCAGCCCTTAAGTTATAGTTCGAAGCCAGCGTATCGCCATTGTTCCACATATAGTGGTAAGGAGCATTGCCCCCTGTAACAGCCACCGAAGCAGAACCGGTACCTAAAAAGCCACAGTTGCTGTTAGTAGTAGAAACCGAAAGAATAGGAGCCGTAGAAGAACCAATAGAAACGGCCGAAGAAGAAGCACAGTTAGCCGAATCAGACACCGTAACCACATAAGTACCCGGAGCAAGGCTATCGATGAAAGAAGTTGAAGAAGCCGGCACGGTACTCCATGAATACGTATAAGGAGCAATACCATTAGAACCCGAAGCCGAAGCAGAACCATTCTTTAAACCACAAGTAGTGTTATTAGAAGTAAGAGTAGGAACCACCTTATGATGCACCGTAACAGCAATGTTAGCAGAAGCGGTACAACCATTAGCATCGATACCAGTAACGGTATAAGTAGTAGAAGCAGGAGGAGTAAAAGAAACCCCGTTGTTCACCCCATTGGACCATGAGTAAGAAGCACCACCGGCCCCAAAGAGAGCGAGTGAAGAGCCCTGACAAAGGACAGCCGAAGGGAAAGCAGAAGCCGATATAACCGGTAAAGGATTAACCGTAATATTAACAGCAGCCGAACCGAGACAACCATTTTTATCTTTACCGGTAACAGAATAAGAGCCCGAAGAAGCAGGAACAAAAGCAATCCCATTAGTAACCCCACCCGACCATGTATAAGAAGCAGCGCCATTACCGGAAAGAGAGAGTGAAGCGCCCTGGCAAACAGCATCCGGAGAAGCAGTACCGGTAACAATAGGCAATGGGTTAACCACTTCGGTAAGCGAAGCAGAAGCCGAACAGCCATTAGCATCGGTACCAGTAACATAGTAAACAGCCGAAGCCGAAGGAGTGAAGCCTACACCATTGGTGATACCATTACTCCAGCTATAGGTTGAAGCCCCACTTGCTGTTAGGGATAATACATCTCCGGCACACATGGTGTCCTTAAGGTTTGATGTTATAATAATAAATGGTGGTGTATTTACTGTTAAAGGAAAAGTGTTCTGCAATATACAGCCCATTGCATCAACACCGGTTACAGTATATGTAGCTGTAGCAGCAGGTGAAAAACTCACACCATTACTTACATTGCCAGTTCCACCGCTCCATGAATAAGATCCTGTTCCACCGCTGCCAAACACGGTAACATTATTACCGGCGCAAACAGAAGATGATGGGAAGGCTGTACCTTGTACTTTATCTCTGTCAACGTATACGGTTACGGTAGTATCAGTTGTACAGCCATTTTGATATAGCGCTAAGCTATACGTAGTAGTTACAAGTGGGCTTACTGTTAGTGTGGAAGTACTGTCTCCGGTATTCCATAGATAACTGGTAGTAGGCCCCACTACTACAGGTTTCTTTTGATCGTGAGGGTTAATAACGTATCCTCCACCTCCTGAATAGAGAGAAGCAGTAATAGTGGTTTGAGCACCTGAACATATACTATCAACAAGGCCATTAAATTGTGCTATAGGCGGGTATGAATTTATATTTAAATACACAGCCGTCGAAACATCAAAACCATTATTTAGTATACACATATACTCAGTAGTATTCATAGCATTAACTACACTGATCTTTAATGAATCAGTAGTGGCACCTGAATAAACGCCTGCATTCTTAAGTGTATCCCACTTTCCTGAATAGTTCGAATCTACGAGCCACTGATAAGTAACACCTACACCTGTTGCTGTAATACCAAATGAAGCGCTTGAGCTATTACAAGCATAGGAAGGGACAGGTTCAGAGGTAATAGCCGGGCCATTTGTGAAAATTTCACGAATTCTTTCATTCCCCTGATCGGTCATATAAACATTATCAGAATCATCAATTGCCAGGCCCATTGGGCTATCTAAGTTAGCAATAGTTGCATCCATACCGTCACCTCCGAAGCTACCATTACCTGCAATACCTGCAAATGGTTTAATAATTCCGGTTGCTACGTTTATAACACGTACCACATTATTCGGGTCGGTTATATAAATATTACCTGTTATAGTATCCACAGCAACTGCATAAGGAGCGTAAATAGCGCTTGTATCAGCTTTGCTGCTAGTGACAGTATAATCTACATTCGTACTACCAGTTCCGGCAATTGTAGTTATGATACCAGTATTTTGGTTAATCATTCGTATGCGATTGTTGTTCTGATCAGCTATATAAATATTCCTCTTCTTATCAAGCGATAATCCAACAGGGCCATTAAGTTTGGCAGCGGTTGCAGGGCCATTATCACCTGCGAAACCTGCAGTATCATCACCTGCAATACTTACAAAATTGCCGTTTGAAGCATAAATTTTATAGACCATTTGGGCAGTAGCATCTGTTAAATAAATGTTGCCTGAATCATCTAATGCAATACCTTGAGGAGACATGCCTGCTGATGAAGCAGGTATACCACTGCTACCATATGCTGAGGCTCCATTACCTGCTATAGTGTTAATGATTCCGGTGGTTTTTTCTATTTCCCGTACACGGTAGTTGTTCACATCTGTTATGTATATATTACCCGCAGTATCTAATGCTATACCTGTTGGGTAGTTTAATGAAACAGACGAACTTGTGAACCCATCACCACCAAAACTTGCGCTTCCATTACCTACTAAAGATATCATGTCGCCGGTAGATCTTACTACTTCGCGAATTCTCTGGTTATATTGGTCAGCAATAAAAATATTGCCGGCTTTATCAACAGCTACTCCAAAAGGAGCATTTAGAGCAGTAGTGGTTGCAGGAACTCCATCACTTTGATAGCCTGGGGTACCATCTCCTGCCACGGTACGTATTACCTGGGCATTACTATTGATGTTAAATGCAAAACAGAATAATGCAACAAGTGCAAGTGCTGAGTTTCGGTAATTTTTTTTCATGATAGAATAACTATAAATTGTTGTTGAGGTTTTATTCATTTTTATTGAATTACTACTTTATTATACAGCGTATTATTATCGGATTGCAGCTTAAGGAAATACACCCCTTTAGCTAAAGAAGAGAGGTCAAGAGTTTTAGTAAAGGCAGCAGGGACATCCTCGTAAACATGAGAGATAACCACCTGACCCAGCGTATTAACAACAGACAGATTAAGTTCTTTAGAACCCTTGTCGGTATTGAGAGCAAAAGTAAAGACGCCGTTGTTAGGATTAGGGAAGACCGACAAACCGGCATTGGCCGCATCGATAGCAGCAATACCTGCAGTAGGGTTAAAGGTAAAGTTACCCGTGTTCGACTTAGAAGCATTGTAGTTAATAGCCTCAATAGCCGGAGCACAACCACCAGGATTACTGATACCGATACGGTATAAGAAAGGCTTGGTAGAATAAGGGAACTTATTATCGGTATACGTAAATATGTTGTTAGGAATAGAATCGATAAGGGTAAACTTAGAAGCAATAGTATCCCTGTAGACATAATAAGTAGAGAAGTTGAGGCCCTCGTAATTATCCCATATCAGGTTAATATTATGACCCACACCCTGGTTCACGGTAAGGTGCATGGTCTTGTGAGCAGGGCTCAGCGAAGACTCGTTACCGCAAGAATCGACCTGCGATATTTTGTATCTCCAGCTACGCACCGTAGCATCCGAAAGCAGATCGACATAAATACCTGCACTGTCAAAAGGAACAGAATCAATTTTAAAGTAAACACCCGCCGAAGTACTTTCCTTGTAAATATTGTAATGCGATATTTTTTTAGCCAAACTCTTATCCCATATAATATAGTTGTGCTTACCCACTAAAGGATCCACGGTAACCATACAAAGCGAAAGTGCAGCAGGAACAACTTCAGATACCGAAGTGTCAGCAGAACCCACACAACCCTTGCCATCAGTAACCGTAACATAATAATTACCGGCAGGCACATTAGATACAGAAGAAGCCGTAACACCATTGCTCCAATGATAAGCATAAGGTAAAGAACCACCAGTAGCTACTACAGAAATTAAACCACCACTGCCACAGCTAGCATTAGCCGACAGCGATAAAGCCAGCGAAGGCCCCGTTTTATTAGAGACTGCAATAAGAGAAGAATCAGCACAACCATTGGCATCGATAATGGTAACATAATAAACACCCGCCGGAACAGCAGCATTCACATTAGCCGACACCCCATTGTTCCAAGAATACGAATAAGGAGCAAGGCCACCGGTAACAGCCACCGAAGCAGAGCCATTAGAAACACCACAGTCAGCCTTCACCGAAGCCGAAGAAACCGATAAAGCATTAGGCTGGGTAATTACAAAGCTCTCCACACTGGTACAACTGTCAGCATCGAACACCACCAGCTGGTAAGGCCCAGCAAAGAGAGCCGAGATAGCCGAAGAAGAAGAACCGTTGGACCAGTTGTAATGATAAGGAGGATTACCACCCGACACGGCCACCGTAATAGCACCCGTAGGCGAGCCATTACACTTTACATTAACAATAGACTGAGTAGTTATCTTAGGGCCGTTAAGGTTAGATACAATAGCCGGAGCAAAAGAAGAACAGCCATTCACATCAGTAACCGTAATAATATAAGTAGCAGCCCTTAAGTTATAGTTCGAAGCCAGCGTATCGCCATTGTTCCACATATAGTGGTAAGGAGCATTGCCCCCTGTAACAGCCACCGAAGCAGAACCGGTACCTAAAAAGCCACAGTTGCTGTTAGTAGTAGAAACCGAAAGAATAGGAGCCGTAGAAGAACCAATAGAAACGGCCGAAGAAGAAGCACAGTTAGCCGAATCAGACACCGTAACCACATAAGTACCCGGAGCAAGGCTATCGATGAAAGAAGTTGAAGAAGCCGGCACGGTACTCCATGAATACGTATAAGGAGCAATACCATTAGAACCCGAAGCCGAAGCAGAACCATTCTTTAAACCACAAGTAGTGTTATTAGAAGTAAGAGTAGGAACCACCTTATGATGCACCGTAACAGCAATGTTAGCAGAAGCGGTACAACCATTAGCATCGATACCAGTAACGGTATAAGTAGTAGAAGCAGGAGGAGTAAAAGAAACCCCGTTGTTCACCCCATTGGACCATGAGTAAGAAGCACCACCGGCCCCAAAGAGAGCGAGTGAAGAGCCCTGACAAAGGACAGCCGAAGGGAAAGCAGAAGCCGATATAACCGGTAAAGGATTAACCGTAATATTAACAGCAGCCGAACCGAGACAACCATTTTTATCTTTACCGGTAACAGAATAAGAGCCCGAAGAAGCAGGAACAAAAGCAATCCCATTAGTAACCCCACCCGACCATGTATAAGAAGCAGCGCCATTACCGGAAAGAGAGAGTGAAGCGCCCTGGCAAACAGCATCCGGAGAAGCAGTACCGGTAACAATAGGCAATGGGTTAACCACTTCGGTAAGCGAAGCAGAAGCCGAACAGCCATTAGCATCGGTACCAGTAACATAGTAAACAGCCGAAGCCGAAGGAGTGAAGCCTACACCATTGGTGAT
>JABDCA010000005.1:1295-29801 GCA_013288345.1 Bacteroidota bacterium | reverse complement strand
GTAAGCGAAGCAGAAGCCGAACAGCCATTAGCATCGGTACCAGTAACATAGTAAACAGCCGAAGCCGAAGGAGTGAAGCCTACACCATTGGTGATGCCGTTACTCCAGCTATAGGTTGAAGCCCCACTTGCTGTTAGGGTTACGCCGGCACCTTCGCAGATACTATCTTTTGTGCTTGAAGCAGATACAACAGGTAGGGGATTTACTTTTATTGTTACAAGGGCAGAATCATTACAACCTGCAGCCCCGCCTTCTATACCATTCATAATATAACTTCCCGATGTATCGGCGTTGAATGTATAAGTATTACCCGTTGAACGGTTCCATGAATAAGCACTGCCACCGCTACCATAAAGGGTTACCGATTGTCCCCTGCAAACTGTATTGCCGGGTAATGCCAACGCTTTAAGAATATGCTTGACTACAAGAATTTTTATAGTAGTATCTACAATACAACCTTGTGTTTGAGCAGCTACAGAATAGGTTGTTGTTACATTAGGGTAAAAATTACCAAATACACCTGTAGTGCTATCGCTCCATTTATATGTTAATCCGCCTGATGCTTCTACCTGTACATATGAACTTGGGCAAACGCTGTCATATAGGTTTTGATTTGAAGTGAAACTTATAGTTGGTCTGGTTATAGCACTGAAATAAGAAGGAGATGAGGTTACGTAACCGGAATTGATGATACATTGGTATTGTACACTATATGTAGTAACAGTGCCGATATGCAACGTGTCTTTGTTTGCACCTGAATATGCACCAGAGTTGGGAACATTTGCCCATCCTGTGCCTTTCATCGAATCGATCTGCCACTGGTAAGTAACACCTGTACCCTGCACACCTATAGCTAAAGTAGCGGGCCAGCCAAGGCAGCCGTATGAATAAGTTGGAGGCTGGATTATAATATTTGGCCCTGTAACCCTTAATTCTCTAATTCGGTTATTGTTGGCATCTGCAAAAAATACGTTACCGGAATCATCAACTGCAATACCATTTGGGTTGTATAAATATGCAGCAGTGCCCATAATGTTTTCACCATTATAAGTTTGCGATTCTTCTACTCCGCCTGCACCCGCTATAACCTGTAAGCTATCGTATTTGTCAATTTTTACTATTTGGTTGTTGCTTCCATCGGTAACATAAATGTTATTCAAGGTGTCAAGCGCTATAAGCGAAGGGCTGTAAAAAGCGCCTATTGAGGTTGCTAATACTTTAGGGCCAATGGATGGAGTGCTGGAATTATCATATTGTCCGCCAATAGTAATCACACTATCTACAGATATTTTTAGTTTCCTTAAAAGAACATTACCGGCATCAATAAAGTAAACATTACCCGCTTTGTCCAGGACTAATCCATAAGGGTAGTATAACATTGTGGCAGATGTTAGTCCATCATTATTATAGCCTCCATTTTGTGGAATTCCTGCAATTGTGTTCAGTTTACCTGTGGACTTGGTAATCTTACATATTATATTACTTGTAACGTCTGAAAAATAAACATTGCCTGCTGTGTCAACTGCAACACCCTGAATGGATCCTACTGCATCTGTATCTGCCAGCCCATTTTCGCCGGCGTATGTATTGTTACCGTTACCGGCATATGTGGTAATTATACCTGTGGTGTTAGTTACTTTACGTATCCTGTAGTTATTTTGATCGGCAATATAAATGTTGTTTGAATCGTCAACTGCTAAGGCACCGGGGTTGGAAAATTCAGCAGCAGTTGCAGGGCCGTTATCACCCGAAAAACCTTGTGTACCGTTACCGGCCACTGTTGTAATAATATGTGTTGAAATATTAAATTCCCGTATCCTGTAATTATTCTGATCTGCAAAATAAATATTACCCGATTTATCGCGAGCTACTCCCATTGGGTTGTTTAGTATTGCATTGTTACCGGTACTTCCATCACCTGTAAAATGTTGATTGGCTGGGCCACCGGCCACAGTGCTGACTGTGCCTGCTGAAATTTCTCGTATGCTGTAATTAAAATAATCTGCTACAAATACATTACCTGAATTATCTACAGTTACTCCAGTTGGGTTATACATCTCTGCTGAGCCTACCGGGCCATTTACATACCCAGTATTTCCATCACCTGCTATTGTTGAAACAGTATTGGTATTGTCTAGCATTCTTATACGATTGTTCGCTTGGTCAGCAATGTATAAATTGCCCGAAGCATCGGCATATAAACCACTTGGGCCATTTAATTGTGATGAGCTTCCAGATCCATCCAGATAGCCAGCAAGACCGTTACCTGCTACAGTCGACATATTCCCAGTCAAATCTATTTCACGGATACGGTTATTATTCATATCGGCAATATATATTATACCGGTATTGTCTACAGCCACACCATAAGGGCCATTTAATTCTGAACCAATGGCAGGCTTTCCATCGCCATAAAAATTTGCATTACCATCACCTGCAATAGTCAAAATAAGTCCTGCTGTATTTACTTTACGAATACGTTGATTATAATAATCAGCAATATAGAGGTTGCCTGAAGCATCTAATGCAATTTGCTGAGGTGAATACAATTCAGCGGCTGTTGCAGGAATACTATCGCCATTATAACCTGAAGGACCACTGCCTGCAATAGTAGAAATAATACCACTGGTGTTTATTTTACGTACACGATTGTTACCTGCGTCAGATATAAGTATATTACCTGAAGCATCGAGAATAACAGAGGAAGGAGAATTTAATTCAGCAGCAGTTGCCTGCAAGCCATCACCCGAAAAACCTGAAGTACCTGTACCTGCAATAGTTGAAATAATGCCACTTGTATTTACCTTACGGATACGGTTGTTGCTTTGGTCAGCAATGTAAATATTGCCTGTTGCATCAACCGCAACAGCATAAGGATAGTTTAAATTGGCAGCAGTAGCCAGTCCGCCATCTCCGGCACCGGCACCTACAATAGTTGTTATTACCTGAGCTTTTACAGGGGTAATAACCAAGAGAAGAAAACAAACACTTATAAAACGAATTGCCTTGTAAAAATGCTCCATGTGTAAGTAATATGTAGGATAAGTGGCAAAGCTAAGAAAAAGAAATGTGAAATTAGATACATACTGTCTCGTTTTAGAATTTGATGATAAAAACGCAACAATTGTATCATTTAGCCATAAAACACTATTTGTAAATAACTGCTGATTGTCTGTATATTATAGATAATATAACGATAAGGGCAGAATAGTTGCATGGCCAAAAAGTAAATTAAAAATTGGTCAAAAAATGATATTTTTGAAGAAATAAAACATGGAAAATGACTGTTACTGAATATTTTAACCAGCAAGGGCCAGAACGGAAGAAAATCCTTGCATCGATCCATAAAATTATTGTGGAAACGAATAAAAATGTCAAGCCCAGAATAGGTGAAATGATGGGTAAAGAAATGGTGTTTTATGAAATAGATGGTGCGTTTATTTATGCTTTGTCGAGTGTAAAAAGCCATATGAGCATCCATAATATGGTTTTATACGGGCATAAACCTGTGCATGAAAAATATTCTAAATTGTTAAACAAGGCCAAGTTTCAAAAGGGCTGTATAAACTTTAATACTGCTGAGCAAATGCCTTTGGATATCGTGAAAGATTTTATGACGGATTGCGCAAATGCAGCACCTAAATACCTTGAGATATATAAAGCCAGAATGGCGAAGAAAAAGAAATGATAGAACACAGATAAAACGGATTAAGCGGATTCGCACAGATTAAATTTACAAAATACAATAGCCTGCTGAAGGTGTCATATATAAAGCATGTATCAGTGAAAATTGGTTTAATCAGCCGTATCCGTGTTCTATTTGTAATTATCATTTACATTTGTCCTGCACATGAATATATTTAAGAAAGGAGATAAAAAAGTAGAAAATGCCTGGGCTATGTACGACTGGGCAAACTCAGTCTATCACCTGGTAATTACTTCTACCATTTTTCCTATTTATTATTCTGCTGTTACACATTCCAATAATTCCGAAAAGGTAACTTTTCTCGGGTTCAAATTTCTTCCCGATGCACTTTATACCTACGCGCTTTCATTTGCCTTTTTAGTAATAGCAGCAATTTCGCCTTTGCTTTCGGGTATTGCCGATTATAGGGGAAATAAAAAAGTGTTCATGAAATTTTTCTGTTACATGGGCGCGCTTGCATGTAGTGGCATGTATTTTTTTACTGCTTCAAATTTATGGTTGGGCATACTATTGGTAATATTTGCCTGTGTAGGTTATGCAGGTAGTATAGTTTTTTACAATGCTTATTTACCCGAAATAGTTGAACCGCATGATCAGAACAGGGTAAGCGCAAAAGGCTTTGCATTGGGTTATATAGGTAGTTCGATACTATTAATAATAAACCTTGTAATGGTATCTAAGCCTTCGCTATTGGGACTTACAGGAGACGGTGCTGTGGGTATGGCAACACGCTGGTCATTTATTACTGTAGGTGTTTGGTGGATAGCTTTTGCACAAATAACTTTCCGTTATCTGCCCACTAACCCATTTGGGTTTGTGCGAAAAGATGAAGGCCAGAATATTTGGAAGGGCTATCAGGAGCTGAGAAAAGTATGGAACTTACTGAAAGAAACAAAACGATTGAGAAGATTCCTCATTGCATTTTTTGTGTACAATACCGGTGTACGAACAATTATGCTCATTGCTAATCTGTTCGGCTCAGATACGCTTCACCTGAAAGCAGGCGACCTTATACTTACCATACTTATTATACAGTTTGTAGCGGTGGGCGGAGCTTATTTGTTTTCGCTTATTGCAAAAAAAAGAGGCGATGTAACTATGCTTAAATGGGCCATTATAGTTTGGATTGGCATTTGCATAGGAGCATTTTTTACTTATACACTAGTTGAGTTTTGGGTGCTGGCATTTTTTGTAGGTTTGGTAATGGGCGGTATACAAGCGCTATCGCGCTCTACGTATTCTAAATTATTACCTGAGACCGAAGATCATGCATCGTTCTTCAGTTTTTACGATGTGTGTGAGAACATAGGCAGCGTGCTTGGCTTATTCCTTTATGGCTGGATATTTGACATTACAGGTGATATGCGCAACTCAATTGCATTCCTGCTATCATTCTTTGTGCTTGGGTTTATATTCCTAAACAGGATACCCAAGGTGAAAGTGGAGCAGAATCCGGCATAATTTTCATACAATTTGTAATTTGAAAAAATTCATTCTACTCTTTACAAGCTTAGCAATTGCAACATTTCCTGCTGTTGCGCAACTTGGCACCTATAATTCTGCAGATTCAACAAAAGTGGTTTCTCGAAAAAATATGGATTGGGCTGATAAATTAGTGCGGGACTATATTAACCATTCGAATAATAAACTTATTAAAAGCGAATCGAGAAAAGATATTAAATGGGAAATGGATGATGTCAAAAATACAGATACAGTAAAATATTTTGTATTTCATATTGGACATGAAGCATTTGATGTAAATAACGGAGATACCTGTTGCTACAGGTTTACAACAGATGGATGGATTTATATAGATAGTGTGACAAGGGTAGTTTATGAATACAATATAGAAAAGGATAAATTGAATAAATGGAGGAAATAATATTGCCCTGGCGACAGAAATTGAGATTTATTTTCCTGAACAGGACACCGAAGGTGAAGCTAAGTACTATAAAGGAAGAACTAAATTTATTTCGCTGTCTTTATTTTCTGCAATTTACTGTCTGTAAAAACATATTTCCCATCCTTGAAAAGATAATTAGAAACGATTGTGAAATCAAAATTGTCTCTTGTCATTATTATAGATTGAATAGGACTAGGTAAATTGTCCGGATTATCCCAACCCGAAGTAGTGTCAAGCCCTTCGGATGAATAATGCCCGGTGGTTGTAATCAGCATTTGGTTATATGACAAAGTGTCATTTGGAGAGGTTTTGATTTTATAATCCCAGTTGGCAGAAGAATTTGTTTTAGCCGCTAGGCGCTCAACCAAGATGACTCTAAACTGGCTATCTACCACGCCGAACATATCTATATTACTATAGAATGGTCCACCAGCGGGACCGTTAGCATCATCAATATAACATCCGAAATTATTTTTTCCGAACTTAAGCAATTGAATGTTGGGCAAGCTTTGGAACCCACCATAATAACCCAGTACAGGAGTGAATACTTTCAGGTTCCAGGTGCTATCACTTTCTGTAAAAAGAGCAAGTGAAAGAAAAGCCCCGCTAAATCTGCCGCAGGGTAATAGATCCGATGTAAATTCAGTAGTTGAGAATGAAATGATTATATTTTTTCTCCCATCGTCATCTGTATACTGTAGCATTTTACTAACCCGAGTTTCATTACTGTCACGTAATGGGAATATTACATCCTGATAGAAGTAATCTTTGAATTTATACCTTGGGCATGATGGGCACGACCAAGCTATTAGTTTTACAATGTCTTCATGACTGTAAGGTACAGGTAGCCTGTAATAGTGTCCGGGGAATAGTTTTTTCATGGCTTGTTCAGGTGTAAAAGGCTTCGAAACTTTAATTTCTACCGGACTATAAAAACACTCTTTGATTTTGTATGGTATAATATGGAGCTCTTCAACGGAGTCATCATCATTAGAGGAATAACTGTGTGTAGCTGTATCTTTTTTCGGAGATGCTGGTTTGGGTACAAGAGCTTTATAATAAGCCGATGAACTATTAGGCTTTACATTCTGAACCTGTTCTTTATTTTGATGATGCCCGCATGCAGACAGGAGAGGTAAAATTCCTAAAATGAATAATATTTGAATGGATTGCTTTAGTGGTTTCATAATAGCAAAGGTCATCAAAAAATCAAGATAATTAGTAACTGGAAATAGAAACATAATAGGAAAGAAAATGCTTTACTTCCCAAACCCCTGATCTTGCCAAACATAAGCTTTTGTAGAAAGGTTGAACATAGCCATTTTGCCATTCATTTCTACCTGCAGTATGTTGCCAAAAAGCTGGGTGTTGTTTAACTGGCAAGGTATAATTGCATTGCCTGTTTTATCAATAAGGCATGAGTGTTTGGCTTGTGTAACCTGCGATAGTCCATTTTTGAAATCGGTAGCAGCATCATACTGCAAAGCAATTATTGCCTTGCCATCCATATCAATAAAACCATATTGTCCTTTTAATGATACACGTGCAAGGCTATCGCAAAAATTCCCTACAAAATCGTATTTGTGATGAATAAGGAGTGTGCCTTTTTTATTGATGTAGCCCCATTTTTTTTCTGATAGGGCAGGGGCAAGGCCTTCATTAAAAGGCAACACATCATCATAGTCTAAATGGATAATTACTTTTCCTTCGGTATTTATAAAGCCTCTTTTTTTATGTAATTGTACTTTGGCAAGTCCTTTGCGGAACATTCCTCCGGTAAGCAAGTCGGGTGCATATTCATATTTAAGTGGAATGATAATTTCTCCATGAGAACCTATATAGCCTACTTTATTGTTCTGTGCCACCATGGCAATGGTATCTGTAAAATCGCCGATGTTATCGTATTCGCAATTAAGTATGGTGTCACCTTTTATATTAATAAGCCCGAACTTCGAATTTGATTTGATTTTGGCCAAACCATTTTTGAATTTGCTTACCCAATCGTACCTGCAAGGTATAACCACCACGCCCGATACATCTATATAGCCATATTTCCCATTTGTATTTTGGACATAGGCGAGGCCTTCCGAAAAATCTCCCGCATCCTGGTATTGCGATGGAACAACTTCTTCACCCAGCAGACTGATATATCCATACTTATTATTCTTTTCTATTACGGCCATTCCTTCTGAGAAGTTTGTTATTTCTTGGTATTCAAATGGCACCATTGTTTGACCAAGTGTGGATATTATACCGTATGCATTTCCTTTTTTTACTACCGAAATAGTTTTGCGGAAGTGATCGGCTTCATCATATATGCATGGTATGGCAAGCTCACCGCGCTTATTAATGAACCCTATTTTATCGTTCATAGCAACAGCAGCTAATCCATCGAAAAAATTGCTGTCCGCCCATTCGTATTTAAAAGGTATGCGCACTTTGCCTGTACTGTCAATATATCCCCATAGGTTGTTTTGCCGTACAGGATAGAAGCGTGTTTGCGCCAATATAAGATCTGTATCGGCATGTTGGGTGTAAGGGTAATCGCGGAACTGTATGTGAAACTGCGCGTATGTTTCCGGCTTGCCATCCATGGTATAAAGCGAATACAATTTATGCCATGCCTTGGTCACATTTCTGTTTGTTGGGTAGCCTTTAATAAAAGAATAATATTCATTAACAATGTGGTGCGGTGTGGCTACACTATATACCGAATCCTCAGCTGCGCCTATATAAGGGCTTTCGGGATAATGTTTTATGAAATTCATAAAGCTGTTTATTGAATGGTCGGCTGTAAGTGTTTTAAACAATGAGATCTCATACCTTTTTTTTGCATCGGCATATTCGGTAGAGTTGATGTATGTTTCCATAAAACTCTTGTAGGCCTGATAAGTGTTTTCTTTTTCGGCTTTGGTAAAAGCAATAACATCTCTAAGATCGACAGCACTTTGTATTTGCCATGCTGTAGCATATACTTGTATAAAATGATTATACCCATCAATGGTATTTGTGCCCAGGGCGACTTTAAATGCTCTCAGTTCAATAGTATCTTTCAGGTGCAGTATCTTTCCGGAATCAACACCTAAGTCTTTCCATTTAAGTTTTTGTTTCAGGCTTGCAGCCGTATATAGCTTTTTAGATTTCAGGATATAGAAGTAAGCAGTATCTATATTATAAAAGTGGTTATCGTTGCGCGATAGTATGATACTCAGGCCATAGCAGGAAGAAACAGAGTCATGCTTCATGGACTTTATGAAAAGCGAGCGGGCCTTGAAGTAGTCGTATATATTAAGGGCTGCGAAAGCGTTTTTTATGCCGCCTGCATACAGTGTTGTACTCGATAGTAATAAGGCTAAAATAAAAAGCCTGCCCTTCTTCATAAGGCAAAGTTAATGTACAGATTGATTTTGCGCTAAAGAAAATCGATATACCTTTGCCCCAAGAATTTGAACTATGCTACTTGACGCACTAATAACCAAAGGACAGGCTTTATTTTTTTTAATTGCCATGACGTGCTTTGGTGCGCTGATGGTTTACCTTTATGGCAAGGATAAAAAACGCGATGCCAGCTACTTTAAAGGCACCTGGAAAATATTTGCTGTAATTATTATTATAGTTACCTGCCTCTTTCTGTTTGTTATCAGCCAGAGTTAGTTTTTGAAAATATCTTCCTTGCGCATAGGGCGTTCGCCAATGCGCCACACAAAATTACCCAATAAAAATTCTGCAGGCTTTACATCTTTTAAAGGGAACAGTGTGGCATCAGGCTTTTGCAGGAAGGTGATACTCTTTATTCTGTTGCTGTCGATATATATCTGCATATTGCTGCAATCGGCACGGTTGGCGCCAATAACACTTTTGTTGTTATCGGAATACACATAATAAATGGTTTGGGCATTACCTAACACTTTCACCTTATATAATTTGTTGTTTCTAAAAGTGCCTTTCATGTTACGGCCTTTTATCTGGTTAAACTGCAGGCTATCTTCTTTCGATGCTAATGTATCTCGCGAAATAATGAAAGAGTTGTGCCGCATATCTAACAGGTCAAGTTTTTTATTGGCCATAAAAAGCCGCATGGTATCTGCGGTTAATTGGTTTTGATCCGACCATACAATAGGGTTATAGAACATCCGCATCACTGAATCCTTTTCGTCATAGGTCAGCGAATCGCATTTGCCCTGCATATCTTTTTTAAAGAACTTAACATGGTGATACGCCAATAATAATTTAGGTGTGCGTGTATTTTTATTTGAATCGCTCATCGAAATATTATATCCATATAAAGTATCACCGTGCAAGTGAAGCGTATCTTTTTCATATGCCTGATCCATGAGGGCATGCCTTGTAACCATTATAGTTCTTTGTTCTCCTTTATATAAAGCATATTCACCTTTAATGGTAATATTATCGGTGCTGTCAATTAGGGCAACGTTATTGGTTACTTCACCATAGTCTTTCTTTTTATCATAGTAAATACTGTCGCCACTTAGCTTCTCACCTTTTTTGCTGGTTATAACAGCATGGTGCCAAAAATCAGAAACGCCCGTATGGCTATTGTAATAACCTGCAATGCAATACATATTGGTGCTTTTTCCTTTTATAAAAGTGGGCCCGCTAAAATGGGCTGTTTGGTTATCGGGCTCATATGCCATGGTATCGCAGTGTATGATATAACTTGGATTGGTAAGTACTACACTATCCTTAAAAGCACATATTTTCTTTTTCATGAAATAAGTGCCACGTTTACTCACAAGCACAGTTGCACTATCTGTTACGGTTCCTCCGTTCCAGAAATTTACACGCGATGAATCGGCAACATACATCATGTGTTGCGTTGTCAAAGTCAGTGATTTCCTTAAGTAACGAATCTGCCCGAACATTTCTGCTTTTCGGGTATCACCATGGTAATAAATAGAATCGCCATACAGATCCATACTATCTTTTTTGCTCATGTGTACATGGCCAAAGGCGTGGCAGCTATTATCTGGGAACATATAGGCGCTGTCGCAATTGAGCAGAATGCCTGCATTCTCCAGCTCTACATTCCCAATAAGGCGTTGAGCGCCTTCGCCAAGCTTCTTGTCAAATTCAAGTGAGTTGGCATGATGTATGTTAATGGTTTGGTTATTGCTTGTTGCAACCTTGCTGCCTTTTTGCGCAATAGCCCCCAGGCAAATTAAAAACAGGCACAGGCTTAGTGTACTTCTTATTAAATCGGAAGTAAAAAGCTTGCTGCGTTTCATTTTATTGGATTGGTTCAGCGTATTAGCGTCTGGCTGCGCTCAGGGCCTACCGATAAGAGTGTTATAGGCACACCCACTGCATCTTCTACAAACTTTATATAGGTCTTAAGTTCAGCAGGCATCTTGGCATATTCCATTGATTCCGGAAGTTTACCCCAGCCTTTAAATGACTTGTAAACCGGTTTTATTTCGGTGCTTAAGTTGTAAGGCAGTTGTTCGGTTTGTTTTCCATCTACTATATAATGTGTGCAAACTTTTACTTCATCAAATTCGTTCAGCACATCAATCTTCATCATGTCGAGCTTGGTAACACCGTTCAGCATAATGGCGCGCTTAAGTGCAGGCAGGTCGAGCCAGCCGCATCTTCTTTTTCTTCCGGTGGTAGAACCAAATTCACGGCCTATCTGGCAAATTTTTTCTCCTATGTCGTCAAGCAGCTCTGTAGGGAACGGGCCTGAACCAACACGTGTGCAATATGCTTTAAATACGCCTTCTACTTCGCCAATGGTAGATGGAGCAATACCTAAACCAATGCATGCACCGGCGCAGGTGGTAGATGATGAAGTAACAAAAGGATAAGAACCAAAATCAATATCGAGCAATGAACCTTGTGCACCTTCGGCCAAAATACGCTTGCCGGCTTTTATCGCATCGTTCAAATAATATTCGGTATCGATACACTGCATGGTGCGGATAAATGCAACGCAGTCCATCCATTTCTTTTCGTTTTCGGTAAATACTGTTTTATCAAATTCATAACCCGCTAACGATAACATTTGCAGGTGCTTGCCTGCCAGTGTAGCATACTTAGTACTGAAATCTTTTTCTAAAATATCGCCTATACGTAAGCCGTTGCGGCCTGTCTTATCCATATAAGCAGGAGAGATACCTTTCAAGGTAGAACCGATTTTTTCTTTTCCTTTTTGTGCTTCTGATGATGCATCGAGCAAGCGGTGAGTGGGCAAAATAAGGTGAGCGCGTTTTGATAAAATAAGGTTCTTGCAAATATTAATTCCCAATGCTTCAATTCCTCTTACTTCTTCTAAAAAACTGATAGGGTCAATAACTACGCCATTGCCAATAACGTTCATTACCTTTTCGCGGAAAATGCCTGAAGGTATGGTGTGCAACACGTGCTTTTTACCTTGAATTTCTAAGGTATGCCCTGCATTTGGGCCGCCCTGAAAACGGGCTACAATATCATACTGCCCGGCAAGTACGTCTACAACTTTGCCCTTGCCTTCATCGCCCCATTGCAAGCCCAATAAAATGTCAGTTTTCATAATTTGAAAATATGTTTGTAAGGAAAATAGTTGAGTTTAAACGAAGCTTATTTGCTGCCAAGCTTCTTAATCGCGTCTTCTACAGTAGGTAATATATGGAATATGGTATCGAGCTTGGTAATTACCAACAGGTCTTTTACCTTTTTATTAAGGTTGCATACCACTACTTCTCCGCCCGAATTACGTGCTTTGGTAAGTACACTAACCAATACATTCAGGCCACTGCTGTTCATATAACGCAATTCTGAAAGCTCTAACACAAAACGGGTTTTGCCTGAGGCAGCAAGTTTGTTAGCCTGCTCAATAAATGTAGCGGCTTCCATCTTGTCAATTATTTCACCCACAAGGTGTATAACTGTAATCCCTTTTTGTTCTGTTGTTGTATAACTAAATGCCATAGACTTGAATATTAGGCTGCAAGATAAAACTTTTTTATTTGATGAGTACTTTACTCATATAACGTGGCAAAAATGATAATATTTTTCGGGTTATAATACATAAATGCGCTTAAGTGATTGAAACACGCTACCAAAGCACAAAACAGAAAGAAATGACACTAAATAATATCAACTTGAATCCCTACAAATAATAGAAAGCGTGCAATAGTTTTTTTAAATTGCCGTTTAATTGAAATAGCAATTCATCACTTCTCAGTATTTCATGAAAAAAAGCAAAAGCATAATTATAAATGTTCCAAGTCCGTGCCATGAGAATTGGGATAAGATGACGCCCGCTGAAAAAGGAAGGCATTGTTCGAGCTGTAATAAAACAGTAATTGATTTTTCGGCGTATACTGATAGAGAATTAGTTGAATTCATTTCTAAAAATACAGGTTCTGTTTGCGGAAGGTTAAGCCCTTATCAGGTAAACAGGCCTATCGTTTCATACGAACAGAATAATAGTTCATTGCTGCAGAGAATTATGATGGGCACAGCATTGGCAACCTCTATGGCGGCCTGTAACGAGAACCCGAATAGTTCTCAAACTATACCACCACAAACAACGCAGTTAAATACAGATACTAATAAAAAAGGGAGTAATACCGGGCTTGGGAATAATTACATAAGTGGTAGAATGGTAGATGAGAAGAGCGGTTGGCATATTCCGCATTTGGCTATAAGAATTGAAGGAACAAAATATTATGCAATAACAGACACAAATGGAAATTTTAAGATAACTGTACCTGATAGCATCATTGGCAAAAAAATAAAGCTGGAAATTAGTGAGGATAGCCTTTATGAAATAATGTCATATAGTTATAGAGAAATAGAGTACACCATAGATAAGCTACCATTTATGGTAAATATTAAAATGCATTGCACTTTAGATGAACGGCCTGTGCAAGGCCATTTAAGTTCTGATCCAGGACCTGAGCCGTTGACAGGAGTAATTGTATCCGAGCAATATCTTCCCGATGACAAATCCGATACCAATAAAATTTATCCGTATGTAGAACACATGCCCAAATTCAATGGAGATATGAATAAATATATTGCTGATAATATTATCTATCCTGATGGGAGCGATGTTGAAGGTATAGTATACATCTCATTTGTTATAGAAAGATCAGGTGAAGTGAGTAATGTGAAAATTTTAAGAGGAATACCAGGAGCAGCAGAATTTGATAGTGTTGCAGTAAAAGCTGTTAAATCAATGCCAAGTTGGATTCCGGGAGGACAGGACGGGAAGAAACTAAGAGTTTCTATGAACGTACCAATTAAATTCAGATTGAACGATAGGCAGAGCGATACCACAAAGAATTCTTCGCATAAATAATCTGCGAATCTGTGGCGATGTTCTTACAAAAACACCAAGTGCTTTACATCACTTATTTCAAGCGGTTCAATACTGTTTTGTTCTCCTGTATCAGTATCAACCAATAGTTGCCCGGTAGCCGATACCCCTTTTATGGTGCCTTTACAGGCTTTTCCGTTAATAGACAGGTTGCTTAAAATGCCCCGCCTGTAAAGTATTTTGTGGTAGGCTTCGTCTATCTTCTTGTAATTGCCTGCACGTAGTTCCAGGTAAAATTTCTCAACAGGTATGAAAATGCGTTGTAAACAATCTTCGAGGTTAAAAGTACTGCCGGTAAGCAGTTTTAAAGATGTGGCATTAGGTACAGAAGGGCCGAATGAGGTTTGGTTTATGTTGATACCGATACCTGCAACTGAGAATTTTATAATGGAACCTTCGAGAACGTTCTCGATAAGTATGCCGGCAATTTTCTGATCATTTACATATATATCGTTAGGCCATTTAATTGCAACTTTTAATGAATCTGATTTTAAACATGAAGAAACGAACTCAGCAACTGCCAGGGCCATAACCCTGGTAAGCCAAAACTGCTCCGCAAGGGGCAGAAAACGGGGATGCAGTATAATGCTGAAAGTGAGGTTGGTATGGGGTTCGGCAAGCCACGAATTACCACGCTGACCACGGCCGGCAAACTGCTCGAGCGCCCACACGGTATAGCCTTCAGCGGGCGGGCGCTGCTTAAGCAAATCGAGGGCATAGTGGTTGGTAGAATCAACTTTATCAAGTCTATCAATTATATGCCCCGTAAAAAGAGTCCCGTTGGTAGTCATTAGAAGGTAAAAATACTATCTTTGTAACTAATTATAACGCCTTATTGCAAGGACAAAAATAACAGCACAAAAGGACACCATAGATAAGAGAATGCGAAAAAAAGGGAAAACCCAAAATCCCGTTCAGTTAAAAGATGTTGTTTTACGCAGCATTGCAGATAAAAAAGGAAAAAATGTTGTCTGCCTGAACATGACTAGAATAGCCGGTAGTATATGCGATTATTTTATCATTTGTGAGGGAGATTCATCTGTACAGGTAGGAACAATAGCAAAAGCTGTAGAAAAGGGAATACACGAAGCTACAGGTGAGCATGCTTATCATAAGGAAGGATATTCGAACGCTGAGTGGATATTGCTGGATTATGTGGACATAGTGGTTCACGTTTTTCAACCCCATGTTCGCGGTTTTTATAACCTGGAGTCGCTTTGGGCCGATGCTGAAAACGAAGAAATTGCAAAAGAGCGTGAATACAAACACGTGTGAACAACATGAGCGACAACGAAAAAACACCAGAATCATCTGGCAATAATAACCCTAACCCCGGCCAGCAAGGCCCGGGTAAGCCAAAATTACCTTTACCCAAAAAGCCGTTTAAACCGCGCTTTACTATTTACTGGGTATGGGGCTTTATACTAGTTGCCCTCATTATTATTGAGGCAGTAAGCAGTATGAGCTTCTCTACCAAAGAGATCAGCTTTCAGGAATTTCAGGATAGCCTGCTAAACAACCATTATGTTCAGAAAATTGCGGTTGTTAATAACGATGTTGCTGAAATTACCATTAAGCCTGAAGCGCTTAAGCTGGCAAAGTTTAAAGATCTGCCGCATTCTCCGCCTCAATACAAAATTGAGAATATACCCGATGTACAGCACTTTTTAACTCAGTTAGATGATGCTGAGAAGAATCCGCAATACTTTAAAGATCCTGCAGATAAGATACAGGCAGAGCGTTCGACCCGTGCCGATTGGATAAGCATACTTGGTTGGGTTGGCCCTATAGCCATTATGGTATTGCTTTGGTTCCTGTTCATGCGCCGTATGGGCGGTGGCGGTGGCAACCAGATATTCAGTATTGGAAAATCGAAGGCTACACTATTCGATAAGGATACCAACGTTAATATTACTTTCAACGATGTGGCAGGCTTAGAAGAAGCCAAAGTTGAAATAAAAGAAATTGTAGATTTTTTAAAGAACCCGCAAAAGTATGTCGCATTAGGAGCTAAGATACCTAAAGGTGCATTGCTGGTAGGTCCTCCGGGTACAGGTAAAACACTGCTTGCAAAGGCAGTAGCGGGTGAGGCTAAGGTGCCTTTCTTCTCGCTATCGGGATCAGATTTTGTGGAAATGTTTGTGGGTGTGGGCGCTTCGCGTGTGCGTGACTTGTTCCGCCAGGCAAAAGAAAAAGCACCGTGTATCATATTCATTGACGAGGTAGATGCAATAGGCCGTGCTCGTGGAAGGAACGTTGCACAAGGCGCAAATGATGAAAGGGAAAATACCCTTAACCAGTTGCTTACCGAAATGGATGGCTTTACCAATACAGCCGGTATTATAATACTTGCTGCTACCAACCGTGCCGATGTGCTCGACAGAGCATTACTCCGTCCGGGTCGTTTCGACAGACAGATATATGTAGATATGCCTGATCTGATAGAGAGAAAAGAAATTTTCCAGGTGCACTTGAAACCGTTGAAAATTGATACCTCGGTTGATATTGACTTTTTGGCAAAACAAACTCCGGGTTTCAGTGGAGCAGATATTGCTAACGTTTGTAACGAAGCTGCGCTTATTGCTGCCCGTTACGATAAAAAGATAATTGGCAAACAAGATTTCCTTGATGCTGTGGATAGGGTAGTGGGCGGATTGGAAAAGAAGAACCGACTTATATCGCCAAGCGAAAAGAAAGTAATTGCATACCACGAAGCAGGCCACGCATTGGTAAGCTGGTTATTGGAATATGCTCACCCACTTGTTAAAGTAACTATTGTGCCACGCGGCAAATCACTGGGCGCTGCATGGTATTTACCTGAAGAAAGGCAGATTACTACTACTGAGCAGTTGATGGACGAGATGTGTGCCGCCTTAGGTGGAAGAGCTGCTGAAGAAGTAATGTTCGGTAAAATATCTACAGGCGCTATAAGCGATCTGGAAAAAATTACCAAGCAAGCCTATAGCATGATCATACATTACGGGCTGAATGCAAAAATTGGACACATTAGTTTTTACGATTCTACCGGAAGTGCAGAATATAATTTCACCAAACCTTACAGCGAAAAAACAGCGCAGATAATTGATGAAGAGGTTCGTGAAATGATTAACAACGCATACATCAAAACCAAGGAGCTTATTAAAACACACCAGGTACAACTTACTGCACTTGCAGAACAGTTGCTGGATAAGGAAGTAATATTTAAAGAAGACCTTGAAAATATAATTGGCAAAAGGCTGTTCGAAAAAGAAGAGGCTATGCCTGTTTCTAAAAGGTCAACCAAAAACAGCAACGGCTCTGTAAGAATTCCTACGGATAAGCCATCTGAAAATAACGGTACTCCTGTTGATGCAGTTAAAGCCGAAGAAACTCCTAAAGCAGAAACTGCAGCGGTAGTTGAACCCACTGTTGTGCAACCTGAAGTGAAAACGAATGGGCAGCCAACTATGAATGGAAATGGCCAGCATGCCGAGAACGGAACTGAAGAAAAGAAAGAAGAAGCTCCTGCTAAAGACACCTTGTTTTAATAAATGAAAGACAGTACTGCAAGAGAAAAAGTATTGAAAGCTGTACGCAAGGCGCTCATCCATAAATCGGAGGCTGATTTTAGCGCTGCCGATGGCGACCCTGAAATATATACAGCACCCGAAGAAGAATCGCTTGAATTATTATTTGCTAAAAACTTTAGTGGATTAAAAGGCGATTTTGTTTTTTGTGAAAAGCCTCAGGATTTTGCTGACCAACTTTCAGCTTTGATCAAAGAACGCAGTTGGACTGATCTATTTTGCGCTGACAAAAAAATACAGGAAATGCTTGGCACGGCTAACATTTCTTTTATGTCGGAAGAAGCAGATTTCTTAAAAACGAATGTAGGTATAACCTTTTGCGAATGCCTTGTAGCACGCACAGGTACTATTATGTGCAGCTCCAGGCAAAAATCGGGCAGAAGGCTGCCGGTATATTCTAACATACATATTACAGTGGCTTATACATCTCAACTGGTTTACAACCTGAAGGATGCTTTTAAGCTGCTGAAAAAGAAATACGAAGTGAACTTCCCTTCGCAGCTAACTGCTATTACCGGCCCAAGCCAAACAGCAGATATAGAAAAGACCCTGGTGCGTGGTGCACACGGCCCTAAAGAAGTTTTCCTTTTCCTGATCGACGATACCAATATTGGCTAAGCTGTGAGCAACTTCCTGAAAAGAGCCCTTACAGGTGCAGTATTTGTTGTGATAATGCTCGGTGGCATTTTTTACAGCTATTGGTCACTGGCTATTTTGTTTTTTATAATTGCTATGCTGGGGCTCAACGAATTTTATTCGTTGCTCGAATTTGCTAAATATAAACCACAACGCGGAGTAGGTATTGCAGTAGGTGCCATCATGTTTTTGCTATTCGTTTTCAGGTACGAGCTTTTTGGCGACTTGATATTTGCTCTGATGATTCCTTTTATAGTCTCTATTTTTTTTGTGGAGCTTTACCGTGATGAACCAAACCCTTTTGTAAACATAGCTCTTACATTAGTTGGCATTTTTTATATAGTACTTCCGTTTGCATTGTGGGTAAACTATTTATGCCCATACGCTACTACACATAATAAATATGTCGATCAGCTTATCGATTCATTTCTGCCGAATTCTAATTACAACCCGAAAATAGTATTGGGCTATTTTTTCATTTTATGGACCAACGATACCGGTGCATATCTTACAGGCATGAGTATAGGCAAGCGCAAATTATGGGAACGTGTGTCTCCCAAAAAAACATGGGAAGGATTTTTTGGTGGCGTAATACTGAGTATTGCCGTTGCGTATTTAATATCGCGTTACTTTAAAGAACTGAGTCCCTTACTTTGGATGATAATGGGTTTATTGATCTCTGTTTTTGGCACATTTGGTGACCTGGTAGAATCGTTATTTAAAAGAAGTATTGATGTAAAAGAATCGGGCGGCTTACTGCCCGGCCACGGTGGTATACTGGACCGCTTTGATGGCGTATTGCTTTCAACCCCTATTGTACTTACGTTCGTACAAATAGCAGAGTTTGTAAGCAATATGGTAAATGGGTAGAACGCATTGACCTGTTGAAAACTACAATGCCATTTTTGAGAATTGTTTGAAGGCGTGTTGTAACTTTGCATTACCACTAATAACCACAGATACCGTGACCGTTAAAATTAGCTCCGATTTAAATTCAACTACATCTTATTTATGGTAAGTAAGTATTGAAAATCAATTAATTATAAACCTGCGCGACATGATTGCAAAAAATAAAACAGGGCCAAGAAGTATTAAATCGATTGAAAATCAGTGCAGAGAACCGAAAAAAAATGATTAACACGACAGAAACCGCCATTTTCCGCCAAAAACCGCCAATAGGAAATGCGTAAGACGGTTTACAAAACAGCAAAAATATTCTGATTAATAATATTGATAATCAATATGTTTGTGGTTTACAAATGGTTAAAAGTGTAAACCGTGTTTGAAGGATAATAGCCCAAAAGGCAAACCAAACCTAAACCGTGTTAAAAACACGCTATTTATTTATTATTTTCTACATTTGCAGCCCAAAATCAATCAACGTATATTGTATGAGCACACAGACCAAAGCTACAGAGAAGAGTACCGAGAAGAAACACGTAAGTATGTACGAAGCTGTTTTGGCTCGTTTTAATACAGCAGCAAAGCTTTATAACTTACCTGAAGATATAGCTGCAATGCTTGTTACCCCGCAGAAACAGGTAAAGGTTTCACTTCCTGTAATGATGGATAATGGCAAGATACAGGTATTTGAAGGATACCGTATTGTGCATTCTACCCACCTGGGTCCATCTAAAGGTGGTATACGTTACGCACCCGATGTTAATGATGATGAAGTAAAGGCGCTTGCAGCCTGGATGACCTATAAATGTGCTGTTGCCGGCTTGCCTTATGGTGGTGCAAAGGGTGGTATTACCTGCAACCCTAGAAATATGTCGGTTGGCGAACTGGAGCGTATGACCCGTGCCTATACATCTGCAATGAGTGAAGTATTTGGCCCTAATAAAGATATTCCTGCTCCTGATATGGGAACAGGTAAACGTGAAATGGCCTGGATTGTAGATGAATATTCTAAGATCAGAAGAGAATATTTGCCGGGTGTTGTTACCGGAAAGCCTATTACACTTGGCGGCTCAAGAGGCCGTGAAGCAGCTACCGGCCGTGGCGTTATGATACATACCATTGAAGCCATGAAGAAGATCGGCATTGATCGTAAAAAGGCAAGTGCCGCCGTTCAGGGTTTTGGTAACGTAGGCTTGAATGCTGCTAAATTATTGAGCTCAAAAGGTATCCGTATCGTTGCAATATCTGATCATACAGGAGCATTTTATAATGAAAAAGGTTTTGACATTGATACAGCGGTTAAGTATGCACAAAAGAATAACAATGTGTTACAGGGCTTTACCGGTGGTGATTTAATTAGCAACGAGCAATTACTTACACTCGATGTAGATGCATTAATACCAGCTGCTATACAAAACCAGATCAACGAGGAAAATGCACACAAGATACAAGCTAAACTTATTGTAGAAGGTGCTAATGGCCCTACTGAATTTGGCGCTGACCATATTTTAAACGAAAAAGGAATTACTGTAGTACCTGATATTTTAGCCAACTCGGGTGGTGTAACTGTATCGTATTTCGAATGGGTACAAAACCAATATGGCCACTACTGGAAGGAAGAAGAAGTGAATGCTAAGCATGACTTTGCCATGGAAACTGCTTTTGAACAGGTATGGTTCAATTCGAAGCAATATAAAACAAGCCTTCGTATTGGTGCATACATAACAGCTTTCAAAAGGCTTGAAAAAGCTATCCGTTACAGAGGCGCATACTAAAACTAACTATATACCTAGGGAGGAAAGATGTTTCATAGCAAGAAGGAACTGATATTTATTGCACTTGCTATGTTCTTTGCTGCTGATGCTATTACAGCCGAACTTATAGGAGGCAAGCTCATCCATTTTATGGGGCTAACACTCAGCATTGGTGTTATACCGTGGCCGGTAATATATCTGGCCACTGACGTTATAAATGAATTTTATGGCAAGAAGGGCGTAAGGCGCTTATCTATTATTACTGCAAGCCTTATAGCATATACTTATGTTATATTATACATAGCTATGAGTATTCATGCATCAGACAATTCACCCGTATCTGATGCTGTTTTCTCAAATGTATTCGGACAATCGATGTGGCTTATTGTAGGTAGCCTTGTGGCTTTTGTGTTTTCGCAGTTGGTCGATAACAGTATATTCTGGATGCTGCGTAAAAAGACCGGACATACTATGATATGGCTGCGTTCAACGGGCTCTACTGTGGTATCGCAATTGGTAGATACTTTTGTTGTATTGGGTATTGGCTTCTGGCTGCAAGGCAAACTAAGCACTTCAGATTACCTGCACCTGGTGTTGGTGCAGTACTTATTTAAAATTACAATTGCCATTATAGCTACTCCTTTAATTTATGGAGGACACAATGTTATTGTAAGGATATTGGGAAAGGAAGAAGCTCACAGTATACTGGCAGAAACTGCCCGCCATTCATTAGGTAAAGATTACGACCCGAATAAACACTAGTATCAGAACCCCATATATTTCTGCGGGTTCACAGGGTTGCCCTTGTACCAGAGTTCAAAATGCAGATGTGGCCCGGTTGTCAATTCACCAGTGTTACCTACAATAGCAATAACATCACCTGCTTTCACATAGTCGCCTTCTTTCTTAAGCAACACGGAGTTATGCTCATATACTGAAACAAGGTTATTGTTATGTTGCAATATGATCACGTTGCCTGTAGCAAGTGTCCATGTAGATACGATAACTGTGCCATCAAGTGTGGCCTTGATAGCTTCGTTCTCCTTCGATACAATGTCTATTCCGTAATGCCCGCCCGATGGGTTGAATCCATTAGATACGTAGCCTTTTAGGGGAGTGAAGAAGAAGTAATCGTTTATGCTATTGTTATCCGACGTATTCTGATTCTTGCTTAACGAGACGTTGTAAGGGTTCTGCGCTTCAACACTATGTCGTAGCATCGAATCGTCGTGAGAAGGAGGTACGAATGTTGCAGTGTGTTTAATAGTATCAGCATGATTCTTCATGGCAACTGAATCGCGCTTGGGAGTTTCGCCCGACAGAATGCGGCGTATATTCTCTATATACTGCTGGCGTGCAATCAATTCATTATTCAGCGAATCTGTTTTCAGGCTGAGTGCAATCAGGTTCTTGCGCATGTTTATATCGGCATAACCGGGTATATATTCACGCAATGGTGTAAAGGCAACGGCCCATATAACTAGCAGTATTAACAGAACTATGGCCCCACCTGTAATGGTAAAAAGTGCAATAGGTGAAGTACGGGCAGAGAAGCGTTCTTCAAAGGTATCTTCCTTACGAATAATGAAGAAATACCGTGTACGCAGTCGGTTGAAAAGGCTCTTTTTCTTAGCTGGTTCTACCATACAACAAAGATAACAGAAAGTATTAGCAGGTTAGGATTAAAAGAAAAGCCCAGCAATACTGCAGGGCTTTCAATAGTATTCAAATAGTATTACTTAGTCAAGTTCTACTTGTTGCATGTTAAAGGTAAGATTAACAATAGCCTGGTAATCTTCACCTGCTTCACGCATGTCTTCATCATCTTCTTCGTAGTACCAGTTAATAATAACCTGGTTACCCTGGCGGTGAATAGTTTCGAGTCTTTTAAGTACATCGAGTATGCATTTTGATGATGCAGTATTGAAGTACTCAAGTTGAATATCAACCTGTGTAGGGGTTGTAGGTGCACTAGCATACCTTTCAAGGCTTTCTACCAATGGCTTATAAAATTCAACTGAATTTTCAGGAATAGATCTTCCTTTTATTTCAAGTTTCCCTTGTTTAGAATCAAATTTGATCGAAGGGGTTTTTGGGCTGCTTTCAATGGTGATTACTTCCATAGCGTGTTTTTAGTTAATAGATTTGTTATTGTTCGATCACTACGTTGAGAGTGAAAAATGAAAAGTTGTCGTTGATAGGCACAAAATCGTAAAAAAGAGGTTTTCCTGTTCTGCGTGCTATATCTATCATTCCAAGTCCTCCTCCTCCTTTATCTGACATTTGGCCGTTGTTGAGTGTTCTTTTGTAATGTTCCTTTACTTCTTCAGGAGATAGTGCGTTAATTTCGTCCATCTTCTTTTTAAGCATTGGCACACGGTCGTTCTTAATGTAGTTGCCGGTAATTACATTATAATGGCTGTTCTCTTTACCAATCATAAATATTGCGGTACGGGCCATTTCGGCATTTGCCTCCAGCGACGGGTCGTCCATGTGGTGATAGAGGTTTTGTAAAAGCTCTACCAGAACTATGTAAACTTTTTTACGCAGCTTAGGTTCTTCCTGCATGTTATCCATCTTCGATTCAATGATCTGCAAGATAGATGTAAGCAATTCGGCAGTAATATCACCCTTGAAAGATAACAGGATGTTATTGCGGTCCATTTTGTCGTAGAAATCGTGAATGTCCATGTCTATTTCAGGGTTTCTTGTGGTTTAAGGTTATTTATTCCTAAATACATCAAATGAGGGTTATTTAAAATGAGTTGATATTTGGGTATTAGAGGCTTCGGCTGTTTTATTGAACAAGTATATAAATGACACACGAAGTACCATTATTCCAACTGAACTAAGTAACAAAGACTTCTTCATTTCAATAAAGGGCTAATTGAGAAAGGGCAAATATAATAAAAATGGTATGTATGACAAAATCTATAGTTCGAGGGCATATTTTAATGATTTGCAGTACTTTAATAGCAGTTTCCTGGTTTGTGAAATGTAATAAAACTGTATTTACGAGTATTTTATTCCAATAACAAGTATATCATCCACTTGTTCATGGTCGCCACGCCAGGTTAAAATGCTGTCTTGCAAATAGCTTTCCTGCTCATTTACAGGCATATTTTTAATTTGTTCAAGCATTTCCAAAAAGCGCTTCATCATAAATTTTTTGCCCTTATCTCCTCCAAACTGGTCGGCATAGCCATCGCTAAACATATAAATAGTTTCACCTTGTTTGAGCTTATGACTATGGTTGACAAAACTTCTTTCGAGGCCTATTTGAGTACCTCCGATAGGCATTTTTGTAGGGTCTATTTTTTTTAGCTCACCATTGCCTACAATTATAAGTGGCCTGTTAGCACCGGCATATTCAATCTCTCCGCTTTTTTTATCAAAGCAACAAAGGGCCAGATCCATACCATCAGTAGTGTCAATATTACTAACACCTTGCTTAAGGGCCGTTTGCACCATGCTGCTTAAATTATTAAGAATGGTTGAAGGTTTTGTAATTCCCTTTTCAAGCACTATCTGGTTAAGCAGGTTATGGCCAATCATACTCATTAATGCGCCGGGTACACCATGACCTGTGCAATCAGCGGCTACTAATATAAGTTTATCACCTTGCTCTCCAAACCAATAGAAATCGCCACTCACAATATCTTTAGGCATATACAAGATAAATGATTCAGGCAGGTATTGCTTTATCTCTTCAAGCGGAGGAAGTATTGCTTGTTGTATGCGTTTTGCATATTCAATGCTGCTTGTAATATCTTTATTTTTTTGAGCTAGTTCGTGGGTGCGCTGTTCTACTTTTGCTTCAAGGGCTTTCTTTTCATTTTCAATGCGGCGAGTGCGGTACTTGATAAACCCGAAGAGGGCTGCAAGTATCAGAATTACGCAGGTTATATAAAACCAGGTGGTTTTCCAGAATGGAGGAATAATAGTAATAGAGATTGCTGCACCCACAGGGCTCCAAACACCGTCGTTATTACAAGCCTTTACTCTGAAAACATAATGCCCCGGTGGTAACTGAACATAGCTCGCCCAATGATGAGTTGATGGTAATGACCAGTCTGCATCGGCTCCCTCAAGCATATATTTATACTTGTTTTCTGAGGGCATTTCATAATCGAGGCCAATAAAAGAGAATGAAATAGTGTTGTTTTTCCATAAAAGTTCCAAATGTTTTTTATCGGTAGTTAATGTATCGGTAGCATATTCTTTACCAAATAATTCGCAAGAGGTAATACTAACTGGAGGCTCATGTATATTGCCAACAACCTTTTCAGGCACAAAACTTACAATGCCGTTAGTGCTGCCAAAAAACATTCTGCCATCGGCAGCTTTTATACAAGCGCCTTCGTTAAATTCATCTGAAGGAAGTCCATCGCCCTCGCTAAAATTTTTGAAAGCACTACCTGCTTCATTGGTTATATTAGGATTGAATTTTGAAATGCCTTTGTTGGTACTTATCCAAAGGTTGCCATCTTTATCTGGCAGTATATTATAGATGTAGTCATTGGGCAAACCATCTTTAGCAAAGTAATGGATGAATTTTTTTTGACTCGTTATATATTTATTAAGCCCAATACTTGTTCCAATCCACAGGTCACCTGCTTTATCTTCGTATATACAATTGATAGAATTGGATGATAATGAATTAGGTCCACTCGTCTTTTTAATAAATGTAATCTTACCATCGGGGGTGTAGCAATTAATACCACCTCCATCTGTACATATCCACATATTTTGTTCTGCATCCTCCAAAAAGCCATATACACGGTTATCACTAAGACCGTTGTTTACCGTTATGCGGGCAATGTTTGTGTGTTTTTCATCGTAAACGAATACTCCCTTATCATAAGTGCCTATCCAGATTTTGCCTGAATGGTCCTGAGTAATACTTGTAACCGAAGTTTTAGCAATGGCAATATTAATACTATCAATACTGCTTATTTTTTCGGTAAGCAAATTATAAATTTTTACTCCACTGCCCCATGTGCCTATCCATAAGTTATCGGCCTTGTCAATAAATAAAGAAATTATAGAGATGTTATTTATTGCTTTGATGAGTCTTTGGTTTTGAGAATAGGTATGTGTTATCTCATCATACGTTCTCAGCCCTGAACCATTTGTCCCTATCCAAAGCTTGTTGCCGGCATCGCGTGCAATTGACATTACTACATTGGCAGCAGGATTAGTTGTGTCTTTATAAATGGTGAAATTTTTCTTTTCCGGAATATAGTAACTGACACCATTGTTGGTTCCAACCCAAAGTATATTATCTGGGCTTACATAAACGTAGTTGCAAAAATCTTCATTATAGTCTGTTGAAGTAGTCTGATGGCTTCGCTTGTATGGAATATAAACTCTTTCAGCTTCTTCAAACCTGAAAAGGCCTTCTCCATTGTTTCCGGCCACCCAAATATTACCACTATTATCTTTGGTAATACTGAATATCATTTTAGGTTCTCTGGTATAAAGCGTGTCTAATTCAGGGTTATAATAGCTTTTGAATTTTTTAGTGGCAAGGGCAAAACTTTCTACACCTCTTCCTTTTGTTCCAACCAATATTTCGTTGTTCTCTTTTTGATAATAAATAGTACTAATATTATTTACATATCCCATTATCGAATGCCCGTCGGCATACTGATAATAGTTTTCATATTTGCGGGTTTTCTTATCGAAAGTATAAAGGCCACCGCCAAAGCTTCCAATCCAAAGTTTCCCTGCAGCATCTTCAGTAATTGATGATACATAATCAAATGTACCAGATGCTGTATCTTTCAATTCTAGGGGGTAGGTAATAAATTTTCCGGTTTTCGTGTCAAGCCTGCAAAGGCTGTTAAACTCTGTACCAAGCCAAATGGTTCCTTCTTTATCCTGGTATAATGTACGTACGTTGTTCTTATCGGGGTGAAATGAATTGACGTGAAGATAATTCTTGAATTTTCCGGTATATAAGTTCAATGCAGTAAGCCCACCATCAGTACCTATCCAAAGTATTCCGTGATCATCTTCAAGCAAGCAGTTAATATCGTTAGTGGCTAAAGAGTTTGAGTCGAGTGGGTTGGTTTTAAATATGGTAACACTATTGCCATCGTATCGGTTAAGGCCATCTTGTGTTCCAAACCACATAAAGCCATGATTGTCCTGCAAAATACAATTTACAACACCTTGTGAAAGCCCTTGCTCAGGAGTAATAGCATGGTGGCGGAACTGTTCCTGTGCCCGTATAGATGGCTCTATGCAAACAAGGAACAATAATAACGGTAAAAGTAAACGGCAGTTTCTGACCAGGGACATGCTTACGAATTAATTGCAGTAAAAATAAACAAAACAATGGTTGTTTTGCTGAAAATCGGCTGCTATAAAAGAGATAGAAAGGCAAAATAGAATACTTTTGCATAAAAGGCAGTAGATGGTATCATTGAAACTTTTCGGAGAAAGTTTCACCTTTGCCTTCAAGGCATTGGTGCAAAATAAATTACGCAGCATATTATCACTGCTTGGTATTACTATTGGTATATTTTCAATTATAGCTGTTTTTACATTTATCGACTCGTTTCAATTGAGCTTACAGAAAGATGTAAATAACCTGGGCAGCAATGTAATTTACATTGAAAAATGGCCCTGGACTTTTGGCAAAGATTATCCCTGGTGGAAGTATTGGGACAGGCCACAGCCCAATACAAATGAAATGGATTTTATTGAAAAAAAATGTAAGAGTGCTGAGGCATCAGCTTTTACTTTTGGGACTAATTCAACGGTTGAGTATTTAAACAGCTCAGTTGATAATGTTAGTGTAAATGGCATATCTGACAACTATAATCATGTTGTAAACTGGGTACAGATTGATAAAGGCAGATACTTTACTCCTAATGAGTTTAGTAGTGGCACGAATGTAGCTATTATAGGGTGTGATGTGGCTGCTGGCCTCTTTGCAGGACAGGATGCAATGGGCAGGTATATAAAAGTCTTAGGTAGGAAGGTGCTTGTGGTAGCAGTTATGAAAAAGCAAGGTGAGAGCAAACTGAGTGATATAAATATGGATGTGTCCGTATTATTGCCTGCTAACTTTGAACGCACTCTGCTTGATATGCGCAACCGCTGGATGCCTAAAGTAATATTGGTAAAAGCCAGGCAAGGTGTTACCAATGCACAATTAATTAGTGAACTCAGAGGTATTATGCGTTCGGTACGTGAATTAAAGCCCGAACAAGAAGATAATTTTGCCTTGAATGAATCGAGCATGGTAAGTAAAAACTTTACATCGTTATTTGACATTGTTGCAGTTATAGGATGGGTAATTGGAGGCTTCTCTATACTTGTAGGTGGTATTGGTATTGCCAACATTATGTTTGTTTCTGTAAAAGAACGTACGTCGCTTATTGGTATTCAAAAATCCTTGGGGGCAAAAAACTATTTCATATTAATGCAATTTATCATTGAAGCTATTTTACTTTCACTCTTTGGCGGGCTTCTAGGTATTTTAATTGATGGTACTGCTGTGTTAATTGGCAATGCCAATGATATGGGCCTTGTGCTTACCTTTAGTAATATCATGTTAGGCATTACCATATCAGTTCTCATCGGATTAATTTCCGGATTTATTCCTGCATACACGGCTTCGCAGCTTGATCCGGTAGAGGCAATCCGTTCGACATACTTACCGGAGTAAGTAATCAGATGGTTCAGCAAGAAAACATGCTTGT
>JABDCA010000005.1:0-1285 GCA_013288345.1 Bacteroidota bacterium | reverse complement strand
AGTAGTAACCATTTTCAGCATAATTGGCTGGATAATGGTGATACTGAATTTCCTTATCGCTTTCTCACCATCAATAAAAAAAATAAATGAGTTTTACCCGGCATTATTTAGCCTGGTAATGTGTCTGCAATTTATTTCGCTTGTTGGTATATGGTATATGAAACGCTGGGGAGTGGAACTTTTTGTTGTATCCTTTTTTGCCAAGGATATATTATCAATCTGTATGGATGATTTTAGTTTTGGCGGGCTTTCATTTATTATATCAGTAATACTGATTATTGTTTTGCTGTTCTATTACCGCAACATGGACAAAAACCTTTAAGGTTTTATCAGGTAAAAAATTATAAATTTTTAATAATATTTTGGGTTGACAAAAGTTGACACTTTTTGGCATGTCAACCCAAGTAAGAGATTGATTGTGACCGTATTATCGAATTATGTGGATTTGAATGAGATCAAAAACCTTGTGAGATTTTCAACTAATATTCTTTACTCTTTTACAAATTTGCTGTAAAGCGTTTTTCCATTACTATTTATCTGAATAATATATATGCCAGGGGCAAGTGCAGATGTGGGTATGGTATAATTGTCGGTGCCTTGTGTGCTCTTTAATGTAAATGAGTTTATGGTATTGCCAAGCATATCCACTATTCTAACATACATAAACCCTGCCCCTTGCTGCGTACAATGCAAGGTTATATTATTTGAGGTAGGATTTGGAAAAACAAGCATGTTTTCTTGCTGAACCATCTGATTACTTACTCCGGTAAGTATTGACTGATAATACCAAAAACTACTATCTTGGTTAACCCAAGCGGTACCGTTCCAATTTTGATATAAAAAACTTACTTGATTATTATCAGAATCGTATGCATAGTTATATAATGAAGCATTAGTCCAGGCAGTATTATTCCAGTTTTCATACAATATACTTGTTTGATTATTGTTTCCATCGTAGGTACAATTATCAAGAGTTAAATTTACCCAGCTTGCACCATTCCAGTTTTGTGCTAAAGAACTTAGCTGGTTATTATGGGCATCATAGGTATTGCTGTCTAAATTAGAATTTACCCAGCTTGTATCGTTCCAACTCAGCGACAAAAAACTTGTCTGGTTATTGTGTTTATCGTAAGTGTATTTATTCAGTACAAAATTTACCCAAATTGTGTCATTCCAGTTTTGAGCTAAAAAACTCGTCTGGTTATGGTTTGAATCATATGTAAAGCTATGCAACAAGACATTTAGCCACACAGTATCATTCCAGGATTGCCCTAAAAAACTTATT
>JABDCA010000004.1:132500-133118 GCA_013288345.1 Bacteroidota bacterium | reverse complement strand
CTTGCTGAAACCGAAGTTATTTACCGAAACGCCATTGAGGAGAAGCTGAATAAGTTAATTGTTGTTAAAAACGATAAAACTTTCATCCCCTTAAGCGCTTTAAAGAAATTAGATCATCCGCACGTATACTTATACGAATGTATTAAGCGTTCCGGTTTTAATTATATACAGGCAAAAGAAATATGCCAGGCTTTAGATGGGCAATCGGGGAAAATATTTATTTCGGCAACTCACCGTATAACTAAGGACAGAAGGAATCTGTTGCTTGAGAAAATGGATGGACAGACGCAAAGTGAGATTGGTCTTGTAAATTCTACTGATAGTAGTTTTGATATAGGAGATATGAAATTCATTGTTTCTGCTAAAGAAAAACCTAAAGGATATAAGCCATTTCATCCCCCTTCGGTAGCCTGCTTAGATTATGATAAATTAAAATTTCCGCTTACAATCAGGAAGTGGGAAAAGGGAGATAAGTTTTACCCTTTGGGGATGAATAAGTCAAAGAAAATCAGTGACTTACTGATAGATTTAAAGGTATCGTTACCTGATAAAAATAAGGTGTATGTGATGGTTTCAGGCAAGGATATTACCTGGGTAGTTGGCTACAGGATTGATGAG
>JABDCA010000004.1:0-132490 GCA_013288345.1 Bacteroidota bacterium | reverse complement strand
AGCGGTTTAAAATTGTAGCTGCCACAAAAAAATTGTACATTTGTAACATAGTAAATACTGATTAAAATATGGATACGATTAAAAAACCGGAGACTATTGAGAAAGAAAAGGTTGCTGAACTTCATTTCCCTGAAAGCGATGTGCTTATATCGAGTGATGATATTCAAAGACGCACCTATGAATTAGAAAGGGCTAGCCAGCTTGGTAATGGAGACCACGTTAAAATAAAAATTATTTTCGAAGATACCGATAGTATTAAGCAAGTAGAAACTACCGTTTGGGCAGTAACCAAAGAAAGGGTAGTGCTGAAGCACGGAATTACAATTCCTATAAGGCGTATACACGAAATTAAGTAACAAGCATGAAGAAAATACAGCTAAAATGCCTGTTAATAGTGGCATTGGTATTTTCTTTGTTCTCTGCCAGGGCGCAGATAGTTAATCCTATCTCCTGGAAGTTTTCTGTAAAGCAGGTTAACGATAGCGAATATGCATTGGTATCGGATGCTGCTATTCTAAAGGGATGGCACATGTATTCTCAGGAACCGGTAACCAATGGGCCGGAGCCTACAGTGCTTACATTTACTCCTTCACCCGATTATGTGGTTGATGGAAAAACACAGGAAGGGCCTCCTATAGTTCATTTTGAGAAAGTCTTTTCGACCGATGTAAAGTACTTTGAAGGTACTGCTGAGTTTACTCAAATTATAAAAGTACGTAATGCAAAAGGCTTTATAGTAAAGGGTAATGTGTATGCAATGGCCTGCAACGAATCTACCTGTGCGCCACCTAAGCAGTACGATTTTACTTTTTCAGTTCCCGCTACTGCACCTGCTTCAGTTAGTTATTGGGGTATCTTCTTTCTGGGTTTGGGTATAGGCCTGGCTGCTTTGTTTACCCCTTGTGTGTTCCCTATGATACCGCTTACTGTTAGTTTTTTCCTTAAAAAGAATTCCACGCGCAAAAAAGGCCTGCGCGATGCTATTACATATGGCGCTTGTATAGTTATAATATACGTTGGCCTTGCAGCTATTATTACAGCATTGTTTGGCCCATCAGGGCTTAATGCCATTGCCAGCAATGGCTGGGTAAATATTTTCTTCTTTTTAATCTTTGTAATTTTTGGTATATCACTTTTAGGAGCATTTGAAATTACCTTGCCTTCGTCATGGGGGAGCAAAACGGATAGCGCATCTGATAAAGGTGGTCTGATTGGTATTTTCTTTATGGCGCTTACCTTATGCATTATTTCATTTTCGTGCACAGGCCCTTTCCTAGGTGCTTTACTTGCAGGTGCATCTTCGAGTAGCCAATACTGGAGCCTTATTGTGGGTATGTTCTCTTTCTCTTTTGCTTTGGCATTGCCATTCGTTCTTTTTGCATTCTTCCCAACATTGCTAACTGCATTACCAAAATCGGGTGGCTGGCTGAATAGCGTTAAGGTTGTATTTGGTTTATTTGAGCTTGCCTTTGCATTAAAGTTCTTATCTACTGCCGACCTTGTAGGATTACATATTAAGTTCCTGCACTTTCACATCAATGGGCCAATGGGTATTTTAAGACGTGAAATATTCCTGATACTATGGATTGTGATATTTACCATTATGGGTTTTTACTTGTTGGGCAAAATAAAGTTCCATCACGATAGCGAATTAAAATATGTAAGCGCATTCAGGGTAATACTGGCTATCGTTGCTTTTTCATTCTCATTGTACCTTGTGCCGGGTTTATTTGGTGGCTCACTCAGGCTCATAGGCGGATTCCCTCCACCATCGTTCTACAGCGAAGGCTGGAGTGGTGCAGGAATGGAGGGAGCTGTTAAAACAGTGGTTGGCCCTAAAAATACAAGAGAAATTGGCTGTCCGCTAAACCTTAATTGCTATCACGATTACGATGAGGCTGTTGCAGAAGCCAAGAAAGAGGGTAAGCCTATAATGATTGACTTTACCGGCTTTTCATGCGTTAATTGCCGAAAGATGGAAGAGAACGTATGGTCTGATCCGCGTGTGCTAGCCATAATAAAGAATGATTATATACTTGTTTCATTGTATGTAGATGATAAGACGGAACTCCCTGCCGATAAACAAACTATATCGAAAGCAAGCAGGCAGAAAATAGAAACATACGGAGACAAATGGAGTGATATGGAGACTACGCAATTTAAGAGTAATACTCAGCCCCTATATGCATTAGTTGATAGCGAGGGCACGTTGCTTGTTCCTGCTCGTGGTGGCTACCTGCCCGATATTGAACAATACATTCAATTCCTTACTGAGGGTAAGAATAGTTTCCACCCTGCATTTGGCAAGCCGAGCGTCTCGATTACTCCTTAAATAGTTTATGAAAGAGAGCATAAAGCAGTTGTGGGATAAGAAGCCACTTGTACTGATAATTTTTATTGGCTTATTCTTCCGCACCCTTGCCGTTATTTTTTCAAAGGGATATGGTATGTTCGACGATCATTTCCTTGTAATAGAGGCATCGCAATCGTGGGTTGATGGGTACGATTACAATAACTGGCTTCCCTCAAGCGGTGCACAATCTCCTGATGGACATAGCTTGTTCTATTCGGGTATCCACTTTCTGATATTCAAATGCATGACTGTGATTGGGCTTACTGACCCTCAAGGTAAAATGTACGTGATAAGAGCTATACATGCGTTATGGTCGTTATTGGTAATTACCTATGGCTACAAGATTACAGAGTACTATGCAGGACGTAATGTTGCACGCCAAACTGCCATGATATTAGCTATACTGTGGTGCATACCTATGCTTGCAGTACGTAATCTGGTTGAGGTAGTATGTGTGCCTCCACTTATAATTGCTACATGGATGCTTATAAATCCCGCATCAAAAGATAAGCTGCTGACCTATGTATGGGTTGGGCTTTTGTGTGCGGTGACATTTAATATAAGGTTCCAATCGCTATTCTTTATTGGCGGTTTGGGGCTTGTGTTCCTTTTTCAAAAACAATGGAAGCAGTTCTTTTTATTTGGTATATGCTTTTTTATAGGCGTGTTTTCGGTACAGGGTTTAGTAGATATGTGGATATGGCATAAACCATTTGCTGAGCTAATGGAGTATGTCAGATATAATTCTGCAAATGCTACAACATATACCAATGGCCCATGGTTTCAGTACTTTGAAGTAATAGGCGGAGTAGTGCTTCCACCAGTGGGCCTATTTGTATTGTTTGGTTTCTTCCGTTCCTGGAAAAAGTACCCGATATTATTTTGGCCCAGTTTCTTCTTTTTCGCGTTTCATTCTTGCTTCCCTAATAAACAGGAAAGATTCATTTACCCGGTTATTCCGTTCTTTATTGTGCTGGGTTGTATAGGTTGGGCTGAGTTTGTTGCATCGTCGAAATACTGGCAGAACCACAAAAAATTACTTAAAGGTGGCTGGACATTTTTTTGGGTATTGAACTGTATTGCGCTTCCTGTGCTTTCTACTACATATTCAAAAAAGAGCAGGGTAGAAGCAATGACCTATCTTAGTAAGCAACCAGATTTGCATGGATTAATGGTAGAAGAGAGCTACAGGGATGATTTTACAATGCCACCCTTGTATTATGTTGGGCATTGGAACGTGCATGTTGTTGGTATTACCAAGAAGCATTCATTGGCAACAGCTTTTGACGAGTATAGGGGCGATCACAGAGAAATCATCCGGCCTAATTACATTATATTTTTCGGGAAAGAGAACTTTGATAAACGGTTGGCTGATTTCCAAAAGATGTTCCCTGATAACCATTATAAAGCTACCATTACGCCAAGCCTAGTTGATGCTATAGCTACATTTCTAAATCCAATAAACAAAAATCAAACCACTTACATCTACGAATTTACAGAGAAGGGTATGCAATTACCTGACACCACTAAGGCATCAGGCCATTGAAGTAACATTCTTTCTGAACAGGCTGAAAGATATAGCAGTTAATACCGCACCAATAGCTGTTAATATGCCAACCTTTTCTAGAAACACAGGATCAGAAATTGCTATGCCTCTTGAAAATATATCATAGAACCCTTGTATGGCCCAGTAGTTTATAGATGCATGGCCTACGTTCTGCATCCAGTGTGGCATAAGGAAGCTCGGAACCATGCTGCCACCAATAACAGACATAATTAGTATGCATAAGGTGCTCATACTTTGCAGTTGTTCGCGACTCTTTACAAACGATGCCAGGAACATTCCGAAGCCTGAACAAGCAAAGGCTATAGCAGGCACCAACAGAAGAATGCTACCAAGCTTGGGTATTATAACGAGGCCAAAAACAAATGATGAATAAGTAAGCATGATAAATAGCTGGCATATAGCAAATACCATAGCCGACATAATTTTGCCTGTAAGTATGTCGCTTGCTGTTAAAGGAGAGTATAGCAAGCGCTTCAAGGTGCCATTCTCTTTTTCTTCCAGAAGCCTGCCACCAACGGCGGTAAGGCTAAAGAGCAGCATCATAACTGCGGTTCCTGCTAAAGCTTGCACAAGGCCATCATTGTTTTGCGCTTGTGCTATAGGAGCACTTTTTATTTTCATTATGTCTTGCTGCAGCTTATCCATATCGCCTGAGTTCGTCTCAAAGCTCTTCTTCATTTGCAGGGCCATAATAGCCTGGCTCATACTATCCATGCCACTAAACTGCTTTCTGGCATTCCTGAGTATCATCTTTTCGCTCATTGGTTTACCTACATTCGCAAATAAGCTCTGTGCAAGGTATTGCTGCATCATACCCATTTCAATGGCTTGCGTAGCATCATATTTTAATTCCCATGGCAATGGCCTTATTGCCTTTACTGAATCATTAAATCCTTTACGAAAGATTAATGCAGCAGGGTATTTACCTGCTTTTACAAGGGCCAAAGCTGAGTCGGTAGTAGTAGTATACACTTCCAGCATCTTTATTGAATCAATGCCTGCTATAGCCTGTTTTGTTATTGGCGATTTGTCTTCATCGCAAACCAATAGTTGTATCTTCTTTTCTTCGCTTTTGTTGTTAATGCCGCCAAAGGCAAGCGAGAATACAGTGATTAAGATGATTGGCATTAACAAGCCAAGTATCACCGCCCGTCTGTCCTTTAATAATGCTTTTAGTTCTTTCTTTAATATTATAAACATGGTAGTATTTTAATCTCTTAATTGTTTGCCGGTCATTTTTAAAAATACGCCTTCAAGGTTGCCCTTTTGTATGTCGATGCGGTTTATCTCGTAGCCCGCATCAGTACAGGTTGTTACAACACGTGTAAGGTCTTTTTTTGAGTCGCCGGAAAGTATGGATATCCTGTTTTCGCTTACTGATACAGTTGTCTTCAGTTTGTCATTCAACATCTTCTCATCCGGTGCCTGATTGCAGTCGACCAGTATCATATCGTTTACATTGCTTTGGGTTTTCAGTTCATCAAGTGTTCCTTGAGCAATGATAAGGCCCTTATCTATAATGCCAATACGGTTACAAAGCTTTTCAGCCTCTTCCATGTAGTGTGTGGTGTAGATAATGGTCATACCTTCTTTGTTAAGCTGCTGTATCAATTCGAAAATAAGGTTACGGCTTTGCGGATCAACACCAACGGTGGGTTCATCGAGTAACAGCACTTTAGGGGAGTGGAGTAGGGCACAGGCTATGTTTATCCTGCGTTTCATTCCCCCGGAGTAATCCTTTACAGCTTCTTTTCTACGGTCAAATAAACCTACCCATTTTAGTAGGTCTTCGGCTTTGTCCTCTAATGCTTTACCTTTTACTCCATAAATGCTACCCCAGAACAGTATGTTCTCCCAGGCAGAGAACTTGTCGTACAAGGCTATCTCTTGCGGCACAATGCCAAGCATGTTCTTAATTCGGGTATTGCTCTTTGCTATAGCTATACCACCAATGGTTATTTGCCCTGCATCAGGTGGGAACAACATGCTAAGCATATTGATGGTGGTGCTTTTGCCCGCGCCGTTAGGGCCAAGTAAGCCGTAGCATTCGCCTTCTTTTATAGAGAAGCTGATGCCCCTCACTGCCTGAGTCTTGCCGTAGCTCTTAGTTATATTCTTTACATCTATCATGGTTTGTAAACTACTATATTTTCTTTAAATGGTTCTTGTCCTTTCAGGCAAAGGTAAACATTGGCCAATGTTACCACATCTGTGCAACAATACTTAACTATGCTTGCAAGATCGTTCTTATCCCAATAGGTTGTTCCTACTTTACTGCCATCCAATTCCTGCTTGGGACTTGGCAATCCAAATATATGGGCCAACAGGTTTAACGAAGTAAAAGCTTTGTAGTCTCCAAACTTCCATAACTCCAAAGTGTCTATTAATGCAACTTCCCATGGCTTCTTACCTCCATTATCAAGAATATTGGGAATGGGCACCTTGTTAATAAGCATCCTGCGGGCAATATAGGGGTAGTCAAACTCCTTGCCATTATGGGCACATAATTGCTTTTCAGATGATTTCCGATGCTGAATGAACTTCTCAAGGAAATCAGAGAACTCAATCAGTAGCTTCTTTTCATCGTCTCCACTAAATGAGCGCAGCTGGAAAGTCTCCTTCTCAAAGAACCCTGCTACAATGCATATTATCTTGCCAAACTCAGCAAATAAGCCAGCCTTATCATACGATTCAGGTAGGGTTTCATTCTCCTTTAGTATTCGCTGGCGTGTAACCTTTTCTTCCCATAAGTGTTGTACCTTCTCAGGAACTCCGCTAAAGTGAGCAAACTGCGGTGCAGTTTCAATGTCTATAAAGAGTATGTTTTCTTTTGGTATTGTAGCCATAGCTATAAATTTCAGCCTGCAAGATAAAAAAAGTGGTTATACCTAACTACTAACTCTTTACAATGACTTTCTGAACCTCAGGGTCGGGGTAATTGACTCTAAGCCCCTTATAGGTAACAGCAAGCATAACAAAGTTAAAGAGAAGGAACAGTGCGCAAACTAAGAGGGCCCAGGTAACATTATCTCCTTCAGAGAAGAAAGTAAGCGAGAATATCATAGCTAGCCCTAAACGGAAGAGAGTGCCGATCATAAATAGAACGCTGTTTACCCTGCCAATTAATTGATTAGGCACGTGATGGAATAAGTATGTAATACGTAATACTCTTGTTCCTGCATTTGTTATGCCTAAAATAAATGAGAAGCCAAGAAATACGATTGTACTTGCTGATACTGCACATATTGCAAGGGTTAACCATGTAATACAGCTAAGTAGTAATATGGCTTTTACAACATTTATATTGCGAAATACTTGCCTTATCCAGACGCCTGAAATTAATGCGCCTAAGGCATAGGATGCAGTGCTTAGTGCAAATATGGTCCCATTTCTGTGCAGATGATTTAATACAAAAATAGGTTCAAGTGCATTTGCATACAATAGTAAAAAGACAAAAATAGAGAGTGAGCTTACTCCGAATGCCAATACCAATGGGTGTGAGCGCAGGAAAGTATTTCCTGTTTTGAATCTCTCCCAAACGCTGCCTAGAACTAAATGCTTTTCAGTAAGCGGGGTATATTTTACCATGGCAATAAGTGCAATGGCAATAAAATAGGTCAGGCCATCTATCATAAAAATCCGGCTTAGGCTCCATCGTGCTATGTGGAGGCTTATAGGAATAGATAAGCTTCCAATATGTATTGCATCAACATCAATGCCCTGTAGTAATATGGCGCCAACAGCACCGGATGCAAATGTCATTGCTTGCGATTGTATTTCGAGTAATGAGTTTACTTTGCCATACCTGCTTGGTTCGCTTACCTCTTGGGCAAAGGCATAAAGGGCAGGGTAGTAAATGGTGTTTATGTAGGCTGTAGCCATAAATACTACCACTACCATGTAAGTAGGAACACCAGTAGCATAGAACTGCCCTGTCAATGATGCTCCGCAAAGCACTACACCACCTATTACCGAGAATACGAGGAATATCTTCTTGCGCGGATATTTGTCAATTAAGGTGCCTGAATATAAGCCCCAGAATATACTGCCTACAAGGGTTAACATATACATAAGGGTAAGCTTCTCAGGTGCATGCAGAATGCTTACGAAATACCATGGTATAGCAAGCATACTTATTCCCTGGGCAAAGCCAGAGATAATGTTGCTAATAATAAGAAGATTTAAGGGCCTTGAGGCTCTCATAAACTGAGCTTGTGTTTTACCTAAACAAATCAGGCTCCCTCATTTTGAGGAAGCCTGCCTAAATTCTTTAGTATGAAAAAGTACTAACCTCTTGAATGATATTGTTGAATAGTTTGATGCGGGTTGGCGCGTGAGTCTTTATAAGCAGCGCAACTTTCAGAAGATTTACACGCAGCAAGGAATGATATAGCAAGTATTGCCAAAACAACCAAAGGAGAGAAAGTCTTTTTCATTAGTGTAATATTATATAATTCGTAATCAGTATTTATTTAGACAAATGTATAGGAATATTTTGAATTTTGGAAACTTTTTTACGCTTTATTATTCAATAGTAATGAACACTGTGAATTGAAGCCTTTTACAGGTCGGTTGAACGGTAAGTATCGTTGTTTGTAACACCAATTACTTTGCCTTTCATTTTCCTGCCTATAAATGGGGTGTTCTTAGATATGGATGCTATGTGTTTCTCCTCAAATACCCATTCTTCATTAGGCGTAAAGAAGGTTAGGTTAGCATCTTCTCCTTCTTTTATAGTTGGTACTTTCAGACCTAGTATCCTCCTTGGGTTTATGGCTATCTTTTCAATTATCTGCTCTGTAGTAAGCTCACTGTGCATGTTTACTATTGGGTATAGGGTTTGTATGCCCAGCATGCCGGGTGTAGCAAGGTCAAATTCCAGTTTTTTGCTTTCTTCATCTTCAGGCCTGTGGTCAGAACATATTACATCTATAACCCCTTCAGCAAGGGCTTTCTTAAGCGCCTTTATATCTTCTTTCCCACGTAGTGGCGGGCTTACTTTGTAGTTCGAATCGAAACCTAATATTTCTGAGTCATCCAGACAAAGGTTGTATCCGTTTACTGATACTGTTACAATAAGGCCTTGCTTGCGTGCACTTTTTATGAGTGATATACTCCCGGCTACCGATATGGAATTGATATGTATCCGTGCATCGGTATGTTGTGCCAGGAACAGATCGCGTATCAGCATTATTTCTTCTGCAATTCTCGGTTCTCCTTTAATGCCGATAGATACGCTCGATTTGCCTTCGTTCACATCACTTCCTGTCGATAATGTTTTGTCGTTGCAGCGGCTCATAATAAGCCCGTTGAAACTTTTTGCATAAAGTAAGGCCCTGTGCATCAAGCCTGCATTCATAACCGGGTGTACGTCGTCAGAAAAAGCTACCGCTCCCGACATTTTCATGTCGTACATCTCTGCAAGGTCATTGCCTTCTAGCTTGTAAGATATGGCACCTACAGGGTATACATCTACTAGTTGTCCTTTAGCTTTGCCTATAATATATTCCACCTGCGATTTTGAATATACTGCCGGGTTGGTAGATGGCATAACCGCTACACCGGTAAAACCGCCTTTAATGGCAGCTTGTATGCCTGTTGTAATACTTTCTTTATGTTCGTAGCCGGGGTCGCAAAAGTTAGCCTGCATGTCAAACCATCCTGGTGATGCATGTAGGTCGTTAGCATTTACTACTTTCTTTATTCCACCTGCCGGTATGTTTTTCTTTATCTCGGTAATCTTGCCATTCTCTATCAAAATATCCTGAGTCTTGCCATGGTGTGGCGATGCAGGGTCGACGATCTTTGCTGATTGTACAAGCAGGTTCATAGTTAGTGTATTATGTAGTTAATCTTTCCATAATCGTAAAAGTGCCTCTTCGGCTGCCAAAAATAGTAAAGCAAGCAGTATGCAGTATTTCCAGTAGTATTTTCCGCGGTTTACTTCGGTAAGTAGTGCTGGCAGTGAAGCATTGGTAACAGCCATTACCGAAAAATTCTTAACCCCTGCTTTTGAGTAGGTCGCTTCAATATCAGCAACAGCTAAGCATCGCAGGTCCGATTCGCGACGGTTATAGTTGAACGAAATGCCTGATACAAGGCTGTCGCCGGCCATAAGGTTAAAGTTGCCCGCCTGAGATAACTGGCTGTGTAAAAAGAGAAATACATTATCGTTTATAATGCGCCTTTCAGGTAATACCGATAAGGTGTCCTTAGCGCTTTGTATTTTAAAGAATACATTTTGAGCCAGGTTTATATTGGGCGCTTCAATGGGTTGCACATCGCCAAGCATATAGTATAGTTGAGGGTTACTGTTGCTGTACAAGCCTATGTTATACATAGTGGGCACAAATATGGCATGTTGCTGAAAGTTGCTGAAGCTGTTATTCATGGCTACCGATAGCAGGTAAATATTGCCCTTGTTGTAATGGTATTCATCCAAAAAGTCATCACCATTTTCGAGTTTCATAAGGTTTTCCGAAAGCGACTTTGTATTGTGCGATATGGTGTAATGCTTACTCACAGCGGGCAGATCCATATTGGGGTGTTGCTTCTTTTCAAATACTCCTGTGTAAATATTGCTTTCGTAATTAAGCTTGTCAACCTTTAAATGAGTGGTGTCTAGCCTTTCGTAATAAGAGCAGTTTACGCTGTTCAGGAATTCTTTGTAGGCGTTGAAATCAATTCCAGATGCAGGTGGTATTACCAGTATGTTGCCACCGAGTGATACATATTTGCCAAGCTCATTGCCCATGCCCGATGTTATAGAACCAATGTTATCGAGGATAATTAGCCTGTAGTTGGGTAGGGTAGAGTAGTCGAGGTGGCTTGCAATAGTTTCACTGAAAGAGAATAATGAATCGTTTTTATAAAGTGAGTTCAGGTAAGCATTCTTCCTGGTGCTATCGGGGTGCAGCCAGAGTATAGGTATGCTCGATGAAAGCCTGAAGGAGAAGTATAGCTTATCATCGAAGTTTATCGGGTAATCATTTATTTTCAATTCTCCTTGCTGTATCTTCTTTTTGTCAGGTATGAACGACATAGATAGGGTAGTAGAACCCATTGCATCTATATTATAGCTGCCCACTGCTTTTTCTTCTCCGTTAAGTAAGAGTTTGATCGGGCCGTTGGTAACCTGTGCGGTAGAGTAGTTGCTGAGCTTTACCATTAGTTGCTCTGCTTTGCCGGGTATATGTATAGGCGATGTAAACCAGCAGGTATCTACCGATACATTATTCTTTGTCTCTGCTACTTCAGGTATTAAGTCGGTTGTTATGTCGCTATTTGAATGAAAGCCCGATATATCGGACACTGATTTTTGAAAGTCAGATATGATAAAGGCTTCTTTAACCGGGCACCCACTATGCAATATGTTCTCTTGCTGGCGTTGCATTATTTCGGGTAATAAGTGCGAAAACGGTGATGTTTTCAAGCCTTTCAGCTCTTCCAGAAACTCATCTTTATTCAGCCAGCGTTCCTGCGCCTCATCAAAGTCTTGCGATATAAGCTGAACCTTATCGGCTGCATTAAGCGATTGGGCTATCTGTTCAGCTTTGCTCTTAGCATCTTCCAGCAATGTTCCATTTTGGTTTACGGCATTCATACTGAACGAATTGTCTATAAAAATGCTTACTGCTTTGGTACCTGCTGTTACACTGCCATGTTTATTAGGTATGTATGGCTGTGCAAAAGCAAATACCATAAAAGCTACTACCAACATGCGGCAAAGCAATACCAGCCAGTGCTTTAACCTCGACCTGGAGCGTGATTCCTGTACTACTTCCTGCAAAAAGCGGACATTAGAGAAGTACAGTTTTTTGTATCTCCTAAAGTTAAAAAGGTGGATTGCTATGGGAATGCTTAAAGCGGAGAGTGCGTAAAGGAAAGAGGGGAAGAGAAAATTCATCAAAGCACAAAGATAGTAATAAGGTTGAGATTAAGGGTTTTATACCGCAAAGACGCTAAGGCGCAAAGTTTTTGTCCCCCGCTGGCCGCGTGTCGCCATAGCTTTAGCGGCGGAGCAAGGGGGAGGACTTTTAATTCTATTCCGATTTTTCACCACAGATTACACAGATTTTCACAGATACCAAAACCGCTGAACACGGGTTACACTTTTTGCGTTTTGTTACCCATCAACTTGTTGATTATCAATGTTACTGATTCGAAAAAAAATGACATTTTGTAACCCGTCTCCAAGGGTTTATGCATCTTGTTTTCTCTTCGTTTTTTTATGGGATTTTTACCGCAGAGAACGCAGAGCAATACCCGCAGAGTTACGCAGAGATTTCGGACATGCAATTCCCCTCGCCTTTTTGCAAGGAGAGGGGCTGGGGTGAGGTCGCTGAACACGGTTGACACTTTTGCCATTCTGTCAACCATCAACCCTTTGATTTTCAATAATAAATGTGTGGAAAAAAATTGCATTTTGTCAACCGACTTTGGCGATTTAATTATTGGCGGAAACTGGCGGTTTTTGGCGGTATATGCATCTTTTTCTGCTGCCTGAAAAACAGAAAACAATGTGGCATTTTGACGTTCAATTGGAATGTACATTAATTTGGTGGCGGTGATTAATGAGCAAATATAAGCTATATATTTATAGTGTTAAACAAATTGTGCAAATACTTATAAACAGCTTAGTTGGAGTGATTATTTTCTGAAGTCTTAAGCCTTATACACTCGTCTCAATTTTTTCTTTCCTGAAAAGGTATGATCAGCTTACCGCAGATGTTTCTTCCCATACTCCTCTTGCTTATATATTTATTGGTTTTCTGCAGCTTTGTATGGTCTCATCCTAGGCACCCACCTTGGTACATGCTTTTTATACTCAGTATATGCTTCGCCGAACCTCGCCAACATGGATGGTTCTTCTTTAAAAATAAAGTACGCTGTGTTCATCGCAAAAAATATACAGGCCCATACCATAATGCCCAAAGCATTAAAAAACAAGGCTTCACCAAGTAGCATCATTAATACCCCAGTTATCATAGGGTTTCGGCAGTAGCGGTATGGTCCGCGTATTACAAGTTTCTGTGTGGGCTGCCATGGTGCCAGTGTGCCTTGTGCATATCGACCAAATAGAGAAGTAGTATATAGTTGCATGCTTATGCCCAATGTATAAACAGTAATTCCGCCTATTTTAAACAGATCAGGTGGTATCTGTATTAAATGGATGCCTATTTTATATAATAAAAAAGGTATAATAACTGTTACTACAAAAGGCAACGCAAGCCAGTCACGGATATGCACCAATAGAGATGGAGATTTTTCAGGCATAGTTAAAGATACGATTTTTAATTATTGATTTCATTATTGTAAAATTAAGCAAAACCGATTTAATCATTGCAAAACCTATAGCCCTGTGGTACGCCATAGATTTTAATTCTGAAAAAACAGGGAAAACTAAAAGACCTTTTTGATAAGATTTGGATTTATTTCAAGAACCGTAAGTAAAATGCCGCGAACACCAAAACAATCCCAATGTTGACGAGCAACCGTGCCCAAAAATGGTCTTTGAAGAAAAGGAAATCTACGCCGAATATGAGGGCTATCATTGCAACAATAAAGACTAAATAAACCCACAATGAATATTTATACATATCAATTATTACAAATATTATCTAAGTTCATAGTTCTTTTAGCCTTTTAATCAAATATAAGGATTTACCATTCGCTACACCAAAAGGCCTAAGCGCGCCCAGGCTTGACCAGCTTAGGGTAATGCCAATAACTTCATTTTCAGTTTGTTTGTGAAATGAATCTAGTGAAACCATGCATTTAAAGCATACGCTGATTTTGCTATTTATGCCGATTATCTCTATATTTGTTGTGTTCCGAAGGGAATAAGTAAAAGTCATGGATGAGGATGGAATTGCAATATTCTATCACTACAGGCTCATAACATGAGGAAAATTTAATGTGTTTTGTTTAGAAACATTTTTGACCTGTAATCGTATTATTATAAGAAATAAAGTAATTATGTTTTGCAGGGAATTAAACGCTTTGCAAAAAGTATAATGGTGTTAAATTAAGAGCTGAATGGAGAATAGTCTTAAAATATTAATTGTCGAAGATTTAGATGCTGATGCTGATTTACTTGTAAGATACCTGAAGAACGAGAATATAAGGTTTAGCTTTGAGAGGGTTTGGTTAAAGGAAGATTATATAAAAGCACTTAAAGACTTCAGGCCTGATTTAATAATTTCAGACCATTCATTACCTGCGTTTAATGGTATTGATGCTTTTCATATTTTGAAAAAAGAAAATAAGGATATACCATTTATTTTAACTACAGGTACCATATCTGAAAAACTGCTAACCGAATACATGAAGGAAGGGATTGATGATTATATTTTAAAAGAAAATCTCCTCCGGCTGCCTTCATCCATAGAAAATGTAATAAATAAGAAAAAAATTGAAACCCTTAATCGTGAATTAAGCAGGTCGTTTGAAGAACTGAAATTGGCACAAGAAGCGACTGAGCGATTTAAAAGAGAAATTTTGGAGAGTATGCGCTATGCAAAAAGTGTGCAAAGTGCACTTCTGCAGGAAGTAGAAGAATTAAAAGAGTTTCTGCCGCAATCTTTTGTTTTCTACTTGCCCAAGCAGATAGTATCCGGTGATTTTTATTGGTTTAAAGATTTTGGAGAAAAGGCATATGTTTGCGTTGGAGATGGTACTGGGCATGGAATACCAGGCGCATTGATTACTATGATGGCGCTAAATACGCTTCATTCAGCATTTAACTTTCAAAAGATACATTCTCCTCATCTGCTTTTGAAGTTTCTTGATGAAGACATTGACAGAAAATTCAGCCATAAGTCAAAAGGTAAAGTAATTAATGATAGCATGGATATTGCCATTTGCGAAATTGATAAAAAGAGAATGACGCTTACAGTTTCAGGAGCCAATAGCACTGTATTTATTGTTCGCGACCAGGAAATACACCAATTGAAAACTGATAAGTATTATATAGGAAGTGCTGTGCCCGATAAGGCCTTTGAATCAACTATATTCCCACTGAAAAAGAACGATACTATTTATTTGTCTACTGATGGATACCAGGATCAGTTTGGTGGTGAGAAAGGGAAAAAATTCAGTTCGAAGCGGCTTAATGAGTTACTTTTGTCATTGAGCAATGAAGAGTTTCAGGATCACGAACATATTATTCAGAGAACACTTTTCGATTGGCTGCAAAGTGAAGAACAGACAGATGATATTTGTATAATGGGTGTAAGAATATAGTAACGCATTAGGTTTTAAATAGCGATAGTTATAAGTGAATTGAGAGGTTCTCTAATCGATCTGTGTTCCAGTTGAATCGAATACGCTTTGTTTGCCGCTTATGGTATCATCTGCATAAGGCGTCTCTCCTCGCCTCATTCTTTCACCCGGAACATTAAAGTACACTTTAACTATTCCATTTTTCTTGCCATTAATGTATGGGGTTTCGCTTTCAAGCATTCCATCTTTCCAATAAAGTTTCTTTACCCCATTTTCCTTCCCTTGGCTATATGGGCACTGGCCCATCATCGTTCCGCTTTTGTAATACCATTTCCAAAGCCCATTCTTCAAGCCATCGGTATAATTACATTCATCAGTAAGTTGACCACTTGTGTAATAACCTTTTTTTATGCCATTTATTTTGCCATTAACGCAACTAAACACCGCATTTAGTTCTCCGCTATCATAGTATTCTTTTTTTATTCCATTGTATTTTTCGCCATTCTCAGCGTAATATATCTCAGCCCCGGTTTCTTTTCCTGCCTCATAATTACTCTCTTTCATTAGTTTGCCGCTTTCATAATATTTTTTTTCTGTTCCATTCTGTTTGCCATCCTTATAGGTAGCCTCAAGTCTTAATTTGCCGCTTTCATAATAGTCTTTATAGGCGCCGTTTTCCAAGCCATTAATAAAGGTCTCTTCGTACATTAATTGGCCGTTCTTGTAATATCGTTTTTCAGTGCCATTTTCTTTGCCATCGGTATAAGGAATTATTCCATGTAATTCCCCGCTTTCGTAATAATACTTAACAATACCAATTGGTTTGCCGTTGTCATACATAACTGCTTCGAATGGTTTGCCGCTTATATAGAAAACCCGTTTTAACCCTACAGGAACCCCGGATCTATAAATAACAAGGGCATAATTAGTTGCATTGGCAGAATCTGTTTCATCGCCATCTTTGTCAGCGTACTCTATCCATTTACCTACTTTGGCATCGCTCGCCATCATGTTCCTGGCTTCAGTTCTATTAGTAAAGCCGCTATCGTATACATGGTCGACTTTTGCCTTGTCCGTAGAGTCGCCGGTATTGTTGCAACTAACCATGCAGAGAAAACTAAAAAACAGAATAATAGAAATTCTCATGAGGGCGAAGTAGTATTGTAATTAATAAAAATAGTAAAAGACAGGAAACTAAAAGCGTCTGTTGAAGCTTTAATTATTAATGACCTTGAGCTTTCAATAGGTCATTCTGCGCTTTCCTGTCCTGTAATTTATTTAAATAAAATAATGCCATGCGCTTGCCCCCCGTTTCATAAGCTTTTTTTGCCCAATCTATTGCGGCATCTACATTGCCGTTTATTTCGCTGATAATAGCCATATCATAATATGCTCTTGCTCTTATCCTGGTTTTTGGGTTCGTTGTTTCTTTGGTCCATAGGTCTGCTACATTATTCCAGTCACCTGCATTCGCCATCCGTCTTGCTATTTTAAAATTCATAGTTCCGGTTACGTAAAACTCACGACATACCCTTATTGTGTAAGGAAGTACCCTGCCTGCATAAGACTGCCCTAAGCGATAACCAGCTCCCATAACAGCTTCTTTATGATTCATCAACGCTGATGCTATATCTAAAGGATTTATTCCACCGGTAAAAGTTAATCCTTCCCTGGCCGTATATTCATCTGCTATTACCTTGTTTTGCGGGTCATATATTCTCCATCCCGCATTTACGTTTGTCTCCATTCTTGCATTACCTGCAATTGCCGGTAACCCAGAACTCGTATAACCGGTGGGTACAATGTTTATCCTGCTATCTGTATGGAATAATTCCAATGCAAAAAGCGCATCCACATTATTCCGTTGGCAAATTTCTTCAATTTTATCCCATGATAATGGAGATGGGAAAGCGCCCGGAAAACTGTTGTTAATGTTTACTGAATCGAGAAACACGATATTCTGAAATGTGTTACCTTGTATCAATCCATCTCTTAATCCACGAATACATTCTTTACTGCAGTCCTTATCGAGGTTTGGCCCTTTTGCCGATAATGCATCGTCGATTTTTTTTCGGACTCCGTTTGAATCAGATACCAAACTGCTGTTAATTATACCAACCTTTTTTATGTTAGAGGATATCGACACAGGAGCCGGTTCGGTTACATTAAAATATACTTCCTCTGTACCACAGCCACAAATGGTAAGGCATGTCAAAACAAGAATTACAGATTTTAGTACTGTTAGCCTTTTGAGATTCATTCTATAAATATACTACTTCCTATTTATGCGCCAAATTGTTTGTACAACGGAAAATTCATTTGCTTTTGATGGATTGTTGCTTATCAAGTACTTAGTATCAAATTAGATATATTTGTCTGAATAGAATGAGAACAAAGGCCACCATATCCTATAACCTTATTATTTCAGTACTACTAACCGTACTGTTCTTTGTTGCTACACATAAGGTGTATCATTTGCCTTTCTCTTATGGAGATGATCACAGGGCATTAGCAATGCTTCATCCGGATAAAGTTTCAGATTCATATAAAGCAGCACTATATGGGAATACCCCTGACCTTAAGGGTTGTTTCGGTATTGATATGCATATTGGGCGCTTCAGGCCCCTGAGCTGGAGCTATGATGAATTGCTTTGCAAGATATGCGGAGACAATACTCATCTGTTCCGTTTGTCTAATCTTGTAATACTATTCCTTTCGGCATTCTTTTTACTATGCATATTTACATGCTTTGATGTGGACAGGCTATCTGCATTTTTAGTGCTTGGTGTGTATGTATTTGGCCGGAACAATGAAACCTGGTGGACGCTGATTCCTCCGGCTCAAAATATTGGGGAGATGTTTTTGTTGGCTGGTATTTACTTTTGGTTGCGTTACCGGAAGAAAGGAATAACCGGATTCTATTTGTTGCCGGCATTTTTATTTTTTCTGGCATCAATAAGCAAAGAGAGTTTCATATTCTGTATTCCTGTGTTGTTGCTTACCGACTATTTATTCTTTAATCCTACAAAGAAGTTGTTGATGAAAGAATACGTTTTTTCTAAGTTGGCTTATGTTATCCCCTTTCTATGCCTGCTTGCCACTGTTCTGCATATTAAAAAGGTATATGGTTATTCTTACCCTGAATCATTGCTATCTATTGCTGTTTATAATACATTTCAGTTTGTAGGTGGAGCGGCTTTCTTTTTGGCACCATTAGTATTATTGGTGCTTATGTGGAAAACAATTGAGAAAAGTTTTCTGGTAAAACTCTGCTTTGTATTTGTAGTTTGGGCAATCATTCAACTTGTACTTCTCAAAGGCATTAAACTCGATGACCAACACCATTACCTTATTCCATGGCTTATTTATCCACTCATATTAACTGGAGTTGCACTAAGCGAGATAAAAAAACTATCGGGCAAATGGTATACGGCTATGTTAGTAGCATACGGAATGGCAATCCTTTTATTTGCAAAGAACACCAATGCAAATACATCTTCTTACACTGCCCAGTTACAAGCATATTACAACATGATTGATACTATTCAAAAAGACTCCTCGACATCAGATGTAGTCTATTTGGGAGACAATGCTTGCCTGGGTGATTGGATTAATGGCACGCGTGTGATAATGGATAATAAGGGTATTAAGAAAGAATTATATTTTGCTACTACTGCATCCTGTATCCCTTCATGGGAAATGGAGTATGCTGCAAACTCCCCACAACATGCCTTTAAGCACATGCCCTTAGATAGTGTGTTCTACCCTGATGGTAAGTGGATAATATTGGTTGAGAATTCTGCTAAGAATGGTATAGTAAACGATAGTATCGTGTTTTACAAACGGGCCGATTCAAGTTTTGTGAAGATAAATGGCAAGGAACGATTTATACAAGGCAAGTATTACTACTTCTCAGTTCCTTATCCGGGCCGCTCAATTGGCGATATGCTCCGTGGCAACTTCAATGCCGAAAACCGTAAAGGATTCTATGGTATAAAACTAAATGACATTAGGTATTTAGAAGAGCTTCGTGTGGGTGATGGCTGCTAAGCCTTGAAATGCTCCACATGCTTTTGCAATAATGGGAAAAACTCTACGAAATCATTCCTGTATAACTCAAAATCTTTTTCCAATTCTTTCACTGCTTCATCCATGGGTGAGTAATACTTCATTCGTTCTGATAAGCCTTTTAGTGCGCGGCGTAACCCTTCAATTTTAGCGTATGATACCAACCAGTTGTATTTGCTCATATAGGTAAGTATGATGCGGCTCTTCTCAGGGAAGTCTGCCTGGTATTTTAGCAGAATAGAGTAGGCATCTTGTGCAAATGCGTCTAAGGGTTTGTCTGAATAATCTTTCCAGTAGAGTGCAAGGAAGTAATCGTAGAACATATCGGTAATAACGCCGGAGAACTTACCATATGTAGGAGCGAGGCGATGAACGGTTTGCCTGTAAACAGGATGTGTATCGCTAAAGAAATCTATTTCGCGGTGCATTTGAATGCCCTTTGCAATGCCCGGTGCATAGTCATTGTACTTATTGCCCTTTACCGAGTCGGCAATAAAGTTACCGACTATAAGTCCTTCATCTTCTCCTGCCAAATATAAGTGTGCAAGGAAGTTCACAAGATTTAGTTTAGGGTAGGGTCCTCAGGGAAATCAGCAACTACGGAGTATTTGCCGCCTTTGCCTTTCAGTATTTCTTTCCAGAGGTTTTTGTTGTTGGTGGCTTTAAAATGGTCGAGGGCACCAGGCATAACGATCCATGAGTTTTCTTTCAGTTCTTTCTTCAACTGCCCCGCCGACCAACCTGAATACCCCACAAAAAAGCGGATATCCTTCGGAGTTATCTTTTTAATATCTATAAGGTTCTTTAAGGCTTCGTAATCGCCGCCTAAATAAATGCCGGGCATTACTTCTATGCTTCCTTCTAATAATTTAGGCTTAGTGTGCAGGTAAAACAACTGGTCAGCATTTACCGGCCCGCCGTAGTATAGCTCATCATCAAATTCAGGGAAGTTATCGATTGCTTGTGATGGGGTAATATTAAGCTTGCGGCTTAGGATAAAACCCATTGTGCCTTTATCATTATGTTCTGCAATAAGTATAACGGAACGCTTAAACTCAGGGCTTTCCATGAAAGGTTCGGCAAGTAATAACACTCCTTTTTCAGGTTTTAGCTGCTTTACGAATATTGATGAAAAATCGGTTACGTTCTTTGACATGCTCTCCTCCTTATCGCTTTTTGTTTTCAAGCAGTTCTAATGCTGCTGTAGCTGCATCGGCACCCTTGTTGCCATGTTTGCCACCACTGCGTTCTTTAGCCTGCTGCAATGTATTGGTAGTTAAAACGCCAAATATCACCGGAATATTATATGCGAGGCCAACATTCATTATGCCATTTGCCACTGCTTGCGATATATAATCGAAGTGAGGGGTTTCGCCTTGTATGATGCAACCGAGGCAAAGCACTGCATCTACTTCGTCGTCAACAATTAGCCTTTGAGCCGTAAGAGGTAATTCAAAACTTCCGGGAGCGTTTGTAATGACAATGTCCTTATCCTTTATGCCGCCTTTTTTAAGCACGGCCAATGCACCTTTTAAAAGGGGTTCGGTAATATCGTTATGCCATTGGGCAACGGTAATACCAATGCGTTTGCCGGTTAAGGAAAACTTACGTCCTGTAGTTGTGTAAGCTTTAGCGCGCGAGGCCAATGGATTGAGTGTTTATTGCGCAGTACCCGATTTCACCTTGGCCCTGGCAATATACTTATCTATATCCTGAGCTTCCTGGCTAGTGTGGTATTGCGTTTTAATATTCTGATAAAGGCTCAATGCTTGCGAGTAATCACCTTTTTGTTCGCAAACAAAAGCCGCTTTCTTTAAAAATATAGGGGTAGTAAGCTGGTTATTGCTTCTCTTAACTGCGGTAAGGTAGTCTTCAAGCGCTGCATCGTTCTGGCCCAATTGCATTTCTGCATCGCCCATCATACCTGCTGCAAGCGGACTCAACATCACGTCTCCTGCATTGAACTTAGCAAAGCAGTCAATAGCTTGTTGGTATTGTTTCTTTTGGAAGTAGCATACACCCAGGTAGTAGTTAGCGGTATGACCAACTTTGGTAGAACCATAGTCATCAACTATTTGCTGAAACATGGGCATAGATTTGTTGATAGAGTCCATGCCAAAAAGGCGTTGTGCAGGGAATATGGCAACTTCTGCCTCTTGCTCCTGGCCGGGCATATACCAAAAAGTATAGCCTACGTAGCCTGCAATAGCAACTAATAATACAGTAGCGATGGTAGAAACGCGCTTTTTGTTCTGTTGAAAGAAGTCTTCCACATTACTCCATCTTGATTCTACATCGAGTAATACGTCTTGTTTTTCGTCGGCCATGGGTGTGTTACAATTTTAAAGTCTGCAAAAATAAGGTTTATTTGTAATTAGAGGCTATATCGGTAATATTTCTTCAAATGGAACACGGATAACACTGATTTGGCTGATGTTCACCGATTTTATCTGTGTAAACCTGTTCTATCCGTCTCATCTGTGTGCCATTACTTAATCATCCGTTTCAACCGCAACGAGTTCCCTATAACAATAACATCCGAAAAGGCCATGCTGAAGGCGCTTGCCATTGGGCTCAAAATGCCTGAAGCAGCCAGTGGAATAGCCACAATATTGTATACAAAGGCCCAGAAAAGGTTCTGTTTTATAACCCTGAGCGTTTTTTTGCTGATAGTGAACACTTTGGGCAGTTGCTGCAGGTCGTTATCGCTAAGCAATAATACCTGTGCCGACTGCATGGCAATCTTGGTTGCTGCACCTAACGATATGCCCACATTAGCCATTGCCAAAGCAGGGGCATCGTTTATGCCATCGCCCACCATAGCTGTAGGACTTTGTTGTGATAAAGCACTAATTCGGTCAAACTTTTGGTAAGGGAGCTGTTCGGCATGAACCTCAGTTATACCCAGTTTGGAGGCAATCTCTTCACATTTTTCCTTTTTATCGCCACTTATCATTACAATATGTATGCCCTCCTGTTCCAGTTCGCGTATCGCAGTTTCTGCATTTTTACGGATTTCATCTTCCAGGTCTATAGTGGCAATCAGCTTGTCATCTTTAATTAGGTAAGCCGAATGGCTCTTATCGTCGGTTAGTTTCTCAGCTACTTTGTATGACCCCAATTTGTAATTGTGTCCATCGCCGTCAGTCGCTTTCAGCCCAAGTCCTTCTTCTTCCTGAACATTGTTTAAGGTTATTTTTTTGGCAGAATCTTTTAAATGTGCTACAATCGATTTGGCAATAGGGTGGGTAGAGTATTGCTCCATGCTGAACAGCACATTCTTTATCTCATCGGTAAGTGGGCTTATGTTCTTTACTGCGAATGCCCCTGTGGTAAGTGTACCAGTTTTATCGAGGGCGATGGTTTTTATTTCGGCGAGGGCTTCCATAGTGTCGGCACCTTTTATCAATATGCCTTTTTGTGCAGCCCTGCCCAGCGCAACAGCCACAGCGGTAGGTGTAGCAAGGCCCATAGCACAAGGGCAGGCAACTACCAATACTCCAATGCTGTTCAATATCGAATTCTCTAATGTAAGGTGGAAAGCGTACTTACAGAGTATAAAGGTAAGTGCTGCAATGCCCATTACTATGGGCACAAATACCGCGCTTACCTTATCGCCTATGCGTTGTATCTTAGGTGCAGAGCCCTGTGCTTTCTTTACCATATCTATAATTCCGGCTACTACGGTTTGGTTGCCGACCTTCTCGGCACGCATGTGCAAATGCCCGTTCACTATAATGGTTCCACCGGTAAGGGTATCGCCGATATTCTTTAATACCGCAGCGCTTTCGCCCGTTATCATACTCTCATTTACCGACGCGCTTCCTTCGGTCAGTATGCCATCTACCGGTATGCTTTCGCCTTTTACTACTTGTAATATATCGCCAATCTGCAGGTCGCGGTAATCGGTTTCTACTGTGTCTTCGTGGCCTTCGTGGCTTACCACCCTGCGGGCCTTTTGCTTTTGTATTTTCAACAAACTTGTAAGGGCCGATGTGGTTTGGCTCACCGATCGCTTCTCTATCAGGTTGCCCACCAGCACAAGGGTAATAATGGTAGAGCAGGTTTCGAAAAAGGCTGTGTGGGTCATAATAGGGTAGTGGCGCATAGCCAGCAGGCTGTATACAAACGAAGCACAAAAGCCCATGGTAATGAGCACATCCATATTCGGAGTTTTGACTTTTAACGAACCCCATGCGCTTTTACCGAAATACAGCAAACCCATTATAAATACAGGCAGGCAGAGACCCAATTGCACCAATGCATTATGCAAAAACATAATGGGCAGAAACATATGCAGAAACAAGGGTAGGGTAAGTACTGCCGCAATGGCAACTCTTATTTCTAAGCCATACGATACTTTTTCTTCTTTATCGGGTGTGGGCAGGCTGGCTGCGTAACCAAGGCTGTTAATGCTCTTTATTATTGCTTCAACATCTTTATGCTGCGGGTTTGCAAAAGTAGCCTCGCAAGCGGTATAGCTCACGTTCACATCTTCCATGCCCTGTTGCTTAAGGGTAGATGTTACCGTTGCAGCACAGCTATTGCAGTGCATTCCGTTTACGCGCAGTACTACTTCGGTTTCCATTATACAAATATCGTCTATTTAGGTGTTGGTTCTATGTCCCCCGCTGGAGGGGGCAGGAGGAGGATTTTTTGTCATACTGAGTTGGCGAAGCATCTATTCCAATTCCCGTCATTGCGAGGAACGAAGCAATCTCAGTATTTTTTTTGGGCGTTCCCCTCGTGCCTCGGGTCGGGCTTTACGTTGCAAGTCCTCGCTGCGCTGTGGGCTTTCCACTGCAATCCCTAACGCGAACTACTATTGCTTTCCTCAGTTCGCATTCGTGTAAATATAATCTCATAAGCCCAACCCTTTGGCATGTTGTTCCGTATCTGTGTATATAAGCCAGTTGAATTGTATCATTTAGATTAAACAATACAACCACATTTTCACCGTTCACTAACTCATACGCTCCATTCACTAATTACCACTTTTTTGATGAACCACTGCTTCTAATTTTACTTCGATTTACAAATTGATTTGTTAACCATCACTAATAAATACTAGCTATGAAAACCATCTCCGTAAACCTCTACAAGTCAATAGTCACAGTTGTCTTATCAATCATTGCTTCGTGTCTTTCGGCGCAATATGTAACTATACCCGATGCCAATTTTGCTACTTACCTCAATGCTGTTATTCCTTCAGCTATGAAGGGTAACCAAATGGACACTACAAATTCTGCTGTTACTGGTCTCAGTCGCATATCGGTTGAGAATAGAGGTATAACTGATTTAACGGGCATTCAATATTTTACTTCGCTCATTACATTAGATTGTGGAAATACATATCCTATTATTGATACAAATAGAATTGATTCCATTAGGCATTTGCCACTCACTCTTGATTCTCTGATTTGTGGAAACACGCTTCTGAAAAACATTGATTCATTGCCGGCACCATTGGTATATATGGTGTGTTATAATAATCAGTTATCGAAATTACCTTCTTTACCAAAGGGGCTTAGGTATCTGGACTGCGATGGTAATGGTGCCATCGGTAGTTTGCCTGTTTTAGATTCTGCACTTACATTTTTAAACTGCCTTTATAATGGATTGTCAAGCCTCCCTGCATTACCCGACTCTTTAAAAAGTATAGAGTGTAGTGCTAACAAACTGAGCAGCCTTCCTGTTTTGCCACCATCACTCACTTATTTAAGCTGCAATAATAATGTACTTGGCGGCTTACCGGCTTTACCAAGGTCGCTTAGCTATTTAAGTTGCTATGGTAATGTGCTTCCTGCTTTACCTGCGTTAGATTCAGCACTAATTACCCTTATTTGCGCTAATAACCAATTGCCCGTTTTGCCAACCTTGCCCGATTCATTACAAATTTTGAAATGTTACAACAACCAATTACCTGTGCTGCCGGTTTTGCCAAATACATTAAATTATTTAGACTGTTCGTATAATTACCTGCCTGCATTACCGGCATTATCTACTTCGTTGCAGACCCTGATTTGTGCCAATAACCAATTGCCTGTATTGCCTTCTTTGCCAAGTCTGCTTTATTATTTAGACTGTCATGTAAACCAATTACCTGTATTACCAGCTTTGCCCGGTAACCTCTCTTATTTAGATTGCAGTCAAAATCAATTACCCGTTTTACCTGCTTTACCACCATCACTCAATAATTTAAATTGTTCTGCTAATATTTTGCCAAGCCTTCCGGCTTTACCAGGCTCACTTCAGTACCTCGATTGTTCCGCTAATCAATTGTCTAAAGGTCTTCCAACATTGCCCGCTTCACTCAATACATTAGTATGCATATACGATAGCTTAGTAAGTTTGCCAGCACTGCCTGCATCTTTGTATAAGCTAAGTTGCAGTTCAAATCAACTAACAAATCTGCCACTGCTGCCTAATGGTCTTGGTTATCTGTGGTGTACTAATAATAACATAGCCTGCTTTCCTGTTTTCCCGCTCACTTTAATAGATACCAATGGAATTAACATAGCAGGTAATCCTTTTCATTGCCTGCCAAATTATGTGCATGCAATGGATAAAACTACTCTGGCGTATCCTTTGTGTAGCTTGGGTAATTCATGCGGATGCCCTACCGCTAAAGGTGTTGTTGGTTTTACTTATAAGGACATGAACAGTGACTGCAAAAAAGATTCGGGAGATATGAACGTAATAAATGTGCCCATTGATATTTTCAACAATCAGAATAACTGGCAAGGGCTAACCTATACAGCCAGTAACGGGGTTTATGACTTTCCTGACTCGGCAGGTACCTACACGGTTGTTGCAGATACTATTGGAATGCCATTTGAAGTACAATGCCCGCACCCGGGTGCCGATTCGGTTGTAACTATTAACGGTATTGATACAAACGTCAACTTCTCTTTTACCTGTAAATCGGGTTTCGATTTAGGCGTACAATCTATTGTTACATACGGATTGCCATTTCCCGGAACCCAACATCGTGTAAATGTGCTTGCCGGAGATGTATCGCAATGGTATGGACTTAATTGCGCTAAAGGAGATAGCGGTACTGTTAAAATACAAATATGGGGCCCTGTTAAATATGCTGGCCCTGCTGCAGGTGCAATGGTTCCAATGGTTACCGGTAATGTGTTTACCTATTCAATTGCCGATTTTGGAGCTGTAAATAACAAGACTGATTTTGGCATTTTATTGAATACCGACACCGCTGCAAAGGCAGGCGATTCAATTTGCATAGACGTTTTGGTTACACCGCTTGCCGATAATAACCCTGACAATAATAAGTACCGCTATTGCTACCCTGTTGTAAATTCGCACGACCCGAATATAAAAACAGTTTACCCGGTAAACGTGGTGGAACATTGGAAAGGATGGTTTGTTTACACCGTTTATTTTCAGAATACAGGCAGTGCTGCCGCTCAAAACATTTTAGTGGTTGACACGTTGGATTCAAAATTAAATCCTGAAACATTTGAGCTTATTAATTACAGCAACACGAATACAGTACACTTAAAAGATAATGTGCTTAATGTAAACTTCCCGAATATTAATTTACCCGACAGTAGTGCCAATTTAAAAGGCTCAACAGGCTTTATACAATATCGTATAAAACCTAAAAAAGGTGTATTGTTTATAGGGAAAGTTATAAAAAATACCGGTTATATTTATTTTGACTTTAACGCCCCGGTAATAACAAACACAACCTTGAACACTGTAGTAGAAGATATTGCTACTTCGGTTAATACTATTCAAACCGATAATAGTGTTACCATTTACCCTAACCCAAGTAATGGAGTATTTAATATTGAAATTACGAATTACGAATTAGGAATTACGAATATGGAGGTGTATAACATAATGGGTGAAAAGGTTTATGAGTCGGCATTACATTCTGCGCAAACAGAACTTAATTTATCTGACAAGCCCCAAGGAATCTATTTTTATAGAGTAGTTACAGATAAGAGCGCTCTCGTTTCGTCCGGTAGGTTTGTTATTGAAAAATAGTATAGTGTATTTTGTGTGCTGTATTTCTCAGTGAATCTTAGTGTGTATTCTCTTTGTGCACTTAGTGGTAAAAAAATACTGAGATTGCTTCGTTCCTCGCAATGACGGGAAGCTTGTTTTAACTAACGACTTACAACTGGCCACTAACGACTATATTTTATATCTTTGCCCTCCTATTTTTAAACCCGATATGGCTCAGGTAAAATTCCCCGATGGGAAAGTACGAGAATACCCCGATGGCACCACTGCATTAGATGTTGCCAAAAGCATCAGCAATTCGTTAGCGGCTAAAGTATTGGCTGCTAAAGTAAATGGCCAGGTATGGGATGCCACACGCCCCCTAACCGGCAATGTAGATTTAAACCTGCTAACATGGGATGATAAAGAAGGTAAATCAACCTTCTGGCACTCATCGGCTCACTTAATGGCTGAGGCCCTCGAAGGGTTCTTCCCCGGTATGAAGTTCGGTATTGGCCCGCCCATAGAAAATGGTTTTTATTACGATGTTGATCCCGGAGACAGGATAGTATCGAGCGAAGATTTTAAAAAGATAGAAGATAAGATACTGGAGCTGGCCCGTAAAAAAGAAGTGTACATACGCAGCGAGGTTAGCAAGCCCGATGCAATAAAATATTTTACCGAAAAAGACGACAAGTACAAACTCGACCTGATAAAAGATTTGCAGGATGGTACCATTACTTTTTACCAGCAAGGCAATTTTACTGATCTGTGCCGTGGCCCGCATTTGCCCAACACAGGCTTTATAAAGGCTGTTAAGTTGCTCAACGTGGCCGGTGCATACTGGCGTGGCGATGAAAAAGCCAAGCAGCTTACCCGCATTTATGCCATTACCTTTCCTGAACAAAAACAGCTTACCGACTATATTACCTTAATAGAAGAAGCCAAGAAGCGCGATCACCGCAAACTAGGCAAGGAGTTAGAGTTGTTCACCTTTTCGGAGAAGGTAGGGCTGGGGCTTCCGCTGTGGCTGCCAAAAGGTACCTTGCTGCGCGAACGCTTAGAGAACTTTATGCGCAAAAACCAGCGCGAACTGGGCTACCTGCAGGTTATTACTCCGCATATAGGCCATAAAAATTTATACATTACCAGTGGCCACTACGAAAAGTATGGCAAAGATTCTTTTCAGCCTATACGCACCCCGCAAGAGGGCGAGGAGTTCTTTTTAAAACCGATGAACTGTCCGCACCACTGCGAAATATACAAGAGCAGCCCACGCAGTTACCGCGACCTGCCTTTGCGCCTTGCTGAGTTTGGTACCGTGTACCGTTACGAACAGAGTGGCGAGTTGCATGGCCTTACCCGTGTGCGTGGCTTTACACAAGATGATTCGCATATCTTCTGCCAACCCGACCAGGTTAAGGAAGAGTTCATAAAGGTGATAGACCTTGTAATGAAAGTATTGAAGACTTTGGATTTTAAAGAATACACGGCACAAATATCCTTACGCGATAAAGTTGACCGCAGTAAATATATTGGCAGCGAAGAAAACTGGGAAAAGGCCGAAAGTGCAATTATTGAGGCTGCCGCCGAAAAAGGTTTGAAAACGGTAACCGAATATGGCGAGGCTGCCTTTTATGGCCCCAAGCTCGACTTTATGGTTAAGGATGCCTTGGGCCGTACCTGGCAATTGGGTACTGTGCAGGTAGATTATAACCTGCCTGAGCGCTTTGAGTTGGAGTACGTAGGTGCTGATAACCATAAGCATACACCGGTAATGATTCACCGTGCGCCTTTTGGCTCGCTTGAAAGATTCATAGGAGTTTTGCTGGAACACTGCGCCGGAAACTTGCCTTTATGGCTCGCGCCCGAGCAAGTTGCAATTCTGCCAATTAGCGATAAACATGTAGAATATGCAGAAAACATTTTGAAATTGCTAAAAAAATGCGAAATTCGCGCCCTCGTTGATACAAGAATAGAGAAAATTGGCCGGAAAATTAGAGACGCAGAGTTACAAAAGATCCCCTATATGTTAGTGATAGGAGATAAAGAAATGGAAGAGAACAAAGTGGCTGTAAGACGCCATGGCGAAGGAGATAAAGGACAAGAAGGCACAGAGGATTTTGTGAATAGAATAAAAGGAGAAATAGAAGAAATTTTAAATAGTTAGTAGTAAATAGTTTAATAACCAAACAAAAGGGAGGACCATATAGCAACACCGTATAGAGGCAACAGCGGCAATTTTAACAGAGGTTTTCAACGTAGAAATGAACCTTTGCACAGTATTAATGAGCGTATCAGAGCCAAATCCGTAAGGGTTGTAGGCGAAGGCATTGAACAAGGGGTATTCCCGATTGAACAGGCTTTACAGATAGCTCGCAACGCCGGGTTGGACTTAGTTGAGATATCGGCAACAACCGATCCACCAATTTGCAGGGTTATAGATTATAAGAAATTTTTGTACGAACAAAAGCGAAAACAGAAAGAGATAAAGCAGAAGACAGCGAGGGTAGTAGTAAAGGAAATACGTTTCGGGCCGCATACTGAAGATCATGATTTTAACTTTAAAAAGAATCATGCCCTTGGGTTTTTGAAAGAAGGCGCTAAAGTTAGAGCCTACGTGTTTTTTAGAGGTAGAACAATATTATTTAAGGAAATGGGCGAAATGTTATTGTTGAAGTTTGCCCAGGAACTGGAAGAAGTTGGAAAGGTAGAACAAATGCCTACAATGGATGGAAAGAAAATGACAATGGTTATTGGTCCTAAGAAAAAATAAATACAATTAATAAACAAAGCAATGCCTAAAGTAAAAACAAACTCTGCCGCTAAAAAGAGGTTTCATCTTACAGCCAGTGGTAAAGTAAAGAGAAAACAAGCTTTTAAGAATCACATACTGACTAAAAAAAGCAAGAAGCGTAAACGCAATTTAACCGGCACCGTATTGGTACACGAAACCCAACAAGGCAGGGTGAAAGCCTTATTAGGTTTAGGAAAATAATTTTTAACTTTTAATTATATAAGTCATGCCACGTTCAGTCAATGCAGTAGCATCCAGAGCAAGAAAAAAGAAGATATTAAAACGCACACGTGGTTACTACGGTGCAAAAAAGAATGTCTTTACAATTGCTAAAAATACATACGAAAAAGGTTTAAAGTATGCATACCGTGATCGTAAAACCAAAAAACGCAATTTCCGCGCACTTTGGATCCAGCGTATCAATGCATCTACCAGGCAATATGGTATTTCATATTCAGAGTTTATGAATATGGTAATTACCAAAGGTATTCAGTTAAACAGGAAAGTTCTTGCTGATCTGGCAATGAACCACCCTGAAGCCTTTAAAAAGGTTGTTGATACCGTAAAGTAATATTAGAGTAGGGTAGATTCATGAATCTACCCTACATTATCCTAAATTATCATTAAAAGGATTCCTGCGGGAGTCCTTTTTTTGTTGTATCTTCGGTAGTAATTTCCATATTAGGAAAGGAAGCAATTTTGTGAAAAAACTATTTGTCATAGTATTAATGTGCATTACCACTTCTGGCCTTTTTGCACAATCTGATACCATATTTATGTACACTTTTGGCGGCATACAAAACGATGTATGTAACCAGATACGCGCTACCCCCGATGGTGGCTTTATTATGATAGGCACCACTACTAGTTTTGGGGCCGGCGCTACCGATTTTTATGCCATCAAGGTCGATTCGAACTTCCATCATCAATGGTCGGCTACCTACGGCGGTGGCGCAAGTGATGAAGGCTTTTCGGTTACTCCAACCCTTGATAAAGGCTATGCTTTTGTAGGTTTCACCAATAGCTGGGGTAGTGGAGGTTATGATGTGTTACTGGTTAAGACCGATTCGATGGGCAGGCAGCAATGGCAAAAGACCTATGGTGGCACCGATTGGGACTTTGGCTATAGCGTAAAGCAAACCCTCGATAGTGGTTATGTTATTTGTGGACAAACCTATAGCACTCCAGCTATTAACGGAGATGTGTTTGTTGTGCGAACTGATAAAAAAGGAGATACCCTTTGGACAAGAACCATTGGCGATTCGGGCTACGATATTGGTAAGTCGGTTTATGTGCAGCAAGATTCGCTTTACTATATAGTTGGCTCAACTACCAGTTTTGGTTGTACCGATACCAATATTTACTTTATAAAAATAAACAACAACGGCCTGATTGAAAAAGATACCACCTTCGGCGGAATAACTCATACTGCTGTTGGCCGGAATATAGAACAAGCACTAAGCGGAGGAATGATGATATCGGGCTATTCCGATATGGTATCTAAGCCTACGAACATAAATCCGTTTTTTATAATGATGGATGCCAATGCCAATATACAAACCTGGGATACGAATGTGAATTTTCATAACGTAGGTGTAAACTATGCTACCGATGCTATGCAGTGCCCAAACATACTCTACATAGCTTCAGGTACAGGCAATGAGGCTGCGCATGGTGGTTTAGATTTTCTGACACTGCAAATGTATTATATACCCGGCAATGCTGCTAACGGTGCGTATGAGGCAGGCCCATACCAAGGCGGGCTGGAAGATGATGGCGCAAACTCATGCGCTGTATCAAAAAATGGCTCTGCTGCATTTGCAGGCTACACCAATAGTTCAAATCTTTCGGTTGGCTTGTATGATGTTTTTGCCTGCAGGTTTCAAAACTGCGGCACCATAAATTCTGATAATAACTTGTACCACGTTATTAAGCAAATTAAAGATAGCCTGCCTATTACGGTAGGTATTAATGAACAAACGCAAAGTCAGGTAATGGTAAAGGTGTTTCCTGATCCTATTACTACCGATGCTACTGTGCTAGTACAAACTGATGTGGCCGATAAATACTGGTTCAGCCTGTATGATATAACAGGTAAATGCATTATCGATAAAAAAGAATTGGCACCATCGGGATACGGGCAGGCTATGTTGCATATTACCAAAGGCACATTGCAGGCAGGCACCTATTTATATAAGGTAGCAGATAAGAATAATAAAACAGTAAACGGTAAAATAATTGTACAGTAAAAATTATGCAACAGAAGAAGAAAAATAGCGAACCCAAAGAAGGTGTAAGGCTCAATAAATATATTGCAGATGCAGGCTATTGCTCTCGCCGTAAGGCCGATGAAATTGTATTTGCAGGCCATGTAACAGTAAACGGACATTTGATAATTGAACCGGGCAGCCGTGTACAAAGTGGCGATGTGGTTGTTGTGCAAAGCCAGCGCATAAAGCAACCGCAACGTTGTTATATACTGTTAAATAAGAGCAGAGATGCTATAAGCACCGTAAAGGATGAGCGTGACCGCAAAACAGTAATGGACCTTATTGAAGGCGCTACCAAAGAGAGGGTTTACCCTATAGGTAGGCTCGACAGGAATACTACTGGTATATTGTTGCTCACCAACGATGGTGAACTGGCAAACCGTTTATCTCATCCATCGGGTGAAATGCGTAAGGTATATAAGGCAAGGCTCGATAAGCCTCTTCCTTATGCTGACTTAAAAAAACTACGTAACGGAATAATGCTCGAAGATGGTTTTGCAAAGCCTGATGAAGCAGAGTACGATACCAACGGCGATGAAAGCTGCATAGTAATTACGCTCCACATTGGATGGAACCGCATTGTAAGGCGCATATTCGAAGCAATGGGCTATAAGGTTAAATTGCTCGATAGGGTTAGCTATGGCAGTTTAACATTACATGGCGTGCCACGTGGCGATTGGCGTTACCTTACAAATGATGAGGTAAAGAAGCTTTACGGCTCTAAATAAATTCTACGCTCAATCTCAAATACAGGTTTGGCCTGTATTAGTTATCCGCAGGATTGGTCGGGAACTTTATGGTATGAGATTGATCTTTTAGTTTGAATGTAACAGTATAGTTATGCTGAACATTTAATACTCCGTCAAAAAACATATTTATGGTTGTTCGTGCAGTTTTAAAGTACGAAGCAATTACAATGAACCTTTCTATACGGGTATCGGGCGCTTTGCCGTTAATGGTAGCATGGCCTTCAACAATAGCAGTAATAGCTTCATTTATCAGGGTCATGTCGACTCCTCTAACTGTATTGCGGGTTTTAGCTGGTAGGTCTTCCAGGAATTCTTTTCTCGATTTGGTGTTAAATGTAACTTCCGGAGCGGCGTGAACGTTCGAATGTGTTTTCATGTAAATAAATTAGTTAATCGATGAGCTTAAGCATGCAATATACAACAAATATGCCGATATGCAATGTTAATTTAAAGAGAATGGATTTGGTTATTCCACTACTTCCATAAGTGTACGGAATGCAGTGAATTTATCCTTGAACCTTTTAATTCCTTCCTGTTGCATGTGTGGTGCATGCTTCTCTTTATAGATATGGTAGTCTTTAATACTGTTGCATGAATATTGCACAGAGTAGGTAGTGCCGCTATCCTCTACATCTAACAAGCGGCAGAGGCGGTGGCCTGTAAACAGCCCTGTGCTGATCATTTCAGGTATATGCTCCTTTTGCATCCACTCCAGCCATTTGTGGTGTATGTCATCATCTACATTCAGGGTAACATTGTATAGTATCATAATATGCTATAAATAATTGCTAATATAACGTTCTATTAAACGCGGTACGGCGTACTTGCTTATCTTTTTCTTTTCTACCCAAAAGCAATCTTGCGGTAGTTTTTTTATTGATTTGCTGGTTTTTATTTTAAGAAATTGCGCATTCAACCTTTGGTGGCTCAGTATATGTTTGTATGGCCCAGCCACTGATTCTATTACCGGTTTATTGGCTGAGAATATCGCTTTCCATTCCTTAGTTGCAATTAGCTTCTCAAGTGATATGGCTTCCTCTGTTTCAATACAAGGGAAATCATTCAGGCCTTTCCAAATATCTTTTCCTTTCCTGTTATGTAAAAGCAAACTATCTCCTTTCTCTATTACTAAATAATTCAAATACCTATCCCTTACTTTTGTTTTGCCTTGCTTAACTGGCAACTTGTTGGTTAGCTTATGTGAGTATGCATAGCAGGCAGTTTGCAAGGGGCACTCGGTACAATTAGGGTTTTTAGGCGTGCAGCATAGCGCACCCAGTTCCATTACAGCTTGGTTATAGATGCCAGGGTTGCTCTTTGGCAGTAGTTCAGCCGCCGCTTCCCATATTTTCTTTTTACCTTCGGTAGAATCAATTGGAGTGGAAATGCCTAATAATCTCGAATAAACTCTGAACACATTACCATCTACCACAGGGTAGGGTAGTTTATAGGCGATAGATGTAATAGCTGCTGCTGTATAATCTCCAACGCCTTTTAGTGCACGTATTGATTCATAAGTCACCGGGAATTTGCCTTTATGAATGGCGACGATTTCTTTTGCGGCGTGGTGCATATTGCGTGCACGGGAATAATAGCCAAGGCCCTGCCAGAGTTTTAATATATCATGTTCCGATGCTGCTGCAAGTTTTGATACTGTAGGGTATTTCTCTGTAAAGCGGTTATAATATTCCAGGCCCTGGTTTACTCTTGTTTGCTGCAGTATAACCTCCGATAACCATATCTTATAAGCATCGTTAACACCGCGCCAGGGTAAGTCGCGCTTATTGGCTTCATACCACTTCAATAGCTTAGGACTCCAATCATTCATTTGCTTTCAAAATTACGGATTATAGCTGAGTCTTATAATGCTTAAAGTATTTTATATTCCCGTCATTGCGAGGAACGAAGCAATCTTACCAAATTGGGCGTTCCCCTCCTTCGTCGGGCCGGGCTTTACGTTTCAAGTCCTCGCTTTGCTGCGGGCTTTCCACTACAATCCCTAACGCAAAAGACCATTATAGTTAAAGCCCCTTTAGGGGTTTGGGGTAGAACGAAATTTTTTCACCCCTCTCAATTGGTAGAGAGGGGCAAGGGGTGAGTAGATGCCTTAACCTTCTTTAACACTTATGCTGAAATAGTTTTTGCTATTTTTGGGCATATAATAAATAAGAGAACGTGAAAAAACTGCTGTTATCCTTTGTTTTATGTTTGTCTGTAATTGCAATGCAGGCACAAGAAGAAACTGTTGATGCAAAAGCCAATGCTGTTTTGCAAGCGCTTACTAAAAAGACAAAAACCTATAAAACAATAAAGGCCGCTTTCGATATTATTATGTACAGTAAGGATAAGAAAGTTACCGATAACCAAAAAGGTAATTTGATTGTAAAAGGCGGCAAGTATAAACTGGAAGTAAAGAACCAGACTGTGATATCTGACAGTACCACTATGTGGACCTATCTGAAAGATGCCAATGAAGTGCAGATCAATAACGTTGATCATTCAGCTAACCAGAGTACTATTTCGCCTACCAATATTTTTACCATTTACGAAAAAGGCTTTAAGAGCCACTACGATGGTGAAACCACTGAAAAAGGCGCTACCATTGAAACAATTGACCTTTACCCTAAGCATCCAGAAAAAGAAAAATACCATACGCTGAAACTGAAGGTTGATAAAAACAAAAACCAAATTACAGGAGTTGTTGTATTTATGAAAGATGGTACAGTAATGGAATACAACATAGATAGCTTTGCTACCGACACCGACTTAGGCGATGCTACATTTAAATTCAACCCGAAGGACTACCCAGGTATTGATGTAGAAGATTTAAGGGAGTAAGCCTTATACCAGTATTGTTTCAACTGTATTAGCCTGCGATAGTATTTTGTGAATAGGGCAGGCATTAGCTATGGATACTAGTCGTTCACGTTGAGCCTCATCAAAGGGGCCAACAATATGCAACTTTCTTTTAAATATCGTTTTCTTGTCTTCGGTGGTAATTTTTTCTACCTCAACTGAGAGGCTTTCTACTGAAAGTTTTTTGTGATTGATGTACATCTTTAGCGTTGCTGTAGTGCACGATGCCAATGAAATACAAAGATATTCAGATGGGCTTGGGCCTTTATCTTGTCCTCCGTTAGAAAGAGGCTCATCAATAATTACCTTATGATGACGAGCGGTGCCAGTCATTTCAAAATCGGTTTTGCTAAGGGTTGCTGTTGCAATTGCTGCCATATTATTTTGGGGTTAAGCTACCTCGGCATACACGCGGCCAATATCTTCCAGGGTTTCCAGAATTTGGGCGTATGAGTCGCTGGTAACAAGTTTCATTCTAAAATCTTTAAAGTTATCCATGCCCTTAAAATAGCTGCCATAATGCTTGCGCATTTCCAGGATTCCAAGTCTTTCACCTTTCCATTCTACCGATTTTACAAGATGTGTGCGGCATACAATTATTCTTTCTTCAAGGGTAGGTGGGGCAATTATTTCGCCTGTTTTAAAGTATTGTTTTATCTCGCGGAATATCCAAGGGTAACCAATACTTGCACGCCCTATCATTACACCATCAACTCCGTAGCGGTTCTTCATCTCCTGTGCAACGGCAGGTGAGTTTACATCTCCGTTACCGAAGATGGGTATCTTAATACGTTGATTGTTCTTTATATCTCCAATTAATCTCCAATCGGCCGGGCCCTTGTACATTTGTTTGCGGGTGCGCCCATGTATAGTTAATGCGCTAATGCCTATATCCTGTAAGCGCTCTGCTACTTCCATTACATTCTTGGTGCTGTCGTCCCAGCCAAGGCGTGTTTTAACGGTAACTGGCAATGATACAGCTTTAACGATCTCCGATGTCATCTGCACCATTTTAGGTATATCCTGCAATAATGCAGCGCCGGCACCTTTACAAGCTACTTGCTTTACCGGGCAGCCGTAGTTTATATCTATCAGGTTCGGATTTGCTTTTTCGGCAATTATAGCCGCTTCGCGCATCGATTCAATACTACTGCCGAATAACTGTATACCAATAGGCCTTTCGTGTTCAAAAATATCGAGCTTTTTAATGCTTTTGGCAGCATCGCGTATCAAACCTTCCGATGAAACAAACTCAGTATATAGCATATCGGCCCCTTGTTCCTTGCACACATGGCGGAAGGGAGGGTCGCTCACATCTTCCATGGGAGCAAGCAAAAGTGGGAAGTCCCCTAACTCTATATTGCCGATTTTTGTCATTAAGTAAAACGTTACATTTGCAAATATAAATTATCAATATCTAATAAAGGTAAATTTATATTCGCGAACACCTTTAATAAACGATTAGATAACCGGTAAGCAAATATACCGCAAAAGCATGAATATGGAGCAATTACAGCGTCCGGCCCCCTTTGATAACGTACCATTATTTGTACAGTTCTTCACTTTACTGGGGCTGTTCTTTGTGTCCTTAGTGGGGTCTATCCTGTTGGGTTTGTGGCTTGCTTCGACAATAACAGGTACAACTGCAGAGCAACTAAGCGGTGTGGGGTACTTGGATAAACCAAATGTAGTAATGGGGTTGAAGATTTTTCAGGTTGTAACCGCTTTTGGTGTGTTTATTGTTCCGGCGCTAGTATTTTCATTATTGGCTTCCAGGAGCAGGTTAAATTACCTGCACATAAATAGGGTGGGGAATTTGAGCGTATTGCTTTTAGGTGGATTATTGATGTTATGTGCTATCCCATTAATAAACTACATGGGTGAATTAAATAGCCACATGCAATTGCCTGCATTTATGCAAGATATACAAAGCTGGATGAGATCGAAAGAAGATGATGCTGAGGCAATGACAAACGCCTTTATGAAGCATCAGAGTTTAAAAGGTTTTTTATTTAATTTATTTATGATAGGGCTTTTAGCTGCTGTAGCTGAGGAATTGTTCTTCAGGGCTACATTGCAACAATTGGTTATTAAAGCCACAGGCAATATACATGCTGGGGTATGGCTCACGGGTATATTATTCAGTGCAATTCACTTAGAGTTTTTTGGGTTCTTCCCACGTATGCTTATGGGTGTTTACCTCGGCTATCTCTTTGTTTGGTCAAAATCAATTTGGGTACCGATCTTTGCACACTTCATCAATAATGCAACGGTAGTATTCTTAATGTATTTAGAAGAAAGAAACCTTTTGCCAAAAAAGTTTGATGAAGTAGGTACCAACAACGCACAAATAGGGTACGTGATTGTAAGTACAGTAGTAGTGGGTGTTTTAATGATGCTTATTTACAGGATAGAGCACAAGAAGAAGGAAATACCGTTGGAGTAGGTTCTGTTGAGTTATTCATATTTCGCCCCGACGGGGCTTTGAACAATTTATTCGTTTTAATTTCTACCAAGATTGAACCCCTATGGGGTTAAGCTAGTTATAATAAACCTTTGCATGTATTTAGTCCCGGTAGGGACGATATCTTGGTAGAAGATTATCGAACAGAAATCATTTTAAGCCCCATCGGGGCGATATATTGTAACGAGCATCAATCAATGAACATCCTTACTTCGTCCCGCTGCCAAACTCCATTAGGTAGCTCTTAATAAAGTCATCCAGTTCACCATTCATCACGCCTTGCACGTTCGATGTTTCGTAATCGGTGCGCAGGTCCTTTACCAATTTATAAGGGTGCATTACATAGTTCCGTATTTGTGAACCCCATTCTATCTTCTTTTTACCACTTTCAATAACAGCCACGGTTTCCATTTTTTTGCGCATCTCTCGCTCATAAAGCTGAGATTTTAACATGTGCATAGCCTTGTCTTTATTTTGTAATTGCGAGCGCGATTCCTGGTTCTTAATTACAATACCAGATGGCTTGTGATAAAGGCGTACTGCTGTTTCTACCTTGTTTACGTTCTGTCCGCCTTTACCACCCGAACGGAATGTTTCCCATTCTATATCAGCGGGGTTTATTTGTATATCAATGTTTTCATCTATTAAAGGGTACACATATACCGATGCAAAAGATGTATGCCTGCGTGCATTGGCATCAAACGGAGAGATACGAACAAGGCGGTGTACGCCATTCTCTCCCTTCAAATAACCAAAGGCATATTCTCCTTCAATCTCGAGTGTTACCGACTTTATACCTGCTGTTTCACCCTGCGATAGCTCTACTTCTTTTACCGAATAGCCTTTCTTTTCGGCCCACATCAGGTACATACGCATAAGCATATAGGTCCAGTCCTGGCTTTCGGTGCCACCTGCGCCTGAGTTTATTTCTATTACAGCATTCAGCGAATCTTCTTCCGAACCGAGCATGTTTCTGAACTCCAATTCCTCAATAAGTTTTAAGGTTTGGTTGTACTGGTCGTCCAGTTCTTTCTCTGTGGCTGCCTCTTGTTTAAAGAAATCGTAGGTGAGAATAAGGTCCTCAACACTCTTTTCCAACTTGCTATATGCTTCGGTCCAATTCTTTTGAAGCTTAATTTGTTTCAGCACGACCTGTGCTTTCTTAGGCTCGTTCCAGAAATCAGCTCCAAGTGTTATGGCTTCTCCTTCAGCAATCTTAGTTAACCGTTTGTCGATGTCAAAGATGCCCCCTCAGCGCGTCAAATCGCTCCTTCACCTCTTTTACCTGCTCTTGTGTAATCATAAAAGGTATGTATGTAAGCTTAAAAACTTACGTTATTAACTATAATGCGTTATTCTCAATAAATATCAGGGTGTGCCGATGGGTCAGCCTCATTCATTATACTGTAAACAGTATCAAAAATATCTTCTACCGATGGCTTAGAGAAAAAATCTCCATCAGATCCATAAGCAGGACGATGATCCTTGGCTGTCAAAGTTCTTGGCGCAGAATCTAAATGTGCATATCCACCCTGTTCCTCTAATACCTTTTCCATCATAAAAGCACTCGCTCCGCCTTTCACGTCCTCATCTAAAAACAATACTCTGTTTGTTTTCTTCAGTGATTCCACAATGCTGTGGTTAATATCGAATGGCAATAAGGTTTGTACATCTATTACTTCAACTGAAATATTTTCTGCTTCCAGTTGTTGTGCCGCTTCTACAGCCATACGACAAAGCGGGCCATAAGTAACGATAGTTACATCTTTACCTTCACGAATAACTTCCGGTATGCCTAATGGTAATTTGAATTCGCCAAAGTTGCCCGGCCTTTTTTCTTTCAGGCGGTAGCTGTTCAATGGCTCAATAATAATTCCGGGTTCGTTGGCAGAAAGGAGAGTATTGTAAAAACCTGCTGCCTGTGTCATATTACGCGGTACGCATACATATATGCCACGTAACGAATTTATAATCATTCCCATTGGCGAACCACTGTGCCATATACCTTCGAGCCTGTGGCCACGGGTACGTATGATTACAGGTGCACGTTGTGTGCCTTTAGTGCGATAGGCAAGCGTTGCCAGATCATCGCTAAGTATTTGAAGCGCGTACAGTAAATAATCGAGGTACTGTATTTCTGCAATGGGGCGGAGGCCACGCAATGCAAGGCCTATCGCCTGCCCAATAATAGTGGCTTCGCGAATGCCGGTATCAAATACACGTTCTTCGCCATACTTTTTTTGCATGTTCTCAAGCCCCTGGTTAACGCCACCCAGTTTACCTGAGTCTTCGCCAAATATTACTACTTCAGGGTATTTGCCAAGGATCGCATCAAAATTATCGCGCAGTATTTCATAGCCGTTTGCACTTTCATCACTGCTGTAATCAGGTTTTACTTCAGCAACAGAAAGCACTTCGTTTGTATAGAGCAATGAATCGTATCTGTCTTCATTCAATACAGCATATTCGTTGCTGAACTTCTGTAACGCTTCGCGTGCAGGTGAATTATTATTGCAGGTAAGTCTTAAGGTCTTTTTTATGGCAATTACAGTGTCTTTGCGCATTGGATCCTTAGCAGTTTTAATTTCAGCAATAAATTTATTTACTGCATCAAGGTGCGGGGTGCCTTCAACTGTCGCAAGTATAAGTGCAATGGCTTCTGCCGCTTCTTGTTTAATAGGCCCGGTATAAGCAGCCCATGCATTATTGCGGGCTTCTTTTACGGTTTCTTTTGCTTTTTCTTCTATTTCAGTTAATTCTGCTTCAGTAGCAATGGCGAATTTTAAAACCCATTCGCGCATTTTCTTTATGCCGTCAAAGTCTTTTTCCCATTGCAGGCGTTCAGGGCTTTTATAGCGTTCGTGCGAGCCTGAGGTGGAGTGGCCTTGCGGTTGGGTTACTTCTTCTACATGTATCAATGCCGGAATATGTTCAGTACGGCAAAGAGCGGCAGCTTTTTCGTAAACATCACAAAGGGCTGAATAATCCCATGCCTTTACCTTATACATTTCAAAACCGGGAGCTTTTTTGTCCCTTTGCATACCACTCAGTGCCTCATGTATATCACCTTTAGTGGTTTGGTATTTTTTGGGTACCGATATTCCATAGCCGTCATCCCATACCGATACCAGCATAGGTATTTGCATTACACCCGCTGCGTTAATCGATTCCCAAAACAGCCCTTCAGATGTGCTGGCATCGCCAATTGTTCCAAAAGCTATTTCATCGCCTTTTTTGCTGAATTTTTCAAATTCTGATGAATGTAGATTGGTATTAGTCCTGAATAATTTAGATGCAAGTGCTAAGCCTAATAACCTTGGCATTTGACCGCCGGTAGGCGATATGTCAGATGATGAATTGTATTTATCTGTAAGGTTTTTCCACGAACCATCGGGGTTTATGCTTTGGGTAGAATAGTGACCACCCATTTGCCTGCCTGCTGCTGATGGTTCAGCGGCTAAATCGGCATGTGCATATAGCCCGGCAAACCATTGTTGCATTGTAAGTTCACCAATAGCAAACATAAAGGTTTGGTCGCGGTAATAGCCCGACCTGAAATCGCCCTTTTTGAAAGCCTTTGCCATAGCTAACTGTGCTATTTCCTTACCATCACCAAATATTCCGAATTTAGCCTTGCCCGAAAGTACTTCCTTGCGGCCTAATAAGCTTGCTTCACGGCTTTCATTGGCAATACGGTAGTCTACCAGCACTGCTTTCCTGAATTCTTCAAATGATATTTCGTTCTTCTGCGACAAGTTTTGTAATTCCTCTGTTTTAGGCATAACAATATAATAAAAGTGTACGAATACTATACAATTAGCAAAGTTAGGATTTGTTTTAAAGAAGCCACCTATTAACTCATTATTTTTTAGCGGATAAAGCAAGCCCCTAAAAAGCTTACTTTTATATTTTTGGCTTTTTATATAAATTCATTTGAAAATATTCAATCAATACAGAAGTCTTATACTAATTATGCTATCATGGGCATTGGTTGGTATGTATGCCGGACCTGTTATATATTTCTATTTGCCTGTTACATTAATTTTCATGAAGGGCAGGGACCAGTACCTGGAATTGCTTTTGGGCTTTATTTTTATACTTATACTGTCCGATAGTAGGGTTGGAAGCCTTCAGTTTGCAGTAAATGCTAAAGAAATATATATTATTCTATTAGCCGTTTTTTTGGTTATTGACAGTAAAGGGTTTGCGCCATTTAATAATTTTTATTTTAGGTTTTTCCCCTTTTTTACAATTGCCATAATCTGTATATTCTATGCTCCCTCAGAGTCACTAGTCAATTCAATTGAAAAGACAGCTTCTTATATTTTTCTGTTACTTGTAGTTCCAAATTATGTACAAAAAGCTCACCTAATGAGGGGTAAAGAGTTTTATAAAATGTTGGTATATCTATGTGCCGGAATTTTATTGCTCGGTTTTGTTTTCAAGTTCTTAAGTCCTGATATAGTTACAAGAGAGGATCGTTACGAAGGCATGTTTGGTAACCCTAACGGACTGGGTATATTTTGCCTGTTACTTTTTCTTTTGTTTACCGTTGTAATTGATTTCTTCCCTGACTTATTCGGTAAAAGAGAGAAAATGTTTATCTATGGGTATATTGTGTTATCTGTTCTTTTATCAGGTTCTCGCGGAAGCCTTTTTGGTTTGATAATTTATGTTGTGTTTACCTTTCTTTATAAAAGATCTGCTATTTTGGGTACAATTGTGGCTATTGTGTTTGCCACTACGTATAGCTATATTTCTGCCAACCTGGTTGGCATTATAAACACAATAGGCCTTCAGAATTACCTGCGGATAAATACATTAGAAGAAGCATCGGGCCGTTTTGTTGCTTGGAAGTTTACCTGGGAGCATATACAGGAAAATTTTTGGATAGGAAGAGGCTTTGAGTATACATCCTACCTTTTTAGTATACCTAAAAATGTTGAGTACCTACAGGCTCTCGGCCACTTGGGTAATGTACACAATTCATACCTTACTTTATGGCTTGATACAGGCCTTATCGGACTAAGTTGTTTTGTTTTTGCATTCATGTCTTCTTTTATTAAAGGCATAAAAAAGACAGCTTTAGCGCTTCCGATTATGTATGCCGTTATATTTTCTTCTTTCTTCGAATCATGGCTTACAGCCTCACTAAATCCTTTTACAATACTTCTGTTTATTATTTTATCAATTATAACTAACGATGTCATTGTTACTGAAAAAGCCAAGGTTGCTGTTTCTTTATAGTGAGTTGGCTGATTATTTCCTGGCTTGCATCAGGGAATTGGTATCAGGCAATGATGTGGAGGTGCATGTAATGCACTGGCCGGTAAATAAGGAAGCTCCTTTTGCTTTTGAATTTCCTTCCGGAGTAAATTTTTATGATAGAAACCAATTCGATTTAAAAAGCCTTAAAGAAAAAGTGCAAGCCATTTCGCCCGATTTTATTTATTGCAGCGGATGGATGGACAGAGATTATATGACTGTAGCGCAAGGGTATAAAAGTAAAATACCAGTAGTTATTGGTTTAGATACTAAGTGGACAGGAACATTCAGGCAACAGGTAGCCTGCATTTTAAGCCGCTTTACGTTGTATAAAATATTTTCTCATTGCTGGGTGCCTGGGCAAAAGCAAAAGAAATATGCATTAAAGCTTGGATTTAAGGATAACCAGATAATGACCGGGTATTATTCGGCAGATACAAATTACTTTAAGGCTTTGGGTGAAAAAATAAACTCTTTTAAACAAAAAAACTATCCACACAGGTTGATATTTGTAGGGAGGTATTATGAATTTAAAGGAGTAAAGGACTTATGGGAAGCATTTATACAATGGCAAAAAGAAAGTAATAACGATTGGGAACTTTGGTGCCTGGGGGTAGGTGACGTTGAACCTGTTATTCACCCAAAAATAAAACACTTTGGTTTTATTCAGCCTAAAGATATGGAGCCATACTTAATGGGTACAGGCGTGTTTGTTATGCCCAGCCATTTTGAACCCTGGGGGGTTGTACTTCAGGAGTTTGCTGCTGCCGGTTTTCCTTTGATATGTTCTGATGAAGTGGGTTCTGTAGAAGCTTTTTTAAGAGATAAAGAGAATGGCTATATTTATCATGCAGGTGATATTAATGCATTGAAAGAATGCATTAAAAAAATCACTTCATTGCCTGATTCTGAATTATCGAAAATGGGTAAAATGAGCACAGCACTTGCATCAAAAATAAGCCCCGAAACATGGGCTAAAACAGTAATGAGTTTATTAGAAAACAAAATAAGTATATGAAAAAACTAAGTAAAGATTCTTGCATTGGGGTAATAGGCGCCGGTACAATGGGCAGTGGTATTGCCCAGCTTGCTGCATCATTCGGGCATAAAACGGTGTTGTTCGATGCTAATGCCGCCGTATTAAAACAGGCTGATGAAAAGCTCCGTAAATCACTTGAAGGCCTTGCGCAAAAAGGGAAGATAACGGACGATGCAGCTAAAAGTACCATTGCTAATATTCATCATGCTGCATCTTTTGATGAGTTTGCCAAATGCGATTTAATTATTGAAGCAGTTATTGAAGAGATAGGGGTGAAGCAGGAGATATTTAAAAAACTGGAGACTATCATTTCGGCTGATTGTATTTTGGCAACTAATACTTCTTCTTTATCTGTAACATCAATTGCCGCATCGTGTAGCAAGCCGGAAAGAGTTGTGGGTATTCACTTTTTTAACCCTGCACCAATAATGCCATTGGTCGAAATTGTACCTGGTATTGCAACAAGCAAAGCAATTGTAGATGAATCGCGTGCACTAATTGATACATGGAATAAAACTACTGTAATAGCTAAAGATACTCCGGGGTTTATAGTAAACCGTGTTGCCAGGCCCTTTTACGGTGAAGCTATTCGCATATATGAAGAAGGTATTGCCGACTTTGCAACCATTGACTGGGCAATGAAAGAAATTGGTGGCTTTAGAATGGGCCCATTTGAGTTGATGGACTTTATTGGAAACGATATTAACTTTAAAGTAACTGAAACCGTCTGGACGCAGATGTTTTATGATGGCAGGTACAAGCCATCGTTAACACAGAAAAGATTATACGAAGCGGGTTTTTGGGGTAAGAAAAAAGGACGTGGCTATTATAGTTATGCAGAAAATGCTGTAATGCCTGAACCTAATAAAGATATGGAACTGGGCGCAGAAATATTTTCACGAATAATAGCTATGCTCATAAACGAGGCGTATGACGCTCTTTATATGAACGTTGCAAGCAAGGAAGACTTGGAGTTAGCAATGACCAAAGGAGTGAATTACCCTAAAGGGCTTATTGCATGGGCTGGTGAAATAGGTCAACAAAAAGTACTTGACCTTCTGTTAGAACTTCATTCTATTTATTTAGAGGATAGGTACAGGCCAAGCCTTCTGCTAATGAGGTCTGCGCTGTAGTTTAGCTTTTGGCTCCGGTTGATGTAGCGGCCAGGTTTGCCATTTTGTAAAGCAGCCTTGCGCCAACATTTGCATCCCATTCATCTTTACCGGGTGCAACTTCATTTATATCAAATGCTACAATTTGCCGACCTGATTCTACCACCATCTCTATTAAGTGAATGGCTTCCCAAAACTGCAAACCTCCAGGTACAGGCGTGCCTGTGTTAGGGCATAGCTTAGGGTCAAGTCCATCAATATCAAAGCTTATATATACCTGTTTAGGCAGCGTAGAAATAATGCCCTGCGTAATTTCATACCACGAAGCACCATGGAACATTTTATCCTTCATAGCCTTGTCGCTAAAAAGTTTTACCCTGCCTTTTGAGTTTTGTATAATGGCATTTTCTCCTTCAGAATAATCTCGGATGCCCACTTGTACTAATCGCTCAAGATTTTTGATCTTTAACGCATTAAACATAATAGATGCATGTGAATAGGTAAAACCCTCATACGCATTACGTAAATCGCAATGAGCGTCTATATGTAATATACCAAATGAACTGCAATGTTCCGATACTGCCTGCATAAGCCCAAGCGGGGTACTGTGGTCGCCACCTATAAGTGCTACAATTTTGTTCTTCTTTAAATGAGCAAGCGATTTATCTTTTACCCATTTCATTAATTCCTTGCATTCAGTATTTATCTCGTTCAAAACATCCTGCGCCTTTTTATTGTCTGTTTTGCCATTGGTGAACATATCAATATATGCTTCAGCTTTAGGGCGTAACTTTTTGCTCTTCTTTATCCATTTGTCAGGCATTTCTTCCATGGCAATACCAATCTTCCATGCATTGGGTATCTTTTCATCGAACAGATCAACCTGCACTGATGCATTTAAAATAGCTTCAGGGCCTTTGGCTGCTCCGCTTTGGTACGATACGGTTACATCCCATGGAACAGGGAGGGCAACTACTTTAGCGTTCTCTACTGTATAGGGTAAGCCGAATAGTGTGTCGGCTTTAGCTGGGCCATCTGGGTCAAAGGTATTTGTTGCTTTTTTTGTCATGGAGATAAAATTGAGAAGCTCAAAAATAAAAATTCTTCCCTTGTGGGGTTATAAATATTAGATAGCCTGCCAGGTGCCTGCATTTAACGGAAAGCCTCTAAGGAAATCAGCTGTTTTCATTCTCTTTCTTCCTTCAGCCTGAAGCTCTGTTATTTCAAGTGCCCCATCTTCACAGCCTATAAAAGCCTCATTTTTTGTGCTCAGTACGAGTTCACCTGCAGGTATTACCAGATCAATATGTTTTTTTGTGCTAAATATCTTTAAGGTCATTTTCTCTTTCTCTTCGTTTTGCAATTCTGTAAATGCACCCGGGTAGGGGCTTAACCCGCGTATAAAATTATATACTTCGGTTGCAGGCTTATTCCAGCTAATGCGGCAATCATCCCTGAATATTTTAGGGGCGTATTTTAAAACATCAAATGCAGGTTGTGGTACTGCTTTTATGGTTCCATCGGCAATAGCATCTACTGTTTTTACGAGCAATGCAGAGCCAGATACCATTAACTTGTCATGTATTGTACCTGCATTGTCATCTTCATCTATAGTGACTTTTTCATGCATTAAAATATCTCCTGTATCAATCTGGTGTGAAATGAAAAATGTAGTAGTACCGGTTTCTGTTTCACCGTTAATTACTGCCCAGTTAATTGGTGCTGCACCCCTGTATTGTGGTAGCAGAGAAGCATGAAGATTTATAGTTCCACATTTAGGCATGCTCCACACTATTTCAGGTAGCATACGGAAAGCGACTACAACCTGTAAGTCGGCATTTAGCTTTTTTAGTTCAGTAATAAACTCTTCACTCTTTAACTTCTCAGGCTGAAGAACAGGTAGATTGTTTTGTAGTGCATATTCTTTAACCGCAGAAGTTTGAAGCTTTAAGCCTCTGTTAGCAGGCTTATCGGGTGTGGTAACAACGGCAATTACTTTATGCCTGCTTTTTACCAATGCATCTAAGGTTGCAACTGCAAACTCCGGCGTGCCCATAAATACTATATTCAATGACTTACTCATTGTTCTGTTTTATTGATTCCTTTGGGTTGGTTCCCAAATACTTGTTTTTACTCCGCCAATAGCCTTAAACATGCCTATGAATATAGCAGTATTCATAAAAAAGAAATGGCGTAATAAACGTAACAATCGAATATGAATACCTGTTTTTTGCAATAAGTAATCCATTGGAACAAGTGCTCCGAAAAAAGTTTCGATATAAAATAAGGAATGATAAAAAGTATTATAGTTTATCAATAACAAACTGCAAATATAAATGAGCAAAAAGAAGATGGGGCAAAGCCAGCGCAGTACTTTATGTGAAAAGAAACAAAAACTAATAGCGTTGAAACGGAAGAGTAGGTGCTTAAAGGCAAACAGGTTTTGAAAGCTACCGGTCGCTATACGTATCTTCCTTCTGAACTCCTCCATTATATTGTTCGATATATCTTCGTAAACAATGGCTTTTACTTCATTTATGGCTTTACCACCTTTTTCAAGTACTTTCATGTTGATGTAAAAATCATCGACCAAAAAATTTTCTGGTACAGGTGTAAAGTATTCTTTGCGGAATGCATAACACCCTCCAAATGGCCCCATCATTGTTCCCCAAAGGAGGCCTTCATTGTACTTGCTTGCTACTTCGCCACGTATGTAAAAACTTTCTTCATACGATATGCCTTCCTTTTTTAAGCCTTTATGCAGCATATTGGTATCGACCAATGCAATTGCATCATTCTTAAAATGTTTTATTAAATGAAATAGGGTGTCTTTGTCGAAGATTACATTGGCATCGGTAATAATTATAATAGGATGTGTTGCAGTTTCAGCAAGGTTATTGATTATTCGAACCTTACCGGTCCTGTTTTTAAATGCAATTAGTTTTAAGTTTTGATATTTTCTTGACAGGTCATTTATTATTTCTTCTGTTTTATCAGTACTATTATCTGAACCAATTAATACTTCTATTTTTTTGATAGGATAACTACCTTCGAAAATACTTCTCAGTTTTTCTTCAATAACTTTTTCTTCGTTATGTGCTGCTATAAGTATAGATATAAATGGTAAGGAACTTGAATCAAAAATTACAGTATTGTTGCTTTTGCCAACAGCAAGTAGTCGCAATAAGAGGGGGTAAATGGCATATGAAAATAACACCGCGCCCAATGAAACCCATAAAATATATTGGTAAACTAAAATCATCCTTGTAAGCTTGCTGTTTTCCCCTTTATTCGTTCATTATAAAACCCGATAAGGTTTTGCACTATCTTTTTAATATCGTGATTAGCTTCAGCAAAAATACGTCCGTTTTTGGCAAGCAATTTTGCTGATTCGGGGTTTTGAATGCAATATACAATTGTTTTGCAAAATAATTCAGGGCTATCTGCTACCATAACGTCTTTTGCATATTCACACTCTATGCCTTCTATACCCATTGGTGTGGTAACAATAGCTTTGCCCATTGCCATACCTTCTATTATTTTTACCCGTACACCACTTCCTGCAAGTAAGGGCACCAGCATAATATTATACTTATTCATAAAGGCAAAAGCATCTTCTATTTCTCCGTAGAATGTAACATTTGGGTATGAGGCATTTTTTAAACTCTCTGGCATATTACGTCCGGCAATGTGTAATTTAACTGTTGGCAATGCCTCATGTACTTTATTCCAGACTTCTTTCAAAAACCATTCCACTCCCTGTAAGTTCGGTAACCAGTCCAGGGCTCCAATATAAAAAAGCGATTGGATGTCGGTGGCTTCTGTCGGAATATACCTTGCCACATCTATGCCAAAGGGTATATGTGCAATAGGGGTTTTACATCCGGTTGATTTTAACAGATTCAAGTCATTTATGGTTGTGGTTGTAATACCATCGCAAGCATTAACAGCCTTTTCTTCGTATTTTTTTAATTGCTTAGCCAATATGCTTAAGTACATTTTTTTAAGCGGGCTTGTTTCTTCTATTGCCAGGCGTTCCCATATTTTCCATTCTACATTATGTTCACGCATTATTACTGTTGCACCTGATAATTGCCGTATTAAGGGAATATAGGGAGCAAGGTAAAGCCCTTCAAGTTGAATTATATCAAAAGAGTTACTTTTTAAAATAGCTTCAAGTTTTTTGGTATATTCATTCGAGTTGAAGCGTGATATATTATACGACTCTCCTTTCAATAAAGCAGCCAACGCTTTTATGGGGTTTATTGAGTTGTCAACATCTACCGTTTCTAATGCTATACCGGTTTTAAAATCACTAGGTATAGTATTTACAGCGACATAATGCTTTGAGGTATTCATAGCCAGCATTTTAACCGAATGGCCTGCCCGTAATAATTCACGGGTGAAAACACTTATGCCAATAGCCCCACCGTCTTTTTCGGGGTAGGGTACCTTATTGCATAGTTGCAAAATTTTCATGTTGCCAAAAATATACATTCCCTTGTATGGAATACTAACAAATGATAGGAAACTAATAAGATAGTAACATCTGTTAGTAATTTTAAATGAGGCGATACAGAACTATTCTCTACTTTTGAAATGCGGAAGAAATAACCGTTTACGCATTGAAACAGTATCACGATCTTTTACAGCACATTCTCGATAAAGGCGTTCAAAAGGGTGACCGTACAGGTACCGGAACCCTTAGTGTTTTTGGCTATCAAATGCGGTTCGATCTGCAAGAGGGATTCCCTTTACTTACTACTAAAAAACTCCATTTGCGTTCCATTATATATGAACTATTGTGGTTTTTAAAAGGGGAAACCAATATTAAATACCTGAAAGATAATGGTGTATCTATTTGGGATGAATGGGCAGATGCAGAAGGAAATCTTGGTCCTGTTTATGGTTACCAATGGAGGAGCTGGCCAGCAGCAGATGGCAGGCATATTGACCAGATTACAAATGTAATTGACCAGATAAAAAAGAACCCCAATTCGCGTCGTCTTATAGTAAGTGCATGGAACGTAGGCGAGATAGATAAAATGAAATTACCACCTTGCCATATGTTCTTCCAGTTTTATGTGTGCGATGGTAAATTATCTTGCTTGCTATATCAGCGCAGTGCCGATGTGTTCCTTGGCGTGCCATTTAATATTGCTTCGTATGCTTTACTAACGCTTATGGTAGCTCAGGCTTGCAATTTAAAGCCGGGCGAGTTTGTGCATACACTAGGCGATACCCATTTATACCTTAATCACCTAGATCAGGCCCGTTTACAGCTCAGCCGCGAACTGCGCCCGCTGCCAACTATGAAGGTTAATCCGGATGTGAAAGATATTTTCTCGTTCCAGTTTTCAGATTTTACACTAGAAGGATATGATCCACATCCTCATATTAAAGCACCGGTAGCGGTTTAAAGCATGATTGTATCGCTGGTTGCCGCCGCTTCTGATAATAACGTAATAGGTAAAAACAATACTCTTATTTGGCGTATGCCGGCCGATATGAAGTTTTTTAAGAACCTAACCACAGGCCACACTGTAGTTATGGGTAGGAAAACCTATGAGTCGATGGGAAAACCATTACCGGGCAGAAAAAACATAATTATTACCCGAAATACAGCTTATAAAGCTGAAGGATGTGTTGTTTTTAGTTCATTTTCAGCTGTTTTGGAGTATTGCAAGGCCGAAAATGAGGTTTTTGTTATTGGCGGAGCAGAAATTTATCACCAACTTATACATAGCGCCGACAAGATTTACCTGACCCGAATACATGAAAATTTTGATGGAGATGCATTTTTTCCCGATATAGCAATAAATGAGTGGGATGAAACCCTGCACACCGACTTTCCTGCTGATGAAAAGAATCCTCATACCTATTCGTTTATTGAATATTTGAGGAGAAAAAAATGAGATTTCGTATCGCCATTTTTTGTACCTTTGTGCCGTAATAACACTAAACCCCAATTTAGTTATGACAAAAGCAGAGATAGTTAAGGAGATATCAAGAAAGACTGGTATCGAAAGAACAGTGGTAGAAGCTACTGTAGAAGCCTTTATGAATTCAGTTAAGGAACATATTTCTAATAAAGAAACAGTTTCGTTAAGAGGTTTCGGAAATTTTATTATTAAAAAACGTGCCGCTAAAATTGCCCGTAATATATCTAAGAATACGGCTATTCAGCTTCCAGCTCACTTCATTCCGGCTTTTAAACCTTCCAAGAAATTTTCTGAAAGGGTTAAGAAGTCTGTTAAGTAAACATTGTTGATGGCATCATTTTCTTCACGTCAATGGATTGCCATCTCAGGAAGCGTAATAATTTTCGCATCACTTTTTTATGTTAACCGCCAAGCACCGGTCTCAGCCGATAAAGGGCCTGTTGCCGGTGGCCATGTTGTTAATACAGCAGAAGATTTTACCAGAGTTTTAGACGAAGCTAAAAAGCAGATACCTGCTGATGACCAAAGCGCTATTGATAAAATGGAGCAGTCATTAGAAGGTTCAACTGGTGATGGGCGTATACAATTACTCAAGACTATAATAAGCAGGTATGATAGCCTTGGTGCTATTATTCCGGCTACTTATTATGCAGAAAAACTTGCATCGCTTCGTAATTCAGCCGATTTGTGGTATAAAGCCGCCGACAGGTACTATAATGCTTCGGAAGTTGGCGATCAGCAATCAAGAGCTGTGCTTATTCAAAAAGCATCGGAATGTTATACAAACTCCTATAAAATCGACTCAACCAACCTCGATACCAGAGTAGGTATGGGTAAATGCCTGGTTGAAGGCTCGCCAAACCCAATGCAGGGTATTGCTATAATTGAGGGGGTTCTTAAAAAAGATTCGAATAATTTAAATGGCCAACTTGCGCTGGGCGAATTGTCGGTACAATCGGGCCAGTTAGATAAGGCAATATACCGTTTTCATAGGGTTTTGACCATAAAGCCATCCTTTAGCGACGGCTACCTGTTTTTGGCCGATGCCTACGAAAAAAATGGAAATAAACAGGGAGCTGTTGAATGTCTGGAAAAATATAGTACTTTTGCGACCGATAAAAAAATTAAGGACGAGATTAGTACTGAGATTAAGAGATTGAAAAACGATACAATAACAAATAAGTAATAATAATTTAATACGATAGTTATGCCTTGCGGAAAGAAAAGAAAACGCCATAAAATGGCCACCCACAAAAGGAAGAAACGCCTCAGGAAGAACAGGCACAAGAAGAGATTAAGGTAATATTCCATCTTTTTTATAATACTAAAAGAAGGCCCCGCATTACTGCGGGGCTTCTTTGGTATAGATGGTTTTACTTATTCCACCCTTTTTATGTATAAAGAACTGAAATACAATTTCAAGTCACTTTACTTTATTGTTGATACCCTTATTTCAGGTATCAATAGAATGCTATTGCCCTTATTATCCTTAATAGGATACCATACCACATTTATTGAAAATGCAGAGCCCTGCTTTTCTATACACCCTGAACCACTACCACTAAATGTGCAAAATGCCGGCACCAAACAACATTACACAGGCAAATTATTAAAAAGAATTACAGTTTTAACAAACTCAATCTATGAGCAACGAATTAATAATCAACTCTACGCCTACGGGGGTAGTAACTGCCGTTTTGAACGACAAGAAGCTGGTGGAGTTGGTGCGCGAGCGCAACGACGCCCAGTTTTCAGTAGGAGACATATACTTAGGTAAGGTTAGTAAAATAGCCAGCAGCCTTAACGCAGCCTTCATTAATGTTGGTTACGAGAAAGATGCTTTCCTTCACTATTTCGATCTTGGCCCTCAATTTGCCTCATTAAACAGCTATACAAACGGAGTACTTACCGGAAAGATAAAACACTCTCCGCTTATGTACTTTAAAATGCTTGGTGATATCCCAAAGAGTGGCAAAATATCTAATGTACTTAATGGAGGACAAAGTGTGCTGGTGCAAATAGCAAAAGAACCTATTTCCACGAAAGGGCCACGTATTACATCACATGTTACCCTTGCAGGCCGTTTTTTAGTTCTTATTCCTTTTGCCGAAAAGATTGCAGTATCGCAAAAAATTAAATCGCAGGAAGAAAGAGAGCGCCTTAAAAAATTAATGGAAAGTATTAAGCCAAAAGGCTTTGGACTTATCGTCCGCACCGTGGCTGAGGAAAAAAGTGTTGCCGAATTAGATGCCGACCTTAATAGTTTGGTTGAAAAATGGCAAGAATGTTATAATAATTTAAAAACCAACCCACATCCTCCTTACAAATTATTAGGAGAAATGGGCCGTACATCGGTAACTATCCGCGACCTGGTTAATGCTTCTTTTAGCAGCATTATGGTTAATGATCAGGATCTGTACGAAGAAATAAAAAAATATATGCACACTATTGCACCGGAAAAAGAAGATATCGTTAAGTTGTACAGGGGAAGTGCCCCTATATTCGACCAGCTTGGCGTAGAGAAACAGATTAAGTCATCGTTTGGCAGAGTAGTGAACATGGCCAGTGGTGCGTACTTGATTATTGAGCACACCGAAGCGCTTCACGTTATTGACGTGAATAGCGGTACTAAAATTAAATCGAAGAACGATCAGGAAACCAATGCCCTTGAAGTGAATATGGAATCGGCGGCTGAAGTAGCGCGCCAGTTACGTTTACGCGATTTGGGTGGTATCATAGTTATCGACTTTATTGATATGTATAGCGCCGAAAACAGAAAAAAACTGTTTGCGCATTTAAAAGACCTGATGAAGACCGACAGAGCGAAGCATCACATTCTTCCTCCAAGTAAGTTCGGACTTATACAAATTACACGCGAAAGGGTAAGGCCACAAACCGTTATTAATATAATGGAAAAATGTCCTACCTGTGGAGGAACAGGAGAGGTGGAACCACCTTTACTGATTACTGATAAGATTGAAAACACACTGCGTTATATACTTACCGAGCAAAATGAAAAGGGCGTTACTTTAATGGTGCATCCATTCATTTATGCATTCCTTACCAAGGGTTTCCCATCTATAAATATGAAATGGAAGCTGAAATACAAGCGTGGTATTAAGATACAAGAGCTTGATTCATTGCAGTTCCTTGAATTCAAAGTGCTGAATAAAGACGGGACAGAGATTAAGTTTTAGTAATTAACTGCTACAAGTACTTGCCCACAATAGGCATTCTTCTGCCACTGCCAAATGCTTTTGGCGATACCCTTAGTATGGGCGGAGCTTGATTGCGTTTGTATTCATTACGATTAACCATAGCCACTATTTTAGCAATTAAATCTGTACTTGCTCCCTGTACTTTAATATCGGCAGGTGCTAATTCCATTTCTATATACTGAAACAGTATTTTATCCAACAAATCATACTCAGGTAATGAATCGGTATCTTTCTGGTCGTGTTTAAGCTCAGCCGTAGGGGGTTTACTGATAATATTCTCGGGAATAGTATTAGGCTTTATCTTGTTAATGTATCGTGCAAGCTCAAATGCATGTGTTTTATAAACGTCACCAAGGACAGATATTGCTCCACTCATATCTCCGTATAAGGTTCCATAACCGGTTGCCAGCTCACTTTTGTTAGATGTATTGAGTAACAAATAACCAAACTTATTCGACATAGCCATTAGGAGCAAGCTACGCATGCGCGATTGTATATTCTCTTCAGTAATATCGGCTTGCTTGCCTGCAAAAGCAGTATTCAAACTAGTGTATGCTGCTGTAATACCAGGCTCTATCGATATAGTTTCGTGTGGGCAGCCTATGTTTTTAATAAGCTCATTGGCATCATTTAACGATTCTTGTGATGTGTAGCGTGATGGGAGAACCAATGCATGCACATTTTTACTACCCAATGCATCTGCTGCCAATGCAAGCACCAATGCAGAGTCAATTCCACCTGATAAGCCTAAAATTGCACCTGTAAGGTTATTCTTTTGAAAGTAGTCGCGAATGCCTAATACAAGTGCATTGTAAATACGTTCAATAGGTTCTTGGGTTTTCTTTTTTGCGTGGGGAGTAAGGGCAATAACTGTTTTGTCGGCTTTCAGTTCATATACGGCTAAGTCTTCACTGAAATAATTCATTTCATCAATTACTTTGCCCTCTTTATTCATTACCATAGAGCCTCCATCAAATATTAAATCGGTATTGGCACCCAATGCATTTATATAGAAGAATGGTAGTTTGTATTTAGATGTAGAAGCTTCGATCATTCGGAGGCGTTCTTCTTCATGTATATATGAAAATGGCGAGGCAGCAATATTTATAATGCAAGTAGCATCTGGTGTGCAAAGGCTTTCAAGCGGTGATTTTTTGTAAAAGAAACGATTTTTACGTGGAAGTTCGTTCCACGTGTCTTCGCATATAGCAAGGGCTATCTTGAAGCCTTTATATTCAATTAGGTTATTTTCGCTTGCAGGTTCAAAGTACCGGTATTCATCAAAAATATCGTAGAATGGGAGCAGGGTTTTATTTACCTGAGCCAATATTTTACCATCGGCAATAAATAAAGCTGAATTATAAAGCGCTTTGCCTTTATTAGGGTTCCGAGTTGGTGTGCCAATAATGGCTGCAATGCCCTTGCATTCATTTGCTATATCTGCAATGGCAGCTTCACAGGCTTTAATAAATGCATCGTGTTGTAAAAGGTCTTTAGGTGCGTAGCCACAAAGCGATAGTTCAGAAAAGGCAATGATATCAACTCCTTCGTTTTTAGCACGAAGAATACCGTTCTTTATTTTAGCAACATTAGATGGAAGATTGCCTACATGGTAATTAAACTGGGCAAGGGCAATCTTCATATATTAGAATAATACTCCAATAACCAGGTTGATACCCTTCATAATTACTGAATTATTGCTATTTGAATTCATGTTGGTAAATGCATTATCGTAATGTATAGCACCTTGTATAGATGTAGGGCCGGCAATATTATACTCCAAGCCAAGGCCAACATCTAACCCAACACGAAAAAAACTGGAGCTGGAATAAATATTTACAGCATTGGTAGTAGTTGATGTTGTATTTATTAAGGCACCGCTACGTGTAACCGTATTATTATCGGAAGCAGATAGTAGACCACCCAGGCTCAATCCAAATTCTCCATAATATTTTATCATCCCTATAGAATTTGTCCTGAATTTCAATAAAAGAGGTATTTCAAGGTATTGCATACTTTGCTGGTGTACCGTTTGGTCAGATGTTGAAACCTTACCGGATACAAGAGTATCTGTAGTATTTGTATAGTTAGCCTGAAAGGCTAATACTTCTACTCCGGTAGCCAAACCATAGTTCTGGGTAAAATAAAATTCAAGGTTTACACCATACCCATATCCAAATCCAGGAGCATTTGCTGCATTAGAATAAGTAGTATTGCCCGCTGTAACAATAGATCCTACAACAGGAAAGTAGACACCAGGAGTAAAATTTAAACCAAAGTGGAAGTTCCTGTCAGTACCGTTAGCGGTTGCGCCGCCATCTTGTGCAAATAAAGAAGAGGCTGATAATAAGATAGCTGCGGCAAATAATGCTGGTTTTCTCATGGATTTTATAATTTTGTTTTTATATGCGTTTTGAATATAAGCTACAAATGTAACTATGATTTACTCAAAAAACCAAATAATACTGTTATGTGCTGCTTTAAGGGGTAAAACAGGGGCTGCTAAGAGGTTAATGGAAGAGTCTCAGGAGCTTTTTGCATTTGAATCGGCCATAAGAGGAGATGTAAGGGCTGCCCAGTGGCTTATAAGCGAAAAAAAATTACTTGCTGTATTTGTAGATGCCATATTTGGCAATAAAATTGCAGTTAAGGCACTGCTGGCTAAAAAACACTATGAATTGGCCGCCACAGCCAATTTTTTTAAAGGAGATAAAAAAGCGGGATTATGGTTAGAAATACATAACCTGAAATATTTTGTTGAATTAGCTGATAGTATTAAATACGCTCAGCAAAAAAGAGAGATCGAATAGGTATAAATTAGGTCAAGCTTTATTTAAAGAATCTAATATTTTCTTCGCCTTATCAAGCCCGGCTATTTTAGCTATATCTTCTATGGTTGCTTGCTTTATGCGTTCTATCGAGCCAAAGTGCGATAATAGTTTCTCGGTTGTTTTTTCTCCAACGCCTTCAATTTTTGTTAAAGCAGACTGAATAGACCCAGCACTTCTGCGCTTGCGGTGGTGTGTAATACCAAAGCGGTGGGCCTCATCACGTATCTGCTGAATTATTTTCAAAGTAGGAGAGCGCTTGTCAAGATATAGCGGTACTGAATCACCGGGGAAGTAGATCTCCTCGAGCCTTTTTGCAATACCTATAATAGATACCTTGTTTTCTAGGCCCAATTGGGTAAGGCTGTTTATGGCAGAACTTAGCTGGCCCTTACCGCCATCAATTACAATAAGTTGGGGTAATGGCTGTGCTTCATCCTGTAAGCGTTTATACCTACGATATATGACTTCTTCCATCGATGCGAAATCGTCAGGACCCTGTACCGATTTTATATTAAAATGGCGGTAATCTCTTTTGCTTGGCTTACCATCTTTAAATACAGTCATAGCTGCTACCGGAAAAGCTCCCTGTATATTTGAGTTGTCGAAACATTCAATACGGTGAGGCAATTCCATCATCCGCAAATCTTTCTTCATTTGCTCTAACAGGTTATCCACTTTCTTTTTAGGTGAATGCAGGCTCTCGAGCATTTGTTTTTCGCGAACGTAATAGCGCAGGTTGTTTTCTGACATTTCTATCAAGCGCATTTTATCACCTTTTTGTGGCACCAGAATATGGGTGCCCGGTATTTCTGCATCTACTTCAAATGGTATGATTATTTCAGAAGAATCACTTGCAAAACGTTGACGCAACTCAGCAATACCCATTAACAGGAGCTCCTCCTTGGTCTCTTCAAGTTTTTTACTTAATTCTATTGTATGCGACTGTATAATAGCGCCATTAACAATTTTCAGAAAGTTTACATAAGCCCTTTTCTCTTCATTAATTACAGTAAATACATCAACATTATCAATAGTAGGGCTTACTACCGATGATTTGCTTTGGTACTTTTCGAGTAACGCCAGTTTTTCTTTAAGCTCCTGTGCTTTTTCAAATTCCCATTGGTCGGAATACTGCTGCATCTCGGTTTTTAAAAACTTTATGGCGCCATTAATATTCCCTTTTATTACCAGGCGCATCTGGCTAATAGCATCATCATATTCCTTTTTCGATTCAAGCCCTTCGCAGGGGGCCTTGCAATTACCCAAATGGTATTCGAGGCAGCGCTTGAACTTCTTCTTTTCTATGTTTTCTTCTGTCAAATTCAGGTTGCAGGTACGCAAGGGGTAAAGCTGTCTGGCAAATTCAAGTACAGTCTGCATAGCCCTTACTGAGGCATATGGCCCAAAATATTCAGATCCGTCTTTAATAACAGTCCGGGTGGAGAAAATACGCGGGTAGGGTTCATTCTTTATGCATATCCAGGGATATGTTTTATCATCCTTCAACATTACATTGTAACGGGGCTGATGTTTTTTTATGAGAGTGTTCTCCAGCAATAATGCATCCCATTCGGTGCGTACTACAATATAGTTGATGCTTACTATTTTTCTGACCAATAAATTAAGTTTGGCATTATCATGCACTTTCTGAAAATAAGAACTGACACGCTTTTTAAGGTTTTTTGCCTTGCCTACATATAATATAGTACCTGTCTCATCAAAGTACTGGTATATACCCGGCGAATCGGGCAGGGAGCTTATTATTGGCTTTAAATTCTCTTTCGCATCCATTATATACAAAAGTAATTAAAAAAAGCCCTTTAGGTTCCGATTGAAATTCTAATTTTGCGCCTCGTTTTACAAAAAGGAGAGATGGCAGAGCGGTTGAATGCGGCAGTCTCGAAAACTGTTGTACCTTCACGGGTATCGGGGGTTCGAATCCCTCTCTCTCCGCTGATATTGAAGCAGTCCCGAAAGGGACTTTTTCATTTTCGGAAATAAGGGAATGCTTGCATTCCTATTTATTGAAGAAAATGGAAAATGGCTGAACGCAATGAAGCTGCTTCAATATCAAGCTTCCCTATAATGGGATCACCGAAGGTAATCCCTCTCTCTCCGCAAAATAAAGTGCCGCTGTAAAGCGGCTTTTTGTTCTAAGCCTCACCGTAACAAGATTACCGAAGATTATCACCCTCTTATTTATCTACCGCTTCATTTTACTTGTTTACATCACATTTCAGAACGCTTGTAGAAATCATTATACTAAAAGCTAGTAAAGGCACTACCTTGCATTCGAGTTAAAGAGTTTATAGTTGAAGGCTAACCCTTAAAATGCAACGCCATGAAAAACTATTTTAAAATACTCGTAGCATCAGATTACTCAAAGGCCGGAATTAATGCTGAACGTTATGCCATTCAGCTATCGCGAGCCACAAATTCTGTAGTCACATTTTTTCATGTGTTTGATGAACCTTTTTATTTCAGGGAACATTTCTCTGAATTTGAGAAACTGGACGAGAACCCCCTTATGTCGGAGTTGACAGATCTGAAAGAACATATAAGTGATTTGTATAAGTCGATGGGAATTAACCCCACAGATGACGAATACCATTGTGTGGTAAGGCAAGGCCCTTTGGCTGAGGAACTATATATAAAAGCTGAAGGTGACAGGTCGGATTTTGTAATAATGGGTACTCATGAAACTGATTTATTAAAAGCAGCAATTGAAGGGAGCCATACATGGGATGTGATTAAAAATGCTCCGGTGCCTGTTTTGGCTATTCCTGAAGGTGTTGCATTTGAAAACATAAAACATATTGTTTTTGCAACTGAATATCGGAAAGGAGAAATACCTGTCATTAATTTTCTTGCCAGTATGGCAAGGCAGCTTGATGCAAGATTAACTATCCTTCATATATATAATGATGTGTTTTCGAAGGAATTTGAAAATGAAATGTTTGAAAAATTCAAAAACGAAGTTAAAAGCCTTATTGAGTATGATAAGTTATCGATTCAATTGATTCATAATAATGACCTGGTTGCAGGCTTGAATGGTTTTAGTATTAAGGCAAATGCAAACTGGCTTGTTATGTCTCACGAAAGGACAATGTTCTTTGTAAGCCTATTTAACCCTATTAGTGTCACTAAAAAAATGAGTTTCCATACCTTGGTGCCACTATTTACGGTGCCCGATAATTATAAGCCAAGGCATGAAGCTTCAGGTGTAATATCGACAAACGGCCATACAAAGGGAGAGGACATGTATAGAGACTTTTTTATTGACTTGTAAGTTTGATGATAAAGAGCTACACTAAATTTCAACCCTATGAAAACAACTTGCATAATAATTGCAGCACTGGTGTTAGCAGCCTGCAATAATTCACAACAAGAACAAAAGCTTAAGGCATTAAATGAGAAGGACTCTGCACTGTTGGCGGAAGCCCAGAAAAAGGATTCTTCAATAGTATCGTATGTTATGTTGTTAAATGAAATACAAGATAATATAGATAGTATTAAAAACCGTGAGAAAATACTGTCGCTTAAAACGGAAAATAATTCCGTAGATAATAGTGCGCTTGCCGATATTAAAAACATAGATAAGCTGATACTAAAGGATAACAGGGAAATTAGTGTGTTGGAGGCAAGGCTTAAAAAAATGAATGCAAAAGATGCAGGTATGGAAAAGATGGTGGCTCATTTAACACGAGAGCTTGCTGAAAAGGATAGCGATATGGTTGCTTTACAAGCTACCCTCTCGCAAAGTAATACAACCATAAGAACAGTTGTTCAGCAGTTTAACGACAGTATGGCAAGTATGAACCTTCAGCGCATTGAGAACAGTTCTATGAAAGACGAGATAAATACGGTGTATTATGCTGTAGGTACCATGAAAGAATTGATGAGCTATGGCGTAATAGATAAACAAGGTGGAGTTGCCGGGCTTGGTAAAACTGCCAAGTTAAAACATGGGTTCAATAATAATTATTTTACCAAGGCAGATAAAACCAAGCTTAGTTCAATACCTCTTTATTCAAAGTTCTCGAAGGTTATTACCGAGCAACCTGACAATGCCTTTAAAGTAGAGGGTAATAAAAAGGCTGATTCATTACTTATAACCGATGCAAATATATTTTGGAGTGAGAGTAAGTATTTGGTAGTGGTAGTTAAATGAACATAGTTGTAGTATGAAGTGCCTATTTCATTATTAGGTGTATTCGGGTAAAAGTTCTACATTTACTTTTATCTGAATACACTTTTTATATGAAAAAACTCCTGCTTAGCATTTTTTGTTTTAGCCTTTCTTTTTGCCTTAATGCACAGATAAGTACAAAATTAGGTATTGCACCTAGGCTTCAATGGCCCAATAATGATGGCTATTGTGGTGAGAACTCCATACAAATGTGTGGCCTGTATTATGGTAATTATATATCAGAGGGACTCTGCAGGAGGGTAGCAGGAGGTGAGTTGCTTATTTATGTAAATGATACCATAGCACTTAATACATTGTCATTTACCTATAGCGAATGGGACCCAAACGGGGCAACCCCTCAATACAAAACTTACCTCGATTGGGTAAAGCAATACCTGAATAAAAAGCAGCCTGTAATATTTGTGGTATACATCAATGGGCTTTCTGATCCTGATTATGATCATATTATTCCTGCTATTGGTTTTTATGCAACAAGTGTAAACTCTTATACGGGTACCGACTCATTAACCTATAACAGTAATTTTGATACTACTTCTTTTGTCAGGGCATTTTCAACTATTTACGATACCCGGTCAATGAATGGCAATGGAGCCAAGTATAGTTACTGTATTCCTCAAAACGTAGATTATGGCGTTGCCGTTACAGGTAATAAAGACCCTGGGCATGTTACCCGGCCTGTTCATATCACACTCGATTCGAATGAGGAACCCAATGTAAGTCTTGGTGTGCCACCTTGTATATTGCGTGCAACTATTACAGCCGATTCACTAACTATAGGTAAGAGCTATGCTTTGCTAAGATATAATAACTACCTGACTGTTCCTTCCACCGGCTTTAAACCTTCAAATGCAAATTCTGCAGTTTACTTTACGGCTACTGGCATAACTAAAACCGTTATTGATTCCTTTATGTCGGATACTGCGGTTTTTTATCGTTGTATTCAATACACACCAAACAGTATTAATGAAGTAGGTGGTGTTAATGATAATCCTGGTGTATATCCCAACCCAAGCACAGGAAGATTTAATGTTTTAATTCCAGCCAATACAGAACAAATTGAAGTGTTGAATGTTATGGGGCAAATTATTCAGAGGGCAAATGTGGGTGGAAGGAATATGCTTGATTTGAATTTGTATGATAAAGGCATCTATTTTATTCACTTTAAAGGTAGCAATACATCATCGGAATGCAAGCTGGTAGTTATATAAGTTTTTGGGAGCGCTTACCCGAAAATGAACGCCTTATAGTTGATATATTAAGGCAAATAGTTTTAGAAAACATACCTGAAACAGTTAAAGAGAAATTTGCCTGGAACGTACCATGTTATTATGGTAAAAGGCAGTTGTGTATAATATGGCCCGCATCTATTCCACGAGGTGGTTTTAAAAAGGGAGTATTGCTGGGGTTTAGCCAGGGTCGTATGCTGCATAATAAGAATGGCTATATAAAAAGTGGGAATAACAAAAAGATATATTATAGGATCATTACATCGGTTGATGATATAAACGAAAAAGAAATAATATTGCTATTAAAGGATGCTTTAGAAGTTGATAGTAGTTATAAATGAGATTACAGAATGATTAAAACATATATAGAAGAAAAGACTTTTGAGAAAATTGAGGTGTTAACCAAAGGCGACTATGAACGTTGCAGGTTTCTGGGCTGCAATTTTTCTGGTGTAGATTTAAGTGGTATTACTTTTTCTGAATGCGAATTCAGTAATTGTAACCTGAGTATGGCTAAGATCAATAATATGGCACTGAAAGGTGTCAGATTTATTGGATGTAAATTATTGGGACTTCATTTTGAGAATTGCAACGCGTTTTTGTTTTCGGTTGATTTTGAAAACTGCATGCTTAACCTCGCATCTTTTTATAAGCTTGGCCTTAAGAAAACAAGATTTAAAGACTGTAGTCTGCATGAGGTTGATTTTAGCGAATGTAATTTAAGCAGCGCAATATTTGATAATTGCGATATGCATAGCGCCAAATTTGAGAGAACAATATTAGAAGGTGCCGATTTTAGAACTGCCTATAATTATTCTATTAACCCTGAGATAAATAAAATGAAGAAGGCTAAGTTCTCAGCTAATGGCATAGCGGGGCTTTTAGATAAATATGGTATAGAGATTGAATAAACGGGTGCTTTCGGTTCAAGTGCTTTAATATTCCTTATGTATATTCGCAAACTAATTAGACATTCATATATATTAGCTGAATGAGAACACATACAAAAGAAACACGCGACAAGCTTACACCCGATAGAACACTTGATATATTAAAGGAAGGCAATGAGCGCTTTGTGAATAATATTAAAAGCCACAGGAATTTACTTGAACAGGTTAATGAAACATCAACAGGGCAATTTCCTTTTGCTGCTATACTAAGCTGTATTGATTCACGCACTTCAGCCGAATTGATATTTGACCAGGGCCTTGGTGATATATTCAGCATACGTATTGCTGGTAATATTTTGAATGAAGATATTTTAGGTAGCATGGAATTTGCTTGTAAAATTGCAGGTTCAAAACTTATTGTGGTATTAGGGCACACCAACTGTGGTGCTATAGAAGGTGCTTGTAATAATGTTGTTTTAGGACACGTAACTACATTGCTCAATAAAATAAAGCCCGCTATTGAAATGGAGACCAAGACCATTGCAGAAAGAAATGGAAAGAACCTGCCATTTGTTCAGAATGTTACTGTGAATAATGTTTTCAATGTAGTTCAAAAAATAAAAGAGCAAAGCAGTATCCTTAAAGAGATGGAACAATCAAATCAAATTCGAATTGTTGGCGGCTTGCACGACCTGGAAACTGGCAGGGTTGTTTTCTATGAATAATATTTTCTTTCAGCGTTAATGAGAATCTGGTCAGTTCATCCTAAGTATTTAGATGTGAAAGGGCTTGTGGCTTTGTGGCGCGAAACCCTATTAGCCAAACATGTATTGGAAGGTAAGACAAAAGGGTATAAGAACCATCCGCAGTTGAATCGCTTTAAAAAGTGTAAGAACCCATTAGATGCAATCAACCTTTATTTAAGCAGTGTATATAATGAAGCAGAGAATAGGGGATATCATTTCGACCCTTCTAAATTCAATAAAGTAAGTAAACCGATAAAACTTATTGTTACACAAGGGCAACTCGATTATGAATTTAATCATCTATTATTAAAGTTGAGTAAAAGAGAGCCAACACTATACAAACAGCTAGAGACAGGTATTTCAAGAGAGCCTCATCCTATCTTTAACGTTGTAGAAGGTAGTGTTGAAACATGGGAGGTTATTGGGGATAGGCCTTGAATAGGGTATAAAATGCCTGCAAAATGGGCGTTTTTGGCATAGGTTATTAACAAAACGCCCTATTTATGAACAATTTGACCATTTTTTAGCCTAAACCATGCGTTGGTATTGATACAATGTAATATCTTCACGCCATTATTAACCTTTAAACCTTAATTAATATGAACAAGGCAGAACTTGTAGAAGCAATCGCAAAAGAAACAAAGCTTACCAAAGCTGATTCAGTAAAGGCACTTGATGCTTTTGTTAACCAAACAACCAAAGCTCTTAAGGGCGGAGGACATGTTGCGTTAATCGGTTTCGGAACTTTCAAAGTTTCGAAGAGAGCAGCTCGTACCGGAAGGAATCCACAAACTGGCAAAGCAATCAAGATTGCTGCTAAGAAAGTTGCAAAGTTCAAAGCAGGTGCTGCATTAGCCAAGGCGGTTAAGTAGTTCTTTTTTGAATTAAATAGAAAAGCCCCGCAGCAATGCGGGGCTTTTCTATTTAAGGCAATATCCCGATTTATAAATACATTTGTTTTAAATAACAAAACATGAATACAAGTAATAATACAATACTCATTACCGGTGGCACTTCTGGCATAGGCTTAGCCTTTGCTGAAGAGTTTTTAAGATTAGGTAATAAAGTAATTATTTGCGGACGCAGGAAAGATAGGCTTAAGCAGATAAAAGAAAAACATTCCACTATTATTATAAAAGAATGCGATATACAGAATGCTTCGCAGCGGGAAGAATTATATAAATGGATAGAACAAAACCACCCGGATACTAATATACTTATGAATAATGCCGGTATTCAATTAGTAACCGATCTTACCAAGCCTGTAGGCCTGGATAAAATTCAAGCTGAGATAGAGACTAACCTTATTGCACCTATTCACCTGGCTTCTATATTCTCAGGGCACCTGGCTTCTAAAAAAGATGCTGCTATTATCAATATATCATCGGGCCTGGCATTTGCGCCTATAGCATTTATGCCGGTGTATTGTGCAACCAAAGCTGCTATACATTCACTTACTATGTCATTGCGTTTTCAACTGAGAGCTACTTCGGTTAAGGTATTTGAAGTTATTCCACCATCAGTCGATACTGAATTAGGGCACGAAAGGAGGGAAGATAAAACACAAACACATGGAGGTATTCCGGTTGCTGAATTTTTAACGGAAGCAATGGATGGTATAAAGAATGATATGCTTGAAATTGCGGTTGGCCAATCAAAAGGCTTAAGGGCTAAAAGAGATGAAATGTTTAGTTTGATGAATAAGTAATATTACTGAGTGATTTTTTTTAAAAAAGGTGAGCCATTTTTGACTCACCTTTTTTTATTATGCAGTTGCTATAAAAGGTGATTTGTTTAAATAAGAATCATCAGTTAGCTGCCTAATTAGAAAATTTGCCAAATCTGTGGCGCTGATTTTATCGCCCGGGCAATCTGTAAGGCTAACCAGTAATTCCCCTCTCTTAGCTGTTTGTTCGATTAGAGGAAGGCGCACAAGGGTCCATTGAATAGTGCTTTCAGTCAATAAGGAATACTCTAATTGTTTATCAGTTGTGGTCTCCGGATAATTTGTTTTCATCCAATCCGTGCTAAATTTCGTTTTAGTGCTTTTCTCATCAAATGGTGTATCGACATTAAGGCCGGTAATTAATACGTATCGCTTAATACCATATTCGCCCATTGCCTTTATAACATTTTTAGTAGCCTGGCTGAATATTGGCGACTCGCCTTTAGGCTGCCCCAGTGTGCTAATTATAGCATCGCAATCTTGTAATAGTAATTTAACTGAGCTATAGTTTCGTACATCACCTTCAATGATTTTTATTAATGGGCTTTCGGTTTTAAAATCTTTGGGATTCCTAAGGAGAAGTTTTAGATAAAAACCTTCATTTAGAAGCTCTTTGACCAAGTATTTGCCTGATTTCCCTGTGCAACCAATAATGGCAATTTTTATAATGTCTTTCATGTGATTCTTTATAAATAGTTAATTGAACAAAATGATTAGTGTAAGTACACAATCTAGATACACCCGGTTTATGATCTGAGTGTAAGAAAAACTATATTTTATAAAGATATTTTGATCGTACAAATTTATTCGTTTCTTTTTAATTTACAATACCCGAACCTTTAAATGTTACTGTTAAATAGGGTTATGCCTTAGGTTAAAAAAAATGCTATTTTTAGGTGGTTTTAGTTACTCCATATGCTAAAAAAAGTACTTCTTAAGTTCTCTATAGTTATTACTGTATTTGTATTGTTTTCAGTGGTTTTTAATTTACTGCAAAAACCCGCTGTTTATAATAATACAATAGGGCGGATTTCAGATAACTATGAACGCACAGGTACTGTAAAGCGTTACACTATTAATAAGGTTAACAAGCCCTTTATTAATGTTACTGAAGATAATGCCTATAACTGGGATGCTGCATATTACCTTACTATACGTAATAAGTTATATGCCGATGTAGACCCTCATTATATTGATAGGTATGCCTTTTATCCTTTCTTTCCTATTGTATGGATGCTATCCGGCATAAGGTCACATCATATTATATTGTTAAACTACCTTTTCTTTGGGCTAGCGCTCATTTTTTTATCTCAATTATTCATGAGTGATAAACGATATGATATGTTCTTTTTTATAATTGCCCTGTTATTGCCATCAGCAGCTGTTTATTATTTGCCCTATGCTGAATCATTATTTGTGTTGACACTTGCTGTTGCATTAATTGGTCTGTTCAGGAAGAAATATTGGCTTTACTTTTTAGGTATGATATGCTTTAGTATGACCAGGCCTGCCGTGGTGGTTTTAATACTTGCCTTTATAAGTACAGATATTATATACCTCTTCCGTCATCGGGATTTTAAGCATTTTCTTAAACAAAGTGCTTTAACTATTGCCCCTGTAGTTTCGGGTTGGTTTATTGTGACAGTGGTTCAATATTATTATAGCGATTCCTGGACAGCCTATTTCGATACATGGGAACTTTGGCCAAAAGAATCAGGTTTCTTTAATAGAATAACTGATTGGTCAACCGAAGGTTTTGGAATGAATTCCTTTTCCATCTTTTTTCTTGCTTTGCCTGCACTTATATATTCAATAGTATTGAGTGTGTCTTCATTAGTAAAGAAAACAGAAAGGAAAACATTCTCTTTATTTGAAGGAGACGATATATATATAAAGGAATACATGTTTAACGTATCTATGTTATTTATGACCGCTGTTATTGGATATTTTATATTTACCAGTGGCAATGTTATTAACGGCTTCTTCCGCTATACCATGGCTGTGCCGTTCTTTTATATAATTCTTTTTCAATTACCTGAAAAGCTGGAGAAGGTTGCATTTACATATAAACTAAGTGCAGTGCTTTTGTCTCTTATATGTTTGGTATTGTTTCTTATTACGGTGCATTACGCAGGCAACTTAATAAGGTTCGAATATGTTGGCCTTTATTTACTTGTTTTGTTTGTGCCACTCATATTGTTCGAAAAGTATCTGCCTGCAAAACTGAAATATGTTGCCTTATTGCTTTATATCATTCCTGCCATTATATGGCATACCTATTTATTCAATATGTATCTTAGCAATGTTTGGATATATACCTGATATAATTATACTTTTGCTTTATGAGAAAAATTGCTTGTTTTTGTTTAATACTGCTTTGTGCATGCAATGTGCCTAAGCAAAAAGGATTGGTTTATTATAATGATTTGGAGTCCATTAAAGGTTGGACACCTATAAACCTTAGTAAAAAGTATGCCCATTCAGGTATTTACTCCAATAAGTTTGATTCCGTTCATGTATTCGGATTGACATTTAGTCAGCTTTTTAGGGAAATATCTGATGATAAGGTAATAAAAGTGAAGCTAAGTTTTTGGGCATACCTTAACCCAAATGCACAAGGTAAGCTTGTTGTGAATATAAAGAGACCCGATAAGACCGATGCATTATGGACAGCCAGAAACCTGAGCGATCTTGTTCCAAAACGTGGCGAATGGCAAAAGGTTGAAACTGACTTTACCTTTAATGATACTATAAATAAACCTGAAAATTCACTTGCTGTTTACCCTTGGAATGTAAGCAAAGGCGATTTTTATATTGATGACGTGAAACTCGAGTTTATACTCGGTTATTAAGACTTACTTTAATAGTAATGGAAAACTACCCTCAACAAAGAAATAGTTCCGGTAGGGCAGTAGCAGGCTTTGCTATACTTGTTGCAGGTATATTGTTATTGCTCCGCAGAATGGGGTACCCTATTTATGGTTGGCTTTTTACCTGGCCTGCTTTTATGATTGGGTTGGGGGGTTATATTGCTGTTAAACGAAGATTCCGCAGCCTTGCTTCTTTATGGTTGGTAGTTATAGGCTGCTATTTCCTTGCCAGGCATCAGGGGTGGATAAGTTTTTCAATTGGTGCATATTTCTGGCCTATTGTAATTATAGTAATTGGGTTGTCGGTTATTTTTCGCCCACGTACCAATCCATTAACTAATGCTTATGGTGGTGATAATGATGCCGATGGAAGCAATGTATTTAATTCTGTTGCAATTTTCTGGGGCGCCCGTAAAACTATTCTTTCTAAAAGCTTTTCGAAAGGAGAGATTGTAAATGTATTTGGTGGAACAGAAATTAACTTTATGCAGGCAGATATTGATAATACTGCTGTGCTCGACCTTGTTGTTGTATTTGGCGGCGTAAAACTTATTGTCCCATCTGACTGGGATGTGCGGGTAAACGTGGTTCATGTTTTTGCCGGCACCGATGATAAAAGGCAGTTTCATAATGCAGCTGCATCTAAAAAAGTATTACTTGTTAATGGTACTGCCATATTTGGCGGTATCGATATAATCAGTTACTAATCCCCATTGAAATGAAGAATATCGTTTTTGTTCATGGTATGTTTCAGAACCCAAAAAGCTGGAACGAGTGGGTTAAATATTTTGAAGCCAAAGGATATAAATGTCATACTCCCGCATACCCTTACCATGAAGGAGAACCGGCAGAATTAAGGGGAAATATTCCTGCTGAATTAAGCAAACTTACCCTTGATAGAGTAGTAGATTCAGTTGCACAAGTAATAAGCAAACTCGATGAAAAGCCTATTGTTATAGGGCATTCTATGGGCGGTTTAATTACCCAAATACTGGTAAACAGGGATTTGGCTAAAGCAGGTATATGTATTGACAGTGCACCACCTGCAGGTGTGTTTTCATTTAAATGGAGCTTTCTTAAAAGTAATCTGCCTGTTATTAATCCATTTAAAGGACTTTCTCCTTGTGTACTCACAAAGGCACAATTTCACTACGCTTTTTGTAATGTAATGTCGCAGGCTGATTCAGATAAGGCGTATGATGAACTGGTAACACCCGAGAGTCGGAACATTCCGCGTTCAGTTATGAAGCATGGTAAAATTGATTTTGCAAAGCCGCACCCTCCGTTACTTATGATTGGCGGAAGTGATGATAATATAATCCCTCAGTCGTTAGTTGAGAGCAATTATGGTAAATACTCTGATAAAAGCAGCCAAACTGACTTAAAGGTATTCCTAGGCCGATGTCACTTTATATGCGGGCAAAAGGGCTGGGAAGAAGTTGCCGGCTATATTGCAAACTGGGTTGAGAGATTGAATTAAATAAGATTATCCCCTCAAATTATTCATCAAGCCATTTTTTTATCTGATTTTCAATTTCAGGGTAGGTATTCGGAGCCGGAATATGCTTGGTGTTTTTAAGTATATAAGAACCTTTGAAGTTTATAAATAGAGCTTTGCATTTTTTAAGGGCTTTATCTCCGGGGAAAAATATGTCGTTGTCGGCAACCATAACATAGACCGGTGAGTGCATTTGATTTACATCTTTGGCTGTAAGTAATGTGGGCCTTCTATAGTCAACCTTTACACCTAGCAAAACATTTTTCTGAAACGAAACACCGGTTTCATCGATCTGGGTATAAAAAGCATCCATGAATCGCACTAAATCATTTTCTTTTTTGGTAGATAGAAACCGAAGTAGTGGGAATGATAATTTTTGCATTGATTTAAAAAATGAACCGTTTACAAATCCTGATGGTACAACGAAAATGCTTTTTGTAATCCGGGTTGGGTAAAAGGTCATTAGCTTTTGCAGAAGAAAGGCTCCGTAAGAAACCCCAATAAATGAAGCTGTTTTAAGTGCCAGCTTATCCATTGTTTCATTTATCCATCTTGCATAACTATCATCATTCATAGGTAGGCGGGTCTCGCTGCTTTTTGTTGCCTGGCCTACTGTATCAATAGCATATAGCCTGTAATAGTTGCTGAGTCCTTTTATAGATTCAAGCGCCATTGGAGCCCCCGCATTTATTCCATGAAGTATTATAAGTGGTGGATTGGATGCGTCTCCGGTTGCTATTACATGTGTTTTCCCTGCAAATGTATCTACATAAATATCTTCATAATTGAGGTTACAGGCTGCCAGCCTTTTTTCATAAAGCTCCATTATTTCTGCTTTATATTCCGATGATTTATAAATAGAGGTTTCCATAAATTGGTGTTTTATATTTTAAGGCAAATATAATCTTTTTTCTTAAATTAGTCCATTTGGACTAATTTGCGTATTTTTGTAACATGAATACTAAAAACATTATAAAACAAAAAGCGCTTGAGCTATTTAATGACAAAGGAATGCTTAATGTTACCCTGAGGGAAGTAGGGGCAAAGCTTGGTAAGAGCTATGGGAACATTACATATCATTATAAAACAAAGGAGCATGTTGTAGCGGAGCTATATACAGACATGGTTAATGAATTAAAAACAATTTCAGTAAAAATGATGGGTGATGGAGATATGTTTAATAATATGATCAATGTACCTGCCCACACTTATGATCTGTCAGTAAAATACCTGTTTCTTTTCAAGGATTTTGTCGAGATTAAAAGGAGCTATCCAAAAATTGCAGCATTAGTTGATACAAGTAATGCATTAAGAAAAAGTCAATTAAAACAACTGTTAGTTGCTCTACAAAACCGCGGGTTGCTCCGTGATGATCTGGATGACGATGGTCTTGATTACTTAATGGAACTTAGTGGCGCAATAAGAGCGTTTTTCTTTCTTAGCCATTCGAATAGCGACTTTAAGAAAAGTGAAATGAAGGCTGCATATATAGAGTATGTGAATAAACTGCTTCTGCCTTACCTTACATTAAAAGGTAAACAACGGTATTATGATGCTCCAAAAATTAAATAAGAAAGCCCCGCATTGCTGCAGGGCTTTCAATAATAGTATATAAATATTACTTTTTAATCTCCTTTTTTACTACAACGGTATCTTTCTCTTCGCAATGACCATTTTTCATCATTGGGCAGCTTCCGCCGTCTCCCATATTGCAGTTAGAACCCATGCGTTCTTTGCATTCTGAACCTTCTTTACAGCTACCACCCATATTACAAGATCCTCCGTTACCCATCATTTCATCACAAGCACCTCTGTGCATCATGCATCCACCCATCATGTTGCCATGATTGCAATGCATCATTTCATCACCGCCACAGCCCTCATTCATTTCGCACCTACGTTCCATCATCATGCAACGTTGTTCATGACGGTGGCAGCACTTCATAGCGCAATGCAACCCAGCGCACATAAGGAATAAAAAACCCATAACTACCACAAACCACGATACATATTTGTACAGGTTTCCGAGGCCATCTTTTTGTGTTTGGGCCATTAATTTCATACCTGCTACAATTACGAGCAGGGCCAGAGGGATAGCGATACAAATCATAGTAATATTTTTTGATTAATAGAGTAAAGATACATATAAAATGGGGCTCTAAGCAAATTTTACCTTGCCTTTATACTTATTACAACAAAAATTCCTATCCTTGTAGTATAGGTATAGAGTATAAGAATCAATTTAACCCTGAATTATGATTGCTACCGAGAAGATAATGATAGAAAAGACTAAGAATAGCCGCCTTGGAGAAGTAGATTTTAACCATCTTCCTTTTGGAAGTATTATGTCTGACCACATGTTGGTTTCAGATTACATAGATGGAGAGTGGGGTTCATCGTCAATTATACCATTTGGTAATATAGCCATGTCACCTACTATGCTTGCCCTGCATTACGGGCAAATAGTGTTTGAAGGTATGAAAGCCTTTAAAATGAAAGATGGCAGTATTTCGATATTCAGAGTTGAGAAACATTACGACCGATTTTGCAAGTCAATGGAGCGTATGTGTATCCCTGCAATGTCATTCGACCATTTTAATGAAGCATTAAAAACTCTTATTAAGCTTGATGCAGCCTGGGTACCCGGTACCGAAGGTTCATCACTTTATATAAGGCCATTTGTATTCGCATCGGAAGAACGTTTTGGTGTTAAGGTAGCTGAAGAATATAAGTTTATCATATTCAGTGGCCCTGTTGGCCCATATTATTCAAATCCGCTTAAAGTAAAGGTAGAGGATAAGTACAGGCGTGCTGCAAGAGGCGGAACAGGATCAGCCAAATGTGCAGGTAACTATGGCGGTGCTTTTTATCCGTCTAGCTTGGCCCGTAAAGAAGGCTTCGATCAGGTATTATGGACCGATGGCTCTGCTGATTTGAATATTGAAGAATCGGGTACCATGAATGTAATGTTCATGATCAACGATGTGTTTGTTACTCCGCCTTTATCCGATTCAATACTCGATGGTGTTACCCGCGATTCGTTTATTACCATTGCTAAGGATATGGGTATTAAAATAGAGGAGAGGAAAATAGGTGCGCCTGAATTAATCAGCGCTCACGAAAAGGGAATATTGCAGGAAGCATTTGGTACAGGTACTGCAGCAGTGGTTGCTCCTATTCAAGTCATTAATATTAAAGGCAAAGATTATACACTGCCGACTGTAAAAGATAGCAATGTTGCACTTAAGATAAAGCAACGCCTGCTTGATATACGCCTTGGCAATGCTCCCGATAAGAATAACTGGAATACGATTATTAAGCCATAATAATATGCTTAGCATCCGTTCTTTTTGATGAAAGCAATCACAAGAACGATACTTATACTGTCACTTGTAAGTCTGGTTAATGACATAGCAAGTGAAATGCTATTGCCTATCATGCCTATTTACCTGAAGTCAATAGGTTACTCCGTTTTGTTTATAGGTGTTTTAGAGGGCCTTGCTGAAGCAACCGCTAGTTTAAGTAAAGGGTATTTTGGCAAAATATCTGACAAAACAGGAAAACGAGCCTCATTTGTTAAATGGGGCTATACCTTAAGCGCTGTTTCAAAACCTTTGCTGGTGTTGTTTGCAAAAAACTCAATATGGGTGCTTTTTACACGGTCATTAGAACGGCTTGGTAAAGGCATACGGACTGCGCCGCGTGATGCTATACTTGCTGATGAATCAAAACACGGTGATAGGGGTAAGGTATTCGGTTTTCATAGGGCAATGGATACGGTGGGTGCTGCAATAGGCCCGTCTATTGCTCTCGTGTTCCTTTACTATAATCAGGGTAAGTATGTTTCCCTGTTTTACATTTCTTTCTTTCCGGGAATAATTGCAGTTATTCTTACCTTATGGTTAAAGGATAAACCAAAGCCCGCAGAAGTCCTATCTACAAAAGAAAGAGTAGGTTTCTTCTCTCAATTCAAATATTGGAAGGCTAGTAATGCTTCATACAAAGCACTGGTTTCCGGCCTGTTGTTCTTTGCTTTATTCAATAGTGCCGATGCTTTCCTGATACTTAAAATGAAAGAGTCTGGAATGGGTGATATAACCGTAATTGTAGTTTATGTTTTCTATAACCTTGTTTTTGCACTATCTGCATTCCCTATCGGTATAATAGGCGATAAGATGGGTTTGAAACCAATGCTGTTAATAGGCTTGATGCTTTTTGCTGGAGTTTATTTTGGCATGGCATATTCGCAAAGCAGAATAGCTTTTATTATTCTTTTCTTCCTTTATGGGCTCTATTATGCTTTTACTGATGGTATATCAAAGGCATGGATAAGTAAGACATGCGATAAAAAAGATACAGGTACAGCTTTAGGTGTTTTTTCAGGACTACAAAGTATTTGCACATTGTTGGCAAGTAGTCTTGCAGGCTTAGTTTGGTATAAGTTCGGTTCGGTATATGTATTCTATATTGGTGGAGCGGCAGCATTGCTGGTTGCAGTTTACCTGTTGTTTAATGGTAAGTATGATTCTCAAAAAAATTAGTAGATTTAACTTTTCATATTCTGCTATGGTTAAATGTAGATTGCTGATGTTTATATGAAGAAATCCTTCCTCTTTACTATTGTTTTAATTGCATTATTTATTGGAAGCCTTTGGAAGGTTTCTACGATGGGTGCCTTATTACCTATAAAGCAAAAGGTAGAAAAAGTGCAACCAGTACTGGTCAGTCAAAATGTTTCAGAACCTATAACCGGCGTCTCACAGGCTATAAAACAGTTTAAAGAAAACATAAAACACCCACTTAGCCTTCTATTGCTGCAAATACTTGTTATTATAGGTGCATCACGCATATTCAGCGCTTTGCTTAGTATGCTTGGCCAGCAAACAGTTATTGGCGAAATTATTGCCGGTATAGTATTAGGGCCATCGGTACTTAAGGTATTCTTTCCGCATTTCTTTCTGTTTCTGTTCCCGTCTGATTCGCTTAATACACTTTTGTTTTTAAGTCAAATAGGACTGGCTTTTTTCATGTTTATAATTGGTATGGACCTGGATATTGATGTTATTATAAGTAAAGCCGGTGATGCCTTAACTGTTAGTATAGCGAGTATTATAGTTCCGTTTGTGTTAGGTGTATGTCTTGCTTATTATTTATATCCATCCTTTGGTCCTGATGGAATTGGTTTTCTCCCATTCAGTTTGTTTATTGGTATATCGGTAAGTATTACTGCGTTCCCGGTATTGGCCCGCATTTTACAAGAACGAGGCATGACAAAAACTCCAATCGGTTCAATGGCCATTATGTGTGCAGCCACTAACGACCTTATGGCATGGTGCATGCTGGCTGCCGTAATTGCAATTGCTAAGGCAGGTAATTTAACCAGCGCCATGTTCACTATTGTACTTGCAGTATTGTTTGTAGTTGGTATGCTTTACATTGTAAGGCCATTACTTCAGAAATTATCAGCTGACCAATTAAAGAAACACGAACCAGGAAAGGTTGTAATATCTATTGCATTCTTTATCTTGCTTTCTTCGGCTTACTTTACTGAATTAATAGGTGTGCATGCTCTCTTTGGCGCTTTCCTTGCGGGCGTTATTATGCCACATAATCTTGATTTCAGGAAGAAGATAACTGAAAAGATTGAAGATGTAAGTGTACTTGTTTTGCTTCCGATATTCTTTGCTTTTACCGGGTTGCGTACTCAAATGGGCTTATTGAACCAGTCTGCTGCATGGTCGGCATTCGGACTTATAATGGTTGTTGCTGTATCGGGTAAGTTTATTGGAACAGCAATATCTGCGAAGATCGTAGGGCAAAACTGGGGCAATTCGCTAACACTTGGTGCACTAATGAATACACGTGGACTTATGGAACTTATCGTGTTGAATATTGGATATGACCTTGGAATATTATCACCTGAAATATTTGCTATGATGGTATTAATGGCTTTGGCAACTACATTTATGACAGGGCCATTGCTTAATCTGGTAAACTGGGTAAATAATAAAAAGAAACCTGCTTAATTTATGAAAGAGAAAGTTCGTTGTGGCTGGAGCATTAAAGAAGCTATATATATCGAATACCACGATAAAGAGTGGGGTACACCCGTACATGACGACCAAAAGCTATTTGAGTTCCTGGTGTTAGAAAGCTTTCAGGCGGGGCTTAGCTGGTTAACCGTATTGAAAAAGCGAGAAAACTTTCGCAAGGCATTTGCTCAATTTGATGTTAAAAAGGTTGCAAAGTTCGATGCTAAGAAGGTTGATACTTTGATGCAGGATGCAGGTATAATACGTAACGGACTTAAAATTGCTGCTGCCATTAATAATGCTAAATGCTTCCTTGCTATTCAAAAAGAGTTTGGTTCATTTGATAAGTACGTTTGGGGCTTTGTAGGCGGTAAGCCAATTGTAAACAAGCGCAAGTCATTAAGCGATGTGCCACCAACTACTGCTATAAGTGATGCCATGAGCAAGGATATGGGCAAACGTGGTTTTAAATTCCGTGGTTCAACAATATGTTATGCCTTTATGCAGGCTGTAGGTATGGTCGATGATCATATTGATGAGTGCTGGAAGAAAGCCAAGAAATAAAACTATGGTTGCGGTGCTGAGCTCTTCTCCTGGTAGATAACATTCATTAATACACGGCCAACCATATGCATGGTGGCTGTATCAATAATACTCATATTATCACTATGTGTATGATGCCAGTATGGGTAATCCCTGCGTGGCATATCATAATGTACAATATCAATGGTAGGTATGTTGGCTATTTTGTTTATGTAACGATGGTCATCAATGGTCTCAACAGTAGTATTGCGTGTAAAAAAGCCACCATAACCAAGGTTGTCGGCTATATTCCAAACCTTCTTAACTATCTCAGATGCGAAGTGCATAGATGTGCCCTCCATTGGAAATTCAGGGTTCTTGCCACCTACCATATCTAACAATATACCATAACGCGGAGCATAGTTTGCAGGAATATTTCTTGCCCAATACTGAGAACCAAGACACCAACTATCTTCCATATCAGGATAGTTTCCATCAACAGGGTTACCCGCTTCTTGTCCATAATCTTCAATATCGAAAAACACAAGGTCTATACCTACTGTCGGGTGTGTCTTTTTCAGGTCACGTGCAAGCTCAAGCAGCATTGCTACACCACTGGCTCCGTCATCTGCTCCGTCAAAGGTTCCTTTCGGGTCAACACTATCAGCATCGGCAAATGGCCTGGTGTCCCAGTGGGTACATAATAATATGCGCACAGGATTGTTGGGTTGTAAAGAAGCAATTACGTTTTCAAAATCAAATGTTTTGCCGTCGAAAGTCTTCGTGCTGGATTTTTGTACTGAATAAGTAATACTGTCTTGTTTCAGTTTCGAAATAATGAACTGAAGGCATTTTTCATGGGCTTTAGTGCCTACAATACGCGGACCAAAATCAACCTGTTCTTTGGTGTATTTGTAAGCTGTATCTGCACTGAATGAAGGTATATTGATGTTTTGTGCGGTCTGAACTTTGGTTGTATCAGCATGGCTTGGGGTAGGGTGGTTGCAGCCACTGTTACATCCTTCAAGAAATATAAAAGCAAGCATTAGTACAAATGATAGTACTTCTAAAGTGTCAGATATGTTTTTATTTCTTGCGCTCATGTTTCCAAACAGTTGTTGTGGCTGAATCTTGCAATACTACAAATTTAGATAGTATGTTCCTTATTGTATCTGATAACGCAAAGTCTTTTTTCTGCTTAGCCTCTGTACGCACTTCAATCAGGTTGTTTACCAAATTATCGAAATCCTCATTGCTTGTGTTCTTCTCTTCTGTAACTAGTCCGAGTATATCAGTAAAGTAAAGCATGAAGGCTTTTCTGTAGCTCTCAAATGCCTTTTCACTAACGCCTTCTGTCTTGCCCGATGCATGAAAGCGGTTTACGTGGGCCGAAGACTGAAACATATGCGATATAACAATGGCCGTATTCAAATCATCATTCATGGCATCAGTACATTCCTTTTCAAATGAAGAAAGGTCTTTTTCTATCTCAGCATTAACAGGGGTACTAACCCACTTCATATCGCGAAGCATTAAATATGTTTCGCTGAGTCTGGCTAAGCCTTTTTCTGCATCCTGCAAGCCCTTATTAGAAAAATCTATAGGGTTACGGTAATGGCTTTGCAACATGCAAAAGCGTAGGGTCATTGGGGTATAGGCTTGTTCCAGTAATTTGTGACTCCCGGTAAATAACTCATCAAGGTTAATAAAGTTATTAAGTGATTTGCCCATTTTTTGCCCGTTTATGGTAAGCATATTATTATGCAGCCAATAACGAACAGGTTGTTTGCCACTACTACCTATTGATTGTGCTATCTCACATTCGTGGTGTGGGAAAAGCAAGTCCATTCCACCTCCGTGTATATCGAATGTTTCGCCCAGGTATTTACGACTCATAGCAGAACATTCTATATGCCAGCCCGGAAAACCTTCGCCCCATGGCGATGGCCAGTGCATAATATGCTCAGGCGCTGCTTTTTTCCAAAGTGCGAAATCTATAGGGCTTCTCTTTTCACTTTGTCCGTCAAGTTCGCGGGTGTTATTAATAAGGTCCTCGGTAATCCTGCCTGATAGTTGCCCGTAATTATGTTCTTTCTGATAACTGTTTATATCAAAATATACCGATCCGTTCGATTCGTATGCAAAGCCATGAGCAATAATGCGCTTTATCATTTCAATTTGTTCAATGATATGGCCCGAAGCATGAGGCTCTATAGAAGGAGGAATTACATTAAGGGCATCCATATTGCGATGATAACCTAATGTATAGTGTTGCACCACTTCCATTGGTTCAAGTTTTTCGAGGCGGGCTTTTTTGCCAATCTTATCTTCGCCTTCGTCACTGTCATTTTCTAAGTGTCCTACGTCAGTTATATTACGTACATAACGCACTTTATAACCCAGGTGTTTTAAGTAACGGAACAGAATATCGAATGTAATAGCAGGCCTTGCATGGCCAAGGTGGGCATCGCCGTATACTGTTGGCCCGCATAGGTACATTCCTACAAATGGAGGGTTAATAGGAGCAAAGACTTCTTTTTTGCGCGTTAGCGTATTATAAACCTGAAACGAATTGTTTGACATTGTTAAGCTAGTGTGTGGTTGCGGTTTTTCCTTTCTTCCATCGAAGCACGGATGTCTTCAATACGGCCTTTGGGAATGGCGTTTATCAACCGTTTGGTGTAATCTTTTTGCGGGTTAAAATAAATATCATCGGCATCGCCCATCTCTTCAATCTGCCCGTTGTATAAAACCAGCATCCTGTCCGATATGAATTTTACCACTGAAATATCATGAGAAATAAATATGTATGAGAAGCCAAAATCTTTACGCAGCTCAGCAAGTAGGTTAAGCGCTTGCGCCTGAACCGATACATCGAGTGATGAAACACTCTCATCGCAAATAATAAACTCAGGGTTAAGCGCCACTGCACGTGCTATGCATATACGCTGGCGTTGCCCACCCGAAAATTCGTGAGGGTAACGCTGAAAGTGTGACGCGTTCATATTTACCCTTTCGAGTAATTCAATGGCTCTATCTTTTCGTTCTTTATCTGAATTCATAATATTATGAACCTGCATGGGCTCCATAATAGCTTCGCCTATAGTAATACGCGGATTTAACGAAGAGTAGGGATCCTGGAAAATGATCTGCATCTTTTTACGATAGCTTCTCATTTCTTTATCTGAAAGCTTTAACAGATCCACTCCTTTATATACAATACTGCCCGAGGTGGGTTCTATAAGTCTTAATATAGTTCTTCCAAGGGTGGTTTTTCCCGAGCCTGATTCTCCAACTATACCTAGTGTTTCTCCAGGGTAAATGTCAAAAGTAAGGTCATCAACTGCTTTTACATGGTCGGTTGTTTTGCCAAACAAGCCTTTTTTTATAGGGAAATATGTCTTTAAGTTCTTTACCTGCAATATCGGTTCTTGCTGGTACAGTTTTTCATGTGCTTTTTTACGGACCTCAGGAGTAATAATGTATTTATCAACTACATCACTCAATTTGGTGTTAGCTTTATTAATGCCACCCTCGTGTGCCGGTTTCATAAAATCCGCAACAGTTGGCAACACATAAAGGCGTTTATCGAGTGGAGGGCGACATGCTAATAGCCCTTTTGTATAAGGATGCTGTGGGTTTGCATATACATCTAATATATTACCCTGTTCCACAATCTTTCCTTTATACATTACCAATACCTTCTCAGCAATTTCGGCAATTACACCCAAATCGTGCGATATGAATATGATGCTCATATTATGTTCAGCCTGCAGTTCCTTCATTAAATCAAGAATGGCAGCCTGCACAGTAACATCGAGTGCGGTAGTTGGTTCGTCAGCAATAAGTATAGATGGTTGGCATGACATGGCCATGGCAATCATTACCCTTTGTTTTTGACCTCCGGAAAGTTGGTGTGGGTATGAGTCCAGTATAATTTCTGGGCGGGGTAGTTTTACCTGTTTAAATAGTTCTAACGTACGATTTCTGCTTTCTGCTTTCGATACTTTTTGGTGGAGTATAATAGCCTCCATAACCTGATCGCCGCATGTATATACGGGGTTTAGTGATGTCATAGGCTCCTGAAACACCATGGCAATTTCATTCCCCCTGAAGTTGCGCATATCCTTTTCGCTAAGCTTGGTAACATCTACCAGGCCGTTAGTGCGAGAGTTAAATAGTAATTCTCCGTTAACTACCTTACCCGAACGGGGGATAAGGCGCATAAGTGCAAGTGAACTGACTGTTTTTCCGGAACCGGATTCTCCGACTATGCCAAGTGATTCGCCCCTGTTAAGTGTAAAGCTAATACCATCAACGGCACGAACTGTATCGTCCTCACTTTTAAAATCGACCGTCAGATTTTTAACTTCCAGTAGAGCTTCGCTCATAAGGATTCACAGTTTTATAAAACATAAAGGTACGGAATTTTGGTGAACCCTCAATGCTAAAACGATACTAATCTTCGATATAATATACTAACGATAGTTTTCCGTAGTCGTATTCCTCACTTTCGTCGCTTAATGATACTTTGGCTGTTTTACCATTGATTTTCTTTATTTTCCATAAAATATTATCACCATCTGTTGTTCCATCACCATATTTCGAAGTGAAATAGTCAACCAGTCTCAGTTTTAATGCTGCTGCAGAAGAGTCGGTAGCTAAGTAAACATCTTCATCTATCTCGTTTAACTTTTGGGTATCGAAATTATAAGCAACGGTAAAGTAGTTAAGTGTATCTACTCCTTCGTTAACCGAATCAGGGTAAAGTGTATCCATTGGTAAAGAATAGAACACATAATTAGTATCCTTTTCGTCGGGTATCTTTTTCTCGGTATTTATAACCGATTTAGTATCCATGGCTAATGATACATGCCTGAACTGATTAGTGCCATCACCTACCAATAATTGTACAAGGCTTATTTGGGTGGGAGTGATTTTGTTGTTGTTGCTTTTGCAGGAAAAGAAAGCAATACAGAATGTGGTGATTGCAAGTAAAAGGACAATATGTAGCTGTTTTATATTCTGGAGTTTCATGTATGTTTTTGCAAACGAGGTGCGAAGATAGTAAAAATAATCGCTGTCTTTCTGAGAGTTAGAGACTATACATTTTACCGGGAAGCGATTTAAGCACGCCTGCAAATTCGAGGGTTAAAAGGTGCGAAGAAAGAAGGCCCGGAGCCAGTTTTGATGAAATGGCTATATCATCTATATACATAGGGCCATCGTTACCTTTTATCGTATTAACTATTGATTCCTCCTCTGGACTGAGGTCAAATAATAATTCCTTTTGCTGTTTGGCCTGTTTCTTATCATCTTTCCAGCCAAGGTATTCAGTTACATCGGCTGCATTACGTATAAGATATGCCTTGTTTTGTTGTATTAGTCTATTACATCCTTGTGAAGCAGTATCATCCACTTTTCCAGGGAATGCCATTACCTCGCGACTATATGAAAAAGCTATATCAGCAGTTATCATGGCTCCGCCCGATATTTTTGATTCTACTACTACCACTGCATCGGCAAGGCCGGCAATAATACGGTTGCGTTTAGGAAAGTTCTCACGATCTGGTTCTGCGCCACTAAGGAATTCTGTAATTATGCCACCATTCTCCAACATTTTACGTGACAAGTTATAATGGTCGGGCGGATAAAGTTTATCTATGCCATGTGCTACAACACCCAGAGTTGGCAGACCTGCATCAACTGCAGCTTTATGGCTGCATACATCTATACCGTATGCTAAGCCGCTAACAATTAATGCCCCCGAAGGTTGTAGTCCATTTACCAGGTCTTCCGTAAGTTTTTTGCCATAAATAGTTGCTGCTCTAGTTCCAACAATCGCTATTATTCTGTTTGTATTCAGGTCGGCATTTCCCTTATAGTAGAGCATCACAGGCCCATCGGAACATTGTTTTAAGCGAAGTGGGTAAGCCTTATCTAAATAGAATAAGGGAGTGACATCATTCTTCTCGATGAACTCAATCTCTTTTTCTGCCCGATCAAGTACGCTCTGGTTTATTATCGATTCTGATGTAAGCGGGCCAATGTCAGGTATTTTGAGCAGTGTTTTCGCTTTTTCTTTAAATACAGCTTCGACACTGCCACAGTAAGATATGAGTGTTTTGGCTATAACGTGCCCTACACCCGGAATAAGTGTAATGCCAATTTTATATTTCAATTCGTTGTCCATTCAGTGCAAAAATATAAAGTATTGAAATATGATACCTTTTTCCTTTGAGCATCAACTTATACGGCTTTATTGTAGCCCATTTCTGGGAGTTTACGATTCTATACCGCTATTTGTTAATTTACTCATAAATATACGTTAAGTATTTGTTAAGCCCCCAAAAAATAAAATTGCTTTGAGTAAATTGCGTAACTACAAAGTGACCCCTGCATGATGAAGAACGCGAGAATACTATTAGTGGATGATGAACCGGATGTACTTGATTTTTTATCCTATAATCTGAGGAAGGAAGGTTCAGAGGTTTTTACCGCTTTAGATGGAAAGAGTGCAATAAAAAAGGCGATAGAAGTGTTGCCGAACCTTATTGTGTTAGATATAATGATGCCAGGTATGGATGGCATTGAGGCATGTAGAAGAATGAGGGAACTGCCTGAAACAAAAAACACTCTCATTGTTTTTTTAACTGCTCGTACAGAAGATTACTCTCAAATTGCAGGATTTGAAGCAGGTGCTGATGACTACCTTTCAAAGCCTTTAAACCCAAGGGTTTTAATAAGCCGCTTAAATGCCTTATTAAGGCGCAGGCCAACACATACTGGTGCAATGAATATTGTTAATGTGGGTAACGGCATTAGTATTAATAATGATAATTATAGTATTACGGTTGGAGGTGAACAGATATATCTTCCTAAAAAAGAGTTTGAAATAATAACGCTGCTTACATCTAAGCCCGGTAAGGTTTTTAGGAGGGAAGATATACTCCATGAAATTTGGGGTAAAGATGTTGTGGTAGGAGATAGAACTATTGATGTACACATCCGTAAGCTTCGCCAAAAACTTGGCGATGACAGAATAAAGACATTTAAAGGAATAGGTTATAAGTTTGAGTTTTAAGCCAATAATAGTTTTATAAGCATTACTATGAATCAAACAAGCGAGTTAACTAAAATGAAAACACAGGAATTCTTAGACAAGCTTTCAGGCTTGCCATTAGATACCGATAAGAACAGGGTTTTTGTAGAAAGAGGTATTCAGTTAATTGAATGGGAAGGTAACTTATCTACTGATGAGCAAAAAAGACTTAATGATATTAAGTTAAACCTCGTTAATAGTAGCAAGAGCTAATTCCGGTTTATTCTTGTTTTAAAACAGGCGTACCAGCATATGTTACCGATTGAAGCACATTTTGTGCGGCTGCTAAGGCTTTTCCAGGCAATGGGGCATAGTACAAATCTTTAGTGTACTGTTGCCCTTCAGTAATCATCCACGATAATTCTTTTAACAAGTCAATTGCATCCAGTTTCGTCCTGCTATTGTAGGATTGCTCCTTATATATAATTATCCAGGTAAAGCTAGAGATGGGGTAGGCATCTGCAACGTTAGAATTGGTAATACTAATGCGGGTATCGGCAGGTATGTCGACATTGGCGGCAAGGCTTGTCGACTCTAAAGAAGCTTTAATGTATTTGCCGGAAGAGTTTTTAATGAGAGCGAAAGCAATATGCTTTTGCATGGCATAGGTTAATTCAACATAACCAATAGCGCCTGGTATGGCTTTTATAACTGATGCTACTCCTTCATTCCCGTCACCTTCAACACCTACCGGCCATGTTGCCATTCTGGTAACACCAACTCTATTTCTCCATTCTTCATTTACTTTCGATAGGTAATCTGTAAAAACATAGGTGGTACCACTTCCGTCAGCTCTGTGAACTACAGTTATGTTTTGGTCCGAGAGTATTGCTCCTTTGTTTTCTGCTGCAATCCTGGGGTCATTCCATTTGGTTATTTTCCCTAAAAAAATATCGGCTATAATATCAGGTGTTAGTTTAAGAAGGCTGTCTCCCTTCAGATTATACGATATTACAACAGCGCCGAGACAAGTAGGGAATTCTACTACGTTAGAAGTAAATAACGACATGTCATCATTACTCAAATAGCTATCTGATGCTCCAAAATCAACCGTCTTGCTCATAATCTTCTTTATTCCACCACTTGAACCGATTGCCAGGTAAGAAGAAGGTAAGCCTGTTTTGGTACAATATTCGCTTTGCATTTTGCTGTATATAGGGTTTGCAAATGTAGATCCCGCACCCGTAATAACAGAATGTGATTTAACCGGGCTTTCGTTACCCGGCTTACCATCTAATGTGCACGATACAAAACCTATTGCAAAGCTTGCAATAGATAAGATAGTGATCAGGAAAGATGGACTAAGTAAGTGGTTATTGGTTTGAGAATAGTTTTTGATCATGAAGATAAGTTTTATATAACAATGTTACTTCATACGTATGAAGCTATTATTATGCCAATCATAATCTTTTATTACATATTCAGTAAAGACTAAGTATCTGAGACAATGCTTATACCTCGAACCCCATTACGAGCACATCGTCGGTTTGTTCTTGGTTCAGTTTCCAGTCCATAAATACTTTGTCTAATTCGGCTTTCTGTGTATTAAAAGGAGCGTTACTTATATGCAACAGCATATCCTTCATTCTCCGGGTAGAGAATTTCTTGTCTTCAAGGTATCCAAACTGAGAAGCAAACCCATCACTGCTCATGTATATTTTATCTTCCTTTTGAAGGTGCAGGGTAAAGTTGGTAAATAGTGGTTCGCTGCCACTGCCACCAATTGGGTGTCTACTTCCACGCATTTCGTTCAATTCGCCATCGCGTACATAATACACAGGCCTGTAGGCGCCGGCAAATTGCATTACATTGGTATTGCTGTCTATACAGCAAAGCGCAATGTCCATACCATCATTATGTTCCTGCTTAAAATTTTCATCTAATATATCGGATGTATAGCTAAATGCCTTTTTAACCTTATGATCGAGGCGGTGTAGTATAAAGGATGGGTTGGTATTCTTCTCTTCAATTATTATCTGGTTAAGCAGATTAATGCCTAATATCGACATAAGTGCACCTGGTATGCCATGTCCGGTACAATCGGCAGCAGCAATTATCGTCTTATTGTTAAAGCGCGTAAACCAGTAAAAGTCGCCACTTACTATATTGCGTGGTTGCATGTAAATAAACGATTCAGGGTAAATGCGCTGCAAGTGCTTTTCTTTAAGCATCATGCCATCCTGTATCCGCTTGGCATATATTATACTATCATCAAGGTCTTTCCTCGAGTATATTCCTGTCTTATCTATCAGCAGTTCCGATAAGTTTTCAGCCGCGGGTTCTAAAAACATAACTCATTATTTTGGTTGTGCAAGTATTGCACTATGCCATGACTTGAATATTAACTGTAACACATGTTCATATTACTGTTTTTGAAGTATCTTAAGACTGGTGAATTATAGTGACTGAACGATTTAGGTAGGAGTGTGAATGCGTATATAGGGGTGAAAAGTTTCCCATGTTAAAGGATATTTTACCTTTGAATGAAAGTTTATTGAATCGTGGGGTTTATACAGGATATTAAAATAAGAATAGGTGGGTACTTTTTGCGTAAAGAAAGCGCAAATGCTAAGAGGTCGCGTGCTATAATGAACCTGAAAGATGCGAAGACAGTAGGAGTGATATTTAATGCCAGCGACATAAATGAAGTTGAACTGGTTAAGAAATACATTACCTATTTGCGCGATAATGGCAAAAAGGTCAGGTCGATGGGCTATGTGCCATTAAAGGAACTTCCGGGCAATATAACCACCTCGATAGACCACCAATGCTTTACCCTTAAAAATGTTAACTTGTACTATAAACCTGCAATTGATTTTATTGGTAGCTTTGTAAAAGAGGAGTATGACTTATTGCTCGACCTGAATATTACGACCCAATTGCCACTTGTATTTGTTGCAGCTTTATCGAAGGCAAAGTGTAAGGTGGGCAGGTATTCAGATAAGTACATGAGCCTGTACGATGTGATGATTGAAACTGATGACCAGAAAACCTTAAAGTATTTTTTACAGAACGTTGACACATATATGGAGATGCTGAATAAGAAGGCCAGTGTGAATACGGTTAAATAAGTTAGTGATGGAAAACGAGAATAAAGAAAACCTTCCGGAGCACTTAAGACAGGAGGTTGATGAAGCCGAAAAAGAGGCCGTTGCCCGTATGGAAATTGAATACGAGCTTCGCAACAATGAACGCTATAAGGATTTTTTTGTCAATTATCACCCCGATGATATAGAGGAGTTTATTAAGGCCTATGCACGCCGCAAGGTAACCTGGGTAAACTGGGGCAAGTTCTATTACGAGCATAACGAAGACCACCAGCTTAGGTTTTATAACATGGCCCAGAGCTGCCTGTGGCAGATACAGCAGAAGAAGCTGTTTAACCTGCAGTGCCAGTGGCGAGCAGAGAAGATAAAGATACCGGGCATATCGACCACTATGGATTTCCATTACTGGGAGTATAACATTAAGCAGTGCAACTTCGTTCCGCCTATTACACAATGGGAGTTCGATCTGTATGTTGAGTACTTTCAGAATGATGATGCAGAGATTGACCCTGCTGAAGCTGATTATGAATTTGAATGGCAGGATTTTTTAAGGTTCACCGAAGAGTACAATAACGCGAAAGAAGGCGAAGAGCTTATCATTCCGCTGTGGTACCAGTTCTACGACAACCGCATGGGAACCGATAAGCTGATGAACCTAAGTGACCTTCGTGGTGAGAAGGAAAGCAAGTACCTGAAGATATATTATGACCATATACATAAAGTAGCGCCCGAGGAGAAAGCCGATGTGGCATCTACAAAGAAAGAAGGCAATGAATACCTTTCGGTATATAACCCGAACATAGTTGAGAAGTTTGTACGTAGTTATGAGGATAAGGATATTCTCAAGTACTTCCTTTCGTATGAGAAGAGCCACAAGCCTATGGACTTTGCCGATGAGCTTGCTGAAATGGCTTTTAAAGAATTGAAAGAACTTAGCGAGGTTATTCCTATTAGTGCAAGCTCCGATTGGAGGGATGCACTTATAGAGGCCTGGGAAGACTACCGCAGCAAACAAATATTGAGGCTATTGCCATTGGTTTACGAAGACTATCTGCAAAAACAAGAGCTTGGCATATCATACGAGACTGAAGATTCTACCGAGGTAAATGAAGAGCTGGAAGAGTGGAAAGAGGCTATAATAAAGGGCAGAGAGTTATCGGGCGAAACCGGAGACTTTAATTTTTAGAATCGTCTTTAAATAATGAATATCGAACACGGAATATCCAATAACGAAGTTCTGATAAATACTAAAACTGAAAAGCGATATATGAACAGCATTGAAATAAGCAGCCTAATAGGAGTTCGGAGTTCATCATTCCTTGTTGGATATTCGATATTCTGTTTTGGAATATAGTATCTATGGCAAAAGTTAAAGATAGAAAGACTAATTCCCTTCCTGTAATGGAGCATTTTTATACCATACAGGGTGAGGGTATACATAGCGGCAGCGCTGCCTATTTCATTCGCCTTGGTGGATGCGATGTGGGTTGTCATTGGTGCGATGTGAAGGAAAGTTGGGATGTAAACGCACATCCTTTAATTGAACTGAAAAAGTTAGTTGGTGAAGTAAAGAAAGCCGGTGCATCCATTGCAGTTATTACAGGTGGCGAGCCTGCCATGCACAACTTAAAAACGCTTACTGCATTGCTGAAAAAGAATAGCATTTCAACGCACATTGAAACATCCGGTTCATCTGCTATTATTGGAGACTTTGACTGGGTATGCTTGTCGCCTAAAAAGCGTAAGGCTCCGTTGAGTAGCTCTTTTAAATTGGCTGATGAACTAAAGGTTATCATATATAATAAAGATGATTTTGACTGGGCAGAGAAGAACGCTGCACTGGTTTCGAAGAAATGCCAACTGCTGTTGCAACCCGAGTGGAGTAAAGCAGAGAAGATGACTCCCCTTATTGTGGAGTATGTTAAAAAGCATCCCCGCTGGCAGGTTTCATTGCAGACGCATAAATACATGAACGTACCATAAGCGCTAATGCAATGTTGAAGCAGGTACGCAAAACTTTTAAAGCCATATTCGAAATAGCCAGGAATCCCTGGTTGCTTAACCATGTGCTTGCTGATGATACCGTATGGCAGAAGTATGTCGTAAAGCATCATCATATAAAAAGTTTGCCGGTTGTTGATATAAATGTATTGTTGCCTAACTTTAAAGAAGAACTAAATACGTTTGCTTTTTTAGAAGGTGGTTCATTGCCTACCGATTTAAGTTTGATACGTGGCTTATGCAAGACTATCCCCAATTGCAAGTATTTTGAGATTGGAACATGCCGTGGAGAAAGCGTTGTTAATGTTGCCGATGTATGTGCTGAGTGTTATACCATGGACCTTGACCCTAAGCAAATAGCTGACACCACAGAAGGCGATTTGGTAGGCTTTTTCTCTAAGGACAATAAAAAGATAGTGCAGATATACGATAACTCGCTCACCTTTAACTATGCGGGCTTGAACAAAAAGTTCGATGTTATATTTATAGATGGCGACCATCATTACGAATCGGTGAAGAGTGATACGGCTAATGTTTTCAAGCATTTGGTTCATGATAATACTATTGTCATCTGGCACGATTATGGTTATGATCCTGTTACGCCAAGGCCTGAGGTTATGTCCGCTATATTAGATGGTGCGCCTGAGCAATGCCGCAAGAACATTTACCATGTATCGAACACCATGTGTGCTATCTATACCAACAGGAAGCTTACTACTATGGAGTTAAGTGCTGCACGGATACCCAACAAGAAATTCAGTGTGTTGGTTACAAGCCAACCGGTTAAATAAATTAAAACCTTTTTACAAGCGAAAACCCCGGCTGAATGGTAAACTTGCCAAACTGGTCAGGGCTTAACTGTGGGCTGAAATGTAAAGAGATGTCATCGCTCACATCAAACTTACGAAGCTGGCCATCTACATTGGCATCTACTATGTTCAGCAGGTAAACAAACGCAGCGGCAAAAATTGAAATGTTCCTGTATCGGGCACAGGTGTTCTCATTATTTACAAGATCATCAATTGTGTATATGCCAAAGTACTGGTCTTTTATAACAGGATTTGAAGTGCGCTGTTTTAAAGCAGTATTAAATGAAAGATACTGCTGCTGATTGGTGATAATAAAATATGCCGCAGTACCCAAGCCTGCATAAACAATAGGTATTTTCCAATACTTATGGTTGTATGCTTGCCCAAGCCCCGGTATTACAACCGAACAGAGCATTGCCACTTTAGCATTGGGGTAGGCGTACTTCTGCCGGAATGTTAATGTATCTTTAGGTTTAGCAGGTTTTGCTGAATCCTTTTTTTGTGCTGTTGCATTATTAAATACTGCAAACAGGCACAACAAAGAAACTATCAAAGTTTTTTGCAAAAGCTTATCAGGCATGAAATAATTTAATGATATCCTTAAGTGCTTCTTCTGAGTTGAAAGATATGATAAGCTTGCCTTTATTAGGGCCAACTCTGCTTAGCTTTACCTTAGTGTCGAGTGCTACAGATAAATCCCTTTCCAACTTGCCATCTTCAAAGCTTTTGCTTTTATTTTTTGCTTTAGGGAAACTTGTTTTGGCAGCCTTGGCTACACTTTCTGTTTCACGTACGCTTAATGCATCATCGAGTATCTTATCGAATACACTTAGCTGTCCTGCAGGGTTATCGATATTGATAAGTGCCCTTGCATGGCCCATGGTTATCTTTCTTTCGCGTATGGCTAACTGAATTACAGGTGGCAACCTTAACAGGCGCAAATAGTTGGTTACGGTAGTGCGGTCTTTGCCTACTTTTTCCGAAAGGTCCTCCTGGGTTAAATTACATTCTTCAATAAGGCGTTGGTAGCCTATTGCTATTTCAATAGCGTCTAAATCTTCGCGGTGAGTATTTTCTATCAATGCCATTTCAAGCATCGACTGATCATTGGCAACGCGTATGTAAGCCGGAATTTCTTCCAGGCCTGCCAGTGTAGAAGCTTTCAACCTTCTTTCGCCCGATATAAGCTGGTACTTGTCTTTGCTTACCCTGCGTACTGTAATAGGTTGTATTACGCCATGCTGGCGTATAGAATCAGTAAGTTCTTTTAAAGGTACTTCTTCAAAGCGGCTGCGGGGCTGAAATGGGTTAGCCTCAATTTGCGAAATGAGTATTAACGCATTACCACCTGTTGCCTGAAGTGTTGAAGTTGATTTAGATGCAAGTACGCTGTCCGTAGTATCTGACTCCAGTAGTGCGCTTAAGCCTCTTCCTAAAGCCCTTTTTTTAGTGTTATCACTCATGATTAGTTTTCTTCTACATTAATAATTTTATCGCTTTGTTTCATGCGGGTCATCTTGTTCTTTTGCAGCACTTCGCGGGCAAGGTGCAGGTAATTCAGCGCACCTCGCGATGCTGCATCGTGCATAATAATGGTCTTGCCAAAGCTTGGCGCCTCGCTAAGCTTAATGTTGCGGTGTACTATGGTATCAAATACTATTTGCTGAAAGTGTGTCTTTACTTCTTCCACAACCTGGTTGCACAGGTTAAGGCGGCCATCGTACATGGTAAGCAAAATTCCTTCAATTTCCAGTTCAGGATTAAGGCGCTCCTGCACAATTTTAATGGTTTGTAACAGTTTGCCTAAACCTTCTAATGCAAAGTATTCACACTGTATAGGTATAATAACTGAATCGGCTGCCGAAAGGGCATTGAGTGTAATTAACCCAAGCGATGGAGAACAGTCGAGAATAATAAATTCGTATTCCTCTTTTACCTTAGCCAATGCAGCACGCATCATCTTTTCGCGGCTGGGCAGGTTTATCATTTCTATTTCGGCGCCTACCAAATCAATGTGGGCAGGCAACAGGTCAAGGTTAGGTGTTTCAGTGGTGAGTATAGTGTTCTTTACATCCACATTGTCGATGATACACTCATATACACTGGTCTTTATTTTTTTAGGGTCGTAGCCCACGCCCGATGTGGCATTTGCCTGCGGATCGGCATCTACCAGCAATGTTTTATGTTCCAACACAGCAAGCGCTGCTGCCAGATTTATAGCGGTAGTTGTTTTTCCTACTCCGCCTTTTTGGTTTGCTACTGCAATAATTTTTCCCATGTTTCTTTTTTTTAACTAAAATTCTCTGGTTTCTCCAATCGCCATAAACGTTATCTTCTTTCCGGCCTTCTCAAACTTCTTACTTGCTTCTTCTTTATTCACTTTTATCGGTTCAAACGTATCGTAATGCATTCCTATAACGTTGTTGCACTTAATAAAGTCTGTGCACTTAATGGCATCATCAATGCCCATTGTAAAAACATCGCCTACAGGCAATAAGGCAAACTTAAGCGGTGTGCCGCTTTCGCCAATAAGTTTCATATCGTAGGTAAGTCCTGTATCGCCGGCATAGTAAAAACTGCCTTCTTTAGCTGTTACCACAAATCCCATCGGTATTCCTCCGTACGAACCATCAGCAAAGCTGCTGCTGTGTATGGCATTAACTGCTTTAATAGTAATTCCGTTTGCCGAAAAAGCACCGCCTACATTCATTCGTACGCAGTTCTCAAAGCCTTTTTTATGAAGATCAACACCCACTTCGTGGCATGCTACCAGGGTTGCCCCTGTATGTTCTGCTAAAAAAGGCACATCGGCAGTGTGGTCCTGATGGGCATGAGATATAAGGATGTAATCAGCCTTTATCGAATCGAGCTTTATAGAGGCGGCGAGTGGGTTAGGGCTTATAAACGGATCAAATACCAGGTGCTTGCCTGCTATTTCAACTCCAAAACTAGAATGCCCGTAATACGTTACCTTCATGTGCTTTTTACTTGTTGGCGAATTTACTACCAACCAAGCAGATTATTGACCCTTTTTTGATTTTTTTTTGAACAATCTGTTAATTACTTTTTGAGTGATGTAAAACCTCTGAACACGGGTTACACTTTTGATACTTTGTTACCCATCAACGTGTTGGTTATCAGTAAAATTGTTTGAGGATTTTTTTGCATTTTGTAACCCGTGTCCGCGGGTGCTCTGTGCAGCAGATTTTACAAATTCCGTCAACTCGTTTAAATTTTCGGCCGATAAATTTTGTACCATATCCTCACTAAATGTATGGCCGTTTACCATAATGGACCTGTTGCCATTTGTCAGGCTTGCGTTTAGAGTATTGCCACCACGTTTTATAAGGCCCATAAGCTCTAAGTAAAGTTTGGCTGCTTTCATGTCGCCAAAGCAAGCCTTACGGCTAACGCGCTTAATAACATCTTCAAGGATGAATTTGTTTATAAGGTCAGCGCTTTGTGCAGGATTCATGTCTTCCTCAGTAAAATGCTTGTAAACTGTTTTGCGGCTTAGTTTGGTAACCTTTGCAATATTGCTTACGCTTACATTTATTTCGTCGCGTTGCAAATAACGGATTGCATTAGCTATTTTTTCATGGTTTTGCTCCCAAATAAGCTCTTTTCGTTCCAGTTCGGTTAGCTCTTCAGGCAGTTGTTCATTGGTGTTTGTCTGTTCCATAATGTTTTTTTTTGTGGTTGAGATTCAGCTTCGTATGTTGTTATCTATTGTATTAGTAATGTTGATGTAGAGATTCCTCTCTTCGCTCGGAATGACAACATGCGCGTGGTTTTGGAGGGGGAGGTGGCGCGGGCGAAGCCCGCGCCACCTCCCCCTCTCTCTCTCAAAACAGATGCCCCTCTGTCATTCCGAATGAGCCTGACGATAGTCGGCGAGTGAGGAATCCTACAAAGTATGTTTTAGATATAGTTATTGTGGTTTTATTGGCTCTACAAAAATAAACATTATGTTTATTATGGTAATAAAAAGTGGAATTGAGTTTTCAACAACCCCAAAATTTAAAGCCCTGAAAGGGCAGTATCTGACAACGATGGGTGTTAGCCCATCGCTAAAGGAACAAGAAATAGATAAACCCTGAAAGGGTGTTATTATTAATCCTGTACATCTGTATAACGCCCTTTCAGGGCTTAATAGTTAGAGGTTTTGCTACACGGCAGGGCTTCACCCTGCATTAATATATTATGCCCCTTCAGGGCGTAATTGGAGTTGCCAATTAGGAAGGGTTAATAGATAATAAGTTGTAGCGCTTCCTCCGCTTGAAGGAAATAGCCTGCCTGTCGGCAGACAGGGACGGAGGCAGCTTACCTGAATGGCGTATCGCCTTTGCGAATGGTTTGTTTGGTAGGGTCAGGCAGAGGTTGATATATCATCATGCCAACAGTATGAAGAATTAGTTCAGCCATACTTTTCATGTTAATATTAATCCTTGTATTGCTTTTGTTTATTTTAACAGAAGTCATTTTATAATCGTGATACCCAATATTCACAGCTAATACATCATATATGCCTGGGTCAAGAGGATAGATGTCTAAATTACCATCTATATCAGTATTTCCTTGACCTAGCTGTTCCCCATTTTTTGTTACTATAACACTAACAAATGGTAATGCTTGTTTTGATGAGTCATCAATTATCTTAATGATCAAATGTGAAACAGAGTCGCCGGCAGATTTCTGTTTTTCTTTATTTGTGTTGTAGTTGTATAATTCGAGCAATGGCCTTTGGTTTGGGTTGTAATTTGCATTTGCACTGCCTGCCAAACCAATTGTTAGTACTGAGCCAAATAATAGTTTGTATAAGAAATGGTTTTGTGGTTCAGCATAAACCACCTGCCTTTCTAACTGCCAGTTAGATAAACGCCCGCAAACTTTGTTTGTGGTTTTATTGAAAAACTCAACCAATTGCTTGTCTGTATACAATGAAAAATCAATAACTGTTTTATCGCAACTTGCACAATGCCTGCCTCGCTCATTGGGCGTCATGTTCTCCCAGTTCTCAGAGCAAGGAGTGGGGATAGATAAATTTAGACTTAGTTTACGTTGCATTATAGGTAATGTTATTTTCTTTTTGCAGTATCATGTGTAGTTGGTAATGGATTTGGGATGATATTTCCGGCAACTATATTGGTTACCGACATGTTTTCTTCACAGTGCACCCAAACATTTTTAATGATCGGGAATTTTTCACCTAATATTTTTATTGTGGTTACAGCAGCCGGAGAATTGAATGCATCAACTATAAGTGTGATTTCTGGGAAATCATATGAAGCAGGAATGGGAAGTTTAAAATACCCCAGTGAATCAGATTGGGTCGATTCGGACGAGCCTTTAATAAATACTGTGGCATTGGGTAGCATATGCCCGTTTGCAGTGTTTAACAACCTGCCTTTAATATAATGAGTAGTATCACCTCCAGTAATATTGTCCGATTCCTTATCATAAAGTTCATTATGAACCACGGACCGTGATTGCCCGGTTAAATGCCTGTCGGGATAATTGTTGTTCCCATTGGCGCTTCCTGCAAGGCCAGCAGTAAAAGTAACTCCAAATAAAAGCTTATATAAAAAATGATTTTTAGGTTCTATGTATACTAATTCCCTGTCTAATTGAAACCTGTTAAGTCTGCCACAAACATTGTCTTTAATTTTTTCAAAGAACTCAACCAATTGCTTGTCAGTATACAATGAAAAATCAATAACGGTTTTATTGCAGTTGGTGCAATGCCTGCCATGCTCGTTGGGTGTCATGTTCTCCCAGTTCTCATGGCAAGGGGCAGGGATGCTTAGTTTGAATAGTTTGGTCTTTTTCATGCTTTATGGGTTGAATTGGCTTACCAATACGGCGTATCTCCCTTGTGCAAAGTTTGCTTATCGGGGTTTGGATACTCTGTTTCGTAAGGAAATTCTGGTTCATATTTGTTCTTTGATGTTTCCTCAATTCTAATACCTATAAGGCCTATGCTTGATGATTCTGTTTCTACGCAAGTAAAAGAATGCTTAGTAATAGAAGTGGTTTCTATTTTCGCTTCTATATTTAATTGTGGATGCTCAAGTTTTATAAAAGTAGTTAAGGGTAATTTAGTTGTTACTACAGTTATTTCTTGCACGTAACCTGAATAGATGCATTCCAGCTTAATTGTCTTTTTACGGTATTTAAGCGGCACAAAGAGTTTAAAGCGTCCATTCATGTCAGTCTGTACCGATTGTAAGGTTCCTTTAATGGCTACAATTGCAAATGGTACAAGAACATGATTAACTGTATCAAAAACCATTCCGCTTATAAAGTGTGTAGTATCTCCTGCCGGTGGTTGTTCTGCTTTTTCCAGTGCCTGCCGGAAGCCTAAGTTTTCTATTAATGGCTTGCTGTTTGGGTTGTAGTTAGCATTTGCGCTGGCTATTCCGGTTACTAAGGCTGTTCCAAAAAGTAATTTGTATAAAAAATGATTCTTAGCCGGTTCCACATAAACCAATTGGTTTTCTAATTGAAATTTATTTAACCTGCCGCAAATACTGCCTTTTGTCTTAGTAAGAAACTCAATAAGTTGTCTGTCATTGAAAAGCGAAAAATCAATAACTGTTTTGTTGCAGCTATCACAATGCCTTCCACGCTCGTTTGGAGTCATGTTATCCCAGTTCTCATGGCAGGGAGTAGGGATTTCTAATTTAATGATGTGTTTCTTTCCCATAGTGGTGAAGATAGATACCCAAATGTAATAAAGATTTGTGAGGAAAACAAGTTTACCATTGGAACACAGATGACGCTGATTTAATAGATTTTCACAGATTTTTTAATCCGTGTTTATCAGCAGCATCCGTAAAGTCCGTGTTCCATTGCATTTAATTGCAATCAGCCAATTTCCTGCGTATCAACTCTATTTCAGCGCTGGAAGATGTGAGCATAAGCGCCTTTTGGAAATAGTGCTTTGCCCTTTCTTTGTTGGCATTCTTCATATACATTTCTCCCAATGATGTATTGTAATAGCAGTTTTCATCGAAGCCTTTAATTTGCAATAACTCGTTAATGGCTTTTTCGTAACCTTCAACTTCTGCCAATACAAGGCAGCGGTTAATTTGCACAATGGGGTTATTGCCCCGGCTTAACAGTGTATTGTAAAGCTGCAATATCATTTGCCAGTTAGTGGCCTCATATAGTTCGGCATTGGCGTGTTCCGATGCAATAGCAGCTTCAATATGGTAATCGTGTATGGTATCTCCGGTGGCAGATTGGTTTAAATAGTCATTCCCTTTCTTGATAAGAAAACGGTTCCATTTTGTTCTGTCCTGGTCTTTTAATAAAACAATAAACCCTTTATCGTCAAGCCTCGATTCGAAACGCGATGTGTGGTAACACATAAGGGCAAGCAAAGCATTGGTATGCGGATAATTGGTCTTTGGGTTTTCGGTAAGTAAAATGGTTAGGCGTATGGCCTCTTCGCAAAGGTCTTCGCGTATTAGTTTTTCAGGGTGCGATGAGTTGTAGCCTTCGTTAAATAGCAGGTATAAAGCTTTTAATACAGTATCAGTCCGGGCTTGCATAGCATCAGCCCCCGGGTAGTCGAGGGTAATGTGCTCGGTTTTTATTTTTTCCTTTGTCCTGTATAATCGCTTCTGGATAGTTTCTTCGTTGGTAAGGAATGCGCTGCCAATTTCTTTTACACTAAGTCCACAAAGGGTTTTAAGTATGAGTGTTAGTTGTGCCTCATATGAAATAGATGGATGGCAACAGGCGAACATCATACGCAATTCGCTGTCGCGTACTTCGTTCTCGGTAAACATTTCGGTCATCTTGGGTGCGAGGGTATATTCCGATTTTAAAAGCGGGGCAATGTCGTTAACTATTTTGTGCTTTACCTGTTCGCGTCGTATCAGGTCAATAGCCTTGTTTTTTGCTGTGCGGTAAAGCCATGCTTGTGGGTTTTGAGGCATTTTGCCAAACCGCCAGGTTTCCAGTGCGCGTATAAGGGTATCCTGCACTATGTCTTCGGCCTGTTCAATATTACTGAAGCCAAATACACGTGTTAAAACGGCGACCATCTTCCCCGATTCGTGCCGGAAAAGATGGTCGACCAGTTTGTTTACTTCTTTGTCGTTAGGTTCTGACAAGGTTACATTTCAGTTTTCTGATCAAGCAAAGATAGCTTAGTAGAAAAACTGTTCTGAAATTATCTCGCCATCTTTTACTCCAAAAACGCATATTTCCTCTAGTACCATTCTTCCTTGTCCTTTCATGGTTGCATCTAATTTGCAGGTAATGCTGAAATAATTGCCGCCAAAAATCGGGTCAGAAAAATAAACACTGTGCTGTTGTTCGATCATTGAAGCAAAGCCTTTTCCCTTTTCCAATACTGCAGTTTTGTCTTTAGCAAATGGCATTGGTGCATGTGCGGGTTCAGTGCTGGTTACATCTTCCGAAAAAAGTTCTTGTTGTGCCTCCAGTATTTGTCCTTTGCGACACATTTCAATCAGCCTGTTGGCTACTTCTTTCACCGTCATTGTTTTTTGTGTTGTTGTCATGATTCTTAATATTAATGTTGTTATTAAATTTTACATTTCCATTTTCTGAATCGGGCGAACCTCTACATTGCCATCTTCAGCAAAAATAGGGCATCCTTTAGAAAATTCAACAGCTTCGTTAATGTCCTTTGCATTAACAATAAGGTAGCCGCCAACCATTTCTTTTACTTCTGCAAAAGGGCCATCGGTTACTACTTTTTTGGTGCCGGTAACTACTTTGCCGGTAGGCTGTAGTGGGTCTGCTCCAACCATAATTCCTTTTTTAGCAAGGTCGCCCATCCAGGCTGCCCAAGCTTGCATGTTTTTTGCTGCTGCTTCTGAATCTGCTGCGTTGTGAGCGTGATTTACGCCACCTCTGAATAAATACATGAATTTTTCCATGATGTTTTTTTTGTTTTTATTGATTATTAATTGAATTTATTGTGATATTACATTTTTTGAAGTAGACGTACCTCAACACTTCCGTTTGAGTCTAAAATAGGGCAGGCCTTAGCCAGTTCAACCGCTTCGTTAATATCCTTAGCCAGCACAATAGTGTAGCCACCTATAATTTCTTTGGCTTCCACAAAAGGGCCATCGGTAACAGTTTTGTTTGTGCCGCTTACCTGCTTGCCTGTACGTTGCAGCGGTTCACCACCTACATGCTGGCCTTTAGCAGCAAGGCCGCCGATCCAGCTCATCATTTTTTGTACAAGGGCCTGTAATGCTTCCGGAGACTGGCCGGGTTTATGTTCGTCTCCGCCTCTGAATAGTAATATGAATTTTTCCATGATAGGGTTTGTTTTAAATTGTTAGTTAATGTGTTTATACTTCAATAACGAATGACCTTTTTTAAACCGGACATTGCGATAAAAATATTTTTTCAATGTAGTTCTTTTCGCAATACATTATAGTAACGAACCAATTGGCTTAAACCGGACAAGCCAGACGAAAATAAGTTGAATATAATACCTGAGGGTTAAGTTGGCGTTAACTCTTATGCTTGAAATAGACCTCGTTAATAAGGAATAACTCACTCAATACTAATATGTTAAGCGCCCCCAATAAATAATGCGGAAGCGGGAATGTAAGCAAGGCCGGTAAAATGTAAAACAGAATCCCTAATAGTAATGGCAAAAATATTCTGTAGTTAAACTTTACTTTCCTGATAAGGGAAAACCCGTAGTTAAAGAATATAATAACAAACAGAAGTATATAGAATGATTTATAAACGAAGGTCTTTAATACAAATAATAGGTCATTCTTTACAATAGATAGATATTCATTCTTTATAGCGCTTATATACTCAGGCGTCATATTATAAAGATTAGGGTTGTATTGCTTTGCCTTATTGAATGCTACCGTATCTCTCCATAAAATACCATACTTGTTATCTACAATGCCTAGCCCTAGGTATATATTGTGCCATGTTATATGGCCCGACATTTTGCTGCTCGGCAGGCAATTGCCATTGGCCTCTATCCATTTATCGCGTTGGCTTATCTCATGATTGAAATACATTTTGCATAGGGGCAGAGTAGATAGTAATACTCCTATGAAGATAAGCTTACGAAGAATTGAAGTGTTTTTTTGCAATGCAATAAAGGCTATTACAATAAGTATAACGCCCATGCCAGAATACAGCCTGAACTGATTGGCAATACCTGCTAACAGCCCGGTTGCTAATAAAGCAAGGATCAGATAAATGGTTTTAATATCGCCTTCGCTGTGTTTTTTCCATAGCCAGTATAGCAAGGGTATTAAAGATGTAATGAAGTATGCAAAGATGTAGTTGTCTAATATAAAAAGAGAGGCAAAAGCAAACACTGCCATATAGAAGTAGGCAAATAGCTTGATGTAAGTATTCTCAAATAGCAAGCTTATGCCTATTACCGATAGACAATAACTGATAAAGACAATAGTGCAAAACAGGTAGAGGTATGCCAAATAGGTATCTGAATGAAACAGGTGCATTATCAATGGCACGAAATAGTAAATACCCATATCATCGCCCAGGTTTTCAACAGGATAGTAATTGGGTACTTCATTTCTATAAGATAGAAGGTGTTGATGCGAAAGTTCAAGCCCCTTATAACATTCCTGTATAAAAGGTATTCGGTAACCGGCATTAAACAAATGGATATGATCGTTTGTTATACCCTTACTAAACAGTATATAAGCCGACAAGAAGACTAAAAAGAATAATAATATAGCCTTTAGGGAAGAGGGAAGCTTCATCGATTGAGTATCACAAATAATTCATTAAAAGTATATTAAATGCGAAACTTTGCAAGTATGCATTGTTTTTTAGTGATGGATTTCATAGATTTGTATGTATGAGGCGATTAAGTATACCACTACTTCTTATTTCGATTATTTGCTTTTGCTCATTTATAATTGCAGTTAAGCAACCTGTTAATGCAGGTATTATAAACCCGCAGGGGATGACTGTTCAATCGCGATTTAATACCCCTACAGGATTCACACGTAAGCAAGCAGATTCTACTTCATTTGCTGCATATCTGCGTAATGTTCCGTTGAAGCCGGTTGGCACTAAAGTAAAATACTTTAATGGTTATGATAAGTCGGAGGATGTGTATGAGGCTGTTGTAAATATGGATTTGGAAAATAAAGACTTGCAACAGTGTGCCGATGCTATTATGAGATTAAGGGCTGAGTATTTTTATGCGCAAAAACAGTTCGATAAAATTTCATTCAACTTTACCAATGGCTTTAAAGCTGATTATTCTGAGTGGATGAAAGGCAATAGGATTGTAGTAAATGGCAATAAGGTTTCATGGGTGAAATCTGCTGAATCTGCAAATACATATAAAATTTTCAGGAGCTATATGGATATGGTTTTTGCTTATGCAGGTACATTATCGCTTTCGAAAAGCCTTAAGCATAAAGATATTAAGAACATTGCTATTGGCGATGTTTTTATACATGGTGGTTCTCCCGGGCATGCAGAGATTGTTATTGACGTAGCCGAAAATTCGAGTGGAGGAAAAGTGTTTTTGCTTGCACAGGGTTATATGCCTGCACAGGATACCCAGATATTGAAGAACTATAATAATTCTGACTTAAGTCCATGGTATTGTGTTGCAGCTATATCGAATGAATTAGCTACTCCACAATGGACTTTCAGTTCAACTGAATTGATGGGTTGGGAGTAAATGATACTCCATGTGGCTTTTACAAAGAGTCAATGAGTGTTTCTTTTCGTCGGCTCATAGTAAAGAGCTACTGCACCACTATCCAATGGTTTTGTTTTTAAGAGTTTAAGATCAACTCTTTCTCTCATGTTTTTAAATAAAGGTAATCCGCTTCCTGAAATAACCGGATGAACCACAAGCCAATATTCATCAATTAAACTCATTTGCGTTAAGGCTACTATTAAACTTGGACTGCCCACTAAAATGTTTTTACCCGCTTGCTGCTTGAGTTTTAAAATGTCTTCTTTAATGATATACTTTTTCAATTCCGTATTTTTCCAATCAATATGTTTAAGCGTGCGTGAAAAAACGATCTTTGAAATATTGTCTACTAATGCTGCAAATTCATCTTCCGGTTTGTTACCGGTAGGGCTTTTTAGTATCGCCGGCCAGTAACTCTCCATTAGTTGATACGTTGTCCTTCCCCATAAAATAGTATCTGCGGTAAGTAATATCTCATTAAAGTGTTGATGTGTTTCATCGTCTGCAATCATTGCGTTGTGGTCGCAAAAGCCGTCCAATGTCATATTTATTCCTGCAATTAGTTTTCTCATGTTTTATTTCTAATTGTTATTCTTCTTAGATTTTTTTGGCAGATTAACAGCCTCAAGCTCCCATAGTACCTGTCTTCACTTTTCCGGCCCGCCTGTAATTGACAAAAATCACACCATTGGGTGTAACTGTACTCTCTGTTAATGTAAATGCTGCCGGAATAGTGCCCTTGTCAAACAATTTTTTCCCTTTTCCAAGAGTCACCGGGTAAATTTTGAGCCAAAGTTCGTCTACCAGGTCATTCTTAAGGAGCAACTGCGTTAACTCACCGCTGCCCCAAACTTTAATTTCAGAGCCTTTTGAGTTCCTTAGTTTTTTTATATCTGCCAGGCTTTTTAGGAAAACAGAGTTTTTCCAATCAGACTTTTTCATGGTCTTTGACAGGACATATTTTTTGACATCATTGATACCGGGCCAATAATCCGCATGTTCAGGCCAGTAGCCGGCAAAGATCTCAAATGTTTTTCTGCCCAAAAGCATATCTGCTGGTTTCATCTGCTTTTGCATGATCTTACCACCAACTTCACCACCATACGGAGCACTCCAACCACCATATTTGAATCCGCCTGATGTGTCTTCCCCAGGCCCACCGGGTGCTTGCATTACACCGTCTAATGTTATAAATGTTAGGACAATTATTTTTCTCATGATGTTTAGTTATAGCTTTAGTGGCACTAAGATAATATTCAATATGTTCCTTTATTTAAGATTTTAGTCGAACGCATAAAAATTTCATATAATGAACCATAATAAATTGGCAAAGTATGATCGATATGACGACCGAAGGCGGAGAGTGGGGGATTACCTGCGGTGATCTCTTTTAGGTGGCTTAAATAAAAAAGCAACCTATCGGTTTTTGTCTTTTATTCGTTTCATTTCGAAAACAAGTTTTCTTCTTTCTCTCATAAAAGACAAACCCCACAAATGTGGGGTTGCTTTTTTATTTGCGGAGAGTGGGGGATTCGAACCCTCGGGACCCTTTCGAGTACACACGCTTTCCAGGCGTGCTCCTTAAGCCACTCGGACAACTCTCCTTGAGCAATTTGAGGGCGTAAAGATATGAGATTAACGGTCTTATTGATTAAGTGCTATTCTATAACAGTTACTTTGCCTAAAAACTTATGCTTTGTTTGATCAATACAGTTGGTTACTTGTATTAAATAAAGATAAGTATCTTCCTGTACAGGTGTCGAACCTCCCTGTACAGTTCCATCCCAACCGTGGTTTATATCCTTTGTGTAATACAACAACATGCCCCAACGGTCATAAATCGACATGCTAAAGTCGCAAATAAAATCGCCTTTGGGCTCAAATGTTCCATTTATTTTGTCCCCGTTTGGCGTAAATGCATTGGGTATATAAATAGTAAAGAAGGGCGCTATATTCATGCACTCGGTTACTGAATTAACGCAGCCGTGAATATTGGTTACTGTAAGTTCCGGACAGAAATTGCCTGCATCATGATAAAGGTAACTTGGGTTATTTATAGTTGTAATTGAATCGTAAGGTAATTCATTGAATTGCCATAGGTTTTTCTGTATTCCGTAGGCATCGGTACTCTCATTGTTAAAATAAATCAGCAAATCTGCTGTGGTTGTTGGTGTTGGGCCGTATGTAAAAGCTGCTATAGGATGACTATAGGAAGTTATCATATTTGGCATTGTTAGTGTGGCCGAGCATCCTATACTTGAGGTAATTGTTAACCCGACCGTAAACGAGCCTGCACTGTCATAACATGTTTTACCCGGATTAATAGATGAACTGTCGCCATTGCCAAATGTCCATACTAATGATGCAATAGTTCCGTCTGTAACTATGCTTTTATTGGTAAAGGTTACGCACAGTGGAGTACAGCCACTTAGCGAATCTGCTTTAAACTTGACTAGCGGTAAAGGGATAATAATAACTTTTACCTTTCCTGTATCGGGTGGTGTGTTGCAGCCATCAGTTAATATAACAGTATAAGTAGTATCGCTAGTGGGCGATGCAGTCACTGATGGCCCCGACATATTTCCCGGTTGCCAGGTATAGGTATACGTTCCGTCTCCGCCACTTCCTGTGGCTTTAAGGGTGGCGGTACTACCGGGGCAAATTGTATCGGGGCTTATGGTTACTATAGTTAATGGCGGATTTACCTTAACAACAATAGTATCCGGTGCTCCTTTACATTTATTCGAGTCGAGGGTTGATTTAACTATGTAGGTTGTTGTAATAGTGGGATTAATAATAATGCTTGAAGTAGTAGCGCCTGTGCTCCATAAATAAGTATATGGCGGTGTTCCGCCGGTCGATGTTGCAAAGGCTGTATCTTTTTGCCCGATGCATATAGTTGCAGCGCTTGCTGAAGTTTTAACCAATGCAGGTTGTGTTATAGTTGCTGTAATGGTGGTAATGCAACCATTGGAATCTGTAACAGTTGCATTATATACTCCGGCAAATAGGCCTGTTGCTATGGTTGTTGTTTGGGCTGGTGTCGAATTCCATGAATATGTGTAGGGTAATATACCACCTGATACAAGTATTGCAGCGCTGCCAATACTGTCTCCATTGCATATTTCATTTGCAAGTATTGTAATGGAATCTTTTATTTGTGTTGGTTGGGTTAATGTTACGCTGGTTGTATCAGCACAGCCATTTGTGTCTTTTATAATTACTGTGTATGCGCCTGCAGTAGCAGCAATGGCTGAACTTGTAGCTCCATTATTCCAGAGGTAGTAGTAAGGAGCGGTTCCTCCTGATGTACCCTGTGTTGTAATGTTTCCGGTGCTATCGTAACAAAGTGGATTTGTTCCCTTAGCCATAGCTATTAATTTTGCAGGTTCTGTTATTGTTGCACTGGCACTATCAATACAGCCTTGTGCATCGATAATAATAACTTTATAAAAACCTATCGTATCGCGTATTGCTGATGTTGTTGAGCCTGTACTCCATAAGTAGTGGTATGGCGGCGATCCGCCTGTTGTACCCATTTGTATTGTGCCGCTATCGCCAAAGCATGGCGCGTTTGCGATAATAAAACCGGGAACAATTGCCGGCAACTCGGCTACAGTTAAAGTGTCTGAAGCGGTACACCCATCTGCATTTGTGGTAACCAATGTATAGGTGCCTGCATTTTTAACGGCAATTGATTGGTTGCTACTGTTACCAGGATACCATTCATAAAGGGCTTGGCCATTATTGCCTGTAAGAACAACGGAATCGCCGGTACAATATATTACTAATGGTGAAGCGGTAATACCTGCCACCGGACTTGAAATGGAAATTGTAATGTTGCAAATAGTAATTATACCGCAGCTTGATATTTCACAACTATAGGTGCCCGGATTACTGGCATATTTTATGCTATCACTTCCGCTGAATGGCGCTTGCCATTGAATTGTGCTTCCGGCAGATGCTACAACAACCAGTTGTGCCGAATCGCCCGGGCAAATAATTACGCTACTTGTAGCGAGGAATGGGGTGGAGTAGGAAAGAATATTTGCAGTGTTCGATAATACGGGAACACAATAATTAGTGTCTGTCAACACACAATAATAAGCACCTGCCGTTGTAACGTATAAATTTGAATCTGTCCCTAATGTACCTGTTGCTCCCTGCCATTGAAAGGCCCCGGTCCCTGAACATGTCAGTAATACCGAATCGCCAGGGCAGATTGTAGTATTGTTTGCACTTACATTAACCGTAGGTGCAGTTTTTAATGAGACACTGGTACTGGCTCCGGCAGATGCCGAGCACCCATATTGGTTGGTGACGGACGATTGAATACTATAGCTGCCTATGCCTGCCCATATGCTGTCTTGAGTACTGCCGGTCGACCAAACGAAATTTATTCCTGAAGCAATAAGTAATACTGAATCGCCCGGGCATATTTGTGAAATACCTTTTATGCTTAAGCTACTATCAATAGGTATAGGGTATATTCTTACAAATATTGAATCGGTAACAACGTAAACATCAGAATCGCAAAGGTTCTTTCGCTTAATAGTATCTATAATGGTGTACCAGCCTGAATCTTTAGGCGTAAAAGAATTTGAAGAAGGACAATTTGTAGTCGGGCTGAATGTTACACTATCATTAGGGGTTACTGACCAGGTATTTTTAATGTAAGTTGAACCTGGAGGAATACATAGTGTTTGAATCACTCCGGGATTTGATATTGAATCGTAAGCAAACATAGTAAAGGAACTTCCTTTGCAAAATGCAATGGAATCATGTTTACACCCAAGGCAAGTCAAAGCGGGTTTAATAATTGGTAATGAGTCTTCGATGGTTACGTTAACACATACGGAGTTTTTACACCCCAACGTATCTGTTACATGAAAACAATACATTCCATTCGAGTCAACGGCATAAAAACTTGTTGAATCATTATGTGGACCGCTCGACCAGTAATAGATATTAGTTCCGAAATTGCCTCCGGTTAAGTTTACCTTTTTCTCGCATACTATAATTGGTTGGGGATTTTGTGAGTTTATGTTTATTCCCAGATTATCTGTAATAGTAGGTATTGGAGGCCCGGGGTGTATAATGACATAAATACTATCATGGCTCTGAAAACAGCCATCTGCCGAAGTTTGAATAACCGAATACCAACCGGTGCTGGATACAGTAATTGCCTGTGATGCGCCTCCGTTCGACCATTTATAAGTATAATCTGGTCCTGCAACTGCGCAGGTTTTTGGAATTGCATTTATTGTGCCCGATACGCAAAATTGTACAGTGTCGGGGCATGTGGTATCAATACATACGCCTACAACCGGCCTTGTGCATCCACCTCCGCTACGAATATAAAAATCATAAGGCTGTCTGGTAAGGTCGATAGGTTTTGCAATAAAAATATCACTACTGCCTTGAGTTAAAAGATATTCAAAGCTGCCATAGTTGTTATCGGCACAATAGGCAGAATTGCATGTTGCAGGGTAATAATCATAACCAATAAAGCTCGGATCGCTCGTGAAAATTATATCCTGGTTAAAGCTTCCGGCAGTATAAATATCTCCAGCCGGATCTACCGAAATACCATAACCCAGGTCATCTCTATGGCCTCCTATCTGCCTGCTGAATTGCCATGCTCCGGTTGTTGTAGCATACTCTGCTACAAAAATATCCCAGTAGCCAACTGTATTAAATGTACCCTGGCCATACTGGTCAGCATAACTGTTAAAGCGGCAATCGAAATTGCCGATAATATATGGATTGCCGGCACCATCTAATGATATGGCATTGGCTGAAACTGAACTTGAAGAGCCATCGGAGACATCCCACAGTAAATTTCCATTCTTATTATATTTTGCAACAAAAATGCGGTTGTTATACTTATTGGTAAGTGTAACAGTGGGTGATGCAAAAAAGCTCAGTGTTCCGGTAAAATTTCCGGTTAAATAAATATTTGAATTGTTGTCAACCGCTATACCATTGGCAATATTCAAAGTGCCACCGCCTGCAAATGTAAACCACTGTTCCAGCCCGGCGCTGTTGTATTTTATTAAAAAAATTGCGTTATAAAGATTTGTTGCATGTACATTATTAAAGGTAACCGTATCGGTAAATTGCCCGGTTACATATACATTTCCTGCTGGGTCGCATCCAACACCCAGGCCCTTATCAGTATGCGGGCCAGAACCCATTTGTGCCCATAAAAAATTTCCATTCCCGTCAAGCTTGGTGGTGAATATATTTATATTGCTGTTTGTACTGGTTAGTGTTAATGGGCCAAACTTGGCGGTTCCTGCAAACTCGCCTGTAACTAAAACATTTCCAGCATTATCTACCGTAATAGCGTTACCTATATCGGCTAAAGGGCCACCTGCAGTTGCTACCCATAAAAAATTTCCATTGTTATCGTACTTGGCAATAAAGACGTCCTGTGATCCGGTTGAGATAATTGTTTTAACACCAAATGTTGCTGCACCGTAATAGAACCCTGTAATATAGCTATTGCCTGCCGCATCGGCTTTTATAGCCAACCCTCTGCAAGAGCCTGCTCCTCCGGCTTGTACAGCCCATAAAAAATTTCCATTGTTATCAGTTTTTGTAACGAAAATATCTGAAACCCCTAAAGTTGTTAATGATAATGAGCCAAAAGAAGCTGTGCCTGAAAAATATCCTGTAGTATAGGTATTTCCACCTGCATCAGATGAAATGCTGTATGCCTCATCAATGGTTGAACCACCTGCATCTTGCACCCAATAAGTCTGCCCAATTAATGTATATGGAAATAATAAAAGCAGCCAGAACCATAACCTGGATAAATAAAAATGTTTTGAGTAGTTATGATTCATCGATAAAGGGTAATACCACTATTCCGACGAATTTACTGATTATTTATGGATTTCCGCTTTTCAGACCTGATATAGAGGGCTTTTTTACAATACAGAACCCCTCTCTATTTTGTAGAGAAGGGTTCGCTATGAGTAGTATTACTTAGCCTATTTTGCCATCCCTTTTACTACCAGTGCCTTGGTTTTGAGCGACAATGGTAATCTCAGTGCACAGTTTACATAACAGAGTTATGTCGTATGCTTCATCATAGTTACTAATGTTGAACAAGTATGCAACATAGTTTTTGCTGCCAATTTCAGGGATAAAGGCCATGTAGCTGCCTTTTTGCAGGCCTTTAAATTCAACTAGTCCCATTTTGTCGGTTATGGCAAACTGTACCAGGCTCGAGTCTTTTGCATTCAGTAATTCAACAAATGTTTCTGATAAAGGCTTTTGTTTCGGATTAACTATTCTGAGGTCGGCCTTGCCGTTCGATTGCGCTTTTGCCGATAAGCAAAAGCTAAAGAGAATAACAGATAGTAGAATTATGTTTTTCATAGTGTTTGGTTTTTATTAATCATCAAATTATCAAATCATCAAATTGTTTTAATTGTTCTTTGTGCTATCTGCTACTAAGCCTTGCTGGCTCATCATCCACTTATGTCCACCTAAGTGCTTATGTTGGTGGTGCACGGTTGAGCAGATAATATGGTCGATACCTATAGGCATGTCAATGGCTTTGTTCAATGGTATTTCAAGTACTCCTTCCAGCTTCTGAGTTCTCCATGGTGCGCCATCGCTAATTTGGTAATAGGGCGAAAGTTGTAAGCTCGAATCGCGTTGCGTGAACGAATACTCGATGCTGTTTGCCGCATCTTTAGCTTCTTCGGCATTGGTGCCACGTGCCCATTTGTTTAATACAAAATGGAAATTGCTATCGGGGCTTGTAACAATGCAAAGTGAAGGGTTGCCTCGGAACAGGTCATTATCGGATACATAAAAATTCAAGGAATCAATACGTACGGATACATCTTCATCGTCGTTGCGGTCGGGCATTTTAAGGTATAGTGTATTTGAATGCGATGGCAGGGTGAATTTTGCCTCGTCGGTTGTGTGTCCATTTATTGAGAAATGCTTTGCAGCAAACATAGTACCTCCAAGTAATATAATCAGGCCTGCGAACCACACAAAAAACAGCGACATGTTTATCCAACGCGGACTTTGACGAACACCCATTATGGCTCTGCCAAAACGTAGTATTAAGGCAATAAGCGGCACACCTAAAAAGAGAAAGAAGCCAACTAGAAGCATCATCTTTTCTCTGCCATGTATAGCCAGCATAGTAAACAGGCTGTGCACTGAATAGGCCATCATGTGGCCATCGTGAGTTTGTATGTGTACCACGTTCATGCCTGTCCACAATGAAGCAACAAGTGCAATGAACATGCAGGAGAATATTATTACGAGTATTATTCCAATAAAAGTCACAATACCTTTAACTATCCCTCCTACAAGGCCACCAATGCCATGACCCAACGAAGAGAAAAAGTCACCAACATTCTTTTCGAACTGCTGAGTACGCGAACGTGTTTTCCAGTTCTTCATATCATCACCAAAATCTTTGGCTTTCTTTTTGAAGTCCTGCATATCCTCTTCAATGATCTTGCGTATGTTGTTTATATCTACCGGCTGGCCGCGCATTTCAAGCTTTTCGGCAGCGGTGCGTGCTTTAGGAATAATAATAAGCAACAGTATATAAAGCAACATGCTGAATCCACCCAGGAAGAAGGATAACCCAAAACCAAGGCGTATCCATATAGGGTCTATTCCGAAATGGTAAGCTATACCCGAGCACACACCGCCCAATACCTTATCATCAGGGTCACGGAATATGCGCCTCTGGCCATATTGGTAGCGGCCTTTTTCAGATGTGTTTATTGGTTCTTCTTTTTTTGCATCGGAAGTTCCGGTGGCAAATTCCTGCGGATCGCCCATAATGCCAATTACTTCCTGTACTTCGGTAATGGTAATTACCTGTTTAAAGTCGTTCACCTTCGGCTGAAGCAGTTCTGCTATACGCGCCTCTATATCAGCCATAATTTCGCTTTGCCCTTCAGAACCCTGCATCGAATTGCTGATGGCAGTAAGGTAGTCTGATAGTTTTTGGTGGGCATCTTCCTCAATATGGAAAACTATACCGCCAAGGCTTATGTTTATTGTCTTTTTCATGGTTGTTGGTTATAGGGTGTTAGGTGAATATTGTTTTGCAATTTGGTTTACCGAGTCTACCAGTTCCTGCCACGATGTATGCAGTCCGTTTAAAAACTCTTTCCCGGCTGGTGTAAGCTTGTAGTACTTACGTGGCGGCCCCGAAGTAGATTCTTTCCATTCGTAACCTAATTGGCCTTCGTTTTTTAAACGCATTAAAAGAGGGTAGAGGGTTCCTTCTACAACAATGAGCTTTGCATTTTTCATGGCTTCTATTATCTCCGATGGGTAAGCATCTTTTTCGGATAATATGCAGAGTATGCAAAACTCGAGAACTCCCTTTCTCATTTGCGCTTTTGTGTTTTCTATTTCCATAGGAGTATATTTTAGTATTTGACATTGCAAAGATATGTGGATATTTTAATACTATGCAATACATAGTACTAAAATAAATTGTAATTCATTGATAATCAAACAATAAATTTTTATTAAAAGAAGCTATTAATGAAATTCGAATCGAATCGCCTCAGAGATTAAATGATAAAAAGACAAGAAATTAAAGAAAAAATAGCCACAGATTCGCAGATTATTTATGATTTAAATAGAATGTCTTTTAAAATCTTGTCATTAACAATAAGAAGAAAGTAATCTGTGAATCTGTGGCAGGCTGTTGTGAATTAGTGGCAATGTTTTCAAAAAAAAATAGGCCGGAGTAGAAAAGTTCGTTTTCTGGGTCTCCGGCCATTCTTGCTCTTCCACCACTCAAAGAAGAGCATTATTTAATGCTGTAAAAGCTATCAGATTAACATTCTAAAACAAAGCTATGAATTATTTTAATACAAAAAAAGAGCTAAGTGTTAAAATAACCTAAAACGTTATTTTGTAGGAACCTATGGGAAAAAAACCTAATTGATAATCAGTTTCTAGCGAGTTAGTATTAGGATTATAAACTTGCTGGTAAATATTTTTTTGGTTGAATATATTTTGTGCTTCAAATGACCATTCCTGAGTTACTTTTTTACCATTGTGCTTAAATCCTACTTTAAAATCGACGCGCGAATAGGCCGGGTACTGGTTTGCATAAGCATTTGAGTAATCATAAATGGGTATATGCTCAATCTCACTTGCATTTGCATCTAATGACACGTAGCGTTTGCCGCCTGCATAGTTTATTTTAGCGCTTACAGATATGGCATTGCGTTTAGAGTGGCCCAAATTAATATCGCCTCCGCTCAATGCATTGAATGTATAGTTGCCGTTAAATGCTGTGTTCCTTTCAATACCATCGCTGCCTTTGTATTTCGATTCGTACAACGAAGCCGTAAGCAATACGTAATATGTTTTATTAAAGAATTTTTCAATCGTTAATTCAGCGCCGTAGTTTTGGCCTGTGCCATTATTTACAAGGCTGTCGTAGGGTGCATCGTAGTATGATGCACCTATGTTCAGCGTAGAGTAGGAGCTTGGTTTTGTCTCTACCGGAATGTTGTATAATTGCTGATAATAGGTTTCAACCTTCATGCGCCAGCCCGGCAAAAAGGCGTAATCGTAGGCAAGTACAATATGGGCGCTCTTTTCAAAGCCAAGGCCTTTATTGGTTAAAGCATAATCGCCATTGCTTAACTGGCTTTGATAATAGTAAACGCTAATAGGTAATATTTCGCTGTGCAAGCCGGTTGCAAGTGCAATAGACTGTTTGGGTGCAAAGTTCCATCGTATACCAACTCGCGGTTCAAAAGCCTGGCTGTTTTTATTTATCAAAAAGTCCTGGTAGTGTATGCCTGCATTTAACACCACATTATCGGTGAATTTATGTTGCCACTCTAAATAAGTCTGTATAAGTGTGTTGGTTGCTTTAAACTTGCTGCCAAACTTGTAAACACTATCTATTAAAGCGCTATCCATGTAATTCGAATTGTATATATCTGCCATTAAGCCCAGCTTCAACGTATTCTTCGGATTGATTTTTTTATTGATGATGTATGAAAGGGATGAAACAATATCTACATTGTCTTCGCCGTAAGTAATTTTTTGCGTGTTGTTGTAATTAGTATCTATCTTAATCGTGTTCTGAATACCCGATACAGCATAGGATATGGTTTGCGATGTGTTTTCATTAAAGAACAGTTTGTATGAAATACCAACTGCACCCATGTTCGAGTTGAAGTAAGTGTCTTCGTTAAAAGGGGTAAGGTTAAATGAATTTTTACCCTGGTCTTTAGCCAATACATCAGCAAAGCTAGGGCCGCCAAGGCCGAATATAGATATGGTTCCGTATTTAATGCCCATAGGTATATTCACTTTAAACGACAGATCCTGGTATTGCGGAATTTCGGCATAACCAAAATTAATGCCTAGTAAATTAAATACAGCAAGGGTTGAATAGCGGTAATCGACAATATAGGAGGCTGCAGAATTTTTAGAGAATGGCCCTTCAGCTTCCAGCTCAGCGCCATTAAAGCCAAATTGGCCTGTAAACTCACTCCTTTCGCTATTGCCATTGCGTAGCTTTAAGTCGAATACACCTGCCATGGCATTGCCATATTCAGCAGGGAATGCGCCGGTCATGAAATCACTCTGGTCGAGCAGGTTGTTGTTCAATATGCTTACTGGCCCGCCTGTAGAGCCTTGTGTGCCGAAGTGATTAGGGTTAGGAATATTCACTCCGTCTAGCCTCCACAACAGGCCCAATGGCGAATTGCCGCGTATTACAATATCGTTGCGGGTATCATTTGCAGCACCAACACCTGCAAAGTTTGTCGCCATGCGCGATGGATCAAATAATGCACCGGCATAGCGACTGGCATCATCGGGAGAAAATTGTCGGGCACTCACCGTACTCATTTCGTTCAAAGGGTTTTGTTTGTCTTTTCCGGCAGAAGAGTGTATCACTACTTCTTTCAGCGAATCAACATACTCTTCCATACTCACGTTCACGCTGCCTTCTTTGCCAATGTCTAAAACAATATTGTTAAGCATAACGGGCTTATAGCCCATAAACGAAAAACCAAGGCTAACGTGCCCTATGGGCACATGGGTTAAAACAAACCTTCCATCGCCATCGGTAGATGTGCCTATTATTGAATCGGAGTTAAGTACCTGCACTGTAACGCCCGGTAATGGCGATTGTGATTGGCCATCGGTAACAACACCGTGTATTTTTTGAAAGCCGTTTTGCGCTGAAACAATAAGAGAGAGGAGTAGGGCAAGAGTTGTTAATACGGTAGCTTTCCTCATAATAGTAGATTGCTGCAAATGTATAGTAGAATTATGAAGTAGGACGGAAGAGATTTGAGATTACTTTATTTGTTTTTTACCACACTTGTCGGTCTGAGCCTGTCGAAGACTTTATTAATTCATTTTCACGCAAAGAGCGCAAAGCTAAAAACACGCAAAGTTCGCAAAGCTTTTACTCATAACTTATGGCTCATAATTCATAACTCCTAATTAATGTACTTTTGTGTAATGATGAATGCAGCAGAACAATTTCAAGCTTTATTTACATTGCACGGACTTGCAAGCCTGTTGGTGCTTGCAGTGCTTGAATTGGTATTGGGTATTGATAACATAATATTCATTTCGTTGGTTATTGCCAAATTGCCTGAACGGAACAGATTAGCTGCAAGGACTATCGGTTTAACACTTGCCCTGGTTATGCGCCTTATTATGCTTTTCGGGCTGGTATGGTTAGCACGAAGTACCAATACCCTTTGGAGTTTTTCGGGTTTCGACCTTTCAGTAAGAGATGTTTTGTTTTTTGTTGGCGGTGGCTACCTGGCATGGAGTACCATGACTGAATTGCGGGAACACCTTAAGGGCGGCGTGAGTGATAAACCTGCAGCCAAAACAGCATTGAAGTTCCGCAATGCTATAGCGCAAATTGTAATGGTTGATGTGCTTTTTTCATTCGATTCGATATTTACAGCAATAGGCTTATTGCAAAACTTTGTGATAATGGCTCTGGCTATTGTTATAGGTATGGTGTTTATGCTGTGGTTATCGGGCAAAATAAGTAGCTTTATAAATAAATACCCTTCTATAAAAATACTTGCACTTAGCTTTATTATTATGGTAGGCTTATTACTCGTATTCTCTGCCTTCCATATTGAGCTACCAAAGAAGTACATTTACATAGTATTCTTTGCAGTATTTTTAGTGGAGTTTGTTCGTATTCAGGTGAAGAAGAAAAAGTAGAAGCCCACCTAAATCCTCCCAAAGGGAGGACTTAAAGCCACTAACGTCAATGAGAGTTCCCTTTTACAAGGGCTAATTTAGAGAGAAACGAATTAGCAGGTTATAAGATACTCTTACAGGTTGGCCATTTTGAATACCCGCTGACCATTTAGGCATGGCGGATATAACTCGAACAGCTTCATTATCAAGCCTCCGGCCATGAGGAATGCCCTTTAAGATTTTTATGTTAGTAATAGAACCATCCATTTCAACAATGAAATTAACATAAACTGTGCCTTGTATCGTTTCATTCTTTTCCGAATCAGGGTACTGAAGGTTCTCTGATAGATATTTATTTAGATCGCCTGAAAAAGCAGGCATTTTTTCGACTAAAGTATAAATCTGGTTTGGGTTAGAAGTAGGACGAACTTCGGTTGTTGTAGGCACAAGTACAGTGTCCTTTTTTGCTTTTATAGTACTGGTTGAACTTGCCTGTGCAAAGGCGGTAATATTGTAAATGAGGATTGCCTGTAGGCACAAAAAATATTTGAAGTGGTTGGTCATGTGACAAAGTTATTTTAATTCTTGTAAATTGAAATTAACTATGTTTTAATATAGAGTCCTCCCTTTGGGAGGATAAAGGTGGGCCAATAAGAAACCCCCGGTGGCAAAACCGGGGGCCTTCAACATATGACAGCAAAACCTAAATTTCGCAATCACAATACTTTAATTCTTTTGGGGCGGCAAACTTATACGAAAAAAGGCTCTTTTGATAGGTTTTTTTGAGGCTAAATTTTAAGTGGCTTAGTATCAGGCTATTTAATGATTAACAAGCAGAGCGCTTATAATACCTAATAATTAAGATTAATTATAATTAATATCTGATTATCAGATATATAAGTGTTATAAGCGCTCTATTTGCATTAAGCCCCAAAAGCATAGTATGCCCTGGTGCCATTCGGGTAAATACCCTCAACCAAAATACCGCCCGTTTTGTTCTTCAATATCTTCTCAATATCGGTTGCACTGCTTACGGACTGATGGTCGACCTTGGTAATGATAAAGCCTTCCTGTATACCAATCTGTCTGAGCTTACCTTGTTGCAGTTCCACCACCTTAACGCCGTTATTGAGTCCTAGTTTTTGAAGTTCTTCTTTGCTGGCTTCCGAGAAGGATGCTCCCAGCGCATTTAGTGAGGTAGGGCTTTCTGCTGCTGCTACCTTATTGGTATTGCCATCAACATTACGAAGCAATACAGGTATTTCAACTGATTTGTTATCGCGTATTACACTTATATTCACTTTATCACCAGGCCTCATACGGGCAATTTGCTCTTCAAGGCTAGCCACATCGTTCACATCCTGGTCGCCAACCTTCATAATCACATCGCCTTCCTTAATACCTGCATTTTCTGCTGCACCATTAGGAGTAAGTGCATCAACATAAATACCACTGGTGCTACTTAAGCCGGCAGTTTTGGCTATGTCAGCATCAACGGTGCGTATTGTTACACCTAAAAAGGCACGTTGTACAGTACCGTATTGTAATAGATCGGCTACTACCTTGCGGACAAGGTTTACCGGAATAGCAAACGAATAACCGGTATAAGAACCTGTGTTAGATGCAATGGCAGAGTTAATACCGACCAGTTGGCCGTCGGTATTTACCAAAGCACCACCGCTGTTACCCGGGTTAACGGCAGCATCAGTCTGCAGGTACGATTCTATAGGGTAAATATTCTTTGAAGGATTATTAGGCAAAATATCAATATTGCGGCCTTTGGCGCTTATAATACCGGCTGTAACGGTAGATGTAAGGTTGTATGGGTTGCCCACTGCTAACACCCATTGGCCTACTTGTGTTTCATCTGAATTGCCATATTCTATATAAGGCAGGTTGGTGGCATCTATCTTCAATAAAGCAAGATCGGTTTCAGGGTCTTTGCCTATAACCTTGGCTGTATAGGTATGTCTGTCGCTAAGCGTAACTTCAATACTACCTGCATCTTCAATAACGTGGTTGTTGGTTACAATATATCCATCATTCGATACTACCACGCCCGAACCTGTCACCATGCCCTGTATCATATTCTGGCGTTGGTTGCCGTACATATAATCCCACATAGAGTTACCTCGTGTGTCCTGCACTTCAACCTTCGATTTGATATTTACTACAGCCGGCACCGTTTTTTGTGCTGCCGAAACAAAGTTTATTGCGCTTTCAGCAACAGGAGTAGTAAGGCCTGCAAATTTTACCGGTAAGGGGTTACGAATATTAGATTCCGCTGCCCATTTGTTCTCTTTCAGAATGTAAAAATGATCAACTCCAACTGCTGCAACTCCTCCAAGCAATGCTATAGAGAAGACTGAAATGATTTTTTTGAATGTTTTACTCATGGCGCTTTTTGTTTTATTGTTTGAATTCGTGATTACTTCGTAATTCATTACGCTTTCATATAAAGTTCATGATGCAAATATCGCTAAGAAGCCTTTAAACATTGAAATATTTAACAATAATTAACAGCGGGACTTTGCTAACTTTGCAACCGGAAATTTATTGTGTAGCTAAGTAGAATGAAAAACAAGATTGCCATATTTATTGTTGGATTACTGGCTGGTATAGCTATTGTGGTGGTATTCGATGTGGGTATTCAGAAAATACTGCAACCTGTCCGCGACTTGTATTCAAGTATCCGCAAGATCAATAGCACACAGGATAAAATATCGCAACGGCTGGATAGTATACAGGGCAAGTTGAAGGATGATAAGAAAACCGCCCCTCTTGCTTCTAAAGGCTTTTTTAAGACTCCTGTTATAGCCCCTGTTGCTGCCATAAAAGCCGACTCTATTGCTGCAAAGAAAAAGGAAGCTGATGATAGCCTGGGCAATAACATAGACTCATCTGTAGTATTTGAAGGGCGTGATAGTAACATTGTAGTAATGACGAACCAATTGGTAAGCGTAAAATCGCTTCCACTTAATACGGTTGATTCTGTAAGTAAAACCGATAAGGTGAACCGTAAATCAGATTCTGTTATTGCAGCTATGAGTGATGTGGAAGAAGAACGTGACCCGCACTTTTATCGCATAGAGTTTTGGCAATCGCCTTTGAATTTCAAGGGATATAAAATGAGCAAGGGCAAAATAATATTGTATGGTTTGAATTCAAACTCTGCTCTGCGATTGGTAAAGTGGGATGATGAGTACTACCTGATGTCGAATCAAATTGTATATAAAGTGGAGTATACCGACGATTACAAGCCATTTGAAAAGGTGATGGATAAAACAGTTTTGAAAAAGATAACCCTATGAAACTGAAGTTTTATAAATACGAGGGCACCGGTAACGATTTCGTTATTATAGATAACCGCAACGGTAAGCTAAAGGCAAACAACTACAAGCTTTGGGAGAAGTTATGCGACCGTCGTTTTGGTATTGGCGCCGATGGACTTATGTTATTACAGAATAAGAAAGGCTATGATTTCGAAATGTATTATGTGAATGCCGACGGCAAACCTACATCTATGTGTGGTAACGGCGGCAGATGCATAACTCATTTTGCAAAAAAGATGGGTGTTATAAAGGGCAACAAGGCACACTTCCTTGCTATTGATGGTGACCATGAAGCATTGATAAAAGGTGAAGTGGTTAAACTGAAAATGAAAGATGTTGATGAGGTTAAGATTAAGGTTGAGGCTAAGAAAGAACAGTTCATTCTTAATACGGGTTCTCCTCACTACGTAACTTTTGCTGAAAATGTAATGCAGTCCGATATAGTAGAGCAGGGTAGGGCAATACGCAACAGTAAAGATTTTAAAAAAGAAGGCATTAATGTGAATTTTGTTGAATTAAGAAAGAAAGATATTCCGCTGCTTCGAACTTACGAACGTGGTGTTGAGGACGAAACTTTGTCTTGCGGTACGGGCACTGTGGCAACTGCTTTGGTGTTAGCTGAGAAAGATAAATCAACCGCTAAGGACCATTGCGATTTACAGACTATGGGGGGCAAGCTTAAGGTTTGGTTCAGCAAAAGCAAAAATGGTTTTAAAGATGTGTACCTCGAAGGGCCAGTGAAAATGGTCTATTCAGGGATAATAGAAATTTAAAATAAAACATGCCACTAAAACACGAAATCACTAATAAACTACACACTAAATTTTTGGTGCGATTTTGTGGCTTTGTGTTTTAGTGGCAATAAATTAATTGATATTCAGGTGATTTTTACAGAAAATAATAGAAGCTACTCCCTCCAGGTAAATTCTCTTTCTTCTACCGAAGAATTGAATAAAGGACTATGGCTTGTTATAGCCGGTGTCAATGATATTCCACCTCACATTGCTTTAATAGATGATGGTAAATATTATTCTGTTTCGGCACGCAAGGTTAAGGTGGCTGAACCGGTAGATAAATTTCTTAAAGCTATCGGGAGGAATTCCCTACCGACTCTATTTGTCGGTATAAAGCAAGGAAACCAATCCCCCCAGATGGGGGGACTAAGGGGGGCCGAGGCGGCTTTCCAACGGTATCCTGTTCTTGGCAACGGCGACCATACCTGCCACTGGCCAATACGCGATTTTTTTGTGGAAACGTTTTCGCCTGAGTTTGCTTCAGGTGATCTTGTTTTTGAATTGCTTGCCATTGCTCAAAAGCAAGGCTTACTTACAGAATGCAAATCGCTATATGTTAAATCAAATAGCTCTGTTATTACTCTACCTAAATATACCAACGAACAGATAAAAGAAAGAATAAACTCTATTCTGAAAATAAATGAATAAGAGTAAAAACCTGTTGAAATACTTATTTGCCGGGCTGTTCCTTTCTTTCGTTATTTTTTCTGCCACCTATTGCCATACTTCCACTATCTCTTCAAAAGAATCTTTTCTGGCGAAAGTTGATAGCGCACATTTGTACCTTAACATAAACGATACCGTTAAATATGTGGGTGCACACACTTGCATGCTTTGCCACCAAAGTATCTACGATTCCTTTATGCATACCGGTATGGGCGAATCGTTTGATATTGCTACCAAAAAGAAGAGCTCTGCAAGGTTTGACTCACACGAAGTGGTATATGATAAATTCAAAGACTTCTATTACCATCCGTTCTGGAAAGATGACAGTCTTTATGTGCTGGAATACCGACTAAAAGGCCGAGATACTATATACAGACATGAGCAACAGATAAATTACATTATTGGTTCGGGCATGCATACCAATTCGCATATATATAGGGTGAATGGCTATTTGTATCAGGCACCTATAACTTTTTATACCCAATCGGGTAAGTGGGATCTGGCTCCCGGTTTTTCCGATGGATATAATTCCCGCTTTAGCAGAGAAGTTGGTTTAGAATGTATGTCATGCCACAACTCATACCCTGATTTTACAATGGGTTCAACCAATAAATACAAGAGTGTACCTAACGGAATTGCATGCGAGCGTTGCCATGGAGCAGGCGAGGTGCATGTGCGAGCAATACAACTCGGCTATAAAGTGGATACAACAAAAGCCATTGATTATACTATTGTTAACCCCGCTAAGCTACCCGTTAACCTGCAGGTCGATTTATGTGAGCGCTGCCATTTACAGGGTAATGCAGTATTAAAGCCGGGTAAGTCATTTTATGATTTCAGGCCCGGTATGAAGTTATCGGATGTGGAAGATGTGTTTATGCCCAAATATACAGGCATGGAGGACGAATATATTATGGCGTCGCACATGGCGCGTATGAAGATGAGCAAGTGTTATTTGAGTAGCCTTAATGCCCCGAGCAAGAACCCGTTAAAGCCTTATCAGGGTTCTATGACCTGCGTTACCTGCCATAATCCACATGTTGATGTTAGAAATGTGAGTGATAATTATTTTAATCAAAAGTGCATGAGTTGTCACACGAAAGGATCGTGTAAACAAATTACTCTTGAAATAGAAGAATGCAATACAGTTCCTGCTTTTGCAAGAGACACCAATTGTATTGGCTGCCATATGCCCAAAGGCAATACCATTGATATACCTCACGTTATTACTACTGACCACTATATACGCATTCCTATTAAAAAAGAGGACAAGAAGAAAGTGAAAGAGTTCATAACGCTGTATGATGTGAGCAACGATCATCCCTCTGCTGAAACACGTGGTATTGCTTTTATTCAGCAATATGCGCATTTCGAATCTGATTTTCCTTTGCTGTTAGATTCAGCCAAACATTACTTTCCTGATAATACTCCTGCACTGGTCAAGAAGAGCTTCTCTCCGCTTATCGATATTTATTTTTACAAGCAGGATTATAAGCACCTGCTTTATTATGTAGGTGTAATGCAGCCTCAATTTGTATTAGATAGTATGCTTGTGCATAAAGATTACGCCAATACCGATGCATGGACAGCTTACCGAATAGGAGAGGCCTTTTACCAGGTCAATAATATGCGTGGTGCAGAAGCCTTTTACCGGAAAGCAGTAAAATTAGCCCCCTACGTGCTTGAGTTCAATAATAAGCTGGGTGCAGCACTAGTAGCGTTGAATAAATTAGATGAAGCAGAAAAATCCTACGACTTTATCTTAACCCAGGACCCTGAGTTTATTTCTGCCCTTACCAATAAAGGCTACATTTTATTACGTAATGGAAATAGCCAACAAGCAAAAACGTATTACGATAAAGCCCTTGCCCTAAGCCCCGATGATAAGCAGGCTATGCTGAATATGGCTGGCTGGTATATCAACGATAAACAATTCGATAAGGCTGAAGAAGGTTTAAAAGCTGTATTGAAAAAATATCCTGATGAAGAACAGGCTAAGACTTTGTTGCAGCAGCTAAAAGGGATGGGACATAAAAAAGCTAACTAGGTTATGAAAAGATATGTAATCATTTCTATTACAATTTTCAGCTCTTTAACCATGTATGGTCAAAAAGATACCGCTTCTAATTTAGGTTTTGGGCTTGATATGGGTTTCTCAAAAGGTTGTTTTGGTAGCATGGGATTTTTTGCAAATTATTGTCCTGTTTTTTTTAATAATCATATTGAGTTAAATGCTGGACTTGGTATAGGTGCAACAGGTGCAACAAGGATTTATGGTTTTGGCGCAAAATATAAATTATATGATAATTTGAAGAATTTTGAATTGCTTCTATCATGTAATTATTCAAATCGCAGTGCCGGAAATGATGTGGAAGATGTTAATAGTAGTATTACAGATGAATATAGCTTGTCTGCAACTCAGTTTTTACATTACTATCTAACAGGTCGCTTATTTCCCAAAAATAGTGCAAGTATTCAACTTGATTGTGGCTACGCACAAAATATCAGTGGGTATTCTATTCAATTAATCAATGGACCTGGTTTAAATTACACTTTTGAAAAATATGCGCAGAGTAGCGAAATAATGGTTGAGATTGATTTTATTTACTTTATTAAATTTAAAAACAAAAGTTAAAGTGGCAGTTTTTGATTCCTAATTCCTAATTTTTAATTCTTAATTGAATTTTACCCAACCAAAATACTCTCCCCAAATTTCTTCGAAACATTTATCTTGTCAGCTTTACCAACCTGTATCACCATAGAGCCATCAAAGGCTATCTTCTCAACTATCTTAATACGTGTGCCAATGCCTACGCCCAATTTTTCGAGGTAATGGAGGAAGGCAACTGATGTATCTTTTACTGCAGCTACCTGGCATGAGTTGCCCGGTTCTACTTCAAGTAACATGGTTTTGTAGGTTGTGGCAATTTTGCCATTGGCCTTAGGTATAGGGTCGCCATGCGGGTCATAATCAGGGAAGCCAAGGAATTTATCAAGCCTGTCAGCAAGCTCATCATTATGTATATGCTCTAATTGTTCGGCTATATCGTGTATCTCTTCCCAGCCATAACCAAGCTTTTCAAGTAAAAATACCTCCCATAGGCGGTGCTTACGGACTACCTCAATGGCAGTCTTGGTGCCTTTATCGGTAAGCTTAGCGCCTTTCTTCTTGTCGTAACTGATTAGCTTTTTATCGGTAAGCTTTTTGAGCATATCTACTACCGATGCAGGGTTGTTGTTAAGCTCCTCTGCAATAGATGTCGGGCTTATCTTAGCCTTAGCGTCAAGGCTGAGGCGATATATGGCCCGTAAGTAGTTCTCTTCTGAAAATGTATGCATGTTTTTAGATAGGCGATACAAAGATAGTTATTTTGTTCTAATATAAAAAATTAGGCATGCCTAATAAATTATGTTAGCTGTATAAAATTAATAGTATATTTGCACAAAATGAATAATTGTGTTCTCCGAAGCAAAAGATAAATTAATAACCAAAGCCTGGCGGAAGGGCAACAAAGAACATTCCTTGTCGGAGGTGTTTTCTTCTGTTAAGGTGCCTACCAGTGGTAGCTTTTGGCGAAAGTTGTTAGCATTTTCCGGTCCGGGGCTAATGGTGGCTGTTGGTTATATGGACCCTGGTAACTGGGCTACCGATATAGAAGGTGGGGCCAAATTCGGTTATACCTTATTGTCTGTCATTTTCATCTCTAACATATTTGCTATTCTCCTTCAGTATCTTGCCCTAAAACTTGGCGTTGCAACCGAACGAGATCTTGCCCAGGCCTGCCGCGATCATTATAGCCCTGCACTTAGCTTTACACTTTGGGTGCTCTGCGAAATTGCCATAGCCGCATGCGATCTGGCTGAAGTTATTGGTTCCGCAATAGCCTTAAATCTGTTATTTGGGTTGCCACTGGCATGGGGGGTAGCCATAACGGCATTAGATGTATTGGTCATACTCTTCTTCCAGTACAAAGGATTCCGGTTTATAGAAAGCGTGGTGGCATCGCTCATCTTTGTGATCGTGGTTTCTTTCATTTTCGAAATGATAAAATCGCGCCCTGATATTTTTCCTTTGTTAAATGGATTATTGCCAAAAGCCGAGGTGGTTTATAATCCCCACATGCTCTATATAGCCATTGGTATATTAGGCGCTACGGTAATGCCTCACAATCTTTACCTGCATTCCAGTATAGTACAAACCCGCAATTATCCCCGAACCACGCAAGGGAAAAAGATGGCAATTAAATTTGCCCGTATAGATAGTACTGTTGCTTTAATGGCTGCCTTTTTTATTAATGCCGCTATACTTATAGTTGCCGCAGCCAGTTTTCATAATAGCGGGCATCAGGATGTAGCTGATATTATGAGCGCGCACAAACTATTAACGCCTTTATTGGGTACAACACTTGCACCTATATTGTTTGCTGTGGCCCTTTTAGCATCGGGGCAAAACTCTACCCTTACAGGTACACTCGCGGGTCAGATCGTGATGGAAGGCTTTTTGCATATTCGGTTAAAACCCTGGTTACGTAGGTTAATAACCCGTTCCATAGCTATTGTACCTGCTTTATTGGTTACTATTTTTTATGGGGCTACCGGTACAGCCAATCTGTTGGTGTTGAGCCAGGTTATATTATCATTACAATTAAGCTTTGCAGTCTTCCCTTTAGTAATGTTCACAAATAGTAAACATAAAATGGGTTTATTTGCAAATCGGGCTTGGTTAAAAATTACTGCCTGGGCTATTGCAGTAATTATTTTGATGCTGAATGTGTATTTGGTTTACGACACTATAGTTAATTAGAAATGAAGACTAATACTATTAAGTTTTTACTTGCCCCATTCTTCTTATTGGTGTTTGGTTATACCTATGCATCTGCAAATGACTCTATAAAGAAAGATACAGGCAGCGGCTGGTCATTCCATTTTCAGCTAACAACTATAGATCAGTACCATGGCTATTTTCATTCACCATACTCGGGGCATAACAGCTTACAGGATACAACAGAACAGGATATGTCGGTTACATCAACGCTTTTTATAGGAAGAAGATTATGGAAGTATGCAGCCTTGTACTTTAACCCGGAAATATCTGGTGGCAAAGGGCTTAGTAGTACCACAGGTATTGCTGGTTTCCCTAACGGAGAAATTTATAGAGTAGGCAATCCAACTCCTGCAGCATATATTGCCCGTTGTTATTTCCAGCAATCGTTTGCATTGTCAGGTAGCCACGACCCATTCAGCGCAGAAGATAAAAACCAGGTGAATCAGTTTTTGCCAGATAAGAGACTTACTCTCAGTGTAGGTAAATTTTCCCTTGGCGATTTTTACGATAACAATACTTATTCGCATGACCCTCGCAGCCAGTTTATGAATTGGGTGTTGATGGATAACGGTGCATGGGATTACCCTGCCAATACCCGTGGTTATACTTACGCATTTGTAGCCCAGGTAATAACACCTAAATGGTTCCTTACTTTATCAGATGCGCTAGAGCCGCTATATGCCAATGGCCCTGACTTCGACTGGAACCTGGGCAAAACATTTGGCATTACTGCTGAGGCGGGTTACAATTACAAGGTAAATGACAGAGATGGTGGCTTTAGTGTTTTACTTTACCTGAACCAGAACCGGGCAGGTAATTATGAAAATGCCATCGCTAATTATAATGCCGGTGATCTGAATGCATTACGAATAGATTCACTTTCTGCGTATAACGGAAATAAAAAATACGGTATAGGCATAAACTGGAATCATCCCATTGGTAAATACATTGGCGCATTTGTGCGTGCAGGGTGGAATGATGGCAAAACAGGCACATGGGCATTTACCGAGGTCGACCAGACTTTTACTCCGGGCGTTAGTTTGAATGGGGCAATGTGGCACCGGAAAAAAGACACCTATGGGGCAGCACTGATATTTAATGGCTTATCAAAGCAACATCGTGATTTTGAAAACGAAGGTGGCTACCAGTTTATTATTGGTGATGGTAAGCTCCCAAACTATTCTGCTGAAGAAATTTTTGAGACCTATTACCAAACTGTTTTCTTCGATCGTTTTTTTCTTGCACTCGATTACCAATATGTGCAAAATCCCGGCTATAATGCAGATAGGGGGCCAGTAAGTATTGGTTCAGTTAGGGTGCATATAGAGTTTTAAGTTCTTAAAGTTTGTAAAGTTCATAAAGTAAAAACAGGTAAGTTTCTATAAACTTTATGAACTTTCTAACTTTACAAACTTTCTAACTGTTTGTCATGGTTATTCTGTTCGATGGAGTTTGTAATATGTGTAATAGCTTCGTCCGTTTTATAATAAAGCGCGATAAGAATAAGGTATTTCAATTTGCTTCTCTGCAATCTAAGTATGGTATGGCGCTCTCTGCTCACTTCAATGTGTCATCAGATAACCTTAAAACAGTCATATTATTCGATGGAGAGAAGATACTTATGCAATCGGATGCCTCTATCGAAATATTAAGTTCTTTAAACGGTATTTGGAAAGCTGCACTCATATTTAAAATTATTCCCAGCTTTATTCGCAACGGTATTTACAATTTGCTTGCAAAAAACAGGTATGCCCTTTTCGGTAAGAAAGACCAATGCTCTGTTCCAACAGATGATGTAAAGGATAGGTTTTTGGATGAGGCAATCTTCACTACGGAGGCATAGAGGACATAGAGAAACAGGGAGATGTTAAATTCCTTTATTTTCCTACTTTTGTGCGCCGTAATAACTTAGCTAAATATGAAACTTGATATTCTTGCTTTTGGCGCACACCCCGACGATATAGAGCTTTCTTGTGCAGGCACGCTTATTAAGGCTGTAAAAGCAGGGAAAAAGGTTGGGATCATAGATATGACCGAAGGCCAGTTGGGTACACGTGGTAGTGCAGAGCTGCGTAAACAAGAGGCCGCCAATTCAGCTAAAATAATGGGTGTATCGGTCCGCGATAACCTGGGCATGATGGATGGTTATTTTACGAACGATACGGAACATCGCATTAAGATCATTCAGAAGATTCGCCAATACAAGCCCGATATAGTTCTTGCTAACGTACCGCAAGACAGGCATCCCGATCATGGACGTGCATCGCAAATGGTTACTGAGGCGTGGTTTTATGCCGGCCTGGTTAAAATAGAAACCGAATGGGAAGGTAAAAAACAAGAAGCTTTTCGCCCTAACCGTTTGTTTTACTATATGCAGCACTTTAGTTACGATTTTAGCTTTGTGGTTGATACAAGCAACGAAATAGACCAGAAGATAGAGGCAATTAAAGCTTTCAGCTCTCAGTTCCACGACCCTAATTCAAAAGAGCCCGAAACGGTACTTACAGCGCCTCATTTTATTGAACATATCAAGAACAGAGATTCAGAAATGGGTTATGCTATCGGGGCTAAATATGCTGAAGGCTTCCTGTCTCAACGTAAAATTTTTGGAGTAAATAACTTATTTGATATTAAATAATGAAGACTACCGCACTTACAGACAAGCATATAGCGCTTGGAGCCAAAATGGTTGAATTTGCAGGCTATAACATGCCTGTTTCGTATACCGGGCTTAACGACGAACATATTACTGTGCGCAACCTTGCAGGTATGTTTGATGTATCGCACATGGGAGAGTTTATCCTCAAAGGCCCTAAAGCGCTCGACCTGATACAAAAGGTAACATCTAATGATGCATCTGTTCTTTCGTCAGGTAAGGTGCAGTATTCTTGTTTCCCTAACGATAAAGGTGGTATAGTAGATGACTTGCTTGTTTATTGCATGGATAAGGAAACCTATATGCTAGTTGTGAATGCCTCGAACATGGAAAAGGATTGGAACTGGGTTAAGTCGCATAACGATATGGGTGTAGATATGAAAAACGTATCTGACGACTATTCATTAATGGCTATACAGGGCCCTAAGGCAACAGCCATATTGGGCAAGCTTACCAATGTCGACCTTACAAAAATTCCTTATTATAATTTTACCATTGGCCAGTTTTGCGGAGTAAATGGCGTTATTATTTCTAATACAGGTTATACCGGTGCAGGTGGCTTTGAAATTTATTGCAAAAACGAAGATGCTGCAAAAATTTGGGATGAGATAATGAGGGTAGGTACTCCTGAAGGCTTAAAGCCTATTGGCCTGGGTGCACGCGATACATTAAGACTCGAAATGGCATTTAACTTATACGGCAACGATATTGATGATACCACTTCTCCAATAGAAGCAGGATTGGGTTGGATAACTAAATTCACCAAAGAGTTCACCAATTCGAAAGCATTGCTGGAGCAAAAGAATAATGGTGTAAAGCGCAAATTAGCTGGCTTTACAATGATTGATAAAGGTATTCCACGCCACGGTTACGAAATTACCGATGCTCAGGGGAATATTGTTGGTGTGGTAACATCAGGTACACAATCGCCATCGTTGCAACAGGCAATAGGTATGGGTTATGTAAAAACAGAACTGGCAAAACCCGGTACCGAAATTTATATTAAGATACGCGATAAGCTTATAAAAGCAGCAATAGTTAAGACTCCATTTTATAAACAAGCATAGATGAAAAATACAATTGAAGTTTGTTTTTCACCCCATTCGTTCCCTCTTTACCCTCATGAAGAATGCATCGTTGTTGTAATTGACGTATTACGTGCAACATCATCCATGTGTACTGCTCTGCATTACGGTGTAGAAAAAATATTGCCGGTTGCTTCAGTTGTTGAAGCAAGGAATTTTCAATCGCGCGGATTTTTGGTTGCTGCTGAGCGCTCAGCACACAGGGTTGAAGGTTTTGATTTAGGTAATTCTCCTTTTGAATACATGCAACCTAACCTGAAAGGCAAGGTAATAGTATTTACTACCACCAACGGAACACAGGCTATACGTGTTGCACGCGATGCATATAAAATTGCTATCGGTTCGTTTTTAAATCTTACTGCATTATGCCAGTGGTTGGCGGTGCAGCATAAAAATATCATTCTGCTTTGTGCCGGTTGGAAAGACTTTTTTAACCTCGAGGATACCCTCTGTGCAGGTGCTATTGCATCTAAACTTGATAGTACCGGTATGTTTGAGACCAATTACGATTCTACCATGGCATCGAAATCATTATATGAGATTGCCCAGAAAGATCTTTATGGTTTTATGGAGAACTCATCTCACTTTAAACGCCTTGCCAAGCTGAATTTACAAGACGATATAAAGTTTTGCTTAAAGCCAGACCAGGCCCCTGTGGTGCCACTTATGGAGGGTAATTACTTGGTGCCGTTTAAGAAATAGTTTTTTGTTTGGGCTAAAGCCCATAAACGTTGGCTATTTAATCCCCGACCTAAAGGTCGGGGCAATTGAATTTGATTCCTATAAAATAGCCCCGGCTTTTAAGCCGGGGTAGAGAGTGTGATAAAAAAAGGCTTTAGCCTAAACTGATATTAAAAGGTTACTTTTTCCAGACCAATTTATTCTCTTCGTCGTTTTCTATTTTGCCGTTATCCATTAGCCACTGCACGGTTTTAATTATTTTGTCTTCCCGTATTTGCTTAACGCTATGTACAAGGTCAGTAAGCTCCATTGGTTGTTTGCCAAGCTTCTCTTTTAACTGTGCTGCAATGGTTGCAAATTCAAGATCGCTTAATTCAAGCTTATTGCGTTCAAGGCAAACATCACATATACCGCATCGCACTTCTTCGGCTTCACCAAAATAGGAGAGGAGCAATTCGCTCCTGCATTTGCGGGTATTAGTTGCATAATGTATAACCCATTCCATACGCTGTATGGCCCGTTCTTTGCGCTCGCTATAATTCTTCTTCGCTATTTCTACATTGCCGGGGTGTAATGCATCTTCGGTATATATTATCTGTGGCTTGCTCGACTGCGGTATGTATGAAATCACTGTCATTTTATCTAAGCGCTGCAATAACGAGCGTACTTCCTCTTCCTTTAATGTAGAGCGGCGTGCGAGATTGTATTCGTTAATGGGCACATAGTTGGTGAAAATGCCTTCGTAAGAACGTAGTAACAACTTTACAAATGCATCGTAATTCGGGTGTTCTACCTGAAATTTGTAAATATCTTTATTCGAAATAAGAACATGTACCCTTGATGGTCTATAGAATGATTCCGTAGCCATTATATAGCCTTCCTTCTCTAGTAGCTTAATGCTATTGGCTACAATACCTGCATCTAAGGCAAAGTGCTGGCAGAACTCGGTAATATCAAAATCGTGGCTGCTACCTTTGCCCGAGCCAATTACCATATTAAAGTAATTGCAAAGCGCCAGGTAGGTCTTTTTTATATCATCTACAGGCGGGTAGGCATGGTCTATGTTTCTCTCGAGATTAATGCGGTCGGCTTCGTTGTAAAACAATACCGCAAAAGCTTTCTTTTCATCTCTTCCGGCACGGCCTGCTTCCTGAAAATAAGCTTCAAGGCTTTCGGGCAGATCGAGGTGTACTACAAATCGCACAGCTGCTTTATTTATTCCCATGCCAAAAGCATTGGTGCAGACAATCACACGTAATCTATCATTCAGCCATGCTTCCTGTTTACTGCTGCGCGCATCGTGCATTAAGCCAGCATGGTAAAAATCAGCCGATACTCCGTTTTGTTTTAAGAACAACGCTACTTCTTCTGTTTTCCTACGGTTACGCACATATATAATTCCGGAGCCCTTTACATTATTCACAAGTTTCAGCAGCCTTGCCGATTTGTCTTCTTCTTTTTGTACTACATAAGCAATGTTCTTTCTTTCAAAGCTTAGCCTGATTGCATTCTCCTGTTTAAAGTCAAGCTGCTTTTGAATGTCAGTGACTACCTCAGGTGTTGCACTGGCTGTTAAGGCTATTACAGGTATGCCTGGAAGTATTTTTCTTAATTCGGTAATTTGTAAATAAGCAGGTCGAAAGTCATACCCCCATTGCGATATGCAGTGAGCCTCATCTACCGCAATAAAGTTTACATTCATTTGCTTAACACGGGCAATAAAAATATCGGTAGTAAGCCGCTCAGGTGAAACATACAAGAACTTGTAATTGCCGTGAATACAATTATCGAGTGTAATGTCAATTTCCCTGCTGGTCATAAACGAATGCAACATGGTGGCACGTATGCCTTTGCTGACAAGGAACTCCACCTGATCTTTCATTAGGGCTATAAGCGGAGAAACAACAATGCAAATACCATCTTTACTCAATGCAGGTATTTGAAAGCATAACGATTTACCACCGCCAGTGGGCAGTAGCGCAAGGGTATCCTTGCCTTCAAGTGCAGAGTTTATAATATCTTCCTGTAAGGGGCGAAAGTGAGTGTGCCCCCAATAACGGGTAAGTATTTGATTAATGTTTTCCATGCCTGGGTCATTTGCCGCCCGAGTGTTGCATAATTTGCACCATCATATAAAACAGGGGCACGGAATTTAAAAATAAGCTCAGTATCATCATACCGGCAGGTTTTGCCTTCAGGTTGAGTTTTTGTGTAAATACAATATTGGCACAGCAGAGTATGAAACCTAAAAACCCTGCACCCAATGCTCCGAAAATAAGTATGGGCTTGCTCAGGCTTGCCACTACAAATAATACTGCAAAGGCGCCCATGATGAGCGATATATTAAATGACTTCTCTAAGAAATTTTTCATACTTACTTTGTAACTGACAGTTTTTCTGTGTTAATCCTTCTGTCGTCTACAACAAGGCTGTAAAAGTAAGTCCCTGCTGCCATCCCCGACGAACTTACTGAAACTGTTCCTTTAGGGTTTTTTAGTTCAACACTTTTTATCATTCTGCCCATAACATCATAAAAGGCTATGGATGCGGTGCAATATTCTTTAATAGCTGAAAAATCGTAATCTATCACCGTACCATCCTTCATGGGATTTGGATAGGCATAAAGCGAAGATGCCGGCAATTGTTGTATTTGCGGAACACCTAATGAACAACCTGTTAAGCTTTTAAATGCATTTACCTTGCCATAACCATACGAATTGTTTGGAGTTGTACCTGTGTACTTATCCTGGTCGGCGCAATAAATAAGCGCATTCCGTACTTCTATATTTGTTGCTGTGGGGTGCATTTCAAGGTACAGCGCTGCGGCTCCAGCAGTTCCGGGGCAGGCGGTTGAAGTTCCTCCATCATAATCGTGGAAACCACCTGTATCAATATTGGCGGGAGCGTTGTTAATATATAACTGCTTAAGCGGAGTTGGTAATACAGACATACAAAAATCGCCCGGAGAAGTAATGTCAGGTTTTATCCTTCCATCGCGTGTTGGGCCAACACCTGAATAATTGGTGAGTTCTCCTTCGTTTATGGTTGGGCCATACAGCGCATGTATCACAGTGTCGTAGTCGAGGAAAGCTTTACGGTTGTAGTAATCGCCAACAGTAATA